>JBILNB010000128.1:0-6772 GCA_044375195.1 Rubrivivax sp. | reverse complement strand
ACGGGCTTCAACTTCGACGACACCAAGCGCTACATCGAGGCCAGCACCCAGCTCACCCCGGCGCAGAAGCAGCAGATCTACGAGGGCAATGCCCGCCGCGTCTACCCGCGCCTGGACGCGGCGCTGAAGACGCAGGGGCGCTGACGCCCGCCGCACCGGACACGACACAGGAGAGACCCCCATGCAAGGACACCCCCAGGAACTTGGCGTCGTGAGGCGCCGCATCGAGCGCGCCGAACGCGAGGCCACGGACCGCATGGCCGCCTATGGCAGCGCCACCGTGCACGAGGCCATGGGCCGGCTCGGCCTGATGCAGCCCTACATGCGCCCGATCTACCCGGGCGCCCAGGTCTCGGGCACCGCGGTGACCGTGCTGCTGCACCCGGGCGACAACTGGATGATGCACGTGGTGGCCGAGCAGATCCAGCCCGGCGACATCGTCGTCGCGGCGATCACGGCCGAGTGCACCGACGGCTACTTCGGCGACCTGCTCGCCACCTCCTTCAAGGCGAAGGGCGCGCGCGCGCTCGTCATCGACGCCGGCGTGCGCGACGTGAAGACGCTCACCGAGATGGGCTTCCCGGTGTGGAGCAAGGCGATCAGCTCCAAGGGCACGGTCAAGGCGACGCTGGGCTCGGTGAACGTGCCGGTGGTCTGTGCCGGGGCCGTGGTCAACCCGGGCGACGCCGTCGTGGCCGACGACGACGGTGTCGTCATCGTGCCGGCGGGCATCGTGCCCGCGGTGGCCGACGCCGCTGCCGCGCGCGAGGCCAACGAGGGCGAGAAGCGCCGCCGCCTCGCCGCGGGCGAGATCGGCCTGGACCTGTACAAGATGCGCGAGGCCCTGCAGAAGGCGGGCCTGCGCTACGTCGACTGAGGGCGGCCCGGTGGACGTCGCCCTGATCGGATTTGGGGAGGTCGGCCGCATCCTGGCCGAGGACCTGCGCGCGCAGGGGGTGGAGGTCTGCGCCTTCGACCTCAAGCTGCGCGGCGAGGCGGGCGAACCGATGCGCGAGCACGCGCTGCGCCTGGGCGTGCGGCTCGAGGCCGGCCACGCGCAGGCGGTGGCTGGCGCCGACCTCGTCATCAGCGCGGTCACGGCCAGCCAGGCGGTGCCGGTGGCGCAGGACTGCGCGCCGGGCCTGAAGCCGGGCGCCTTCTTCCTGGACTTCAACTCGGCCTCGCCAGGGGCCAAGATCCGTGCTGCCGCCCTGGTGGACGGCGCGGGCGGCCGCTACGTCGAGGGCGCGGTGATGACCTCGGTGCCGCCCTACCGCATCAAGGTTCCGCTGCTGCTGGGCGGCCCGCACGCCCCGGCGCTGCAGCCGCGCCTGAACGCGATCGGCTTCGATTCGAAGGTGGCGAGCGAGCAGCTCGGCGTCGCCTCGGCCACGAAGATGTGCCGCAGCGTGATGATCAAGGGCCTGGAGGCGATGGTGATCGAGAGCTTCACCACGGCGCGTCACTACGGCGTCGAGGACGCGGTGATCGCCTCGCTGCGCGAGACCTTCCCCGGCATCGACTGGGAGAAGCAGGGCGCCTACTTCTTCCAGCGCGTGATCGAGCACGGCCGCCGCCGCAGCGAGGAGGTGCGCGAGGTGGCGCAGACGGTACGCGAGGCCGGGCTCGAGCCCTGGTCGGCCGCCGGCACGGCCGAGCGCCAGGCCTGGGTGGCCGACCTCGCCGACGAGGGCCTGTTCGGCGTGCGCGGCGAGCCCGGCTTCGCGCGCAGCGCCGACTGGCGCACCGAGGCCGACCGCCTGCTGGCCCACCTGCACCCGCACAAGGATTGCTGACATGACCGAGTCCGTCTTCCAGAAGACCCCCGGCTGGCTGGACTGGTACGCCGGCCCGAGCAAGCCGCGCTTCGTGCTGCCGCCGGGCAGCGTGGACGCGCACTGCCACGTCTTCGGCCCGGGCGCGGAGTTTCCTTTCGCCCCGGAGCGCAAGTACACACCCTGCGACGCGAGCAAGCAGCAGCTGTTCGCGCTGCGCGACCACCTGGGCTTCGCGCGCAACGTGATCGTGCAGGCCACCTGCCACGGCGCCGACAACCGGGCGCTGGTCGACGCCTGCATGGCCAGCGGCGGCCGCGCGCGCGGCGTGGCCACGGTGCGCCGCAGCGTCAGCGACGCCGAGCTGCAGGCCCTGCACGCCGCCGGCGTGCGCGGCGTGCGCTTCAACTTCGTCAAGCGCCTGGTGGACTTCACGCCGAAGGACGAGCTGATGGAGATCGCCGCCCGCGTGGCGCAGCTGGGCTGGCACGTGGTGATCTACTTCGAGGCGGTGGACCTGCCCGAGCTGTGGGATTTCTTCACTGCGCTGCCGACGACGGTGGTGGTGGACCACATGGGCCGCCCCGACGTGCGCAAGCCGCTTGACGGCCCCGAGTTCAGCCTGTTCCTGCGTTTCATGCGCGAGCACGCCAATGTCTGGAGCAAGGTGAGCTGCCCCGAGCGCCTGAGCGTGGCGGGCCCGCCGGCGCTGCGCGGCGAGCAGGCCGCCTACCGCGACGTCGTCCCCTTCGCCCGCCGCGTGGTCGAGGAGTTCCCCGACCGCGTGCTCTGGGGCACCGACTGGCCGCACCCCAATCTGAAGGACCACATGCCCGACGACGGCCTGCTGGTGGACTTCATCCCGCACATCGCCCCCACGCCCGAGCTCCAGCGCAAGCTGCTGGTGGACAACCCGATGCGCTTGTATTGGCCGGAGGAGGGGCGGTGACCCACCGCTTCCCATCCGCTGGGCTCCATCCTCTCGAGCCCGGCGGTGCGGGGTACCCTGCTCCGCTCATGTCCTCCGCCGTCGGCCTGCGGCCGCCGTCTCCCCCTTTACTTCGCTGCGCAGGGTACCCCGCCCCACCGGGCCGCGTAGATGGTGGCTCGCCCACGGTGGGGTCTCCGAGATGCGGGCTGGCCGAGGCGGGTGGTGAGCCCCCGCAGCGAAGTAAAGGAGGAGGGCCGGGCGCAGCCCGGGCCGGGGGAGCGAGCCCGGACACGAACAGTCCGGGGGACTGTTCGTGCCTGGCGAGCGCCAAGCGCTCCGGCGCTTGGCATGAGCGGAGGGGGCTCGCCGCCCGCCTCGGCTCGCGAGCCGGCGCCCGGCCTTTCGTGGTGTGCGGAGGGGGTCGCCTCGCCCCGATGGCCCGCGAAGCGCAGGCTTGTAAAACGCAGGCAAGCCAACCCCAGTACGGCCTCGACAGGAACCTAGACCGAACTCCCCGCGAAAGCCACCCCGTTCGACCGCCACATCAAGGAGGCTGACATGGCCCTCCACAAACCCTATCTCGACATCCCCGGCACGACCATCTTCGACGCCGAGCAGTCCCGCAAGGGCTACCACCTCAACCAGTTCTGCATGAGCCTGATGAAGGCCGACAACCGCCAGGCATTCCTGGCCGATCCCCGCGCCTACCTCGACCAGTGGCCCATGACCGAGGCGCAGAAGCAGGCCGTGCTCGCGCGCGACCTGAACCGCTGCATCGCCGAGGGCGGCAACATCTACTTCCTGGCCAAGATCGGCGCCACCTACGGCAAGAGCTTCCAGCAGATGGCCGGCAGCATGACCGGCATGACCGAAGAGGAGTACCGCGACATGATGATCGCCGGCGGCCGCAGCGTCGAAGGCAACCGCTGCCTGGGCGAGGACGGCAGCGCGCAGCCGTACCGCCAGCCCCAGGGCAGCAGCAAGACCGCGGGGTTCTGACACCATGGCCCGCATCACCGCCTCCGTCTACACCTCCCACGTCCCGGCCATCGGCGCCGCGCTCGACCTTGGCAAGAGCGGCGAGCCCTACTGGCAGAAGGTCTTCGCCGGCTACGAGTTCAGCAAGCAGTGGATGCGGCAGAACCGTCCCGACGTCATCTTCCTGGTCTTCAACGACCACGCCACCGCCTTCAGCCTGGACCTGATCCCCACCTTCGCCATCGGCACCGCGGCGCAGTACCGGCCGGCCGACGAGGGCTGGGGCCCGCGCCCGGTGCCGGTGGTCCAGGGCCACCCCGGGCTCGCCTCGCACATCGCGCAGAGCGTGATCCAGGACGACTTCGACCTCACCATCGTCAACCGCATGGACGTCGACCACGGCCTGACCGTGCCCTTGAGCCTGATGTGCGGCGCCCAGGACCCGCAGGCTGGCGCCTGGCCCTGCCCGGTGATCCCCTTCGCCGTCAACGTGGTGCAGTACCCCGTGCCCTCGGGGCGGCGCTGCTTTGCGCTCGGCCAGGCCATCCGGCGCGCCGTGGAGTCCTACGACGAGGACCTGAACGTGCAGATCTGGGGCACGGGCGGCATGAGCCACCAGCTGCAGGGGCCGCGCGCCGGGCTCATCAACCGGGAGTGGGACAAGCGCTTCCTCGACCGCCTGATCGACGAGCCGGCGGCGCTGGCGCAGGTGCCGCACATCGAGTACGTGCGCGAGGCCGGCAGCGAGGGCATCGAGCTCGTGATGTGGCTGATCGCGCGCGGCGCGATGGCCGACGTGGCCGGCGGCGCCAAGCCGCGGGTCGCGCACCGCTTCTATCACGTGCCGGCCTCCAACACGGCGGTCGGCCACCTCATCCTGGAGAACTGAACATGACGATCAAGGTCGCCCTCGCCGGGGCCGGCGCCTTCGGCATCAAGCACCTGGACGGCATCCGCAACATCCCCGACGTCGAGGTCGTCTCGCTCGTCGGCCGCGAGTACGCGAAGACGAAGGAGGTGGCCGACAAGTACGGCATCGCCCACGTCAGCACCGACCTGGCCGACAGCCTGGCCATCCAGGAAGTGGACGCCGTCATCCTGTGCACGCCCACGCAGATGCACGCCGAGCAGTCGCTCGCCTGCCTGCGCGCCGGCAAGCACGTGCAGGTGGAGATCCCGCTGTGCGACGTGCTGAAGGACGGCCAGGCCGTGGTGGCCCTGCAGAAGGAGACGGGCAAGGTGGCGATGTGCGGCCACACCCGGCGCTTCAACCCGAGCCACCAGTGGGTGCGGCGGCGCATCCTGGCCGGCGAGTACCAGATCCAGCAGATGGACGTGCAGACCTTCTTCTTCCGCCGTACGAACATGAACGCGCTGGGCCAGCCGCGCAGCTGGACCGACCACCTGCTGTGGCACCACGCCGCGCACACGGTGGACCTGTTCGCCTACCAGGCGCGCAGCCCCATCGTCCAGGCCCACGCGCTCCAGGGGCCCATCCACCCGACGCTGGGCATCGCGATGGACATGGGCATCCAGCTCAAGGCCGCCAACGGCGCGATCTGCACGCTCAGCCTGTCCTTCAACAACGACGGGCCGCTCGGCACCTTCTTCCGCTACATCGGCGACACCGGCACCTACATCGCGCGCTACGACGACCTCGTCAACGGCAAGGAGGAGAAGATCGACGTGTCGAAGGTCGACGTGTCGATGAACGGCATCGAGCTGCAGGACCGCGAGTTCTTCGCCGCCATCCGCGAGGGCCGCGAGCCCAACGCCAGCGTCGCCCAGGTGCTGCCCTGCTACGAGGTGCTGCACGCGCTGGAGCAGCAGCTGGCTGCCTGAACCAGGAACTCGGCCCGGGCCTGGGCGACCACGTCGCAGGGCCGCGAAGGGCGAGAATGCCGTCATGACGACACGCCGCATCGGTCCGTTCGAAGTCGCCCCCATCGGCCTGGGGTGCATGAACCTGAGCCACGCCTACGGGGTGCCGCCCACGCCCGAGCAGGGCGAGCGCGTGCTGCTCGCGGCGCTGGAGCTCGGCGTCACGCTGTTCGACACGGCGGCGCTGTACGGCTTCGGCGCGAACGAGACGCTGGTGGGCAGGGTGCTGAAGCCGCACCGTCATCGCATCACTCTGGCCAGCAAGGGCGGCATGGCCGGCGTGCAGTTCCCGGACGGGACGAAGCGCGTCATCGACGGCCGCCCCGAGGCCATCCAGCGCAACTGCGAGGACAGCCTGCGACGTCTGGGCACGGACGTCATCGACCTGTACTACCTGCACCGCTGGGACAAGAAGGTGCCGATCGAGGAGTCGGTCGGCGCGATGGCGCGCCTGGTGGAACAAGGCAAGGTGCGCGCGCTCGGCCTGAGCGAGGTCTCGGCGGCGACGCTGAAGCGCGCGCACGCGGTGCACCCCATCGCTGCGGTGCAGACCGAGTACTCGCTGTGGACGCGCAACCCGGAGATCGCGGTGCTGCAGGCTTGCCGCGAGGTCGGCGCGGCCTTCGTCGCCTTCAGCCCGGTGGCGCGCGCCTTCCTGACGGGCACGCTGCGCGATGTCGCGGGCCTGCACGAGAAGGACATCCGCCGCGGCATGCCGCGCTTCGAGCCCGCGAACTACGCGCGCAACCTGGCGCTGCTGCCGGCCTACGAGGCCCTGGCGGCCGAGGCGGGCTGCACGCCGGCACAGCTGGCCCTGGCCTGGCTGCTGGCGCAGGGGGAGGACGTGATCCCGATCCCCGGCACGACGAGCCTGGACCACCTGCGCGAGGACATTGCCGCCTGGGGCGTGCAGGTGCCGGCCGCGGTGCTGCAGCGCGCCGGGGCCTTGATCCACCAGGGCACGGTCAGCGGCCCGCGCTACAACGCGCAGGCGAGTTCCGAGGTCGACACCGAGGTGTTCTGAGCGCGGCCGCACCGCGCTCCCTTGCGTGTGTCGGGAGGCTCAGCCCTTCCAGCGGCCTCAGCCCGCGGCGGCCTCGAGCCCGTGGGCGAAGTGCTCCTGCATCAGCGCGCGCGCGGCCGCGGCGTCGCCGCGGTCGATGGCCGCCATCAGCGCGCGGTGCTCGGCCAGGGACTCGGCCAGGCG
>JBILNB010000090.1:0-14686 GCA_044375195.1 Rubrivivax sp. | reverse complement strand
TCCACCGCGCCACCGCGGGCGAGGTGTTCGGCGTGCCGCCGGCGGAGGTCACGAGCGAGCAGCGGCGCTACGCCAAGACCATCAACTTCGGCCTCATCTACGGCATGGGCGCCTTCGGCCTGGCGCAGAGCCTGGGCATCGAGCAGAAGGCCGCGCGCGACTACATCGAGCGCTACTTCGCGCGCTTTGCCGGCGTGCGCCGCTACATGGAGGAGACCAAGGCGCGCGCGGCCCAGCTCGGCTACGTCGAGACCGTCTTCGGCCGCCGCCTGGCGCTGCCGGAGATCCTTGGCGGCAGCGGGCCCCGGCGCGGCGGCGCCGAGCGCCAGGCGATCAACGCGCCGATGCAGGGCACGGCGGCCGACCTGATCAAGCTCGCGATGATCGCCGTGCAGGACGCGCTGGACCGCGAGGGCCGAGCGACGAAGATGATCATGCAGGTGCACGACGAACTGGTGTTCGAGGTTCCCGAGGCCGAGCTCGGATGGGTGCGCGAGGCCGTGCCGCGCCTGATGGCCGGCGTGGCCGAGCTCAGCGTGCCGCTGCTGGCCGAGGTGGGCGTGGGCGCGAACTGGGAGGAGGCGCACTGATCGCGCCCTGGGCTGCATCGTCCGGTGAGACGGGCTGTGGCTTGTCCCTCGGGGACGGTGGGAAACCCGCCTGTCCCTAGACTGCCGACGGCTCGAACCGGGCCTTCACCGCACTGCTGGAGTTGCCCATGCTGCAAGAAGAATTCGACACCCTCGTGCCCGCCGGTGGCCTCAGCCGCCGCGGCTTCACCCGCACGGCGCTGGGCGCCGGCTTCGCCGCCGCGGCCTTGCCGGTGGTGGCGCAGACGACGATCAAGACCGACGCCGCCGGCCTGGTCGTCGGCGAGGTCGACATCCCCGTGGGCAGCTTCAAGATGCCGGCCTACCGTGCCGCGCCGGCAGGCCGGGCCAACGCCCCCGTGGTGCTGGTGATCAGCGAGATCTTCGGCGTGCACGAGCACATCGCCGACATCGCCCGGCGCTTCGCCAAGGAAGGCTACTTCGCGATCGCGCCCGAGCTGTTCGCGCGCCAGGGCGACCCGCAGTCCTACGGTGAGATCGCGCGCCTGATGTCCGAGATCATCGCCAAGGTGCCGGACGGCCAGGTCATGGGCGACCTCGACGCCTGCCTGGCCTGGGCTGCGACCCAGGGCGCGGACGCGCAGCGCGTGGGCGTCACCGGGTTCTGCTGGGGCGGCCGCATCGTCTGGCTGTACGCGGCGCACAACCCGGCGGTCAAGGCGGGCGTGGCCTGGTACGGCCGGCTGGTCGGGCAGCCGAGCGCGCTCACCCCGCGGCACCCGGTGGACGTGGCGGGCGAGTTGAAGGCCCCGGTGCTGGGCCTGTACGGCGGGCAGGACACGGGCATCCCGCTCGACACCGTGGAGCGCAAGAAGACGGCGCTGGCCGGCGGCAGCGTCGCCGCCCGCCGCAGCCAGTTCCAGGTCTACCCCGATGCGCCGCACGCCTTCCATGCCGACTACCGGCCGAGCTACCGGCGCGAGGCCGCGGCCGACGGCTGGCGGCGCTGCCTCGAGTGGTTCCGCACGCACGGCGTCTGAGAGCGCCCCCAGGGCCGGGCTGCGCCCAGCCCGCCCCCCGAGGGGGTCAAGAAAACTTGGGACGGCCCGGCGTTTTCTCTTGAGCGCCCGCTGCGGCGGGCCCGCCGCGCCCGCGGGCTGGGTTGGGGGTGTTGACAGCTTCGCTATGCTGTGGGCATGACTTTGCTCTACATCTGCATCGCGACGCTGGCCGGCGGCCTGTTGTCCGTCCTGATCGCCTCCACGCTCACACTGAGCCTGCTGGGGCGCGTGGTCCAGGGGCTCGTGAGTCTGTCGGCCGGCGTGCTGCTCGGGACCTCGCTGCTGCACGTGCTGCCCGAGGCCTTCGAAAGCGGGGCCGACACGCACGAGCTCTTCCTGACCCTGCTGGCCGGCTTGCTCTTCTTCTGGCTGCTGGAAAAGGCCGAGCTCTACCGCCACGGTCACCATCACGAGGGTGACGGGCACCACCACCACCACGAGTTCGACGCCGAGCAGGCGGGCCGTGGCGGCCTGGGCATCCTGGTGGGTGACGGCATCCACAACTTCTGCGACGGCATCATCATCGCCGCCGCCTTCCTGGCCGACACGCAACTGGGCGTGGTCACGGCGATCGCCGTCATCGCGCACGAGATCCCGCAGGAGGCGGGCGACTACATCGTGCTGCTGAACGCGGGCTTCTCGCGCGCCCGCGCCCTGATGTTCAATGCCTTGTCGGGCCTGGCCTCGGTGGCCGGGGGCGTGATCGGCTACTTCGTCGTCGGCCCCTGGGAGGCGCTGTTCCCCTACCTGCTGGTCGTCGCCTCGAGCAGCTTCATCTATGTGGCCGTGGCCGATCTGCTGCCGCAGTTGCAGCAGCGCCTGTCGCTGAAGCACACGCTGCGGCAGGTGGTCTGGCTGGCCACCGGCCTGCTGGTGGTGGCCGTGACCACCCGCGTGCTGCACGGGCACGCGCACTGACGCCCGGGCTGCCGCTGCACGCGTTCTGCGGGGCCCGGAGCGGTAGCCCCGGGAAGGGGCTCACTTGATGACGAGCACCGGGATGGGGCTGTGCGTCAGCACCTTCTGCGTCTCGCTGCCCAGCAGCAGGGCGCTGATGCCACGCCGGCCGTGCGAGGCCATCACGATGAGGTCGCACTGGCGGTTCTTCGCATGGTCCAGGATCGCCTCCCAGGGGTGCAGCGCCTCGACGGTGGCGCCGTCGATGCTCAGCCCGTCGGCGCGCGCGGCATCGGCGGCGGCCTCGACGCGGCTGCGTGCCATGCGCTCCTGTGCGTCGAAGAACTCCTGCGGCGGCACAGGCTGCATTTCGGAGATGGCACTGTAGGGGAATGGCTCCTTGACGCTCAGCACATGCAACTGGGCGCCGCTGAGCTTGGCCAGGGAAGCGGCCGCCTTCACGGCCTGGGTCGAGATGTCGGAGCCGTCGGTGGGCACCAGGATGCTGCGGTACATGATCGGGGTCCTCGGGTGGCTTGGCGGGGAGGCTGCTCTCGCCGCCCCGAAGCCAGTGTGGCGCGCCATGGAAAACGCGCCTTGACCCGCGTCAAGCGCCTACCGCCCCGCTGTGCCAGCCTCGCGCCCGCCCGGGAGCTCCATCGCCTGCCGGTACCACTCGTGGAAGTGCTGCATGCCGTCTTCCATCGGGCTCTGGTAGGGCCCGGCCTCGTCGTCGCTGCGCTCCATCAGTGCGCGCCGGCCGGCGTCCATGCGCAGGGCGATCTCGTCGTCCTCGATCATGGTCTCCGCGTAGGCGGCCTGCTGCGCCTGCACGAACTCGGGCTCGAAGGCGGCCACCTCCTCGGGGTAGAAGAACTCGACGAGGTTGAGCGTGCGCTGCGGCCCCTGCGGGAAGAGCGAGGACACGACGAGCACCTGCGGGTACCACTCCACCATCACTGTGGGGTACAGCGTCAGCCAGATCGCGCCGTGCTCGGGCGTGCGGCCCCCGTGACGCTCGAGCACCGCGCGGTGCCAGGGCCCGTAGGTGTCGGACCCGGGCCGCGACAAGGCCTTGTTGACGCCCACCGTCTGCACCGAGTGCTGCGCGCCGAACTCCCAGCGCAGGTCGGCGCAGTCGACGAAGCCCGACAGCCCGGGGTGGAAGGGCGCCACGTGGTAGTCCTCGAGGTAGACCTCGATGAAGGTCTTCCAGTTGTAGGCGCAGTCGTGCACCTGGGACGAGTGGTAGACATAGCCCTCGAAGGAGAGCTCGCCGGCCACGCCCAGGCCGGCCAGGTCCTCCGCGACGCTGCGCTGGCCCGACGCGGCATCGAAGAGCAGGCCGTTCCAGCGCTGCACCCCGTAGTTGCGCAGGTTCAGGCAGGGGTCCTCGGAAAAGTGGGGCGCACCGACGAGCCGGCCGTCCAGGCCGTAGGTCCAGCGGTGCAACGGGCAGACGATGTGCCGGCCCGTGTTGCCGCGGCCCTTCAGCATCACGGCCTGACGGTGGCGGCAGACATTGGAGACGAGTTCGACGCCGCGCTCGGTGCGCACCAGGGCCCGCCCGTTGCCCTCGTGCGCGAGGGCGTGGTAGTCACCCGGCTCGGGCACGCTGAGTTCGTGGCCGAGGTAGCGCGGGAAACGGCTGAATATCAGCGCCTGCTCGCGCTGGTAGAGCTCGGGGTCGAAGTAGCTCGACACCGACAGTTGCGAGCGCGCGCGCTCGAGAGCTCGGAGACTGACGCTCAGGTCGGACATGATCCCAGGATCTCCATGAACGGGATGTCAAACCCCCACCCGGAGGCCCCGCGGGTGAGTCTGTGGAGGGCGACGTCAGGGCTTTTCGGGCCGCTGCCGTCACGAGGGAGCGGGATTCTAGCCAGGGCCGCTGTCGGAGTCTTCCGACCCGGGCTTGTTCCGGCGCCGCGGCGGGGTCGGGCGTCTGCGGCGGGCTGCCCGGCCGATGGCGGGGCGCGTCGGCCCTGGTCCTAGAATCTCGGGATGAGTGTGCTTGCCGACAGATCCGCCGTCCCGATCGGGGCGCCTGCCGTGGCCGAGCCGGCCAGTTACGAGGCGGCGGCGGTTGAACTCGAGCGCCTGGTGACGGCGATGGAGGGCGGGCAGATGCCGCTGGACCAGTTGCTCGACGGCTACCGCCGCGGTGTCGAGCTGCTCTCCTTCTGCCGTGACCGGCTGAAGGCCGTCGAGGACCAGGTCAAGGTGCTGGAAGAAGGCCAACTCGTGTCCTGGAGCGAGGCATGAGGCTTTCGATCCGTCGTGCCGGACGCCGCGGCCCTGGCCCACGGGAGGGCGGATGACACCCCCAGGCTTCGACACTTGGTCCCGCATCGCCTTGTCGACGGTCGAGGAAGCCCTGGGTCGCTGGGTCCCCGGCGACGCCCCAGGCGGCCTGGGCGAGGCCATGCGCTATGCCGTGCTCGATGGCGGCAAGCGCCTGCGTCCGCTGCTGGTGTTGGCGGCTTGCCAGGCGGTGTCAGGCCAGTCGCTGGCGGCGCTGAGGGCGGCGGTGGCTGTCGAGCTGATCCACGCCTATTCCCTCGTGCACGACGACATGCCCTGCATGGACAACGACGTGCTGCGGCGTGGCAAGCCCACCGTGCACGTGCAGTACGGGCAGGCCTTGGCCATGCTGGCCGGTGATGCGATGCAGGCCCTGGCCTTCGATGTGCTGACCGCCGGCGACGACGTGCCGGTGCCCGCGCAGGCGCGCCTGTGCGCCTTGCTGGCGCGAGCGGCCGGGCACGCCGGCATGGCCGGTGGCCAGGCCATCGACCTGGCCAGCGTGGGCAAGCCCTTGGCCGAGGAAGTGCTGCGAGACATGCACCGCCGCAAGACTGGCGCGCTGCTGAAGGCCAGCGTCATGATGGGCGTGGCCTGCGGCGAGGCCTCGCCCACGGCCGAGCGTGCGCTCGAGGCCTATGGCGAGGCCGTGGGCCTGGCCTTCCAGGTTGTCGACGACATCCTGGACGTGACGCAGTCCTCCGTGGTGCTGGGCAAGACCGCGGGCAAGGACCAGCAGCACAACAAGCCGACCTACGTCTCGCTGCTCGGGCTCGACGGCGCGCGCGCCTATGCGCAGGAGTTGCGCGCGCGGGCGCAGGCCGCGCTCTCGGACAGTGGCCTGGGCGCCTGCGCCATGCTCCAAACCCTGGCCGACCGTGTCGTCCAACGCGAAAGCTGACAGGAGGGAGGAGCCATGACCGGGCCGCTACTGACCCGTATCGACGTGCCTGCGGATCTGCGCAGCCTGCCGCGCGGCCAGTTGCGCCAGGTCGCCGACGAGGTGCGCCAGGCCGTCGTTGACACCGTCAGCCAGACCGGCGGGCACTTCGGCAGCAACCTCGGCAGCGTCGAGCTGACCGTGGCCCTGCACTACGTCTTCGACACCCCGCACGACCGGCTGGTCTGGGACGTTGGCCACCAGACCTACCCGCACAAGATCCTCACCGGCCGGCGCGAGCGCATGCACACGTTGCGCCAGCTCGGTGGCGTCAGCGGCTTCCCCCGGCGCGAGGAAAGCGAGTACGACACCTTCGGCGTCGGCCACAGCTCGACCTCGATCTCGGCCGCGCTGGGCATGGCGCGCGCGGCGCAGCTCAAGGGCGAGAAGCGGCACGTGGTCGCCGTGATCGGCGACGGCGCCCTGACCGCCGGCATGGCCTTCGAGGCCCTGAACAACGCCGGTGACCCGCACGAGGGCAAGCTCGTCGACATGCTGGTCGTGTTGAACGACAACGACATGTCGATCAGCCCGCCGGTGGGGGCGCTGAACAAGTACCTGGCGCGGCTGATGAGCGGCAAGTTCTACGCCGCCGCGCGCGAGGGCGCCAAGAGCGTGCTGCGCAACGCGCCGCCGCTGTTCGAGCTGGCGCGCCGCTTCGAGGAGCACGCCAAGGGCATGGTCGTCCCTGGCACCATCTTCGAGGAGTTCGGCTTCAACTACGTGGGCCCGATCGACGGCCACGACCTGGAAGCGCTCGTCCCCACTCTGGAGAACCTGCGCGATAAGCGCGGGCCGCAGTTCCTGCACGTCGTCACGAAGAAGGGCTACGGCTACAAGCCGGCCGAGGCCGACCCGGTGAAGTACCACGCGGCCTCGGGCAAGTTCAACCCGTCCGAGGGCTTCCCGAAGAGCGCGCCTTCCAAGCCCACTTTCACGCAGATCTTCGGCCAGTGGCTGTGCGACATGGCCGAGGCCGACGCGCGCCTCGTGGCCATCACCCCGGCCATGCGCGAGGGCTCGGGCATGGTCGAGTTCCACAAGCGCTTTCCCGGCCGCTACCACGACGTGGGCATCGCCGAGCAGCACGCGGTGACGCTGGCCGCCGGCATGGCCTGCGAGGGCGTCAAGCCGGTGGTGGCTATCTACTCCACCTTCCTGCAGCGCGGCTACGACCAGCTCATCCACGACGTCGCGATCCAGAACCTGCCGGTGATGTTCGCGCTCGACCGCGCCGGCCTCGTCGGCGCCGACGGGGCCACGCACGCCGGCGCCTACGACATCGCCTACCTGCGCTGCGTGCCCAACGTCGCGCTCATCGCTCCCTCGGACGAAGACCAGTGCCGCAAGGCGCTGACGGCCGCCTTCCGCCACAACGGCCCGGCGGCCGTGCGCTACCCGCGCGGCGCCGGCGTGGGCGCCGCCGTCGAGCCGGCGCTCGAAGCCCTGCCCTGGGGGCGGGGTGAGGTGCGGCGGCACGGGCGCCGCATCGCCATCCTCGCCTTCGGCACCCTGCTGCACCCGGCGCTGGCCGCTGCGCAGGCGCTGGACGCGACGGTGGCGGACATGAAGTTCATCAAGCCGCTGGATGCGGCGCTGGCCTGCGAGCTGGCGCGCGCCCATGACGCCGTCGTCACGCTCGAGGAGGGCAGCATCATGGGCGGCGCCGGCAGCGCCGTGGCCGAGGCCCTCGCGGCGGCTGGCATCGAGCGCCCGCTGCTGCAGCTGGGCCTGCCGGATTGCTTCATCGAGCACGGCGACCCGGGCAAGCTGCTGGCGCTGTGCGGGCTGGATGCCGCGGGTATGGAGCGTGCGATCGTCGAGCGCTTCGGTGCGGCGCTCGCCGCGGCCCGCGAACCCGCCGAGGTTCGCGCCGCCTGAGTCACCGACACGCCCTTCAGCCCGATCGAACGCGGCGATTCAACCGACCGAACGCCAGGCCGAGCGATCGGTGGCATCCTCCCACCCGATGACTAATCTCACCGACGCCCTCCACATTCCCGACACGCAGGGCTCTGCCGACCATCGGCGGCTGGCGATCCAGCGCGTGGGCATCAAGGACGTGCGCTACCCGCTGCAGTTGCACGTGGCGGGCGCGGTGCAGACGACTGCCGCGCTGTGGGCGCTGGATGTGGCGCTGCCGGCCGAGCGCAAGGGCACGCACATGTCGCGCTTCATTGCCTGGCTGGACGCGCTGGACGTGCCATTGGACGCCCCCACGCTGGCGCAGCGCCATGCGGTCATGCTCGAGCGCCTGGACGCCACCGAGGGCCGGATCGAGGCCGCGTTCAGCTTCTTCCTGCGCAAGCGCGCGCCCGTTTCCGGCCTGGCAAGCCTGCTCGACTACGAAGGCCGCTGGATCTCCGAGACCCGCGCCGGGCAGACGGTGGTGTGGATGGAGGTCGGCGTGCCGGTCAAGACCCTGTGCCCCTGCTCGAAAGAGATCTCCGACTACGGCGCGCACAACCAGCGCTCGCGCGTGACGATGCGCATCGAGCCGCTGCAGCCGCTGGCGTGGCACGAGCTGGTGCGCTTCGCCGAGGACAGCGCCTCGAGCGAGATCTGGCCCATGCTCAAGCGCGCCGACGAGAAGTGGGTGACCGAGCGTGCCTACGAGAACCCGAAGTTCGTCGAGGACCTGGTGCGCGACGTCGCGCTGCGCCTGGAGGCGGATGCCCGCGTGGGCCGCTATGCGGTGGACGTCGAGAACTTCGAGTCCATCCACAACCACAGCGCCTACGCCCGCATCGAGCGGACGTGAATCCGAAGGTGGCCGCAGGCGGTGCCACCGGGTCGGCCGGAAGCTCGTGACCTCGCCCTTGCGCACAGCCCCGGCCCTGCACGACCCCTTGGCCGCGCGTCGGGCCGGCCGTGACGAGCTGTCGTTGGCCCTGATGGACGCGCGCAACCGCACGCTGCGCTGGCTGGCCGCCTTCGAGGGTGCCGGGTGCTGGCAGGGGGGCGCGGCCAGCCCGCACCGGCCATGGCACTGCATCGGCCGCGCTGCCTGGTTCCAGGAGCACTGGATCGCGCGCCACGTGCAGCGCGCCCAGGGCGAGACCTCCGGTGCCGCGCTGCCGCGCCTGCCCTCGGTCGAGCCGCAGGCCGACGCCTGGTTCGCGCTCCCTGGCGATGCCACCGCGGCCATCCCTGCGCCCGACACGGTGCGGCGCTACCTGGCCGACACGCTGGAGCTGACGCTGCAACTGCTCGATTCGGCGGCGGACGACGACGCGGGCCTGCACGTCTACCGCCTTGCGCTGCTGCACGAGGACCGCCTCGCCGAGCGCCTGGCCGAGGCGGCGCAGTGGCTGGGTGTCGAGCCTGGCGACGCTGCGGCACCCGTCGGCCCGGCGCCGGCGCGCGTGCCGCGCGAGCCGCTCTGGCTGCCGGCCGGCCCGGCCCACCTGGGCTCGCCGCCGGGCGGGCTGGTGCCGCCGAACGAGCGCTGGCGGCACGCCGTGGCGGTGCCGGAGTGCGAGATCGACGCCCAGCCCGTTTCCTGGGCGCGCTATGTCGAGTTCGTCGAGGACGGTGGTTATGACGAGGCGCGCTGGTGGGATCGAGCGGGCTGGGCCTGGGTGCAGGCCCAGGGCCGGCGCGCGCCGCGCGGGGTGGAGCAGATGCGCGGCGCGGTGGTCGCCGAGCGCCGCGGCCGCCTGCAGCGCCTGCCGGCCGGGCAGGCGGTAGCCCATGTGACCCTGCACGAGGCCGAGGCCTGGTGCCGCTGGGCCGGGCGCCGCCTGCCGGCGGAGTCTGAGTGGGAGCGCGCGCGCGCCACCGCCGCCTCGCGTGGCTGGGTCTGGGGCGATGTCTGGGAGTGGATGCTCAACGGCGCCCGGCCCTACCCGGGCGGCGCCGACGCACAGGCCGCCGGCTTCTCCCCGGCACGCCCGCGCCCGGGCTGGGGCTTGCTGCGCGGCGCCTCGTCGTGGACCGTCCCGCGCGCGGCGCACCCGGCGGCCCGGCGCTACGCCGAGCCGCTGCGCGACGATCTCTTCTGCGGCTTTCGCTCCTGCGCGGTTTGACCCTGCCGCCTGGCGCGCTCCCGGCTGCCGCTGCCACAATCGCCACCACACCCGCCCACCCCAGGAGCCCGACCGCATGTACCGCTTCGACTACCAGCGCCCCGCCTCCCGCGCCGACGCCTTGGCTGCCTGCGAGGGCGACGCGCGCTACCTGGCCGGCGGCCAGAGTCTGGTGCAGGCGATGAAGCTGCGCATGTCGGCCTCGGATCGCCTGGTCGACCTGGGCGGTATCGACGGGCTGACCGGCATCCGCGTCGAGGGCGGGCAGGCCGTGGTCGGCGCGATGACCCGCCACGCTGACGTCGCCGCCAGTGCCGAGGTGCGGCGTGTGCTGCCGGCGCTGGCCGAACTGGCCGAGGGCATCGGTGACCCGGCCGTGCGCAGCATGGGCACGCTGGGCGGCGCGCTTGCCAACGCCGACCCGGCGGCGTGCTACCCGGCGGCCGTGCTGGCGCTGGACGCGAGGTTGCGCACCGACCGGCGCATCATCACCGCCGCGGACTTCTTCACCGGCATCTACCAGACGGCGCTCGAGCCCGGCGAACTGCTGACCGAGGTGACCTTCCCGCTGCCGCAGCAGGCGGCTTACCTGAAGCTCAGGCAGCCGGCTTCGCGCTTCGCGATCGTCGGAGTCTTCGTCGCCCGCACGGCGAGCGGCGTGCGCGTGGCGGTGACCGGCGCGCGCGCCAGCGTCTACCGGGAGCCGGCGCTGGAAGCGGCGCTCTCCGCGTCCTTCACGCCCGCGTCGGCGCAGGCCGTCAAGCTCGGTCCCGAGGGCCTGAACGAAGACCTGCACGCCAGCGCCGCCTATCGCGCCGCGATGGTCTCGACGATGGCTGCGCGGGCCGTGGAGCGCGCGCTCGCGCGCTGAGCAGCCTTTCAGGCTGCCAGATTCTCAGGCTCTCAGCCCATCATCTGCTTCGGCAGGGCCGTCACGATGCCCGGGAACAGGTAGATCAGGCCCACCGCGGCAATCATCAGGAAGAAGAAGGGCAGAGTCACGCGCGCGATCCAACCGATGTCGCGCTTGGTCATGCCCTGCATCACGAACAGGTTGAAGCCCACAGGCGGCGTGATCTGCGCCATCTCGACCACGAGCACGATGAAGATGCCGAACCACAGGGGGTCGATGCCGGCCTTCTGCACCGTGGGCATGATGACGCCCATGGTCAGCACCACCATCGAGATGCCGTCGAGGAAGCAGCCGAGCAGGATGTAGAACAGCATCAGCGCCAGCAGCAGCTCGAACTTCGACAGCCCGAGCGTGGCGATCCACTCGGCCAGGTGGCGCGGCAGCCCGATGTAGCCCATGCTCAGCGTCAGGAAGGCCGCCCCCGCGAGGATGAGCGCGATCATGCAGTACAGGCGCACCCCGCCGAGCAGCGACTCCTTGAAGGTGGCCCAGTTCAGCGAGCCCTGCAAGGCCGAGATGACGAGCGATCCCACGACGCCCACCGCCGCGGCCTCGGTGGCGGTGGCGATGCCGCTGTAGATGCTGCCGAGCACCGCGACGATCAGGCCCACGATCGGGATCAGGTGGCGCGACTCGCGCAGCTTCTCGCGCAGGCGCAGCGGCGCGTCTGCCGGCGGCACCAGGTGCGGATGGCGCCAGGCCCAGAACATCAGGTAGCCCGAGAACAGCCCGGCCAGCATCAGGCCCGGCAGCACGCCGGCGATGAACAGTTGCGAGATCGACACCTCGGCCGTGACACCGTAGACGATCATGATGATCGACGGCGGGATCAGCAGCCCCAGCGTGCCGGCGCCGGCCAGCGAGCCGATGGCGATGCCGTCCGGGTAGCCGCGGCGCGCGAGCTCGGGCAGGCTCATCTTGCCGATGGTGGCGCAGGTGGCCGCGCTCGAGCCCGAGACGGCGGCGAAGATGGTGCAGCCGGCGACGTTGACGTGCAGCAGCCGGCCGGGCAGGGCCTGCATCCAGGGCGCGAGGCCGCGGAACATGTCCTGGCTGAGCCGGGTGCGGAACAGGATCTCGCCCATCCAGACGAACAGCGGCAGGGCGGTGAGCGTCCAGCTCGAGGCCGAGCCCCAGATGGTGACGGCCATCGCGTCGCCGGCCGGACGCGAGCTGAACAGCTGCATGCCGATCCAGGCCACGCCCGAAAGCGTGAGCCCGATCCAGACCCCGCTGCCCAGGATCAGGAACAGCGAGACGACGAGCAGCGCGGTGATGCCGATGTCGGACATGCGGGAAAGACTCTCAGGCTTTCACTCGTTGCGCGTGGCCTCGTCCGGCGTCACGTGGGAGCGTCGCCCGCGCAGCTCGTGCACGAACTCGTCGACGAAGGCGATGAACAGGATCACGTTGCCGGCCGCCATCGCGATCTGCGGGATCCACAGCGGCGTGGCGTCGTTGGAGGTGGAGATGTCGTTGAACTGGTGCGACTGCCAGGACAGGCGCACGCTGTAGAAGGCGCCCAGGGCCGCCAGCAGGGTGGCGGCGCCCAGGGCCCAGATCTCGAGCGCGCGCCGCGCGCGGCCGCGCAGGGTCGACAGCAGCAGCGTCACGCGGATGTGCTCGTTGCGCTTGAGCGTGTGCGCCAGCGCCAGGAAACCCGCGCCGGCCATCAGGTAGCCGGCGTAGGCGTCGGTGCCTGGCACGTGCACGTGCACGAGCCGGCTGACGATGGAGGTCAGCACCATCGCCAGCAGGCCCACCATGCACAGCGCCGCCAGCCAGGCGGCGCCGTCGTACAGGGCGTCCAGGAACCTGCGCACGCTCGTGGGGCTGCAGTGGGCAGTGGGATAGCCGCCAGGCCGCGTTTAACGACGGAAGGCGTCCACCAGTTGCTTCCCCTCGGCTCCGGACTTCTCGAGCCACTCTCGCACCATCACGTCGCCGACCTTGGCCATGTCGGCCTTGAGCTGAGCCGAGGGCGGCAGGATCTGCATGCCGTTGGCGCGCAGCTTGTCCAGCGTCTCGCCGTTGGCGCGCTTGCTCGCCGCCAGACCGCGGACCTCCGCGTCAGCCGCGGCCTTCAGCACCGCATCCTGCGTAGGCTTGTCCAGCGCGTCGAAGGCGCGCTTGTTCATGATGACGGCGTTCTTGGGCAGCCAGGCCTGGGTGTCGTACCAGTACTTGATGTGCTCGTAGGTCTTGGTGTCGAAGCCGGTGGAGCCGCTGGACATGTAGCTCTGGACCACTCCGGTGGCCATGGCCTGGGTCAGCTCGGCCGCCTGCACCGTGACGGGCTGGGCACCGACGAGTTCGGCGATGCGCGCGGTGGACGGGCTGTAGGCGCGCCACTTGACGCCCTTCAGGTCAGCCGCCGAGTTGATGGGCTTGTTAACGTAGATGCCCTGCGGCGGCCAGGGCACGGCGTACAGCACCACCATGCCCTGCTCGGCGAGCTTCTTCTCGAGCATGGGGCGCTGCACGCGCCACAGCTTGACGGCCTCGTCATAGCTGTCGGCCAGGAAGGGGATGCCGTCAGCGCCGAAGATCTGCCACTCGTTCTGGAAGTTCACGAGCAGGATCTCGCCGAGCTGGGCCTGGCCACCCTGCACCGCGCGCTTGATCTCGGGGGCCTTGAACAGCGAGGCGTTCGGGTGGACCGTGATCTTCAGCTTGCCGCCTGACAGGCGGTCCACGTCGTTGGCGAACTCGACCAGATCGGCGCCGGCACCTTCGGCCTGCTGATCCCGCCGTCGATCATCATGATCGTCTACGCCGTCGCCACCGACGTGTCGATCGCCAAGCTGTTCGTCGCTGGCGTGGTGCCGGGGCTGATGCTGATGGCGCTGTTCTCCGGCTACCTCGTCTGGTGGGCGCTGCGTCATCCCGACCAGGTGCCGCGGGCCGATGCGGCGACGACGCTCGGGCAGAAGCTGCGCGCCGCGCGGCACCTGATCCCTGTGCTCGCGCTGATCGGGCTGGTCATCGGCTCGATCTACAGCGGGGTGGCCACCGCGACGGAGTCGGCGGCCATGGGCGTGGCCGGCGCGCTGGCGCTCGGCGCGCTGGACGGCAGCCTGACCCGGCGCAGCTTCGTCGAGGGACTGACCGCCGCCTGCAGGGTCTACTGCATGATCGGCTTCATCCTCGCCGGCGCGTCCTTCCTGACGCTGGCCATGGGCTTCGTCGGCCTGCCGCGCGAGGTGGCCGCCTTCATCGGCGGGCTGGCCCTGCCGCCCTTCGCGCTGCTGTCGCTGCTGATGGCCTTCTTCATCGTGCTCGGCTGCTTCCTGGACGGCATCTCGATGGTGGTGCTGACGATGGCGGTGCTGGTGCCCACCGTGCAGGCCGCCGGGATCGACCTGCTGTGGTTCGGCATCTTCGTGGTGCTGGTGGTCGAAATGGCGCAGATCACCCCGCCCGTGGGTTTCAACCTCTTCGTGCTGCAGGGGATGACCGGGCGCGAGCTGACGTGGCTCGCGCGGGCCGCGCTGCCCTTCTTCGGCCTGATGGTGCTGGCGGTGCTGCTGATCTACCTGTTCCCGCAGACCGTGCTCTGGCTGCCCAGCCTGATGTAGCCCGGCGGCGCGCCGTCCCTGCGGCGCGTGCAGCCAGAATACCGTTGATGAGCTTCCCTGATCCCGCCTGCCTCTGGGCCTTGCAGCCGTCCGGCATGCCGCCCGCCCGCCCGGGCATGGAGGCGCAGCCTTGAGCGATGCCACCCTGCTGGGCATCAAGCTCGCGCTGATCGCCGCCACCGTGCTCGCGGCCTCCCTGGTGGCCGGGCGCTGGGGCCATGCGGCCGGGGGCTGGCTGGCCGGCCTGCCGATGATCGGCGGGCCCATCGTCGGGCTGCTGATGGTGGACGTGGGCGCCGAGCGCGGGCGCGAGACCTGCCTGGCGACGCTGCGCTGCCACCCGGCGCTGGTGGCCTACCTGGTCACCTACGCCTGGGCGGCGCGGCGCTGGCGCTGGCCGGCCTGCCTGGCGGC
>JBILNB010000146.1:0-3893 GCA_044375195.1 Rubrivivax sp. | reverse complement strand
CACCGCCGTCATCACCGGCGCGGCGTCCGGCTTCGGCCTGGAGGCGAGCCGGCTCGCGGCGCGGCGCGGCATGCGCGTGGTCATGGCCGATGTGCAGGCCGACGCGCTGGAGGCCGCGGCGGCCGAGATCCGGGGCCTGGGCGCGCAGGTGCTGCCCTTCCGGCTGGACGTGTCGAAGGCGGCCGAGGTGGACGCGCTGGGCGCGGCCACGCGGCAGGCCTTCGGCGTGCCGAGCTTCGTCTTCAACAACGCCGGTGTCGGCGGCGGGGGGCTGATCTGGGAACACACCGCGCGCGACTGGGATTGGGTGATCGGCGTCAATCTGCTGGGCGTGGCCCACGGGGTGCGCGTGTTCACGCCGATGATGCTGGAGGCGGCTGCGGCCGACCCCGCCTGGCGCGGCCACATCGTCAACACCGCCAGCATGGCCGGGCTTCTGAACGCGCCCAACATGGGCGTGTACAACGCGAGCAAGCACGCGGTCGTCTCGCTGTCGGAGACGCTGTACCAGGACCTGAGCCTGGTCACCGAGCAGGTGCGCGCGCACGTGCTGTGCCCCTACTTCGTGCCCACCGGCATCCACCGCAGCGAGCGCAACCGCCCCGGGGCGCTGGCCGACCCCGGCGCGCGGCCCACGCGCAGCCAGATCGTGGCGCAGGCGATGAGCGACCGCGCCGTCACGCGCGGCAAGGTCAGCGCCGCGCAGGTGGCGCAGTTCGTGTTCGACGCGCTCGAGGCCGACCGCTTCTACATCTACAGCCACCCGGGCAGCCTGGCTGGCGTGCAGGTGCGCCTGGAGGACGTGATGAGCGGCCGCAACCCGAGCGATCCCTTCGCCGCGCGGCCGGGACTGCGCGAGGAGTTGCAGCAGGCGCTGCGCGAGGCGGCGCCGTGAGCGGGCTGGCGCCGCGAGCCGCGGTGCCGTGAGGCGGCCCGCCGCTGGGGGAAGTCCCTAGCGTGCGGCCTTCGCGACGGGTCTAGAGTGCAGCCTTGTCGAGGACCGCGCGGCAAGCGCGGCCACCACCACCACACACCAAGAGGAGTTCCCGCCATGACCCAGACCATCGACCGTCGCACCTGGATGCAGTTTGCCGGCGCGATGGCGGCCTCGGCCGCCGCGCCCGCCGCCTTTGCGCAGGAGAAGGTGCGCCTGATCTACTCCGAGGCGCACAGCGAGCAGGACGTTCGCGGCAAGCTGCTGAACGAGCGCTTCGGCCCCGCGGTCGCCTCCGACTTCGACTTCAAGCCGCACTATGGCGCGACGCTGTTCCGCCAGGGCACCGAACTGGTGGCCATGCAGCGCGGCAACATGGACTTCGGCGCGCTGTCGGTGTCGGACATCCAGCGCCAGATCCCCGAGTGGGGGATCATCGGCGCGCCGTACATCTTCCGCGACCTGGCCCACGCCCAGAAGGTGTTCACGAGCGACGTCGGCAAGGAGCTGTACCAGATGGCCGAGGACAAGCTCGGGGTCAAGATGCTCGGTGCCTGGTACCTGGGCACGCGCCACGTGAGCCTGCGCGGCAAGAAGAAGGTCATGACCCCGGCAGACCTGGCGGGCATCAAGTTGCGCATGCCCGCCGGCGAGGGCTGGCAGTTCATCGGCACGGCGCTCGGCGCCAACCCGGTGCCGGTGGCCTTCACCGAGACCTACACCGCGCTGCAGACCGGCGCCGTGGACGGCCAGGACAACCCGATGCCGCTGACCAACGCGCAGAAGTTCTACGAGGTGCTGGGGCAGTATGTGCTGACCGGCCACCTGGTGAACTTCAACATCCTCGGCGTGCGCAAGGCCCTGTGGGACGGCCTGACCCCCGCGCGCAAGGACAAGCTGGCCAAGGCGATCGACGACCTGTGCGCCGCGGTCACGGCCGAGCACGTCAAGGAGGAGAACCAGCTCGCCGCCTTCTTCCGCACCAAGGGCCTGGACGTCTACGAGCCCAACCGCAAGGCCTTCCGTGACCACGCCCTGGGCGTGATCGCCAAGTCCAAGTACGTGAAGGAATGGAAGCCGGGGATGCTCGAGCGCATCAACGCGCTCTGATCCTGCGCGCGCCCGTGCGCGAGGCGCGCCGTGCCTGCGGCACGCCATCCGATCGCGCCAGGGTGGGCCTTGCTCCCCTCCCCCCTGGTGGGGGAGGGGCAGGGGGAGAGGGGGTGAGCGCCGAGGCCTCGGTGTTTCCCCCTCTCCCCAACCCCTCTCCCGCGAGGGGAGAGGGGCTTGAATTGCTCTCGCTCACGTGGCGGCGCCAAGGTCGCCGTCTGACCCCCTGAACCCCATGTCCACCGACGCCCCCCTCTGGCTGCGCTGGTTCGTCCGGCGCTCCGAAGACATCGCCGGCCTGATGATGGCGGTGATGTTCCTGACCTTCATCTACCAGGTCGCGATGCGCTACGTCTTCAACGCCCCCGCCGCGTGGGCCGAGGAGATCTGCGTCATGGCCTGGGTGTGGGTGGTGCTGTGGGGAACGGCGCTCGTGACCCGCGGGCCCGACACGATCCGCATCGACCTGCTGCGCGATGCGCTGTCGCCACGCGGGCGGCGCATGGTCGACGCGTTCTGCGGCCTGGCGCTGGCCCTGATCTTCGGTCTCGGCCTGCCCGGCGCCTGGAGCTACGTGACCTTCATGAAGATCGAGACCTCGGCCTCGCTGCGCTGGCCCATGCACCTGGTGTTCTCGATCTACCTGCTGTTCGCGGTGGCGATCATCGCCCGCCAGGCCTGGGTGGTGATCGAGGCCGTCCGCTCCCCCAAGGCCGAGCACTGAATCGCCATGGACTTTCTGGCCGCACACCCCTTTGCCGTGACGGTGGGCATCATCGTGGTGCTGAGCGCGCTGGGGGCGCCGATCGGGCTGTCGATGATCGGCGGCTCCATCGTCTACCTCTGGGTCTCGGGCCAGGACATCGGCCTGGCCGCGGAGCAGTTGCTGCAGGGCATGTACACCAGCTTCACGCTGCTGGCGATCCCGCTGTTCATCCTGGCCGCCAACCTGATGAACGTGGGCTCGCTCAGCGACCGGCTGCTGTATTTCTGCCAGGCCCTGGTGGGCCGCTTCCGCGGCGGGCTGGGGCACGTGAACGTGGTCTCGAGCCTGATCTTCTCGGGCATGTCGGGTTCGGCCGTGGCAGACGCCGTGGGCGTGGGCCGCGTCACGACCGAGATGATGATGAAGGACGGGCGCTACACGCCGAGCTACTCGGCCGCGATCACTGCGGCGACGGCGGTCATCGGGCCCATCGTGCCGCCGTCGATCCCGATGGTGCTGTTCGCGCTGGTGTCCGAGACCTCTGTGGGCTACCTCTTCCTGGCCGGCTTCCTGCCCGGCATCCTGATGACGATCGTGATGTCCGGGGTCAACACCTGGATGGCGCGCAAGCACAACTTCCCGGTCGAGGCGGCCGTGCCCTGGCGTCAGCTGCCGCGCATCACCTGGTACGCGATGCCGGCGCTGCTGATGCCGGTGGTGCTGCTGGGCGGTATCTACGGCGGCGTGATGACGCCCACCGAGGCCGCTGCCGTGGCGGCGCTCTACGCGCTGGTCGTCGGCTGGGCGCTGCGCATGACGACCTGGCGCCAGACCTGGGAGAGCCTGGTGTCGGCCGGCCGGTCCACGGCCTCGGTGGGCATCCTGATCGCCGGCGCGCTGGTCTTCAACTACGTCGTCACGCGCGAGAACATCCCCAACGACATCAAGCTGTGGCTCGAAGGGTTCGAGCTGACCAAGGTCCAGTTCCTGCTGGTCGTCAACCTGCTGCTGCTGGGGCTGGGCTGCCTGCTGGACGCCAGCACCATCCTGCTCGTGATCGTGCCCATCCTGATCCCGGCGGCGCAGGCGCTGGGCATCGACATGGTGCACTTCGGCCTGGTGGTCGTGCTGAACCTGATGATC
>JBILNB010000089.1:0-14862 GCA_044375195.1 Rubrivivax sp. | reverse complement strand
ACGCTGGAGGTGTACCAAAGTGCGTGCGCACGAGCGGGCGGGCTCGGGCAGGCCGCGCACGGGGCGCCTGCCCCACAGGCCGACGGACCCTGAGCCTCAGGGAGGCGGGGCCTCCTGCAAGTTGGAGCCGGGGTCGCTGCGGCGCTGGAACACCCGTGGCCGTGCCAACGCCGCCGCCCGGCTGCGACGTGCCACCGCTGCCACCGGCCGTGCCCGTATCGCCACCCACGACGAGCGGGACGGCGCAAGTCAGCTTGGTCACCACCAGCGGCAGCGACCCGAGCGTAGCGACGACGCTGACCCCGACCCGACCGGGGATGGCCGAACATCCCTTGCCTTCGCCCACCTGCACGGCCGTCCCGCGCAGGGTCTGCATGGTCGGGCCGGTCAGGTTCCACGCGACCTGGTCCAGGATGTCGCTGATCTCCACCGTGCCCCCGGTGAGGCCGGCTGCGCCGCTCGTGGACACCGTGGGCGTGTCCACGAGCGGCCAGGCGCCGCCGTCCCAAACGGGACCGCTCACCGTACGGAATTCGCCTGCCACTGGCGCGGGAGGGCCGCTGCGAAGTCGTAGCTCGGGCAGCGCGTTGCTGCCGAGCGACACCCGCACCGCCCACGCAGCCGACGGACTGCCGACCCCACACACCCCGGACGGCGCCCGGGGATCAATGGGCGCTCGTGTCGGTCGGGAGGTCGCTCGACCTCTTATTGGCTGGGTCTTCGCGGACTCGAGCCCTTGCGCGCGCGGCGCCTGGCAGAGGACACACCACCTTCCCCCGGAAGCTGCGGGCCGTGGGGCTGCGGCGCCGGCGTCACGGGCTCCGCCGCCGGCACGCCAGTCGCCGCTGCGCCATCCGGCGCCGAGAAACTGAACAGCCCCAAGCGGTAACGCTGCGTGTCGGGCAGGCCTTCGTCCTGCTCGCACAGCGGCACGGCCGCCGCGACCACGCGCTCCAGCACCTCGGCCCAGAGCCGGTTGGCCAACTGGTGCAGCTGGTGCACCGAATCCGCGCTCAAGCCGTCGGCGAACACGCTCTGCTCGAGAAAGCGCCCCGGCCCGCCGCCGGTGAGGTTGTGCACGCCAGCAGCCAGATGGTCGGCCACGGCGCCGGCCAGCAACTGGCGGGCCTCCTGCAGGCGCGCATCGGGCAGGAAGGCGTCGCGCAGCAAGCGCACCCGGCCCGCCTATGCCTCGCGCAACACGCCCAGACGCACCAGATCCTTCAGCACGGCCCGGTGGTGGAAATCCTTCGAAACCCGGCGCGCGAGGGCCTCGAACGAGGGCTCGGGCCCGCTGAAGGGCAGCGCGTCGGGCCAGCCCAGCGCGAGCCAGCGCGTCGCCACCTGGCTGGCGGCGCTCGGGCGCCCCCAGCTCGACCCGGTGGCGCGCACGTCGCGGTCCGTGGCGGCGGCGCTGGCGCGCAGCGATCGCACGTCCTTGCGGTGCAGGCCCGACAACAGGCTCAGCGCGGAGTCGGTGGGCTTCTGCCGCAGCCGGGTGGCCTCGGCCTCGGCCTGGGCCAGGAAGACCGGCTTGAGCGCGGCAACGAACTCCGTGTAGCCCACGCCCGAGCGCACGAGCCAGGTCACCAGCGGCTGGGCGACGGCCAGCGCCTCGGCCGTGACCTTGACAGACGGAGTGGAGTCAGATTCGGACATGGGCTGATCGACAGGACAGTTTCCCACGGTCGCCAATCGACTGCCGTATCAAATTTGTTGTCTTCATCATCTCAATTCACCCCCAGACCGTGCCTCCACACGCGACGTCCCTGGCCCGGTCAAGCCGGCCCGCGGCCGGGCTGAAGCCCGAGCAGCGCCTCCTCGTAGCGCCGCACCATGCGGCCAATGTCGAATTCCCGGGCGACGCGCTCGCGCGCGCGCTCGCCCATGCGCCGGCGCAGCCGCGGCTCGGCCAGGCGGCGCAGTTGGTCCGCCAGCGCGGCGATGTTGCCGGGCGGGAAGATCAGACCGTTGTCGCCGTGGCCCACCTGCTCGCGCGCGCCGCCGATGTCGCTCATCACCATGGGCCGGGCCAGGGCCATGGCCTCGAGCGCCGCGATCGAGAAAGTCTCCACCGTGCGCGAGGCGATGACCATGGCGTCGCAAGCAGCCACCAGCGGGCGCACATCGTCGACCTGGCCGGTGATGCGCACCTGGCTGCGCAGGCCGAGGCTGTCGACCTGGCGCTCGATCCACGCGCGCTCGGGCCCGTCGCCGATCAGCAGGGCGTGCACGCGCAGGCCCTCGCGCGCCAGCCGGGCCAGCGCCTGCAGCAGGTCGCCGTGTGCCTTCTCCGGCCGCATCACGGCGCACAGGCCCACCAGGTAGTCCTGCGCGCCCAGGCCCAGGCCTTGGCGCAGCGCGGCCTTCTGCGGCGCGGTCCAGCGGTCGGTGTAGTGCCCGACGTCGATGCCGTTGTGGATGACGGTCTCCTGTCGCGCGCGCAGGCCCTGGGCGCGCCAGTGCGCAGCCTGCCCCTCGCACACGTAGATCAGCAAGTCGGCCTGCGCCACCAGGGGGCCGGCCAGGCGCATCTGCAGCGCGTCCTTGGCCGAGCCCGGCAGCGTGGTGTGGTAGACCTCGACCAGGCGCAGCCGGCGGCGGCGCCGGCTCACCCAGCGCGCGAGCGCGCCGTAGGCCAGCGCGTACATGTTGGTGCACAGCAGCACGTCCACCGCCTGAGCGTCCAGGTGCCGTGCCAGGCGCCGCGCCGCGCCCCACTCCAGCCCGCGCGTCACGCCCAGGTGCGCGACGCCGCGCGTCAGGCGCGCCGCGTCCAGTTGAGGCAGCAGCGCGTCGTCTCGCTTCAGGCTGAGCAGCGAGGTCTCGAGCCCCGGGTGGCGCAGGCCGTTCAGCAGCGAGACCACCTGCTTCTCGGCCCCGCCGACGCACAGCGAGTTGACGAGGAAGGCGACGTGCGCAGGCGCTGGCACGCTCATGGCCCAGCACCCGCAGCGGCAGCCCGGCGGGCATCGGTCACGCCGACCCGGGCCGGCACCGCGGCTGGCGCGAAGGCGAAGGCCATCCCGAGGGCGAACCACAGGTAGGTCTGCGCCGGGTTGGGCATGTAGTAGGCGGTGGTGACGGCCATCGCCAGCGCGCCCCACAAGGCCCAGCGCGCGCCGAGGAAGAAGCTGCGCAGCTCGGGGCCGAGCGCCGGCTCGTCGGCGAGCGCGCGCAGGCGCCGCAGGAAGAAGGCATAGCAGGCCGCCACCGCAGCGAAGCCGAGCAATCCCAGGTCCATCAGCAACTCCAGGTAGATGTTGTGCGGGTGGTCGGCGCGGTAGCGGCCCGCAGCCACCGCGGCCGACCACTGCGTCGAACCCAGGCCGCGGCCGATCCAGGGGCTCTCCAGCACCTCGGGCGCGAGCAGCACCCAGCCGTGCACGCGGCCGGCCGTCAGCTCGTCGCGCTGCACGTCGGTGGCGTCGCCGATCGCGCCGGCGCGCACGCCCGTGCCCAGGCGGTCCTGCAGCGCCTGCGGCGCGGCCAGCGCGAACAGCAGCACCGCCACGACCACGCCCACCAGTGTCTTGATGCGGCGCTGGTGCCAGAGGAAGCCGCCGAGCGTCACCGCGCAGGCCAGCAGCGCCCCGCGCGAGAAGGTCAGCAGCACGCCACAGAACACCACCGCCAACGCCACGGCAGCGCCCAGGCGCCAGCGCGGCCGCGCCGTGCCAGCGGCCACGAACAGCAGCGGCCCGCAGGCCAGCGCCAGAAGCAAGCCGAACTCGTTGGCGTGCAGGCCGCGCGGGGCCATGAACTCGCGGTCGCCGACCAGCTCGCCCAGCGTGCCCGGGTAGCGCGCCACGGTGCCGAAGACGGCCAGCGCCGGCAGCAGCGCCGAGAGCGCGAGCAGCGCGACGAAGCGCTCGGGCCGCGCGCTCGCCCGCACCGCGTTGGCCAGCAAGAAGGCGTAGCCCAGCCAGTACAGCATGGGCTTCACGTGGCGCGACAGCAGGTAGGCCGTGGGCTCGTAGATGGCGCGCGCGTCGGCCAGAGCGGGGTAGTTGCGCACGCCCTCGGGGATGTGCGGCCAGGCGACGGCGATGCCCACCGTCACCGGCAGCACGAAGCCCCACCACAGCGGCGCCGGCAGCCAGACCACGGCATGGCGGCGGTCGAAGGCCGCGCGCAGCGCGAAGGCCGCGAGCGTGGCGAAGGTCAGGTAGTTCAGCAGGTTCAGCCCGCGCACCTGCGGCAGCATCGTCGACACCGGCAGCGCCAGTGTCAGCAGCACCACGCCGACGCGGAAGTCACGCAGGATCAGCGGCAGCGGCAGCAGCGCCGCCAGCGCGAGCAGCACCTGGGCCGGCGGCAGAAGGGCCAGCGCGGCGCCGAGCACGGCCGCGCCGGGCAACAGCAAGGCCGGGAGCAGGCGCGTCATGGGGCAAGCCCTCCGGGCGCGGCCGGACGCGCCGCCGAAACCCCGGGCGCCTCGGCGGCCGCTGGGGCCGGGGCCGGCACCGCAGGCGGCCGACGCAGCATGCCGCGCAGCGCCCAGGCAGCGAGTGCGGTCTGCAACACGCCCGCCGCCAGGTAGGCCCAGCTTGCGGCGTGCAGGCCGAGCTGCGGCACCAGCGCCCACGTGCCGGCCACGAAGCAGGCCGCCCACAGCAGCGTGATGGCGACGAACCAGCGCGTGCGCAGCGTGGCCACGAGCACCATGCAGAGGATCCAGCCGGCGATCTTGAGCACGTCGCCGGCCAGTTGCACCGGCATCAGCGCGGCCACCGGCTCGAAGCCGCCGCTGAAGACCACGCGCACGATGCCCTCACGCATCAGGTACACCGCCGCCGCGGCCGCCGCGGCCGCGGCAGTGGCGGCGGCCAGCATGCGCAGCACCTGGCGCCGCTGCGCCAGCGGCTGGCCGGCGCGTTCGCCCAGGCTGGGCATGAAGACCAGCGTGACCGACGAGACGATGAGCGCCAGGTAGACCTCGGACAGCCGCCAGGCCGCCTGCCACAGCCCCGCGGCGTCCAGCCCCAGGCGCGAAGCCAGCGTGTCGCGCACCAGGATCAGTGCCAGCGGCGTCACCGCCCCGTGCACGATCAGCATCGGGTAGACGCCCAGGATCAGGCGGCAGGCCGCGCGGTCGAAGGGGCCGACGAAGTCGCGCAGCGCCAGACCGCGCGAACGCCGGTGCAGCGTCGCCGTGGCCACCGCCGCGGCGCCCAGGCTGGTCGCCACCGTGGCCGCGAGCGCGCCGCTCAGGCCCCAGAGATGGGTTGCGCCGGCGAACAGCACAAGCCCGAGCAGCGTCGCCGCGATGGCGGAGCGCGCGATCAAGCCCACCTCCTTGGACACGCCCAGCGCGCCGTGAAGCAGGTCCGTCCACATCGCCGCCGCCACGGCCAGCGCGGCCAGCGCGATCATCGGTGCGTAGGCCCGGTCGGCCAGCAGCCAAGTGGCCAGCGGCACCGCCCCCGCTGCCAGCACGAGCGCCGCCACGCCCGCGAGCGCGGCGCCCATGCGCAGCGCGGTAGCGTGGACGCGGCGGCGGGCCTCGTGGTCGGCGCCGCAGGCGGCCGCCTGCCGCACCGAGCCGGTGACCAGACCCTGGCCGAGCATGCTCTGCAGCAGGCTCACGAGGCCGGCGAACTGCGCCACCAGCACCAGCCCGGCTGGCCCGAGCACGACGGCCGTGACCTTGATGCTGAGGAAGCTGCAGGCCAGTCGCACGAGCGCCATCGCGCTGCCCCAGCCGAAGGCGCGCGCCAGCAGCGCGCTTGCGGCGCCATGCGGCGCGGTCATTGGACGACCCTCCGCGCTGCGCGCTCATTAGGCTGCCCTCCGCGCTGCGCGCTCACGGCAGCGCCTCCCGCCCCGCGGGCGCCGTGCCGTCGCGCCGCCCCAGCACCTGGGCGAAGACCTCGAGGTAGCGCCGCACCGCGGCGTCCATCGTGTGATGGGCCTCGAAGTGCGCGCGGCAAGCCGCGCTGGCCGTGCCCCAGGCGGCTTCGTCGTCGAGCAGCACGCGCAGGCGCTGCGCCATCTGCGCCACGTCGGCGCAGGCGATCGTGCCGGTGCGGCCCGGCGCCGACTCCGGGCGCACGAAGGACAGCGTGGGCGCGCCACGCAGCCAGGCTTGGACGAAGGTGTTGGGCAGGCCCTCGTAGTCCGAGGTGTTGACCACCACCGCGGCGCGGTCGAACCAGGCCCCGACCTCGTGGAAGGGCACGTGGCCGGTCATGTGCAGGTTGGGCACCGCGCGCGCCTGGCGCGCCACGTCGGCGAAGAAGGCTGGCCCGCCGGCGGCGGGCTCCGCGCCGCCGACCATGACGAAGCGCCGCTGCGGCAGGCGGCGGGCCAGTTCGATGAACAGGTCGGGCCGCTTCAGCGGCTTGACCGTGGCGGCCCACAGCACGAGGCCTTCGTGGCGCGCAGCCTGGGCGCCGGGCTCCTCGTAGCCGTTCTGGATCAGGTGCCCGCGCCGGCCGAGCAGGCGCTGCAGCAGGTCCTCCTGGGCCTGGTTCTGCACGATGACCGCATCGGCCGCGCGCAGCCCCAGGCGGTAGGCCGCGGCGTGCCGGCGGGGCATGCCCGGCAAGGCCCCAGGTTCGAAATCGCGGTCGCTCGCGCCGGCGAAGACGAAGGGCCGGCGCGCCAGACGCGCGTACAGCGCCGCCGCGGCCACCTCCTCGCTCGCGGTCTGCACGAAGACCAGGTCGGGCCCGACGCGGTGCAGCAGGCGCACGATGTCCGACAGGCGCGGGTAGAGGAAGCGCAGCCCCGGCCAGCCACGCCGGCCCGGCGCGGGGATGCGGTGCACGGCGATTCCGTCGCAATCCGCCTGCGGGGGCTGGCCGTGGTCCTGCACCAGCACCGAGATGCGGCAGCCCGCGCGCTGCAGGGCCCGCATCTGCAGCGTCTGCTGCACCTCGGCCCCGCCGACGACGGGCACGCTGGCATCGCGCGCCAGCACCGGCCACGCCAGGCGCGCGACGAAGGCGATGTGGGGGAGGCTCATGGTGGCGTGACGCGGGTGATGCGAGGGCGGCTCATGGGCGCGAGGCGCGGGTCTTCCTGCCCTCCCCCCTGGCGGGGGAGGGGCTGAACACCGGGCGCACGGTGGGGCTGCAAACCTGACCCGGCGCTCCACCGCTGAGCGAACTCCGTCAGCGTCATGCCCTCGCCATGCCGCGCCGCCAGGCCGAACAGGACCCCCAGGTCGCGGTACAGGGCCTCGATGCTGGCCTCGTCGGGGCTCTGGGGGCTGCCGCTGGGCATCAGCTCGGAGGAATGCAGCACGAAGACGAGGCAGGGGTCGCCCGCGGCGACGCGATGCTCGAAGAGCTCGCGCATCGACACGAGGTTGCGCCCGTCGGGGTAGAGCCATTGCCACATCGGCCGGTGGCCCCAGGCCCAGCGGCGCAGGCGAGGCACGTGGTAAGTCCACGGCGCCAGGCGGTGCAGGCGCGAGCGCCCAAGCGTCACCGGCACCTCCAGCAGCGGCGAGTCGCCGCCCGGGTCGGCGCGGTCGATGCGGTCGAGGTCGACGCGGTAGGGCCGGTGCGGGAAGCCCCGGTAGTCGCTGCCCCCCCGCCCCTGCGGCGCCCCGGGCATGCCGGCCCAGGACAGGCCCGGCGTCACCGAGGTGTCGACGCGGATGCCGTGGCGCGCGAGCAGGCGCGCGTAGGTCGCGTCCAGCGCCCAGCGCCCGGCGCGATGGCTCGTGACCGGGGTCTCGAAGCGCTCGCGCAGCAGCGCCAGCAGGCGCACGATCTTCTCCTCCATCAGCGCCGACGGGTACTCCACCAGATAGGGCTGGTGCCGGAAGTCGTCGTCGGTCAGCGGCTGCAGCGGCGGGCTGTTCCAGGCGTGCAGGTGCAGCCCGATCTCCGCCGTGCCGCGGGCGAGCGCGGCGCGCCCGAAGCGCCCGAACACCGGGCACAGCGCCATCTCGTGGTTGACGAGCCAGGTCGGCTTCAGGCCGTGCGCCTCGCACAGGGCTTGGAAGCGCGGCAGGAAGGCGGCATTGCGCGTGCCGATCTCGCGCGGGCGCGACCACAAGTCGTCGCCCTCGGTGTCGATCGTCACCAGGAAGGCCGGTCGCGCGGTCACCGGACGGCCTCCGCGCTGACGCCCTCCGGCATGAGCGCTTTGGAGCGGCCATTCGCGCTCATCGGGCAACCTCCGCGCTGACGCGCTCCGGCATGAGCGCTTTGGAGCGGCCATGCGCGCTCATCACGCCCTCACCCCGTCAGCCCCCGCCTGCAGCGCCTCGACGTAGGGGCCGAGCACCTGGTCCTCGCCGTAGCGCTCGTCCATGAAGCGCAGGCAGCGCGCGTGCGCGCCGGCCCAGGCCTGGGCGTCGGTGGCGAGCAGGCGCGCGCCCTCGACCAGTTCGTCCAGGTCGCCGGCGCTGCGGCCCAGGCCGTGCGTGCGCACGACGGCATCGGGGTCGAAGAAGGCCACGCTGGGCGTGCCGCGGCGCCAAGCTTGCAGGTAGGCGTTGGGGAAGCCCTCGACCTCCGAGGTGTTGACGAAAACCCGCGCGCGCTCGTACAGCGCGTTCACGCCGTGATAGGGCACGCGGCCGTGGAAACGCACGTGGGGCAGGGCCTGCGCCTGGGCCTGGACCTGCGCGTACAGATCCTCGTGCCCCGGCAGCGGCCCGCCGACCAGGTGCACGCGCAGCCCCGGCAGGCGGCGCGCCAGCTCGAGCGCGAGTTCCGGACGCTTCAGCGGCCGCAGATTGCTGACCCACAGCACGTCGATGTCGCGCTCCTCGAAGGCGCGCACGCGCTGGGCCGGCTCGACCAGCATGGCGGCGAGCCGGCTGTCCAGGCCGTAGTTGGCCTTCAGGCGCCGCGCCTGGTGCTCGCTCTGCGCGAGCACCACATCGGCCCGCCGCAAGCCCCATTCGTAGAGCCAGCGGTCGCGTGCGTGGCGGATCAGCAGCCGGTCGGGCTCGCAGTCCGCGTCGCTGGCCAGGCGGAAGACCAGGCGCCGGCCGTGCAGGCGCGCGAAAGCAGCCGCCACCCCGAGCTGCATGCTGGCGCAGCTGAGGTAATACACCTGCGCGTCGGCGCGCCGCAGCGCCGACCACAGCCCCGTCAGGCGCGGGTGCAAGAAGCGCAGCACCGGCACGCCGCCCTGCAGCGGGTGCGCCTTGTGCAGCGTGATGCCGTCCACGCGCGCACTGTCGGCCTGCCCGTAGTCGGCAACGACCATGCAGACGTCCCAGCCGCGCCGCGCCAGCGCGCGCGCCAGCAGCGTGTGCTGCACCTGCTCACCGCCGATGCCGTGCTGCTCGTAGGCGCGCGCGAGCACCGGCAGGTTCTCAAGGCCGACGAAGCACACCCGCGGCAGTACGCGGCGCGCGGCGGCACGTGCGGGCGCCGCCGGTGGAGGGCGCCGCGGCGGATGCAGCGCGATCAGGGCGTGGGCGCCAGGCATTCAGAACTCGTTCATCACCATGCCGGCCAGGCGCGCGGGGCCCTCGCCCAGCGTGGCCACCAGCGTCTGCAGCGCGGCCATCGTCACGCGGTCGCGGCGCGCCACCATCAGCGCGCCGTGGCAGCGGTCGGCCACGGCGAAGGGGTCCGCCCCCCAGGCCGCGGCGGCGGTGTCGACCACGACGTGGTCGAAGCGGCTCTGCAACGCGCCGAGCAGTTGGGCGAAGGCCGGCCGCTCGATCAGCTCCAGCGGGTTGGGCGGCACCTGCCCGGCCGGCAGCACCGCCAGGCCGGGCACGCCGGCCACAGGGCGCAGGGCCCGCAGGTCGGTGCGGCCGCCCAGCACGCCGGCCAGGCCGACGCCGGGCTCGAGCTGGAAGACCTCGTGCAGGCGCGGGCCGCGCAGGTCGGCGTCGACGACGACGGTGCGCCCGCCGCGCTGCGCCAGGGCCACGCCAAGGTTGGCGGCGAGGAAGGTCTTGCCGTCGTGGCGCCCCGGGCTGACGACGGCGATCGCGTTCAGCGTGCGATCGCCGCGCCCGGCGTCGCGCGTGAGCCGGTTGCGGATCGCGCGCAGCGCCTCGGCCTGGCGCGAGAAGGGCTGGGAGAGCATCACGAGCTCGCTGCCGTAGCCGGTCTCGCCGCGCGGCGCCATCGGGTAGGCGTACTGCTCGGCCAGCGCGGCCATCACCTCCTCGGCAGAGGCCAGGCCCAGGTGGACGGCGGCGTCGCCGTAGCGCAGGCGACGCTGGCTCGCGTGGCGCGCGATCTGCTCACGCTGGGCCGGGCTCAGGCCCAGGCGCTCGGCCAGGATGCCGCCCAGCGACCGCACGGCGCCCGTGTCCTCGGCGCCGTCCTCGCCGCCGGCGCCGGGGGCTGGAGCGCCGTCCGCCTCGGGCGCCGGTCCAGCATCAGACCATGGCGGGTCGTCGACCAGACGCGTCGCGCGCGGCGAGCGGGCTGCCGGCGGCGGCAGTTCGGGGGCGGTGTCGCGGAATCGGGCCATGGTGAGGGTCATGGTGGCGGGGTCGTGGGGGTGAGGTCGGGGCGCCTTGGGCCACCGAAGCGGCGCGCGGCGGGTTGCGGGCGGGATGGCGGCAGGAAACCCGGGTCGCGGCGGGGCCGGCTTCGGCAGGGGCTGGGGCGGCGGGCTTCAGTGGCGGCCCGGCGCCGCCAGCCGCCCGTAGACCGGGCCGGCCACCAGCGGCACCTTGCGCGCCGCGAAGCGTGCGCCGCCCGGGCCGGGCAGCACGCCCAGCAGCGGCACGCCGAGCTGAGCCGTGGCCGTGCCCACGGTGCGCAGCCGCGGCTCGGCCCACTCCAGCACCAGCACGCCCAGCACCGCGAGCACGAGCCCGAGGGCCGCGCCCAAGCCGGCCAGCACGCGCAGGCTGGTCGATGCCGGGCGCAGCGGCGGCACCGCCTGCGCCAGCACGTGCGCCGCACCCAGGGTGGAGCGGCTCTCCAGGCTGGTCTGGCTCAGGCGCGCGAGCAGATTGTCGTAGGCGCGCTGCGCGTTCTCCACCTCGCGCAGCAGCACCTGGCCCTGGTCGCGCAGCGCGCGCATCTGCGCCACGCGGCCGCGCTGCGCGTCCAGCGCCTGGCGCAGATCGGCCTCGCGCTGGCGGTTGATCGTGTTGGAGACGCCCACGCTGCCGGTCACGCGCGCCGTCTCGGCGTCGAGCCGGCTGCGCAGCACTGCGATCTGCGCCCGCGTCTCGCGCACCTGCGGGTGGTTCTCGCCCAGGCGCTGGTTCAGCTCCTGCAGGCGCGACTCGGCGCGCGTCAGCTCGCTGCGCAACGAGCCCAGCAGCGGGTTGGCCAGCACCTCCTGCAGGCGGTCGGCGCCCGGGCCCTGGGCCTGCTGCTGGCGGCTGCCGGACTCGGCCACCACGGCCTGCAGCGCAGTGAGCTGCGAGGACAGCTCATTCAGGCGCGCGGCCTCGATGTCGAGCCGGTCGTCGCTGACGAAGACGCCCCGGTCGCGCTGGAACTCCGACAGCCGCGCCTGCGCGCGCTCGAGCTGTGCCCGAGCGTCGCGCGCCTGGGTCTCGAAGAAGGCCGAGGTCTGGCGCGCCGGGTCGGCGCGCAGCGTCACCGCGGTGTCGATGTAGGCCTGGGCGAAGGTGTTGGCCAGGCGCGCGGCCAGGCCCGGGTCGCCCGCGGTCGCCGCCAGCGTGACGACGCTGGAGTCGCGCGACGGCCGCACGTCCAGTCGCTCGAGCAGGTCGCGCGCGATCCAGTGCGCCGCCTCGCCCTGGCCCTGCGTCGCGGCCTGCCAGCGCTCGAGCGTCGCCGCATCGCGCTCCAGGCCGAGTCGGCGCACCACCTCGAGCGCGACGCGCTCGCTGCGGATCACGTCCACCTGCGTCGACAGGTAGGCCGCGCTCAGCAGGCCGGCGCCGCCGATGCCGGAGACCGGATCGGGCCGCCCGGCGTCGATCATCAGCGCGGTCTCGGCCTTCCAGGCCCGCGGAAGCATCGCGCCCACGCCCACGGCCGCGGCCACAGTGACGGCAAGGATCAGCAGCGCGAGCAGCGCGCGGGCGCGCAGCACGGCCAGGAAGTGGGACAGGCTCATCGGGGACTCCGGGGCTCAGGGATGCGGACGGCGGCAGCCGGGGGGCTCGGTGGCCGGGCGGCCCCGGTCAGAACAGGCTCTCGCGCACGAAGACGACGTCGCCGTCGCGCACCGGCTCGTCCATGGCCGGGCTGAAAACGCGCACGCGGCCGTCGGCGGCGCGGCGGTGCACGCGGATGCCCTTCTCGGTGCCGCGCGCGCTCAGCCCGCCGCCGCTGGCCAGGGCCTGCATCAGCGTCATGCCGCGCTCCAGGCGCAGCGCGCCCGGCCGCTGGACCTCGCCGTAGATGTAAACCATGGGCTGGCGGTCGATCCAGACGGTGTCGCCGTGGCGGATGAGGAAGTCGCGCGCCTGCCCGCCGGGCGCGAACAGCGCGGGCAGGTCGATCTCGGCGCGGAAGAACTGCGCGTCGCGCACGCCGGTGACGACCACCGTGTCGGCCCCGCCCGGCGCGGTGCCGCCGGCCATGGCCAGCAGGTCGCTCAGGCGCAGGTCGGGCACCTCGATCGCGTAGCGCCCGGGCCGGTTCACCTGCCCGAGCACGCTGGCCTGGTGCCCGCGCACCTGCATCACGGCGATCGTCACCTGCGGCTGGCGCACGAAGCCGCCGCGCTGCAGCCCCTCGGCGATCAGGCGCTCGGCCGCGGCCACCGGCAGCCCGCCCAGGCGCACCGGGCCGAGCAGGGGGTAGCTCAGGTGCCCGGTCTCGGTCAGCCGCGCCTCGAGCGTCAGGTCCGGGTTCTGATAGACCATGATGCGCACCTGGTCGCCGGCAGCCAGCCGGTACTCGGCGGGCTCGGCTTCGGGCTGTACCGCGGTCGGGGCGCTGGGCGCCGAGCGCGCGCTCATGCCCGCGGCCGGCCCACCCGGCTGAGCTGGCGCTGCGCCGGCGGCGGTGGCGGCGAGAAGGGCAAGGACCACGGCGCGCAGCCGGGCCACCCTCCCGGGCGCGTCGGCACAGGCCCGAAGTGCGCCAGGAACCGCCGCAGTCCTGGAACCGATGGTTGCGAGACCGCCCTGGCGACGACGTGCGCGCGGGCGGTGGCAGGATTCGGGGAGCGTCGTCAGGGGCACGTGCGGCAGGAGGAGGGTCGCGATGGACGTATTGCGCCATGCAGCGGCCCGTAAGGACCTGCGCATCCTCAGCCTGGATCCAGCGATCGGGTACGCCCGGGCAGACCTTCGTCGGCTGCGCCGGCGGGAGCCCGCGGTCAAGGGCCGGACCGAGGCCCGGCGCACGACCCGGATTGCGCCCGCACCCGCACGAAGCGCCCTTGGGTCAGGCGAACTCGCGCCGCCGTGGAGCGCCAGGCCGCCTGCCGCACTCGCTGCACCCGCAGCGTCAGCGTGCAGCGGCCTCGTCGATCACGCGTCGACCTGCCTCTTGGCGCGCTTCGCCCGGGTGGCGGAGCCTGCGCCCGATGCTGGCGGGCCCTGGCGCAGGGCGGCCTCCAGCGCGTCCAGGGTGTCGAACAGCTGCTGTCGGTCCGCCGTGGGGATGGCCTCCAGCAGCCTGGTCTGCAGGGCTTCCATCTTGTCGGTGACGCGTCGGCTCAAGCGGCGCCCCGCGGGGGTCAGCAGGATGTCGGCTGCACGCGCGTCGTCCGCCCTGGGTTGTCGCTTGACCAGACCGGCCTGCAGCAACTGAGCCACAGCACGCGAGATCGCGGACTTGTCCAGGGTCACCCAGCTCTCGATCTCCACCGCCGGCAGCGGCCCGTGGTGGAAGACCACGCTCAGGACCTTCCACTCCTGCACGCCCAGACTGTGGCGGGCGTAGAGCTGGGAAGTCTGCCGCCCGAGCAGGAAGCCGACGATCGACAGACGGTAGGACAGGTTCGCGTGCAGTGGCAGCGTCATGGAATGCGGACTCCGAACGGTCGGGCTCAAACTCCAGACACCTGCACAGCGGCGGGCACGATCCGGGGCGGCGAATGCCGGGCCGCGGCGCGACCGATGAAGAACCCAGCGCACAGTTTCGCACCGCGAGTTACGCCGCGCAACCGGTTGTTGCGGGCAAGCACCACACCCACCCGGCGCCCTTTGCGCCTGGGCGCTCACCTCCCGGGCGCGAAACCGGAGATCTGCGGGTAGCGCTGCGAGATCGCACGCAGCTCGCCCGGCGAGATCAGGTCCACCAGCCGCCCGAAGGGGTGGCCGCCGCCGACGATGGCCACCTGCATCGACATCAGTCCGCGGTGACGCCCCGGGCCTTGATCAGCTGCGCCCGACGCCCACACCTCAGCTCACCACTCCGGCTGCGCAGGTCCGGCGCCGCGCTCGGGTGGACCGGCGATGCGGCGCTTGGCGGCGCGCCAGCCCTCCTCGAGCCACAGCGCCGGCCCCGGGCGGTGCAGCGACCAGGTCAGCATCGGGTAGCACTCGCTCGCGAGCTGGCGCTTGTAGCGGGCCTCGCCAGCCATCAGGTCGTAGCCCTGCAGGCCGGAGTCTGCTGCGTGCTGGACCGCCAGCGCGTGCAGCACCAGGCCAGGGTGGTGGTTGCGCTCGACCAGGTCCAGGTGCAGCCCGCTCTGGTAGACCAGCATCTGGCCACGGTGCACGAAGACGTAGAGCAGCCCCACCTCGTGCGCCCCGGCGCGCAGGCGCAGCAGGCGGACGGCGCCGGCGTCGAAGCCGCGGGCGACGAGCTTCTGGTGGAAGGCCTCGAAGCGCGGGTTCGCGAACGCACCGGGCAAGCCGCGCGCGCGCCAGTGGCGCTGGTGCCAGTGCCGCAGACGCTCGAGGAAGTGCAGCGCCTCGGGCACGCTCGCGGCAGACTCCAGCCGCACCGGGCCGAGGGCCTCGTACAGGCGCAGGCTGCGCCGCACGGCCGAGCGCGTGGCCGCGCCCAGGGTGTCGAGGTAGGGCCGCGCCCCGAG
>JBILNB010000034.1:0-46398 GCA_044375195.1 Rubrivivax sp. | reverse complement strand
AAGCCGTCGCCCCCTGCGCGCAGGTTGCAGGTGGAGGCGATGACCTCGCCCGCGAGCCTCAGTTCGGTGAAGAAGATGTCGCCGTCGGCTCGGAAGGCGCGGGTCATCTCACCGAAGAAGCGGGCGTGCCGCGGGTCCGAGCGCAGGGAGGTGCCCTGGGCGCCCTTCCAGCCCGCATGCTCGAGCTCGACGAAGCGGTTGATCGTACCGTCCCGCACCTCCTCCCCGCGCAGGTAGTGCCACGAGGTGTCGCCCTGCTGCGCCAGCTTGCGCCACTGGCGCTCGTAGGTGCGCAGGCGCGCGGCCGGGATGTGCTGGCGCCATCGCGCGGCCCCGCCCGCGCCGGGCACGATGCACGCCCGCTCGAGCCATTCCTCCTCGTGCCAGGAGCCGCCGCGCTCGGCCACCACCGCGCGCAGCAGCCGGGCGGTGGCGCCGGTGGCGTTGAGTTTGTCCACCCGCAAGCCGCCGACCCGCCGGGCCAGCGCGTCCAGCATGGACTGCAGCGCGGGGCGCGCGGCCTCGGCGTCCAGCAGCAGCCCGCCCAGGTAGGAATGAGGCGATGCGTAGACCCTCGCATGCGGCACGGGGAACAGCGGCCGCCACGGGCGCGGCTGGAAGAGACCCAGCCCGCGCAGCGTGCCGCCGCCGGCCCCGCGGTCGTGAACGCTCACCGCCCACACCGGGGCGACACGGGGCAGATGCTTCAGTGCCGGCAGCACGAACCGGACCGACAGGTAGGCGTTGGGTTCGAGCGCGCGCGCCTCCAGGGCCTGCCACTGCGGGCGCAGCGCGACCAGCGAGTCGAGGCTCTCGTGGACTTCCACTCTCACCGTTCGTGCCCCCGGAGTGTGCGCACCCACGACACGCGGCCGGCTGGCCAGGACGCCCGCGCATCGACGCCACCCTTTGCCGCAGGGCGCTGCGCCCGCTCGCCCGCGGGAGCGATGGGAGGTTGCGAGCCAGGATGAGGTTTCCAGAGGGTCATGCGACTTGCTGCGATGAAAAGCCTGGGCGAGCCCCCGGCAGCCGCACCAATGTTGCATGGCACGGTCAGGGCGAGGCTTGCGCCCGGTCATGCGCAGCGTCCACGGGGGCTGGCTCGGCATCACCGGGCAGGCTCACCCGGCGCAGCCGCCCCGCGGCCAGGTCGAAGACCTCGTCGCAGAACTGCAGGGTCGAGACACGGTGGGCCACGATCAGGATGGTGAGCTCGGACCCCAGCGCGTCGATCGCTTCCATCACGGCGCGCTCGGTGGCGCCGTCCAGGGCACTGGTCGCCTCGTCGAGCACCAGCACGTCCGCCTGCTTGTACAGGGCCCGGGCAATGCCGATCCGTTGCCGCTGCCCGCCCGAGAGACGCACTCCGCGCTCGCCGACCCGGGTGTCGTAGCCATGCTCCAAGGTGTCGATGGTCTGTGCCATCTGGGCCTGTGCCGCCGCCCTGCGTACACGCGCCATGTCGATCCGATCCCGGGGCACACCGAAGGCGATGTTCTCGGCAATGGTCGCGTCCGACAGGTAGATGGTCTGCGGCACGTGCGCAATGCGACGTTGCCACAAGCCGGCGTCGGCGACGGAGACCGGCTGCCCGTCCACCAGGAGCTCGCCTTCGGTGGGCGGCAGCAGCCCCATCACGATGTCCAGCAGGGTGCTCTTGCCGCTGCCGGTGGTGCCGATGAACCCGACGCGGCTGCCCTTGGGGATGCGCAAATTCAGATCCCGCAGGGCCCACGGCTTGTCCGCGCGGTAGCGGAAGCCCAGCCCCCGGCATTCGAGGGCGTGTTCGAAGGGCATGCGCTGCCCCGGAATGAGGGGCGCTGCCTCGGGCATGGGCTGCTCGAGCAGCGCCAGAGTGTCCTTCAGGGAGCGGTCGCTGCCGCTCAGGCTGGTGAAGGCGTGGTAGATCTGCTGCAGCAGGGGCAGCATGCGCTGGGCGGCGATCGCCAACGCCCCCACCACGGGCAGCGCCGAGGCGAAGCCCCCGGGCTGCCGCGCCAGACTGAAGGCCAGCATGGCGATGAGGCACACGCCGAGGGCCTCGATGGCAAACCGCGGCGCCTCGCCGGTGATGGCGTTGTGGGCCTGCGCGCGTCGCATGCGGCGGTCGGCCTTCCTGTACTCGGCGCAATGGACGGCCTGGGCCTGGTCCAGCAGGACATCGCGTATGCCGCCCAGGCCCTCTTGCAGGCACTTGATGCGCTGCGTCGAGCTCGTCGCGACGCGTCGGCTGTTGGCGTGCAGTTGAGCGCGGCTGACGCGGTAGATGCCGAGATAGATCAGGCCGAACCCGCCGAAGGTGACCAGCGCGACGACGGGCTTGTACAGCAGCAGCGCCACCAGGATGACCGCCAGCACCAGCGCGTTGGAGGCGATGACCAGCAGCGGCCCCAGCACACTGAAGATGACCGTGTTCACCTTGCCCGAGATCGCATCCAGGACCTCGCTGCTGTTGCGCGCGAGATGCACGGGATAAGGCTGGTGCAGCGTGCGGCGATAGACCTCCAGGCCGAGGTCTGCGCCGGTGGCGAAGGTCAGCCGGGTACGCAGCCAGATGGTCAGGATCCTGACCACGGCGGCCACCAGCGCCAGGCCACAGAACAGCACGGTGGTGGGCAGCAGCAGGCCCTCGGGCTCGGTGATCCCGAGGCGGGTGGCGAGCGCTTGCGCATACGGGTGGGAGAAGACCTTTTCCGGTGCCGTCAGCACGCCCAGGAAGGGCAGCACCGCGCCGATGGAGAACACCTCCGCGACGGATGCGAGCAGCGTGAAGGCGAGGAGGCCGAGCAGTTGCAGGCGGCGCTTCGGCGGGATGGCGGCCCACAGGCGGCCGTAGACGGAGGTGGGCACGGGCGACGGTTCTGCCGGCAGAGCGCGGCGATGGGATAGGGGAGGACTCGCGGCGCGCGAGGACGGCGTCCGCTGCACCGCATCCTCGGACGCTGGACCCCTGGGCCGCTTGCGCAAGGTCAGCCGTCGATCGCAGGCAGAGCCACTCAATTCGCTATGCTCCCACCCATATGCGGCAGACCGCCCCGACGCGCGACAGCGCGCCACTGGTTCGGGGCCGGGACCGCCGTGGCCACTTCAACCTGGAGCAGTTACCCTTGAGCGACATGCACCCCGCGGCGATCGCACACCACGACCAGGTCGTGGAGCGCAGCCTGCATATGCTCTACGCGGGCTCACGGCGCCGCGAGCCAGCATGAGCCTGGCAGCCGTCATCGCAGGCATCACGCACTGGCACGCGCCGCGCTACGTGCAGTACCTGCGCGACCGGGGCGTGCGCATCGTCGGGGCTTCCGATGCCGATGCAGACGCCGGTGCGGCCGCGGCAAGGCGGCACGGCCTGCGCTTCGACCCCGACACCGATGCGCTGCTGGCCGCCACGCGGCCCGACGTCGCCGTGGTGCTGCCGCGGCACGACCTCGCGCCGGCCGAGATCGCGGCCGTGGCCGGGCGGCGCGTGGCCATGCTGGTCGAGAAGCCCATGGGCCGCAACGCTGCCGAGGCCAGGCGCTCGGCCGAGGCGGTGCACCAGGCGGGCGTGTTCGCAACGGTCTGCTTCCCGAACCGGCACCTGGCGATCTGGCAGGTCTGGCGGGAACTGCAGGGCATGGACGCGGTCGGCACCGTCATGCACGCGCACTTCCGCACCATCAACGGCCCGCCTTCGCGCTACGTCGAGTACGGCGTGCCCTGGATGCTGGAGCCGCTGCGCGCCGGGGGAGGCGCCTGGCGCAACCTCGGCATCCACGGGGCCGACGCGGCACTGGTCCTGGCAGGCGGGCGACCGCTCGAACTCGTGGGCGGAACCACGAGCCGGCTGGGTCACAGCGGGGATCAGGAGGATTTCGCGGCCGGCGTGTTTGCCACCCGCGACGGCTTCGTCGCCACCCTGGAGGCGGGATACACCTATGCCAACCAGCAGGAAGGCGGGGACTACGAGTGGCGCATCGCGGCGACCCAGGCCTACCTGCACGAATGCAATGGGGTGCTGCGGGTGCACCGGCGGGGTCACGCCCTCGTCCAGCGCCAGGTGGCCACGCCGCACGAGGCCTACCGGGACATGGTTCACGCGGCGCTCGATGCCTTCGAGGCCGGCACGACGCCACCCGTATCGGTGGACGACTGCGTGCGCGCAGTGGAACTGCAGGACAGGCTCTACGCGGCGGCGCACGAGCGGCTCGTCGGCGAGTCCTGATATCTCGGCCAGCAGCCGCCCGCCGGCCGTTCGGGCCTGGGCCAGGCAATGCTGCCGAGCCGCCCCGGATGGCGCGTTCGGATAGCCACTTGGCACGCACTGATGGTGCACCTCCCGCCTGCGCCGCCTAGAGTGACGGTCTCAACGGAGACCACTGCCCATGCCACCCACCGTCTTCATCACCGGCTGCTCCAGCGGCATCGGCCGGGCCACCGCTCAACTTTTCCAGGCCCGGGGCTGGAATGTCGTCGCGACGATGCGCTCGCCGCAGCAGGAGACCGAGCTCCGCCTTCTGGAACGCGTGCTCGTCGCCCGCCTGGACGTGCAGGACGAGGCGTCGATCCAGGCGGCGGTCGACGCGGCGCTGGCGCGCTTCGGGCGCATCGACGTGCTGGTGAACAACGCCGGCCATGGCGCCTACGGCCCGTTGGAGGCGACGCCGATGAGCAAGGTGCGGCGCCAGTTCGACGTCAACGTCCACGGCCTGATCGCCACCACCCAGGCGGTGCTGCCGCTCCTGCGGCGCCAGCGCAGCGGCGTCGTCGTCAACATCTCGTCGATCGGCGGCAGGCTCACCTTTCCGCTGGGCACGCTGTACCACGGCACGAAGTTCGCCGTCGAAGGCCTGTCCGAGGCCCTGCACTTCGAGCTGCTGCCGCTGGGCGTGCAGGTCAAGCTGGTCGAGCCCGGCATGGTCAAGACGGATTTCGCGGGCCGCTCCTTCGACTTCAGCAACGACCCGGCGCTGACGGAGTACCAGCCCGTGGTGCAGGCCCTGCTCGGGGCGCTCGGCCCGATGGCTGCCACGGCCTCCGAGCCCGCGGCGGTGGCCGAGGTCATCTTCGAGGCCGCCACCGACGGCCGCGACCGGCTGCGCTACGAGGCGGGCGCCGACGCGCAGCACCTGCTCGCCACCCGACGGGCCGCCGACGACGCCGCCTTTCTCGGCGCGATACGCTCGCAGTTCGGCGTCGCGCCCGCACCGGCGCCGGCCGCAACCCCCGCCGGCTGAATCCGCCCCCCCGCCCCGCGGAAGGATGAACACGGCCACCACCTACGCGCTCGACACGACCTGGCGCCCCTTGCTCAGAGACCTGGGGGTGGCGCCGGGCAATGTCCTGCGCCGCGCCGGGCTGCCCGAGGACCTGCTGGCACGCCCCGCCGCGCGGCTCGAGGCGGGGGATTTCCACCGCTTCTGGCATGGGCTCGAGGCCGAGCTCGGCGACCCGCTGTTCCCGCTGCGCCTGTGCCGCTCGATCCGCAGCGAGACCTTCTCGCCGCCCTTGTTCGCGGCCTTGTGCAGCCCGAACTTCCTGGTCGCGGCGCAGCGCATCGCGCGCTACAAGGCGCTCGTGGCGCCGATGCGGCTGTCCGTGCAGGACCAAGGGCCGTGCGTGACGCTGCGCCTGGCGTGGCTTGACGCGGTGCCCCGGCCCCCAGCCTCGCTCGTCGTCACGGAACTGCTGTTCTTCGTGGCCTTGGCGCGCCTGGGCACGCGCGAGCACATCCGCCCCTGTGGCGTGCGCACACCCGAGCCACCGGGCGAGGCGCAGGCCTACGAGGACTTCCTCGGGGTGGGCATCGGGCGCGGGTCGGCGCACGAGATCCTGTTCCACCGCGAGGACGTGCTGCGGCCCTTCCTGACCTCAAACGAGTCACTGTGGGCTGCGTTCGAGCCCGAGTTGCGAACCCGCCTGGCCGAACTGCAGGCCTCGGTCACGGTCGGCCAGCGCGTGCGCGCGGCCCTGCTCGAGGCGCTGCCCGGCGGGCTGGTCGCGATGGATGCCGTGGCGCGCAAGCTGGCCATGAGCCGCCGCACGCTGCAGCGCCACCTGGAGGCCGAGGGGCTGACCTACACCCGCCTGCTGCAGGAGACGCGCCAGTCTCTGGCGCGTCACTACCTGGAGAAGACCGCGCTGCCCGCGGCCGAGATCGCCTTCCTCATCGGGTTCTCGGAGCCGAACTCCTTCTACCGCGCCGTCCGCGACTGGACGGGCCAGAGCCCCGAGCGCCTGCGCCAGCAGGCGCGGTCGTCGCCGCCGCCAGGGCCTTGAGCCCGCGAACCGGCACACACGCCCCGACACCACGCCACCGGAGACCCCCCTCATGAGCACGACCGACGCCACGCTGTCCCTGCTGCAGGCGATGCAGACCTACTTCCAGGGCGAGAAGATCGAGGCCTTGGTGTTCATCCTGCCCGGGGGGCTGCTGAGCCTGGTCTTCGGCCTGTGGCTGCTGGCGGACCACCCCGACGCCTTCGCCCGCGGCGTGGCCATCCCCTGCCTCGCCATGGGCCTGCTCATGAGAACCGTCGGCGCTGTCGTCGGCTTGCGCACGCCGGCGCAGGCGGCACAGCTGCAAGCGGCGCTGCAGACCGCCCCGGAGGCCACCCGTGCTGCCGAGGTGCAGCGCATGGGCAAGGTCAACAGCGCCTGGAAGTACTACCTGGCCCTGTGGGCCGCCTTCGGCGTGGCCGGGCTGGCACTGCGCTTCGCGCTCGCGTCCGACTTCGCGCACGGGCTGGGCATCGCGCTCGTCTTCTACGCGGGGGTGGGCCTGCTGGTGGACGGCTTCGCCGAGCGCAGGACGCATCCCTACGGCAGCGTGCTGGCGGTGCCGCTGGCAGCGCGCTGACGCGGACGGAGTTCTCGGAGGGCGCTGGCAGGCGCCCCGTCGGACGGGCCTCAGTCGTCACGGCCTATCATCCTGCGGGTCGCCCACCGAAGACCCCTCTCGATGCCCCACCTGCCACCCGCCCGCACCGAAGACACCGACATCGCCGTCGTCGGCGGCGGCTCGGCCGGCGTGGCGGCGGCGGTGGCGGCCGCGCGCTGCGGGGCGCGGGTGCTGCTGCTCGAGCGCTACGGCTTCCTCGGCGGCGCGGCCACGCAGTCGCTGGTGCTCACCTACGACGGCTTCCTGTACCGGCGGCCGCAGCCCGAGTGGGCGGTGGCGGGCCTCGGGCGCGAGTTCCTCGGACGCCTGGGGCAGCTGGGCGGCGTGGCCCAGCCCGGCCTGTCGCCCAACGGCAACTGGGTCATCCCCTTCGCGCCCGAGGCCTCGAAGCGGGCGCTGGAGCTGATGCTGCGCGAGGCCGGCGTGGTCTGCCGGCTGCACGCCTTCGTCACCGGCGCGCGCCTGCGCGCCGGGCGCATCGCCCGCCTGCGGGCGCACGACCACGCGGGGGAGTTCCAGGTGCGCGCCCGCGCCTTCATCGACGCCAGCGGCGAGGCCGACCTTGCCGCCGCCGCGGGCGTACGGATGCTGCACGCCGAAGGGCCGCGCTACGCGGCCTCGCTGTGCGCGCGCATCGGCGGCGTGCCCGCCGCGGTGCAGGTGGACCGCGAGCTGCTCGGCGCGGTGGCGCGCGAGGCACTGGCGCTGCAGCCCGGCGCGGCGCTGCGCGCGCACGGCGGCTTCGTGCTGCGCATCCCTGGCAGTGACGACCTGTGGTGGATGGGCATCGACGTCATCACCGACGGCCTGGGCTCGGCCAGCCTGACCGAAGCGGAGCAGAGCGGCCGCGAGGCCGCCTGGCTCTTCATCGAGACCTTGCGCCGGCGCCCGGGCTTCGAACGCGCGCAGCTGGTGGCCACCGGGCCGCAGCTGGGCATCCGCGAGACGCGCCACCCGCAGGCGCGGCACATGATCGGCGAGGCCGACGCGCTGGCCGGCCGGCGCGACGCCACCGGCATCGGGCGCGCGGCCTGGAACGTCGAGCGCCACGACGTGCCGGGGCAGGCGCGCATCGCCGCCATCGGCGGCGAGGGCTTCTTCGACATCCCGCTGGACGCGCTTCGCGCGGAAGGCGTGGCCAACCTGTGGCTGGCGGGCCGGACGCTGGGGGCCGACCGCGGGGCCTACGGCTCGCTGCGGGTCATGGGCACCGCCTTTGCCACGGGCCATGCGGCTGGCGTGGCAGCGGCGCTGGCGCTGCAGGGCCAGGACAGCGCCGAGCCGGTGCGCGAGCAGTTGCGGCGGCAGGGCGCCATCGTCTGACTGACCTCAGGGCCACGGGGCTTGCGTGGCTGCGGTCTTGCGTCATGCAGCCGCCAGCGCAGATGCGTGAGCCCGAGCGAGAAGACTGCCAGGCCGGGACCGCTCAGCGGACGGGCCCGGGACTGCCGCCTGCGGGCCATGCCAGCAAGCACAGCGCCACGGCCATCAGGTAGTGCAGCAGCTGCACGCGCGTGAACAGGCCCAGCAGCTGCTGCTCGGGCGTGGCCATCAGCAGCGTCGCGGCAAAGGCGGCCAGCAGGCAGGCGAGCCCGGCCGCACCCAGGGCCCGGTGCGCGCCCGCGCGCTTGAAGAGCACGGCGTGGCCGATCCACACACAGCTCAGCAGCGGCGCCACCCGGGCCCAGACCTTGACCCCCAGCACCACCGCGGCCACGCCGGCCCCGGCGACGACGAAGACCAGCCACCACGCGCCGGCCCGGCGCGTGGCCAGCGGGCTGTCGGGCTGGTGCAGGCTGAAGGCCAGCAGCGGGAAGGCGCCCACCGCCGCCACGAGCGAGGCGAACTGGTGCGCCCCGCGCACGGCCTCGTTGAACGGCGCCCAGGTCGAGAACCGCAGCACGCCGAGGACGGCGGCCAGCCCGATCAGCACGGCAGCGACGCCAATGCCCGCGCGGGGACGCGCGCCCCCCAGGCAGCGCGCGGCGATCCAGGCGCACACCAGCGCCAGGGCCAGGTCCGACAGCGCGTCGGCGGTCATGGGCGGCTGCCGCTGCCGCTGCGGCTGGGGCCGGGCGGCGCAGGCCGGGCCGTCATGCGGCGGCCCGCAGCGCAAGGGCCGGCGCGGCGAGCGCCCACACGAGCGCGGGGGCGCAGGCCCAGCGCGCCGCCTCCAGCCAGCGGCCCCAGCGCCGGCCTTCCATCAAGGCCGCCGGCGCCGCCAGCGCGGCCACCATCCACAAGGCGGCCAGCGCCCCTTGCCAGGCGCTCCACTGCTTGAAGCCGTAGAGGAAGACACAGACCAGCACCACGTTCAGCGCATGCTGCGCCAGCACGTAGTGGCGCATCCCGCGCGACACCGGCACCTCGTGGCGCTGGAACGTGGCCGCCTCGAAGTCGCCCGGCCGGTGGCCGGACCAGCCCGAGGGCGGGGCGAACAGGCACTCGAGCCGCGCCGACAGGCCGCGCGCGGCCTTCAGGTCGTGCCAGATGGCCACGTAGTGGTGCCAGTTGCCCCACAGCGGGTTGACGCTGCGCAGCGGCGTGCGCACGCCGTAGGTGATGGGTTCGTCGCGCTCGTCGGCGAAGGTGCCGAACAGGCGGTCCCAGACGATCAGGATGCCACCGTAGTTCCGGTCGATGCAGTAGTCGTCCTGGCCGTGGTGAACGCGGTGGTTGCTCGGGCTGACGAAGATGCGGTCGAACCAGCCCAGCCGGCCGATCAGTTCGGTGTGCACCCAGTACTGGTAGAGCAGGTCGATCAGCGCCACCGCGACGAACAGCGCCGGCGGCACGCCGAGCACGGCCATCGGCAGATAGAACATCCAGTCGAAGACGAAAGTCGTCGACGACTGGCGCAAGGCGGTGGAGAGGTTGAAGTACTCGCTGTTGTGGTGCGTGATGTGGCCGGCCCACATGACGCGCACCTCGTGGTTGGCGCGGTGCTTCCAGTAATAGAGGAAGTCGTACAGCAGCAGCGCCGCCAGCCAGGACAGCGGGTTCGACATGTCCCAGGACGCGACCGCGAACTGCTGGAACACCAGGACGTAGATGCCCAGCGTGAGCAGCCGCGGAAAGGCCCCGGCGATGCGGCTGAGGATGCCGATCTGCATGCTGCCGATCGCATCGGCGAAATCGTAGATACGGCGCGGGCGGCCGCCCACACCAGCCACCTGGTTGCCGTGACGATGCCAGGTCCACGCGAATTCCAGCGCGATCGTGAGCATGAAGATGGGGATGGCGTAGATGATGGGGTTCATGGTCGGGGCCGATCATCGACGGCGCAGCGCATCGAGGCACCCGGGATTACCCCGGTTCCGTAGCGCTTCTTCGCCGAGGCACTTGGCTTGCGACCCAGAGCCGCGGCCCGTGCCGATAATCGACGGGCTGCAACCTTCGACCGATGCCCGCCGTCCGCCCTCCCGCCGTCGCCGGCAGCTTCTACCCCGCCGAGGCGGCGGCGCTGCAGGCGGCAGTCGATCGGCATCTGGCCCAGGCCCACGCAGACGCCCGCGGTGTCGGGGCGCCGCCACCGAAGATCCTGGTCGTGCCACACGCGGGCTATGTGTACTCCGGCGCGACGGCGGCGCGCGGCTACGCGCTGCTGTCGCCGGTGGCGGCGCGGATCCGGCGCGTGGTGCTGCTCGGCCCGGTGCACCGGGTGCCGGTGCGCGGGCTCGCCGCGCCCAGCGCCGCCACGGCCGCCCACGCCACGCCGCTCGGCGCCGTGCGGATCGACCACGACAGCCTGAGGTCACTTCGCGCGCTGCCGCAGGTGGTGTTCGACGACGCGCCGCACGTACCGGAGTACTCGCTCGAGGTGCAACTGCCCTTCCTCCAGGCGGTGCTGGGCGACGGCTTCGCGCTCGTCCCGCTGGCCGTGGGTGACGCGAGTGCGGACGAGGTCGCGGGCGTGATGGACGTGCTGTGGGGCGGGGACGAGACGCTGTTCGTCGTCAGCACCGACCTGTCGCACTTCCATCCCTACGACGACGCGACCCGGATCGACCGCGCCACGGTGGAGCGCGTGCTGCAGCGGGCCACCGACATCCACCCGCGCGAGGCCTGCGGCGCCCGCGGCCTGAACGGCGCACTCCTGGCCGCGCGGCGGCGCGGCCTGCAGCCGGCGCTCGTGGACGTGTGCAACTCAGGCGACACCGCAGGCCCGAAGGACCGCGTCGTCGGCTACGGCGCCTTCACCATCCCGGCCGCGCCTACGGGCGGGGGGCATACCGTCGGCGGCGCGGTGCCGGGCCCCGCGTTGGGGCTCGGCCCCGCGCTGCTGCTGCGCGCGCGCAACGCCATCGCGCAGCGCCTGGGGCTGCCCGCCCTGGCCGAGCCGGCACACACGGCGCTCGCGCAGCGCGGCTCGACCTTTGTGACGCTGCACGACGCGCAGCACCGCCTGCGCGGCTGCATCGGGCGGCTGGAAGCCGTCACCACGCTGGAGGCCGACGTGCGCCACAACGCCGTGCAGGCGGCCTTCGCCGACCCGCGCTTCCACCCGGTGCAGCACGGGGAGTGGGCCGGGTTGCGGCTCGAGGTCTCGGTGCTGACGACCCCTGAGCCGCTGGCGGCCGCGCCTACGCAGGCGCAGGCGCTGCTGGGCATCGAGCCCGGCACGCACGGCCTGATCCTGGAGTGGGGCGGCCACCGCGCAACCTTCCTGCCGCAGGTGTGGGAGCAACTGCCGCAAGCCGAGGCCTTCATGTCCGCGCTCAAGCGCAAGGCCGGGCTCGCCCCGGATTTCTGGGCCGGGGACGTGAAGCTCTCGCGCTACCGCGTCACCAAGCATGACGGCGGCCCGATCGCGGGCCTGGCCGCCAACGTGCCGGCAGTCGCCGCGGCCCCCACGGCGCCGCCACCGGACGCGACGCCGGACCGCCCCTTCGGCTCGGTGCTGGCCGGCGGCTTCTCCTACGTGCGCCCGCCGGGCCGGCTGCAGTGAGCGCCACCGCAGCCGCCGTGGCGCGCATCGTCCCTTGACCCACCCGCGCGCTCCCCGGCCGCCGACACGGCGACGCTGGCTGGCACAGGCCCTGGCCGGCACGGCGGCCGGGGTTGCCGCGCCCGCCTGGCTGCGCCAGGCACGTGGCGCCGACAGCGCCCGCTTCGCGCTCGGGGTGGCCTCCGGTTGCCCGCGACCCGACGGTGTGGTGCTGTGGACACGCCTGACCGGCCCCGACCTGCCGCCGCAGGTGGAGGTGGCCTGGGAGGTGGCGTACGACGAGGCCTTCGGCCGGATCGCCGCGCGCGGGGTGGCGCTGGCGGAAGCGGCCTGGGCCCACAGCGTGCACACCGAGCCGGCCGGCCTGGAGCCCGGGCGCCCCTGGTGGTACCGCTTCACCGCGCTGGGGCAGCGCAGCGCCGCCGGGCGCACGCGCACCGCCCCGGCGCCCGGCGCGCGTGCGACGCTGCGCTTCGCGATCACGAGCTGCCAGCGCTGGGAGCACGGGCACTGGGCGGCCTGGGCCGACGTGGCCGCATTCGCGCCCGACCTCGTGCTCTTCCTGGGCGACTACATCTACGAGTACCCGTCGATGCCGGGCGCGGCGGTGCGCTCCATCGCCGGCGGGCTGGTGACGACGCTGGAGGGCTACCGCGAGCGCCATGCGCAGTACAAAGCCGACCCGCTGCTGCAGGCGGCGCACGCGGCCGCGCCCTGGCTGGTGGCCTGGGACGACCACGAGGTCGAGAACGACTACGCCGGGCTGATGGGCGGGCTGCTGCCCTTCAGCGACTTCGGCGCGCAGCGCGCCGCCGCCTACCAGGCCTGGTGGGAGCACCAGCCCCTGCCGCTGGCCATGCGCCCCCGCGGCAACGCGCTGGCCATGCACCTGCGCCTGGACTGGGGGCGGCTCGCGCGCATCCAGCTGGTGGACAACCGCCAGCACCGCGACACCCAGGCCTGCCCGCGGCCGGGGCGACTGTTCGGCTCGGGATCGGTCGTCGTCGAGGACTGCGCCGAACTTCGCGACCCCCGGCGCTCGCTGCTGGGCAGCGCGCAGGAGCAGTGGCTGGCCGAGGGCTGGAGCCTGGAGCGCCCGTGGAACCTGCTTGCGCAGCAGACCCTGATGGCGCCGCACCGCACGCGCAACCGCGCCGGCCAGACCGTCGCCTGGACAGACGGCTGGGACGGCTACCCGGCGGCGCGGCAACGGCTGCTGGGCACCGCCGCCGCGCGCCAGGTGCCGGGCCTCGTGGTGCTGGGCGGCGACGTGCACGCGCACTACGTCGCCCACCTGCACGCCGACCCCGAGGACGCGCGCAGCCCCGTGGCCGGCGTCGAGTTCTGCGGCACCTCGATCTCGAGCCGAGGCCCGGCGCCGGCGCGCGTGGAGGCCGTGCTCGCGCACAACCCGCACCTGCTGCACGGCGACGGCCGGCACCGCGGCAGCGTGCTGTTCACGCTCGACGAGCACCGCCTGCAGGCCGACATGCGCGCCGTCGAGCAACCCGCCGACCCGGCCAGCGCGGTGCGCAGCAGCGCCCGCTTCAGCGTCGAGGCCGGAAGGGCGCGGGTGGAGAGGGGGTGAGGGCGGGGGGCAGGGCCGGACCGGGCCGCCCCACGACGCCGATGCGACGAGCCCCCCTGCCGGAACGACCTACCCGCCCGGCAGCCCGCGCCGGTACTGCACCGCCTCGGCCACGTGGGCCACGCCGATCGGGCCGGCCGCGGCGAGGTCGGCGATCGTGCGCGCCACCTTGACGACGCGGTGCAGCGCGCGCCCTGACCAGCCCAGGCGCTCGGCGGCCTTCAGCAGGAAGACCTGGGCGGCGGGTTCGAGTTCGGCCTGCGCCGCCAGCACGCCGGCGTCGAGCGCGCCGTTCGGCCCACCCTGGCGCGCCTGCTGGCGCTGCCGCGCGCCGAGCACGCGCCCGCGCACGGGCGCCGAGGACTCGCCCTCGGCGGCGGTCAGCAGCTCGGCGGGCTCGAGCGCGGGCACCTCGACAACAAGGTCGACGCGGTCGAGCAGCGGGCCGGAGATGCGCCCCTGGTAGCGGGCCACCGCCTCGGGCGTGCAGCGGCAGGCGCGCCGGGTGGCGGCGAAGGCGCCCAGCCAGCCGCAGGGGCAGGGGTTCATCGCGGCGACGAGCTGGAAGCGCGCCGGAAAGTGCGCCTGCCGCGCGGCGCGCGAAATCGTGATGCGGCCGGTCTCCAGCGGCTCGCGCAGGGCCTCGAGCGCGCTGCGCGGGAACTCCGGCAGCTCGTCCAGGAAGAGCACCCCGCCATGCGCGAGCGAGATCTCGCCCGGGCGCGGCGGCGAGCCCCCGCCCACCAGGGCCACCGCGCTGGCGGAGTGGTGGGGCGCGCGCACCGGGCGGCGCCCGAAGGCACTGGCATCGGCGCCCGCACGCGCCAGCCCGCCCACGGCCGCGCTCTCCAGCGCCTCCTCGTCCGACAGAGCCGGCAGCAGCGTGGGCAGGCGCTGAGCCAGCATGGACTTGCCGGTGCCGGGCGGGCCCACGAGCAGCAGGCTGTGCTGCCCGGCGGCGGCGATCTCGAGCGCCCGGCGCGCGCCTGCCTGGCCCCGCACCTCGCGCAGGTCGGGCACCGGCCCCGACGTCGCCGGCCCGGCGGGAGGCCGTGCACGGGGCAGCGCCAAGGCAAACGCACCACTTTGGTTCATTTCCTCAGGTGGCAGGACCAATGGCGCCCCAGTCTGGGGCGCCCTGGGGGAATCCGCCTCGCCCTCGGGCGTCGCCAGCAGCGCCTGCATCACCTCGAGCAGGTGCGTGGCCGCGCGCACGTCCAGCCCCGGGACGCGCGCGGCCTCGGCGGCGCTGTCGGCAGGCAGCACCAGCGTCCGCGTGCGGCCCTCGCGCCGGGCGGCCAGCGCCAGCGCGAGCGCGCCCCGCACCGGCCGCAGGGCCCCGGCCAGCGACAACTCGCCCGCGAACTCGATGCCCTCCAGCCGCCGCGCATCGACCAGGCCGGACGCCGCCAGGATGCCCAGCGCGATCGGCAGGTCGAAGCGCCCGGACTCCTTGGGCAGGTCGGCGGGCGCCAGGCTCACGGTCACGCGCTTGTTGTGCGGAAAGGCGAAGCCGCTCTCGGACAGCGCGGCGCGCACACGCTCGCGCGACTCGCGCACCTCGGTGTCGACCAGGCCCACCAGCGTGAAGCTCGGCAGGCCGTTGGCCAGGTGCACCTCCACCCGCACCGCGGGAGCGTCCAGCCCTTCGAGGGCACGGCTCATGACGAGGGCGAGGGTCATGGTGGGTGTGTCGGTTGGGTGTCTTGCCTTGTCGCGCTCACGGTCACGGGGCCACGAGGCAGCGCAGGCACCGATTCTGTGCACCCCACGGCGGTTTCGTCTTCCCCGAAGGAGTGCACCTTCCGGGTTCCCCCGAACGGGGGATGCGGCCGGCTGAAGGGCAGGAGTCGACCGAAACTTCTGATCCCGCGGGCCAGTCCGGCGCGAACCCGCCATGGCACGAAAACTGCAGATGCGCCTGACCCTTGCCCGGAGTCATTCTCATGAAAACCAGATTGCTGTCCCCCCTGGCCTGCGCCATCGCCCTCACGTCGCTTCCCGTCGCGTCATGGGCAGCCGATCCGTCGGTCTCGTTCAACGTCGGCGCGGTCAGCGACTACCGCTACCGGGGCTACTCCCAGAGCCGCCTGCAACCTGCGGTGCAGGGCGGGATGGACGTGACGGCCGGGGCCTGGTACCTGGGCGCCTGGGCCTCGAGCATCAAGTGGGTCAAGGACGGCGGCGGCGACTCCAGCATCGAGGTCGACCTCTATGGCGGCTACAAGGGCGAGGTCAAGGACGCCTTCGCCTACGACCTCGGCGTGCTGACCTACGTCTACCCCTCGAACGCCCTGCCCACCTCGGCCAACACGACCGAACTCTATGGGGCCCTGAGCGTCGGCCCGATCACGCTGAAGTACTCGCACAGCCTGACCAACCTGTTCGGCACGGCGAACAGCAAGAACAGCGGCTACCTCGACCTGAGCGCGACGTTCGACGTGGCCGGCATCTCGGTCACCCCGCACGTGGGGCGGCAGATCGTGAACAACTCCAGCGCAGCCTCCTACACCGACTATTCGCTGCTGGCGAGCAAGGCGTTCGGCGCCGTCACCTTGAGCGCCGGCGTCGTCGGCATGAACGGGAGCAAGACCCTCTACGTCACGCCCGCGGGCAAGTTCACCGGCAAGAACATGGTGGTCGCCGGCGTCAAGTACAGCTTCTAAACCCTCACGGAGAAATCTATGAAGATGGTGACCGCGATCGTCAAGCCCTTCAAGCTCGACGAAGTGCGTGAAGCCCTGAGCGCCATCGGCGTGCAGGGCGTCACGGTGACCGAAGTCAAGGGCTTCGGTCGACAGAAAGGCCACACCGAGCTGTACCGCGGCGCGGAGTACGTGGTCGACTTCCTGCCAAAGGTCAAGATCGAAGCCGCCGTCGCCGACGACCTCGTCGAGCGCGTGATCGAGGCCATCGAGGGCTCGGCGCGCACCGGCAAGATCGGCGACGGGAAGATCTTCGTCTCCGCCCTCGAGCAGGTGGTGCGCATCCGTACCGGCGAGACCGGCAAGGACGCCCTCTGACCCCCCACCCCCGACCGATCGAGAGCAGACCATGATCAAGAAATTCCTTGCCACGCTCGCCCTCGGCCTCGCGGCCCTGGGCTTCTCTGGAGCGGTGCTCGCGCAGGCGGCACCGGCCTCCACTCCCGCCGCGACGGCCACGGCCTCGGCGCCTGCCGACGCGGCCAGCGCCCCGGCGGCAGCCGCGGCGCCCGCGGCCCCGGCCTCGGCCGCGGCAGCCCCCGCGCCCACCCCGAACAAGGGCGACACCGCCTTCATGACGATGTCGACCATGCTCGTCATCCTGATGACCATCCCCGGCCTGGCGCTGTTCTACGGCGGCCTGGTCCGCAGCAAGAACATGCTGTCGGTGCTGATGCAGGTCATGGTCATCTTCTCGCTCATCTCGGTGCTGTGGGTGATCTACGGCTACTCGCTGGCCTTCACCGCGGGCAACCCCTTCTTCGGCACGCTGGACAAGCTGTTCCTGAAGGGGGTGACGCCGGAGTCGGTGGCGGCCACGTTCAGCAAGGGCGTGGTGATCCCGGAGCTGAGCTTCATCGCCTTCCAGGGCACCTTCGCGGCCATCACGACGGCGCTGATCGTCGGCGCCTTCGCCGAGCGCATGAAGTTCTCGGCCGTGCTGCTGTTCGCGGTGCTGTGGTTCACCTTCAGCTACCTGCCGATCGCTCACATGGTCTGGTACTGGGACGGCCCGGATGCCATCACCGACGCCAAGTCGCTCGAGGCGGTGACGGCCAACGCCGGCTTCATGTGGGCCAAGGGCGCGCTGGACTTCGCCGGCGGCACCGTCGTGCACATCAACGCCGCGGTGGCCGGCCTGGTGGGCGCCTACATGGTCGGCAAGCGCGTGGGCTACGGCCGCGAGCCGATGGCGCCGCACAACCTGCCGTTCACGATGATCGGCGCGGCCCTGCTGTGGGTGGGCTGGTTCGGCTTCAACGCCGGCTCCAACCTCGAGGCCAACGGCATCGCGGCGCTGGCCTTCATCAACACCGTCGTGGCCACGGCCGGCGCGGTGCTGAGCTGGTGCGCGGCCGAAGCGCTGAGCAAGGGCAAGGCCTCGATGCTGGGTGCGGCCTCGGGCGCCGTGGCCGGCCTGGTGGCCATCACTCCGGCAGCCGGCTTCGTCGGCGTGGGCGGCGCGCTCGTCATCGGCCTGCTGGCCGGCGCGATCTGCTTGTGGGGCGTCTCGGGCCTGAAGCGCATGCTCGGCGCGGACGACTCGCTGGACGTGTTCGGTGTGCACGGCGTGGGCGGCATCCTCGGCGCCATCCTCACCGGCGTGTTCGCCGCGCCCAGCCTGGGCGGGACCGGCATCTGCGACTACGTGGCCAACACCTGTGGGGGCTTCGGTGGCATCGGCTCGCAGGTCTGGATCCAGCTCCAGGGCGTGATCTACACGGTGATCATCTCCGCAGTGGTCGCGGCCGTGGCCTTCAAGATCGTCGACCTGGTGATCGGCCTGCGCGTGACCGAGGAAGAAGAGCGCGAAGGCCTGGACATCTCCTCGCACGGCGAGACGGCCTACAACAAGTGACGCGGCAGGCGCGGCCCCGCGCGGGCTGCGCCGGTTCGATCCGAACGGGGCGGCCTGCGGGCCGCCCCGTGCCGTTTCCAGGGCGGCCGTCCCGGCTTGCGAGGCCACAAGCCCGCGCCCCCGGGGGGTGCCTAGAATCAGACCATGGTCCCACACCTCATCACCGCCCTCACCGGGCCGATCAACGAGCTCGAGCAACGCATCCTGGAGTCTATGCCCGCCATCGAGCGCTGGTTCCGGCTCGAGTGGATGGAGCACACGCCCACCTTCTACAGCTCGGTGGACATCCGCAACGCGGGCTTCAAGCTGGCGCCGGTGGACACCAACCTGTTCCCGGGCGGCTTCAACAACCTCACGCCCGAGATGCTGCCGCTGGCGGTGCAGGCGGCTATGGCGGCGATCGAGAAGATCTGCCCCGAAGCGAAGAACCTGCTGCTGATCCCCGAGAAGCACACGCGCAACACCTTCTACCTGACGAACGTGAAGCGCCTGGTGCAGATCTTTCACCAGGCCGGGTTGAACGTGCGCCTGGGCACGCTGGACCCCGAGGTCAAGAGCCCGACGACGCTGGCGCTGGCCGACGGCAGCGAGCTCGTCGTCGAGCCGCTGGTGCGCCAGCGCGGCCGCCTGGGCCTGAAGGACTTCGACCCCTGCACCATCCTGCTGAACAACGACCTGTCGGCGGGAATCCCGCAGGTGCTGCAGCACCTGCACGAGCAATACCTGCTGCCGCCGCTGCACGCCGGCTGGGCGGTGCGGCGCAAGACCAACCACTTCCAGCACTACGAGGAGGTGGCCAAGAAGTTCGCCAAGCTGCTGGGCATGGACCCGTGGCTGATCAATCCCATGTTCGGGCGCTGCGGCGAGGTCGACTTCGCCGAGGCCACGGGCCTGGAGTGCGTACAGACCAACGTCGACACGCTGCTGGCCAAGGTGCGGCGCAAGTACAAGGAATACGGCATCACAGAGAAGCCCTTCGTCGTCGTCAAGGCCGACAACGGCACCTACGGCATGGGCATCATGACGGTCAGGGACGCCAAGGAGCTGGTCGAGATCAACCGCCGCACGCGCAACAAGATGAGCGTGATCAAGGACGGCCAGGAGGTGCACGAGGTCATCATCCAGGAAGGCGTGCCCACCTACGAGCGCATCAACGACGCGGTGGCCGAGCCGGTGGTCTACATGATCGACCGCTACGTCGTGGGCGGCTTCTACCGCGTGCACGCCGAGCGCGGCATCGACGAGAACCTCAACGCGCCGGGCTCGAGCTTCGTGCCGCTGGCCTTCGACCACAGCCAGCAGCTGCCGCGCCCGGGCGAGAAGCCGGGCGCGAGCGCGCCCAACCGCTTCTACATGTACGGCGTGATCGGGCGTCTGGCCATGCTCGCGGCCAGCTACGAGCTCGAGGCCACCGACCCCGACGCCGAGGTCTACGAGTAGTCGCCCCCCGTGCGGGGCCCTGCCGCGCGGCGGTGCTCGCGCTCCACGCTGACCTTGGTCCACAGGATCACGGTCGCGAGGCCGAGCGTGACCACGTTCGAGACGATGATGGGCCAGGAGCCGAGGTAGAGCCCGAACACCAGCCAGAGCGCCACGCCGACGGTGAAGGCGCCGTACATCCCGAGCGAGATGCCGCTGACGTCGCGCGTGCGCAGCGTGAGCACCGCCTGAGGCAGGAAGGATGCGGTGGTCAGGGTGGCGGCGGCGAAGCCGACCCAGTCGTGCCAGAAGGGAAGATCGTTCATCGGCGTCGAAGGTTCTTCGGGTCGGTGGAGAAAGGCTCGGGCCCGGGCGTCCGTGCCGGCGCTCGCGGTGGTCAGCGCGCCGGTGCGCCGCGCAAGGCCCACTGCACCAGCGCATCGAGGGCGGGCCGCGCTGCCCCGGCCGACGGATGGTGAACGATGGCGACGAAGATCAGGCGCCGGCCGTCATCGGCGAGCACATAGCCCGCGAGCCCGGCGACATCGCGCAGCGAGCCGGTCTTCAGGTGCGCGCGGCCGGCGCTGGCGCGCGAGCGCCGCATCGTGCCGTCCAGGCCGTTGACGGGCAGGGAACTCAGCAATTCCGGCATCGCGGGGCTGGACCAGGCGTGCTGCAGCAGGTGGGCGAGCCACTGGGCCGTCATGCGCGCCTGGCGCGACAGGCCCGAGCCGTTGTCGATGACGAGCTCGCCCGGGCCGGGCTCGCCGATGCGCTCGGCCACCCAGCGGCGCAGCACCTGGCGCGCGGCCTCGGCGCTGGCCGGCTGCCCGGGCTCGCGCTGCAGCGCCAGCGTCAGGAACAACTGCTGCGCCATGGTGTTGTTGCTGAACTTGTTGATGTCGCGCACCACCTCGGCCAGCGGGGGGGAGCGCAGCTCGAAGGCCGGCTTCAGACCGGGCGGCACACGCCCGTCGCGCACCCGCCCCTGCAGCCGCCCGCCGAGCTCGCGCCAGACCTGCGCGACCAGCCGGGCACCATGGCCGACCGGGTCGGGATCGGCCAGCGGCCAGGCCAGTTCGCCGCAACTGGCGGGGTAGCTGCCCCCGAAGCGCCAGCCACCCTCGCCGGGCAGACCGGGCTGCAGGCGCAGACCGGCGCGCCAGTCGTCGCAGGGACCGGCGCCCAGCGCCACGGTGCGCTCGGGCGTGCCCAGGCCGTCGGTGTCCGCCACCACCCGCGCCACCCCGCGCGCGGGGTCGGGCAGGAAGGTCCAGACCGCGGCGTGCTGGTTCAACAGCAGCGCGTCGGCCTGCACGTTGTGCGGCCGCCAGGGCTCGCCATCGAAGTCAGCCGCGCCGATCTCCGACGGCGCGAAGGCGCTGCGGTCGAGCACGATGTCGCCGCGCACCTCGCGTACGCCCGCCTGCTGGACGCGGCGCAAGGCCTGCCACAGGCGCTCGTGCACGAGCCGCGGGTCGCCACTGCCCTTGATGAAGAGGTCGCCGTCCAGCACGCCGTCACGCACGGGGCCGCCGAAGGCCACCGGCGTGCTCCAGGTCCAGGCCGGGCCCAGCAGGTCCAGCGCGGCGTAGGTCGTCAGCAGCTTGGCCAGCGAGGCCGGGTTCACCGGCTGGCGCGCCTGGTGGCTCATCAGCACCTGCCCGCTGCCGGCCTCCTGCACCGCGACCACGAGCGCGGACTCGGGCACGCGCGCGCGCTGCAGGGCGGCCCGCACCTCCGGCGGCAGCGGCCCCGGGTTGGCCAGGGCCATGGACGCCAGCATCGTGAGAGCGACCCCGAGCAGGGCGCGGGCCACGGTGCCGAACGGGCGGCGCCTGCGCCCGGGCACGGCGCCCCGGTCCGCCGCGCCACCGCGCCGCCGCGCGGTCTCCGCACGACCTGCTGCACCATCGCTCCGCCCGCCCATGCCGGCATGATCGCATGGCTACACTGCGCCGCATGTCCGCGGTGCTGCTGGCCTTCGACACCTCGACCGAGGCGCTCTCGGTGGCCTTGTCCTGGCCGCACGGACGCCTGGCCTGGAACGGCGAAGGGGGCGCGCAGGCCTCGGCGGCCCTGCTGCCGCGGGTGCGCGCGCAGATGGCCCAGGCGGGGCTGTGCTGGGCCGATCTCGACGCCATCGCCTTCGGCCGCGGCCCGGGCGCCTTCACCGGACTGCGGACGGCCTGTGCCGTGGCGCAGGGGCTGGCCTTCGGCGCCGGCCTGCCCGTGCTGCCGGTGGACAGCCTGCTCATCGTCGCCGAGGACGCGCGCGCGCACTGCGTGTCCGACGGCGGTGCGTGCGACGTTGCCGTGGCGATGGACGCGCGCATGGGTGAGCTGTACGCGGCCCGCTATCGCTGGGACGGCGCGCGCTGGGCGGTGGCCTGCGCGCCGCGGCTGTGCGCGCCCGGGGCGCTGCCCGCGTCGTGGGAGCCCGAAGGCACCCTGCCGGCCGTGCGGGCCGGCAGCGGGCTCGGCTTGCTGCCGGACGGCCCGGCCCGGGCCGCGGGAGCCGTCGCGATGACCGGCCCGCCGCAGGCGGCGGACCGCGCCGCCGCCCTGCTGCGCCTGGCGCAGGCGGCCTGGGATGCGGGCGAAGCGGTCGAGGCAGCGCAAGCGCTGCCGGTCTACCTGCGCGACAAGGTGGCGCTGACCACCGCCGAGCGCGCCGCGCAGGCCGCAGACCGCAGCCGCGCCGCGACGCTCGCCTGAGAGCCTGAGAGTCCTTCCCCCATGCCCGCCCTGCACCCCAAGACACCGCGCCTCGTCGTTGCAAATCCTTGCCATAGCCCGAGCTTTGGCTGCGGTTTGCGCCTGGATCCAGGGCGTCTTGGCGCGCCTTTCGGGCACGGTGGAACAACTCTCAGGCTCTGACGGGCCGGGGCAGGTGGCTGCGATGACCGTGCCCATACCCGTGCCCCTGCGCGCCCGCGGCGGCTGGCCTGCCGGCACGGCCGACGTCGGCGCGCTGCGCCCGATGGCCACGACCGACCTGGACCGCGTGCTCGCCGTCGAGATGCAGGCCTACAGCTTCCCGTGGTCGCGCGGCAACTTCGTCGACTCGCTCGCCGCGGGCTACGTGGCCGAGTTGCTGGAGCCGGCCCACGGCCCCCTGCTGGGCTACTACCTGGCGCTGCCCGGCGTGGGCGAGATGCACCTGCTGAACCTGACGGTGGCCCCGGAGTTCCAGGGCCGCGGCCTCGCGCACCGGCTGATGGACCGGCTCGAGGCGCGCGCGCAAGAGCTCGGCCTGCCCTCGTTGTGGCTGGAGGTGCGCGCGAGCAACGTGCGCGCCCGCGAGTTGTACCGTTGCCGCGGCTTCGCGGAGGTGGGCCTGCGCCGCGGCTACTACCCCGCCCCGGGCTCGAAGCGCGAGGACGCGGTGGTGATGAGCCGGACGCTGTCGTCCAACGCCGACGCGGGGGGCGCCCATGCCGCTGGATGAGCGCCGCATCGCGATGCTGCGCGAGATGGGCGTGCCGTTCTGGCGCCCGCTGCCCGCAGCGCAGCCCGAGGCTGGGGGCGCGGCCCTGGCCGAACCCGCACGCGGACCCGCACCCGCACTCGTGTCCGCACTCGCATCCGCACCCCTGCCGGCACCGGACCAGCCAGGCGCCGTGGCGCCGCCGCCGCACAGCCCGCCGGCGCGTGCGACGGCAGCGCTGGTCCCCGCCGTCCCGGAGGTGGACACCTCCGCCGTGCAGGCCATGGACTGGCCCGCGCTGCGTGCCGCCGTAGCCGACTGCCGCGCCTGCGGCCTGTGCGAGAGCCGGCGTCAGACTGTCTTCGGCACCGGGCACCCGCGCGCGCACTGGATGGTCGTCGGCGAAGCCCCCGGCGAGCAGGAGGACCTGCGCGGCGAGCCCTTCGTCGGCTCGGCAGGGCAACTGCTCGACCGCATGCTGCTTGCGCTCGGCCTCACGCGCGCCGAGGCCGCGCCCGAGGGCGAGCCGCCGCTGGAGCCAGCGCGGCAGGTCTACATCGCGAACACGCTGAAGTGCCGGCCGCCGCGCAACCGCAACCCCGAGCCCGAGGAGATGCGCCGCTGCGAGCCCTACCTGCAACGCCAGATCGCGCTCGTGCAGCCGCGCCTGATCCTGGCCATGGGACGCTTCGCCGTCCAGGCCCTGTTGCGCACCGACGAGGCCATCGGCCGCCTGCGCGGGCGGGTGCACCGCTACGAGGGCGTGCCCCTGGTCGTCACCTACCACCCGGCCTACCTGCTGCGCAACCTGCCCGACAAGGCCAAGGCCTGGGAGGACCTGTGCCTGGCGGCCCACACGGTGGAGACGCTGCCGCCGCGCTGACGCCACGCGAGCGCCGGACTTGCATTGGTATGCAAGCCCCGACCCGTCGAGGCTCGGGACCGCGCTGCCCGGGTATGCGCCTCAGGCGAATTCCCTGGGATCTGGGAAAACCCCAATGCGCGGCTACGTCGGCGCAACCTACATTGCATGCGTATGCAAACTAGGCTGCCATGCGCCCCGCTCCTGCCGTGAAGTCCCAGGTCACCTCGGTGGACGTGGCGCGGCTCGCGGCCGTGTCGCAGTCGGCCGTCAGCCGCACCTTCACGCCGGGCGCCAGCGTGTCCGAGGACACGCGGCGCAAGGTGATGGAGGCCGCGCGCCTGCTCGGCTACCGGCCCAACGCGCACGCGCGCAGCCTCATCACCAAGCGCTCGCGCATCATCGGCCTGGTGCTGGCGCAACTCGGCAACCTGTTCTACCCCGCGGCGCTGCAGCAACTCGCCACGCGGCTGCAGCGCGACGGCTACCACGTGCTGCTCTTCGTCAACGACCAGCCCGACTCCGACGAGGTCGTGCACGAGATCCTGCAGTACCACGTCGACGGCATCGTGCTCGCGGCCACGACGCTGTCCTCGCCGCTGGCGCAGCGCTGCGCCGACGCAGCCATCCCGGTGGTGCTGTTCAACCGCGTGATGGCCGGCCCCGCCAGTGGCTCGGTCAGCTCGGTGCGCTCGGACAACGTGGCCGGCGGGCGCGCGATCGCGCACTTCCTGGCCGACGGCGGGCACCGCCGCATCGCCTTCATCGCCGGGCAGGAGACCGCCTCGACCAACCTCGAGCGCGAGCAGGGCTTCCGCGACGGCCTGGCCGAGCGCGGCCTGCGCATCTGGGCGCGCGGCGTCGGCCACTACGACCCCGGGCGCGCGCGTGAAGCCGCGCTGGCCATGTTCGACGGCGCCGAGCGCCCGGACGCGGTCTTTGTCGCCAGCGACAGCATGGCCTTCCCGGTGATGGACGCGCTGCGCCACCGCCTGGGCCTGCGCGTGCCCGAGGACGTCTCGGTCGTCGGCTTCGACGATGTCCCCCAGGCCGCCTGGGACAGCTACCGCCTCACCACCTTCGAGCAACCGGTGCCGGCGATGGTCGAGGCCGCCGTGGCCCTGCTGCAGAAGGCCCTGGTCGACGGCACGCCGGCCGCCGCGGGCAAGGTCGTCGTGCCGGGGCGCCTGATCGTGCGCGACTCGGCGCGCCTTCCTCCCGAGTTCTCACCGACCCCGGGGCAGCCGCCCCACCCACCCACCTGACTGAAGGAGCGAGAGATGGACAGGAGACAGATCATGCAGGCCGCAGCGGCCGCCGCCGGCCTGGCTGCCACCACAGGGCTGCGTGCGCAGCAAGCGGCCGCGGTGCTGAAGCCCGGCAAGCCCTTTGCCGGCCAGACGGTCAACGTGCTCAGCGTGGTCGCGCCGCAGTTCAGCGCGCACGAGGCCATGCTGCCCGAGTTCGAGCGCCTGACCGGCATCCAGGTCAAGTACCAGTACATCCCGTTCGCGAGCATGCGCGAGAAGCTCACCGCCGAGCTCGTGGCCAAGACCGACCAGTACGACGTGCTCAGCGTGATGGACGTCTGGGGTCCTTCGCTGTACCCGATGTTCGAGCCCCTGAATGCGCGCATTGCCGACAAGGGCATCGACATGGCTGCGCGCTACCCCAATGCGCACCTGCGCGCCGCGCGCGACGGCAACGGCGCAGGCCGCAACGTCCTGGGCTTCCCGCTGCGCGGCCACGTGCAACTGATGTTCTACCGCAGGGATGTCTTCGCGAAGCTGGGCCTGAAGCCGCCCTCCACCTGGGACGAGATGGTCGAGGTCGGGCGCAAGGTGCAGGCCGGCAGCGATCTGTCGGGCGTGGCCATGTACTACGGCAAGACCGGCGGCCAGAACCTGATGATCTGGATCAACTACCTCTGGGGCATGGGCGGCGACCTGCTCGACGCCCAGGGCAACCCGGCCTTCGCCTCGCCCGAGGGCATCGCCGCGACCCAGGCCTACGTCGACGTGCTGCTCAAGCACAAGGTGGCGCCCGCGGGCTCGGCCTCGTTCAACGAGACCGACGCCGTCAACTCCGTGGCCCAGGGCAAGAGCGCGATGGTGCCCGTGTGGTGGTGGCGCTACGCCGGTCTGACCGACGCCAAGACCTCGACCCTCAAGCCCGAGCAGATCGGCTTCGCGCCGCTGCCGTCGATGCCCGGCAAGCCGGCCACGACCTACACCAACACCTGGTTCTACGGCATCAACGCGCACAGCAAGCGCAAGGATGCGACCATGGAGTTCCTGACCTGGCTGTCGCACCCGAGCGTGGAGCGCGCGGTGCTGCTGGACAAGACCAAGAACGAGGTCGTGGCGGTGCAGAACTCCAACCTGCTGGACGCCGACGTCAACGCGCGCTTCGGCGGCATGCACCGCGCCGGGCACGAGGGCCTGAAGGGCGCCCGCGGCGTGCCGCTGTTCCCGCAGTGGCCGCAGATGTCGGACATCCTCGAGGCGACGATGAACGAGATCGCCACCGGCCAGGCGCAGGTCAAGCCCGCGCTCGAAGCCGCGGCCTCGCGCGCGCGGCGCGCCCTGCGCGGCTGAGGTCGGGCCCCATGAACGCAGGAGTCCGGCCTTGAAGCTGTTGCGGCGCATCCCCGCGCCGGTGTGGCTGCTCGCGCCGGCCCTGCTGTTCGTGGCCGCGATGGCACTGTTCCCGCTGGGCAGCGCCCTCGTGCTGAGCTTCCGCCAGTGGCGGCTGACCAGGAGCACCGAGCCCGGGCCCTTCATCGGGCTCGAGAACTACGTGCTGCTGTTCACGGACGACCCGGAGTTCCTCGAGTCGCTGTGGGCCACCTTCGTGTTCGTCACCAGCGACGTCGCCGCCACGCTCGCGGTCGCGCTCGGGGCGGCGCTGCTGCTGCGCCGCGCCGGGCGCGTGAACTCGCTGGCCCGGGTGCTGCTGATCCTGCCCTTCGTGATGAGCCCAGCGCTCATCGGCATCTCCTTCCGCTTCTTCCTCAACCCCGAGTTCGGCATCGCGCAGTTCCTGATCGGCCAGGTCATCCCGGCGCTGGAAGGCAAGGTCTGGCTCGCCGACCGCACGCTGGCGATGGCGGCGGTGGTGGCCTCGGACTTGTGGCACTGGGCGCCGTACATGACGCTGGTGATCCTGGGCGGGCTGGCCTCGATCCCGGCCGAGACCGAGGAGGCCGCGCGCGTGGACGGCGCCTCCGAGTGGGCCGTGTTCCGCGACGTGACGCTGCCGCAGCTGCTGCCGGTGCTGGGCATCGTGCTGGTGCTGAAGACCGTGTTCGCGCTCAAGGCCTTCGACACCATCTTCACGCTCACCAACGGCGGGCCGGGCACCTCGACGCAGACGCTGGCCTACTTCGTCTACCACACCGCCTTCAACTACTACGACATGGGCTACGCCGCGGCGGCGGCCTGGGTCCTGACCGCGCTGCTGCTGGCGCTGTCGGGCTATTACCTGCGCCTGGTCTTCCGCAAGCGATGAGCACCGCCGCCGGCATCACCCCGGGCTACCTCGCCCCGCCCGCCGAGCGCGCCGCCGACTGGCTGCGCCAGCTCGCCGTCTTCACGTTGATCGCCACCATCGTGCTGCCGATCGCCTGGATCGTCGTCACCGCCTTCAAGCTGCCGCGCGACGTCTACTCGCTCGACGCCGCGCTGTCGTTCACGCCCACGCTGGAGAACCTGCGCACGGTCTTCCAGCACCCGTGGAACCTGGGCTCGAAGATCGTCAACAGCGTGCTCGTGGCCGGCGGCACGGTGCTGCTGGCCATCCCGATGGCCACCATGGCGGCCTACGCCTTCTCGCGCTACGACTTCCGCTTCAAGCAGGCGATCTTCCTCACCGTGATCGCCTCGCAGTTCATCCCGGCGGCCATCGTCGTGCTGCCCTACTTCCTGATGTTCAAGCAGCTCGGGCTGCTGGACACGCGCACCGCGCTGGTGCTGATCAACCTGTCGATCGTGCTGCCTTACGCGGTGTGGATGATCAAGGGCTTCATCGACGCCGTGCCGCTGGAGATCGAGGAGTCGGCGCAGGTCGACGGCGCGAGCCGCGCGCGCGTGATCGCCGAGATCGTCGTGCCCGCGGCGCTGCCGGGCATCATCACCGCGGCCGTCTTCAGCTTCACGCTGACCTGGAACGAATTCCTGTTCGCGCTCATCCTGGGCAAGCAGCACGCGCTGACGCTGCCCATCGGCCTGATCGGCTTTCGCACCGAGCGCGGCGACCTGTGGGAGCTGATGGCCGCCGGCGGCATCCTGATCACCGCGCCGATGTTCCTGCTGTCGCTGCTGGTGCACCGCCAGTTCGTCGGCAGCCTGACCGCCGGCTCGGTGCGCTGAAGCCCCGCGCGCCCCGCCCCCACCGCCCCGCCCCCCGCACCGCGATGACCACGATCTCCCTGAAGCACATCCACAAGTCCTTCGGCGCGGTGGCCGTCGTCAAGGACCTCAGCCTCGAGATCGCCGACCGCGAGTTCCTCGTGCTGCTCGGGCCCTCGGGCTGCGGCAAGACGACGACGATGCGCATGGTCGCCGGCCTCGAGCACCCGACCCAGGGCGAGATCGCCTTCGACGGCGCGCGCGTCAACGAGCTGCCCACGCGCGAGCGCGACGTGGCCATGGTGTTCCAGAACTACGGCCTGTACCCGCACATGACGGTGGAGCAGAACATCGGCTACCCGCTCAAGCTGCGCGGCGTGCCGCCGGCCGAGCGCGCGCAGCGCGTGGCGCGCGCGGCCGAGCGCTTCGAGCTCGGACCCTACCTGCAGCGCATGCCGCGCGCGCTCTCCGGCGGCCAACGCCAGCGCGTGGCCCTGGCGCGCAGCGTCGTGCGCCAGCCGCGCGTGTTCCTGATGGACGAGCCGCTGTCCAACCTGGACGCCAAGCTGCGGCTGGTGGCGCGCTCGCAGATCAAGCACCTGGTCCAGGAGCTGGCCGTCACCACGCTGTACGTCACGCACGACCAGGTCGAGGCGATGACGCTGGCGAACCGCGTGGCGGTGATGCACGAGGGCGTGATCCGCCAGCTCGACACCCCCGAGAACATCTACGACCGTCCGGCCGACACCTTCGTCGCCGGCTTCATCGGCAGCCCGGCGATGAACCTGGTGCCGGTGCAGGCCGCCGGGGCCCAGGTGCAGGCCGAGGGCGGCCTCGCGCTGCGCCTGCAGGCGCCGCGCGACGGCGCCCTGACGCTGGGGATGCGCGCCGAGGACATCGCGGTGGCAGGGGTGGACGAGGCGCACCTGAACGCCGAGGTCTACACCTGCGAGCTGCTGGGCGACAGCACGATGGTCACGGTGCAGATCGGCGGGCAGCTCGTGGCCGTCAAGGCCGACAAGGCGCTGCGCCTGGCGCCGGGCACGCGCATCGGCCTGAAGCTGCAGCCCGAGCGCGCGCACTGGTTCGACCGGGACAACGGCCGGCACCTGTGAGACGCGCGCAGGAACGGGCTTCGAGACGCTCGCGCAGGCCGGTGCGGGCGAGGGGCTGCGCCGAGCCGCAGCGCGCGAGCACCCGCCGCGCTGCCGGGTCCCACGCGGCCCGCCTGCCGGTGGAAGCCGGGCAGGCCCCCGCCCTGCCCTGGCTGGTGCTGATCCCCGGCACCCTGTGCGACCGCCGCCTCTTCGCGGCGCAGGCGCGCGCGCTGCGCGGCCGGGCCCGGGTCTGGTGCGTCGAGCTGGACCGCCTGGAAGCTGACGTCGGCGCGTGGGCCGAGCAGATGTTGCGGCGCCTGCCGCGGCGCTTCTCGGTGGCGGGCTTCTCGCTCGGCGGGCTGCTGGCGCTGGAGCTGCTGCGGCGCGCGCCTGAGCGCGTGGAGCGCCTCGCGCTCGTGGCCAGCAATGCCGAACCCGGCAGCCGGCGCGCGCAGCGCCGCAGCCGTGAGCAGCGCGCCGCCTGGCAGCACGGCAGCGCCACGGGTCTGGTCGACCGCCTGCTGCCGGCCTACCTGCCCGTGCCGCGGCAGCGCGCCCGCCATGCGCCGCTGATCCGGCGCATGGCGCGCGCGACCCCTGGCGCTGCGGCGCGGGCGCAATTCGACTGGGCTGCGCAGCGGCCCTCGGGCCACGCCGCGCTGGCGGCCCACGCCGCGCCGCTGCTCGTGGTCAGCGGCGCCGACGACCGGCTGTGCCCACGCGCGCAGCAGCAACGCCTGCGGGCTACGCGGCCCGACGCGCGCTGGGTCGAGCTGCGACGCTGCGGCCACTTCATCCCGCTCGAGCGCCCGCGGCAGCTGTCGCGCCTGCTCGCCCACTGGCTCGCCGCGCCGCCGCGCGGCGTCTGACGGAGACCCCGCATGATCACCCCCGAGGCCCTGGCCGAGCGCCACATTCCGTTCTCCAGCCTGCGCTACTCCACCGAGGCCTTCGTCGATTACTGCATCCCGGAGTGCACGCCCAAGTACAACTATGCGCTCATCGGGCCCGGCGTCTCGCAGAACCCGAACCAGCCCATCAACCTGCGCGAGCCGCACGGCTTCCAGGTCGGCGCGGTGTCGATGCCGCACGGCAAGACCAACCCGGCGCACATGCACTTCACCTGCGAGGTCTTCATCTGCGTGCGCGGCACCTGGCGTGTGCGCTGGGGCTTCAACCCGGAGGACCTGCACGCCGAGATCGGCGAGGGCGACATCGTCTCGGTGCCGACCTGGATCTACCGCGGCTTCACGAACGTCGGCGTGGACGACGGCTTCATGTTCACGGCGCTGGGCGGCGACCACACCGGCGGCGTGCTCTGGGGACCGACCACGCTGGCCGCGGCGGCCGAGCGCGGCGTGCGCCTGACCGAGGACTACCGTATCGTCGACGCCTCGCGCGGCGACACGCTGCAGCCGCACGAGAAGCTGCTGCAGCCGATGACGGCACAGGAGATCGCCGCGCTGCGACGCTGGTCACCCGCCGAGATGGCGCAGCGCATCGTGCGCCACGCCGACCTGGCCTGGTCGACGCATGGCTTCCTCGACAGCGTACTGCCGGGCGGCGGCGCGCAGCTCGCCCCGGTCATCGGCCTGGGCATCAGCCAGGACCGCAACACCCTGGCCCCGGTGGCCAACGCGCACGGCCTTTCGATCGAGTGGCTGCGCATCCCGCCCGGCGGGCAGGTCTCGCGCCACCGCCTGCGCGAGAAGCAGGTGCTGATCGCCAAGGCCGGCCTGATCGAACTCGGCGTCGAGACCACGGCCGGCGGGCACAGCTACCGCCTGCGCGGCGAGGCGTCGGCCTGGGACAGCTTTGCCGTGCCGGCCGAGGCCTGGCGCACGCTGCGCAACCCCGGCACCACCGAGGCGCGGGCGCTCGTGCTCACTGCGGGCGACCAGCGCAAGCGCATCGAGTGGGACGCCGGCGTGGTCGAATCCGCGGCACGCCAGGACCTGGCCATCGACGCCAACGGCTACGTCGCGCCCAAGCGCTTCGTCGAGCGCGCGCAGCGCTGAGACCCCTCGAACCGGAGACCCCCATGGACGCCCGCCACCCCATCGACACCCGCCTGCCCGAGATGCTGCGCAGCGGCCGCCCCGTGCGCGCCATCTTCAACGGCCTGCCCAGCCCGGCGATCGTCGAGATGTGCGCCTACGCCGGCTTCGACGCCGTCATCATCGACAACGAGCACGGCAGCGCCGACCTCGAAACCACCGAGCACCTGCTGCGCGCCGCGCGCGCGGCGGGCATCCCAGCGCTGGTGCGCTGCCTCGAGCACGATATCCCGCGCGTGCTCGACATCGGCGCCTGCGGCGTGCAGATCCCGATGGTGCAGAGCCCCGAGCACGCCGCGGCGCTGGTCAAGCGCGTGCGTTACCCACTGCCCGGCGGGCGCGGCGGCCAGCGCGGCAGCGCCTTCAGCACGCGCGCGGCCGGCTACGGTGCCTTCGGCGGGCCGGCGCACACGAAGCTCAGCAACGAGGGGCTGGCCCTGGTGGCGATGATCGAGACGCCCGAGGCCGCGCGTCAGGCGCGGGCCATCGCCGCGGTCGACGGCATCGACGCCATCTTTGTCGGCCCGAACGACCTGGCGCACGCGATGGGTCACGAGAACCGCATCCACGACCCCGAGGTCCAGGCCGTGATCGAGCACGTGGTGCGCGAGGTCGCCGCCGCCGGCAAGTGCCCGGGCGTGCTGGCGCTGTCGGCCCAGGACCAGGCGCGCTACGCCGGCTGGGGTGCGCGCCTGTTCGCCACCGTCACCACCGGCATCATCACGCAGGCGCTGCGGCAGGCGGCGCAGGCGGGGGACGCGGGGACCAAGTACTGAGCCTCGCTGCGGCAACGGGGGGCAGCACTGCGCGATGAAGGTTCGTGAGGCCCAGCCCGGGGGCCCGGCTTGAACCTGACCCCGGCCGCGTCCGGGCTGGGCGGAGCCCCGTAAGATCAGACAGTGAACGGCGGACCCTGCAACCGGGGCCGCCCACGCCATTGCCTCCGATCCCCATGCCCCGCCCCTTGCACACCCTCCTCCTCGCGGCCGCGCTGCTCGGCAGCCTGTTCCTGCCCGCGCTTGCGCAGCCGCGCGCCGAGGTCGTCGCGCGCGGGCTGGCCCACCCGTGGGCGCTGGCCTTCCTGCCCGACGGGCGCCTGCTCGTGACCGAGCGCGCCGGTCGGCTGCGGATCCTCGGCCCCGACGGCCGCGCGCTGCAGACCGTGGCGGGGCTGCCGCCGGTCGATGCCGGCGGACAGTGCGGCCTGCTGGACCTGGCCCTGGACCCGAACTTCGCCGAGAACCGGCGCCTGTACTGGACCTACGCCGAAGCCGGCGAGGGCGGCAACGGCGTGGCCGTGGCGCGCGGCCGGCTCGACGGCGGGCGGCTCGAGGACGTGCGCGTGATCTTCCGCCAGCAGCCCAAGGTGCGCAGCTCGCTGCACTGCGGCTCGCGCCTGGTCTTCGGCCGCGATGGCACGCTCTTCATCGGCCTGGGCGACCGCTTCAGCCGCAAGGACGACGCGCAGGACCCGTCCAACCACCTGGGCAAGGTGGTGCGCATCACGACCGAGGGCACGGTGCCCGCCGACAACCCCTACATCGGCCAGGCCGGGCGGGCGCCCGAGGTCTGGAGCCTCGGGCACCGCAACATCCAGGCCGCCGCGCTGCACCCCGGCACCGGCGAGGTCTGGACCGCGGAGCACGGCCCTCAGGGTGGCGACGAGCTCAACGTGGTCGAGGCCGGGCGCAACTACGGCTGGCCGCTGCTGACCTTCGGCCGCAACTACGGCCTGGGCACGCGCATTGGCGAGGAGGGGCCGCGGCCCGGCTTCGAGCAGCCGCTGCGCACCTGGGTACCCACCAGCGTGGCGCCCAGCGGCATGGCCTTCGTCACGGGCGAGCGCTACCCCGGCTGGCAGGGCAGCCTGCTGCTGGGCACGCTGCGCGGCGAGGCGCTGCTGCGGCTGACGCTGGACGGGCGCCGGGTCGTGGCCGAGGAGCGGCTGCTGCAGGGCCTGAAGGAGCGCATCCGCGACGTGCGCCAGGGGCCCGACGGCTGGATCTACCTCCTCACCGACAGCGCCGACGGCAAGGTGCTGCGGCTGCGGCCCTGAGCCGGGAGAGGCTGTCCCACAGGCCCGAGACCGACCGCCGCCCACGAAGGGCTACACACGCGGCGGCCGGCCGGCCGTGGCGACAATGCGTCGATGATCGCCCCCGCCTTCGTCCACAGCGCCTTCTACCGCTTCACGTCGCTGCCCGACGCGCAGGCCGCGGCCGCCGCGCTGCGCGCGCTGGGCGCTGAGCTGGGCCTGAACGGCGCCATCGTCGTCGCCACCGAGGGCCTGAACGGCGCGGTCTCCGGCCCGCCGGCGGCCGTGGACGCCTTCGAGGACGCGCTGCGCGGCGGCGCGGTGCTCGGCGGCGCGGCACGCGGCCTGCCGTTCAAACGCAGCCCTTGCGCGCGCGACCCCTTCGGCCGCTTCAAGGTGGTCGTCAAGCCCGAGATCGTCGCCCTCGGCCTGCCCGGCGCCGACACCCTGCCGCACCCCGACGAGCGCGACGACAGCCACGTCAGCCCCGCCGCCTGGCGCGAACTGATCGCGCGCGACGACGTCGTCGTGCTCGACAACCGCAACCATTTCGAGTGGCGCCTGGGCCGCTTCAAGGGCGCGGTGGACCCGCAGGTGCGGCACTTCCGCGACTTCGTCGCGTACGTGCAGGCGCAGGCGCCGCAGTGGCGCGCCGAGGGCCGCACGGTGGCGATGTACTGCACCGGCGGCATCCGCTGCGACAAGACCGCGCCGTGGCTGCGCAGCCTGGGGCTGCAGGTCAGGCAGCTCGACGGCGGCATCCTGAACCACTTCGCCACCTTGCCCGACGCCGAGCACGACTGGGAGGGCGAGTGCTTCGTCTTCGACAAGCGCGTGGCCGTGGACACCACGCTGCACGAGACGGCCACGCCGCTCGAGGCCGTCTTCGACCCCGCGGACCCGGGCGAGCGCTGGCGGCTGGAGCGGGCGCGGCGGCTCGACGCGTTCTGAGCATCCCCGGGGTCGGGCTGCGTCCGGCCCGATGGCCTTCAGCCTGGCAAACCGTCGGCCAGGGAGGTCACGGGTACCACCGGCGCAGGCCCTGACGTGCGGCCCAGGCCGCGGCGCAGACCATCAGCACGGCCCCCGTGGCAACCTCGAAGGCAATGGTCAGGTTCGCCACCCACGTGTGCGCCGAACAGGGCGCCAAACCGTAGTGGGCCAGGCCGTCCAGCCCCAAGGCGCCGTAGGCTGCCATCACCCCTGCACCCGAGGCGAGCCAGCCCTGCCACATCAGCCACGCGCCGACCACTCCCACGCTGGCGACGGCCAGCCACGCCGCGTAGACGATCTCGCGCGTGATCCACGGCGGCATGTTGGGGTAGTAGGCCAGGTACTCGGCGTTGTGCGCGAAGTGCCACAGGCTGGCCAGCGTGTAGACCGCCGCGAGGAGCCACACACCCCGCGGTAGCCTGTTCAGGGACCCGCGAATGTCGTGCCTCATGAAAGGATCCTCTGCGTCGGGGAGGCCGGCGTCGGGTCGCTCGGGATGACGGCGAGCAGGTCGGTGACCCCCACGTCCACCCCCGCCTGGAACAGCAGCGTGCTGGCCTGCCCTCGATGGTGCGTCTGGTGGTTGAAGAAGTGCTGCACCAGGTGCGCGAGCTTCATCGTGCGGGCCTGCCCGCCCATGCTGCGATAGCGCAGCGGCGACTCGAGCCACACGTTCGTCAGCGTACCAGCCCAGCGCACGATCAGGTCATCGAGGCGGGCCCGGTACGCCCGCAACTCGTGCAAGGACGGCGCCATCGGCTGGCGCAGCGCCGTGGGGCACGGGAAGCCCTCCAGCCCGGGCCCGAGGACGGTGTCGCCGGGGGCCCCGGCGAAGCGGTGCAGCCAGATCGTGTCGCCCGCGGCGATGTGGTTCAGCGTCCCGAGCAGTGAGCCGAAGAAGGCGCCGGTGTCGCGGCTGACCTCCGCCTCGGGCAGGGTCAGCGCGGCGGCGTACAGGCGCTCGTTCATCCAGCGGTTGTAGTCGGCCATCAGGGCGGCGGTCTCGGGGGTCATCGGCAGGGTCACGGGACAAGGTGTCCCTAGCGTATCCGAAGCGTATGGGCACGCCTGCCCCGGAGACCGCCGATGCGCGACAGCACTTGCGCGAGCCGCGGCGCGCCGGCGGCCGGGCCGCGGACGACGGTGCTGGACCTCCTGCGCCGGCGGCTGCCGCGCGTCGAGGGCTGGGCCGAGCGCTTTTCGCGCAGCAATAGGTGCTGGACGCACTCTGAGCACGGTGAGGCGGCCGCGATCCAGGCCGTCCTGACGCCTCGGCAGCTGGCACAGTGCAGCGCCGCAGTCCGCCGGCGATACCCAAAATCTGACCAAGCCGCTAGACTGTTGGTCAATTCCTCGCTGGATCATCGCCATGAGCTCCCCCGTCAACGTCTACGAAGCCAAGACCCGCTTGTCCGCCCTGCTGGACCGCGCCGCCGCGGGTGAGGACGTCATCATCGCCCGCGCCGGCAAGCCAATCGCGCGGCTCACTCGCCTGGCAGGCGCGGCCGGCCCTGTGGCGCCGAACGGGGTGCGTTTCGGCGGCCTCAGTGCCAAGCGCTTGAAGCTGGCACCGGACTTCCATGCGCCGATGACGGACACCGACCTGCTGGGCTCGTGAAGCTGCTCCTCGACACGCATTGCCTGATCTGGCTGCTGACCGACGCGCCCGAACTGGACGCCGCCTGCCGTCTGGCCGTGACACGGGCCGACAGCGTCTGGTTCTCCGACGCATCGGTCTGGGAACTCGGGCTCAAGTGGCGCAAGGGCAAGATCGCCGTGCAGCCGCGGCGCATCGTGGCGCAGGCGCTGGCCAACGGGCTCACGCCCTTGCCCCTGGTGCGCGAAGCGCTGCTGCTGTCGAGCGAACTGCAGACCGACCACGGCGACCCCTTCGACCGGCTCTTGTTCGCCCAGGCGCGCCACGGCGGTTTCCGGCTGCTCAGCCTGGACCGCACCCTGAAGACCCTGGGCGCCACGGTCCTGCGGCCTTGACCCGCCCCCGCCCCCCCTGGACCCCGCCGATGCGCGACGGCGTGTGCGCGAGCCGCGTCGCGCTGGCGGCCGGGCCGGGGACGACGGTGCTGGACTTCCTGCGCCAGCGCCTGCCGCGCGTCGAGGACTGGGCCGAGCGCCTGGCGCGCGGCGAGGTGCTGGACGCCGCCGGCCGCGCCGTCGCGCCCGCCGAGCCCTGCCGCCACGGCGCCGTGCTCTGGTACTGGCGCCGGCCGCCGGCCGAGCCGCGCGTGGCCGGCGAGGTGGTCGTGCTGCACCAGGACGCGCAGCTTGTCGCCGTGGACAAGCCGCACGGCATGCCAGTGACGCCGGGCGGGCGCTGGCTGCACGAGACGGTGCTCGTGCGGCTGCGGCGCCAGCTCGGCATCGACACCCTCGCCCCGGTGCACCGGCTCGACCTGGAGACCGCCGGGGTGATGCTCTTCACCGTGCCGGTCGAGGCGCGCCACCCCTACCAGCGCCTGTTCGCCGAGCGCCGCGTCCACAAGGTCTACGAGGCCGTCGTGCCCTGGCGCGATGCGCTGGCGCAGGCGCTGCCGCCGGTGGCGCGCCACCGCCTGCAGGAGCGCCCGGGCGAGGCTTTCATGCAGATGGAGGTGCTGCCCGGCGAGCCCAACACCGAGACCCGCATCGAGCTGATCGCCAGGCTCGACGCCCACGACATCGCACAGGCTCAAGCGGCCGGCCCGGCAAACCTCCAGGCCTGCGCCCACCTGCGCCTGCTGCCGCTGACCGGCCGCAAGCACCAGCTGCGCGCCCAGCTCGCCGCGCTGGGCTGGCCCATCGTCGGCGACCGCATCTACCCGGTGCTGCAGCCGCCCCGCGACCCCGCCGCGCCCGACGACGGCAGCGTACCGCTGCAACTGCTGGCGCGCGAGCTTGCCTTCGACGACCCGCTGACGGGGCAGCGTCGGTGCTTCACGAGCCGCAGGGTGTTGTCGGCGGTGGCGGCTGCACCACCCTGAGAACTTCGCATGCTCCCTGTCGGTGCGCGGCGTTCGAGGCGAAACCGCTCGGACTCAGCCGCAAACCGTTCGGGCTGAGCTCGTCGAAGCCCCTCGCGCGCAGTTCGATGAGCTCAGTGCGAATGGGGGTGGTGAGAGGGCGTTGCGGTTTGTTTCTCGCGAGCGTCGGCAGCTTCCTGACATACCCACCCAGTCCGCACCAATGCCCCGCCGCGGGGCGTCGGCCGCCCGCCTTGAGTACACGCAAGCGCCCCGCCGCGGCGGCGGGCCCAATCGGCGCATGGACACCCTCTCGAAGCTCGCTCTCGGCCTGATCGGCCGCAACCGGCCGCGCCCGCTGCAGGGGCCGGCCTCGCGCACCGTGGTGCTGCCGCCGGCGCGGCGCAGCGGCGGCCTGCCGCTGATGGAGGCGCTGGCGGCACGGCGCTCGGAGCGCGCCTTCGCGCCGCAGGCGCTGGAAGGCCAGGTGCTCGCCGACCTGCTCTGGGCCGCCGCCGGCGTCAACCGCCCGGCCGAGGGCGGGCGCACCGCCCCGAGCGCGATGCATGCGCAGGAGATCGACCTCTACGCCGCGCTGCCCACCGGGCTGTACCGCTACGAGCCGCTGGAGCACCGGCTCGCGCTGGCCATCGACAAGGATGTGCGCCGCGTCACGGGCTACCAGGACTTCGTCGACGACGCGGGGCTGGACCTCGTCTACGTGGCGGACCACCGCCGCATGGGCCGCGTGCCGGCCGCGCAGCGCGAGTCCTACGCCAGCTGCGCCGCGGGCGCGATGGCGCAGAACGTCTACCTCTTCTGTGCCTCGGCCGGCCTGGCCAGCGTGCTGCGCGCCTGGTTCGACCGCCCAGCCCTCGCGCACGCCATGGGCCTGGGCGACGACGAGCAGGTGCTGTTCGCGCAGACGGTGGGGTATCGGGCGTAGCTGGCGGGCTCTACTTGCCAGGCCCGCTGGAGCCGCGACAGCTGAGGTCCCACGCTCGACACCAGGCCTTGTTCATCGACGGAAATGCGCCAGCTCCTACACTGGGTAGAGAGTAGAACTTCTGGTCATGTCCGACACACCCTACGTCAACGAGGCGCCAGCCCATCGGAACCTCGACGTCCTGTCGGATTTCTCGATGGGGTGCGTCGACAGCGCAGACGCCATCCAGACCCTTGGTCAGGATGGTGAGGAAGAGCTGTTCGTCCTCATGGCGCAGGCTCGGCTGCCCATGCCGCGACTTTCAAGGTCACGGACCGACACCATGATCGAGATGCTGGACAGCCTGCCCCGAACCTAATGGCCAATCTGGGCTCGGCCTCCTCGAACGGCGTGGCTGGATCGAATCAGCGGTGACGGTGGAGCGCGCTGCGATTGCCAAGGGGCGCGCGTTCTCGAGGCTGCGTTTTCCGCCAGACCCGGCCTGAACCTCAAGACACGCCAGGCAGACTGGCCGGGGACGGGCGCACCACGGCGCCAGCCTGCGCGCGCCACCACGCCGCGGCGCCCGCGCCGGCCGCGCGCCCGGTCGCGAAGCAGGCGGTCAGCAGGTAGCCGCCAGTCGGGGCCTCCCAGTCCAGCATCTCACCGGCGCAGAACACGCCCGGCCGGGCCTGCAACATCAGCGGCAACTGCGGTATCCCCAGCGCCTGCGTCATCCCCGGCGCCTGCGGCGCGGGGGGCACCAGGGCCTCGAAGCGCACCCCACCGGCCGTGCTGATGGCCTCGTCCAGCGGGCGGCAGCGCCGCACCGTCAGCGGCAACGCCTTGATCGCGCGGGCGAGCGCGGCGGGGTCGGCCAGGGTCTCGCGCGGCAGGCACTCGTGCAGCAGCCCCATCTTGGCGCCGTCGATCCCGAGGCGGGACTTCAGGTGCGTCGCGAGCGAGCGGGTGCCGCGCGGGCGCGCCACCTCGGCCGCGACGAAAGCGGCGTCGCGGCCGGACAGCAGGTCGAGGTGGAAGGTGGCCTGCCCTTCGCGCGCCAGCGTCTGCCGCAGCGCCGCGGACGCGGCATAGACGAGGCTGCCTTCGACGCCGGTGGCGGTGACGACGAACTCGCCCTTCTGGCGCCGCCGCACGGGCGGGTCGGCGCCGTCGCCCGCGTCGTCCCACTCGATGGCCACGGTCTTCAGCGGCGCGCCGGCATGGCGCTCGCTGAAGTGCCCGCTCCAGCCGACGTCGAAGCCGCAGTTGGCCGGCTCGAGCGCGCGCACGTCCACGCCGCTCTCGCGCAGCCAAGGCACCCAGGCCCCGTCCGAACCCAGCCGCGCCCAGCTCGCCCCGCCCAGCGCCAGCACGGTGGCGCCCGGCTGCACCGCCTGCGCGCCGGCGGGGGTCTCGAAGCGCAGCGCGCCGTCATCGCCCCAGCCCGTCCAGCGCCAGCGCATGTGGAAGCGCACGCCCTGCTCGCGCAGGCGGTGCATCCACGCGCGCAGCAGCGGCGCGGCCTTCATGTCCACCGGGAAGACGCGCCCTGAGCTGCCGACGAAGGTCTCCACCCCCAGGCCGCGCGCCCAGTCCCGCAGGGCGTCGCGGCCGAAATCAGCCAGCAGCGGCGCCAGCACCGCGGCGCGCTCGCGGTAACGACCGACGAAGGTGGGCGCCGGCTCGGCGTGCGTCAGGTTCAGCCCGCCCTTGCCCGCCAGCAGGAACTTGCGCCCGGCCGACGGCATGGCGTCGTAGACGTCGACCGGCACGCCGGCCAGCGCCAGCGTCTCGGCCGCCATCAGGCCGGCCGGGCCGGCGCCGACGACGGCGACCGAGGGGGGAGTGGGATCGGGGATGGGCACGCGAGGTGAGCCTGGGCGACGACAGGGCCGGCGGGAACGCCCGCCCCGACGCGCCGGACGATACCAGGGCCGGCCGCGGATGCCGCAGCCGCCTTGCGCCGGCGCAAGGCTGCGCGGCGGCCTGAAGGCCCAATGGTCGTGTCTCTCGAGGCCCCGACGTGCGCCCTTCGATCATCCACAAGAACCCCGCCGACTGGCGCGTGCCGCCCTGGCTGACCGACGTGGACGCGGCGCGCGCCGGGTTCGGCTGGGACAGCGTGCGCCGGCATTTGCTGGGCGCCGACCCCGCGGCCGTGAACATCGGCTGCCTGGCCGTGGACCGCCTCGTCGATGCCAGCCCACCCGGGGTCGGCGGCGCCGGCGCCGAGGGCGCGGCGCCCATGCAGGACCGCGTCGCGCTGCGCGTGCTGGCCGACGACGGCTCGGCGCGCTCGGTGAGCTTCGGCGCGCTCAGCCGCTCCACGAGCCGCTTCGCGCACGCGCTGCTCGCGCTCGGCCTGCAGCGCGGCGACGGCCTGTTCGTGCTGTGCCCGCGCGGCGAGGCCCTGCACGTCGGCGTGCTCGGCGGGCTGAAGGCAGGGCTCGTGGTCGCGCCGCTGTTCACCGCCTTCGGGCCGGAGCCGCTGGCCACGCGCCTGCACATCGCGCAGCCGCGCGCGCTGCTGACCACACGCTCGCTGTACCGGCGCAAGCTGCAGGCGCTGCGGCCGCAGCTCGGCTTCCTGGAACACGTGATCACCATCGACGACGATGGCCCGGGCAGCGACCGCACGGCGGAGAACCCCACCCCGCCGCCCGCCGGCACGCTGGACTTCCACACCCTGCTCGCCCGCGCGCCCGACACCCCCGTGGCCGCGCGCACGCAGGCGCAGGACCCGGCGCTGATCCACTTCACCAGCGGCACCACCGGCACGCCCAAGGCCGCGCTGCACGTGCACGAGGCGGCGCTGATGCACTGGGCCACCGCGCGCTGGGCGCTCGACCTGCACCCCAGCGACATCTTCTGGTGCACGGCCGACCCCGGCTGGGTCACCGGCACCTCCTACGGCATCGTCGCGCCTCTGCTGCACGGCGTGACCAGCGTCGTCGACGAGGGCGAGTTCGACGCGCTGCGCTGGCTGCGCACGCTGCAGCGCGAGCGCGTCAGCGTCTGGTACACAGCCCCCACCGCGCTGCGCCTGCTGATGAAGGCCGGCACCGCGCTCGTGCGCGCCCACCCCTGCCCCGACCTGCGCCTGATCGCCAGCGTGGGCGAGCCGCTGAACCCCGAGGTCGTGTGGTGGGCGCTCGAGGCCTTCGGCCTGCCGGTGCACGACAACTGGTGGCAGACCGAGACCGGCGGCATCATGATCGCCAACACGCTGGGCGCCGACATCAAGCCCGGCTCGATGGGCCGCCCGCTGCCGGGCGTGGAGGCTGCCATCGTGCGCCGCGACGGCGAGTGGCTCGAGGTGCTGCGCGAGCCCGGCGTGGAGGGCGAGCTCGCGCTGCGCGCGCCCTGGCCCTCGATGTTCCGCGCCTACCTGGGGCAGGACGAGCGCTACCGGCGCTGCTTCGCCGAGGGCTGGTACCTCAGCGGCGACCTCGCCCGGCGCGACGCCGACGGCTGCTACTGGTTCGTCGGCCGCGCCGACGACGTGATCAAGTCCGCCGGCCACCTGATCGGGCCCTTCGAGGTCGAGAGCGCGCTGATGGAGCACCCGGCCGTGGCCGAGGCCGCCGTCATCGGCAAGCCCGACGCCCTGCTCGGCGAGACGGTCAAGGCCTTCGTCGTGGCCCGGGACGGCTTCACCGCCGACGCGGCGCTGCAGACGCAGTTGATGGCGCATGCGCGCAGCCGGCTCGGCGCCGCCGTCGCGCCCAAGGAGATCGCCTTCGCGGCGGCGCTGCCGCACACGCGCAGCGGCAAGGTGATGCGGCGTCTGCTGCGCGCGCGCGAGCTCGGCCTGCCCGAGGGCGACACCTCGACGCTGGAGGAGTCCGTGTGAACCTCGGCAACGCACCGGCCGGCCCCACGCCGCCCAAGCTGCACCTGGACCACGTCCAGCTGCAGCAGATGTGGGGCGCCATGCTGCGCATCCGCCGCTTCGAGGCGCGCTGCGTCGAGCTCTACCAGGCGCAGCAGATCCGCGGCTTCCTGCACCTGTGCGACGGCCAGGAGGCCGTGGCCGTGGGCGTGGCCGCGGCGCTCGAGCCGCGCGACGCCGTCGTCGCCACCTATCGCGAGCACGGGCAGGCGCTGGCGCGCGGCGTGCCGATGCCGGCGTTGATGGCGGAGATGCTGGGCCGGCGGGAGGGCTGCTGTCGCGGGCGCGGCGGCTCGATGCACGTGTTCGACGCGGCCAAGCGCTTCGTCGGAGGCAATGCCATCGTCGGCGGCGGGCTGCCGCTGGCCGCCGGCCTGGCCTTTGCCGACCAGCGCCTGGGCCGCGGCGCGGTCACGGCCTGCCTGTTCGGCGAGGGCGCGACCGGCGAGGGCGTGTTCCACGAGACGCTGAACCTCTCGGCGCTGTGGCGCCTGCCGGTGCTCTTCGTCTGCGAGAACAACCTGTACTCCATGGGCATGCCCTGGGCCCAGGCCGACGCGCAGCAGGAGGTCTGGCGCAAGGCCGAGGCCCTGGGCGTTCCCGCCGAGCCCGTGGACGGCATGGACCCCGTGGCGGTGCAGGCCGCGGCGGTGCGCGCGGTCACCCGCATCCGCGCCGGCGCCGGGCCGCGCCTGCTGGAATGCCGCACCTACCGCTTCCGCGCGCACTCGATGTTCGACGCCCAGGCCTACCGCACGCGCGAGGAGGTCGAGCGCTGGCGTGAGCACGACCCCGTCGAGCGCCTGCGCTACTGGCTGCTGGACAACCACCAGGCCGACGCGGCCACGCTGGCGCGCATCGAGGCCGAGGTCGAGGCCGAGATCGACGCCGCCGTCGCCTTCGCGCAGGCCGGCACGCTGGAGCCGGTGGGTGAGCTCGAGCGCTTCGTGCTGGCGGAGGTGCCCGCGTGAACGACGCCACCGCCCGCGCGCCCGCGCCCCTCAGCTACCGCGAAGCCTGTCGCCAGGCGCTGCGCGAGGCGCTGCAGCGTGACCCGCGCTGCCTGCTGCTGGGTGAAGACGTGGGGCTCTACGGCGGCTGCTATGCCGTCTCCAAGGGCCTGCTCGAGGAGTTCGGGCCCGAGCGCGTGGTCGACACGCCGCTGGCCGAGGCCGCCCTGACCGGCATCGCCATCGGCGCGGCGATGGCGGGGCTGCGCCCCATCCTCGAGATCATGACCTGCAACTTCAGCCTGCTGGCGCTGGACCAGATCGTCAACAACGCGGCCACGATCCCGCACATGTCGGGCGGGCAGTTCCAGGTGCCGCTGGTCATCCGCATGGCCACCGGGGGCGGGCGCCAGCTCGCGGCCCAGCACTCGCACAGCCTGGAGGGCTGGTACGCGCACATCCCGGGGCTCAAGGTGCTGGCGCCGGCCACGGTGGACGACGCGCGCCATATGCTGGGCGCGGCGCTGCGCGATCCCAGCCCGGTGCTGATCTTCGAGCACATCATGCTCTACGGCACCGAGGAGCCACCCGACCTGGCGCTCACCGGCGTGGATATCGAGCACGCCCGCGTGCGCCGGCCCGGGCGCGACCTCAGCCTCGTGACCTACGGCCACGGCCTGTCCAAGTGCCTCGCGGCTGCCGAGGAGCTCGCGCGCGCGGGCATCGAGGCCGAGGTGATCGACCTGCGCGTGCTGCGCCCGCTGGACGAGGCCACGCTCTTCGCCTCGGTCGCGCGCACGCGGCGCTGCGTGGTCGTCGACGAAGCCTGGCGCAGCGGCTCGCTCGCGGCCGAGGTGGCGGCGCGCCTGGCCGATGCCGCCTTCTACGAGCTGGACGCGCCCGTGCGGCGCGTGTGCGGGCGCGAGGTGCCCATGCCCTACGCCGCCCACCTGGAGCAGGCCGCGCTGCCCCAGGTGGACCAGATCGTGGCCGAGGCCACGGCGCTGGTGCGGGGCGGCTGAAGGGCGGCCGCCGGGCAGCGCCGCGATGACCGACTTCCTGATGCCCGCGCTCGGCGCGGACATGACGACCGGCGAGCTCGTGCAGTGGCACGTGAAGCCCGGCGACACGGTGCGCCGCGGCGCCGTCGTCGCGGTGGTGGAGACGCACAAGGGCGCGATCGACGTCGAGGTCTTCCTCGACGGCGTCATCGACGAGCTCGCCCCGCTGCACGTGCCGCTGCCGGTGGGGGCGCGGCTGGCGCGGGTGCGCGCGCCCGGGCAGGCCGGGGCCGAGGGCGCGGGTCAGGTCGCCGCGGAAGGGGCCGGCGCAGCGGCGGTGGCGCCCCGGCCGCCGGCATCGGCTGCCTCTCCGGCCGCGCCTGTGACAGGCGCTGCTGCCAAGCGCAGCGACGCCCTGCGCCGACGGGCAAGCCCCGCCGCGCGACGACGTGCGCGCGAGCTGCAGGTCGCGCTCGACACCCTGGCCGGCACCGGGGCGGGCGGCGCCATCCGCCTGGCCGACGTCGAGCGTGCGCACCATGGCCTGGGCGACGTGGCTGCGGGGGCAAGCGAGGGTGTCGCGGCGGAGGGCGCCTCGGTCGAGCGCGCCGCTGCAGCAACCGCTGCAGGCCCCATCACAGCGCCTGCCGAGCCGGCGGCGAAGGCCCCGGCCTTCGACCCCGGCGCGATGCGACTGGCCATCGGCAATGCCATGGCACGCTCCAAGCGCGAGATCCCGCACTACTACCTGAGCGAGCCGGTGCCCATGCGGCGCGCGCTGGACTGGCTGCGCGCGCACAACGAGGCCGTGCCCGTGACCCAGCGCCTGCTGCCCGCCGCGCTGCTGCTCAAGGCCGTGGCGCGGGCACTGCTCGCGGTGCCGGGGCTGAACGGGCACCATGTCGACGGCGCCTTCAAGCCGGCGGCCGCGGTCCACGCCGGGGTGGCCATCCGCCTGCACGGCGGCGGCCTCATCGCGCCGGCGCTGCACGACGCGCAGGACCAGCCGCTGCCGCAGCTGATGGCCGCGCTGGCCAGCCTGGTGCAGCGCGCCCGCAGCGGCGGCCTGCGCAGCTCCGAGCTCACCGACCCCACGGTCACCGTCACCGCGCTCGGCGAGCAGGGCGCCACTGCAGTCTTCGGCGTCATCCACCCGCCGCAGGTGGCGCTGGTGGGCTTCGGCCGCGTGCAGGAGCGCGCCTGGGTCGACGAGGGTCGCGTGCTCGCGATGCCGGTCGTCGAGGCCAGCCTGAGCGCCGACCACCGCGCCAGCGACGGCCTCACCGGCTCGGCCTTCCTGGCCGAGCTGCGCGCGCAACTCCAGCAGCCGGAGACCCTGTGACGACCGACATCCCCGCGACCCCGAACGCCCGCCCGCTGACCGCCGACGCCCTGCGCGCCGGCGTGATCGCCGCCCTGCGCGAAGTCGCTCCCGAGCTCGACCCCGCGCAGCTCGCCCCCGACCGCCCGCTGCGCCGCCAGGTCGACCTGGACTCGATGGACTGGCTGCGCGTGATCCTCGGCTGGCACGAGCGCTTCGGCGTGGACATCCCCGAGGCCGACTACGGGCAGCTGGTCAGCGTGGACGCGGTGGTGGGCTACCTGGCCGGTCGTCTCGGGGGCGGGCCTGCCAGGCCCGGCGCGACCTGAGCCCTGGGCTGTGGCGCATCAGCGCACGCGCCCGCCCTGCCCCGCCGGCCGGCGCGCGAACAGCGTGAACGACAGCCAGTCGGCCTGCGCATCGCCGCAGAAGGCGGACGCCGGCTTCGCCGCCCGGGCCGGCGCCAGCAAGTCGTTGGCCACCAGCTCCACGTCCAGCCACCCCTGCTGCTCGAAGAAGGCGCGGTAGGCGCCGGGCCGCACCCGGTTGGGTTGCCCGGGGAAGGCCAGCGCCCGGTACAGCCCTGGCGGGTAGCGGTAGATGTTGTTCGGGTCGCGTTCGCGGATCCAGCGCGAGTGCGTCTGCAGGTCGACCGAGATCAGCGCCACGCCGCCGGGGCGCACCACCTCGCCCAGTTGCGCGATGGTGCGGCCGACGTCGTCGAAGTGCTCGAAGGCGGCGTTGCTGACGACGATGTCGAAGCGCCGCCCGAGCGCGGCCACGTCGAAGCGCTCGTCCACCGCCAAGGCCACGCGGCCGTCGCGCAGGGCCTGCGGGTCGCCCAGGCCGCGCTCGGCCATGCGCTCGTAGTAGGCCGCGGGCGTGTGGCTGGCGAGGTCGTGGCGGTCGAAGCCCAGGTAGCGGGCGGCGCCCTGCCGCAGCAGGTGCAGGCCGACGCCGAGGTCGGAGCCCGGCCCGAGCTCGAGCACCTCGCGCCCGGTCAGCTCGACACCGCGCCGGCGCAGCCCCGCGACGTACATGGCGCCCAGGCCGACGGCGTAGTCGATGCAGCGGTCGGTCTGGTCCAGCCCGAAGGGCTTGGGGCGGGTGTAGCCGCTCAGCAGATGC
>JBILNB010000033.1:0-46785 GCA_044375195.1 Rubrivivax sp. | reverse complement strand
AGGGCGCGCACGCGCGGCTCGAGGTGCAGGTCGTGGAAGCGGGCGAGGAAGCGCGCCTGCGCGCGCTGCAGCGGCGTGCCGGGCAGCAGGGGCGGCGTGGGGTGCGCGTCCTCGAGGTACTCGACGACGGCCTCGGACTCGGCCAGCAGCACGCCGTCGACCTCGAGCGCGGGAATGGTGCCCGTGGGCTGGAGCGCGCGCCAGGCCGCGCTGCGGTAGCCGCCCTCGGGCTCGCGCTCCTCGAAGCGCAGGCCCTTGGCGTGCAGCGCGATGCGCAGCTTGGCCGTGTAGGTGGAGACAGGGCTGCCGTGGAGGATCATCATCGTTCGCGCCCCGTCACGCCTCGGCCAGGAAGGACTGGAAATCGGCGCAGGCGCCGTCGATCGCGGCCTCCAGCAACTGCCGCCCCTGCTCGGCCGTGGCCAGGGCCGAGTGCGAGCCCACGCGGCCGTCGGGGAAGGCCGCGCGGTGCGTGGCCGCGTCCCAGTGGTTGTCGCCGCCGTGGTCGCGCAGGAACTCGCGCGCCAGCACGGGCGGCGCGGCCTCGGCCCCGGCGCGCTGCGAGCCCGGGCGCAGGTGCAGCGTGACGGCGATCTCGCTCGGCGTCGCGTGCAGGCCCTCGGCCTCGCCATACCAGGCGCGGCGCAGCGCGTCGGCCTGCGGGTACTCCCACCAGCTGCGCAGGCGGCAGCGCGGTGCGCTGCCAGGCATCGTGCCCAGGCTCCAGCGCGCGTAGATGTCCTGGAAGGCGGCGCGCGCGGTGCCCACGTTCGCGCCGTGGCCGTTGACGAAGTACAGGCGCTCGAAGCCGTGGCGCGCGAGCGAAAGCACGCAGTCCTCGATCACCGCCATGTAGGTGCTGGCGCGCAGCGAGACCGTGCCTGGAAAGCCGAGGTTGAACTGCGCCACCGCCAGGGCGAGGGTCGGGGCGACCAGCACGCCCAGGCGATCGCCCAGGCCGCGCGCGACGGCCTCGGCCACGAGCGCGTCGGTGCCGATCAGCCCGAGCGGCCCGTGCTGCTCGGTCGAGCCCAGTGGCACCACGATCGCTCGCGAGCCCTGCAGGTAGCGAGCGACCTCGGACCAGGTCTGCTCGGTCAGCAGCATCGGGCCGACCCTGGGGTTGCGAGTCCTGCGAGTGCGTTCAGCGGCATCGGCCAATGATAATGAGACACACCCCCCCGGACGCATCGTGATGAACCCGAACACCGCCCCCTCCACAAGCGCCGCAGGCCCCATCATCCGCATGGAGGGCGTGAGCAAGTGGTTCGGCAGCTTCCAGGCGCTCGACGGCGTGGACCTCGAGGTGGCGCCGGGCGAGAAGATCGTGATCTGCGGGCCCTCGGGGTCAGGCAAGTCCACGCTGATCCGCTGCATCTCGCGCCTGGAGCGGCACGAGAAGGGCCGCATCGTCGTCGACGGCACCGAACTGACCGACGACCGCGCCGCGCTCGCCCGGCTGCACAGCGAAGTCGGCATGGTGTTCCAGCAGTTCAACCTCTTCCCGCACCTGTCGGTGCTGGACAACCTGGCGCTCGCGCCGATGCGCGTGCGTGGCCTGTCGCGCGAGGAGGCACAGGCCCTGGCGATGGACTACCTGGCGCGGGTTCAGATCGCCGAGCAGGCGCACAAGTTCCCGTCGCAGCTCTCGGGCGGGCAGCAGCAGCGCGTGGCGATCGCGCGTTCGCTGTGCATGAAGCCCAAGATCATGCTCTTCGACGAGCCGACCTCGGCGCTCGACCCGGAGATGATCATGGAGGTGCTGCAGGTCATGGAGACGCTGGCGCGCGAGGGCATGACCATGCTGTGCGTGACGCACGAGATGGGCTTCGCCAAGAGGGCCGCCGACCGCGTGGTCTTCATGGACCGCGGCCGCATCGTCGAGCAGGCCGCGCCGGAGGCCTTCTTCGGCGCGCCCCGCACCGAACGCTGCCGCGACTTCCTCGGGCGCATCCTGCAGCACTGACCCGGCGGCGCGAGGCCCGCCCGGGGGGGGGCGTCGCGCAGCCCTTCAGCCCGGCGTGCGCGCCAGCCTGCGCTCGAGCCGACGCACCCCCCAAGACGTCAGCAGGATCAGCAGCAGGTACTCGAGCACCAGCAGCGAGTAGATCTCCAGCGGCCGGTACTCGGTGACGTTGAGCTCGTTGGCGCGACGCGTCAGCTCCTGCAGCCCGACCACCGAGACGAGCGAGCTCATCTTCATCACGTAGACGAACTGGTTGCCCAGCGCCGGCAGGATGGTACGGATGGCCTGCGGGAAGACGACGTAACGGAAGGTCTGCCAGCGCGACAGGCCCAGGGTCTCGGCCGCCTCGCGCTGGCCCTTGGCCACCGACTGCAGGCCGGCGCGGAAGACCTCGGCCTCGAAGGCCGCGTCCGACAGCGCGAGCGACAGCACCCCGGCAAGGAAGGCGTCGAGCCTGAGCCCGCTGACGACCGGCAGGCCGTAGTACACCCACAACAGCAGCACCAGCAAGGGCACCGCGCGGAAGCACTCCACGTAGCCGCGGCTCGCCCAGCGCGCCGGCCGCCACGAGGACATCCCGCCCACTGCCAGCAGCACGCCGAGCATCACCGACAGCAGGATGGCGCTGATCGAGAGCTGCAGCGTCAGCCCCAGCCCGGCGGCCAGGAAGGCGAGGTTGCCCTGGCCCTTCTCGGTGGCGGGGTTGAAGATGTACCAGCCCCAGGCGTAGTCCTGGGAGACGCCGCAGCCCGCCAGCAGCAGGAGCGACGCGAGCAAAAAAAAGAGCCCCGCCCGGGGGGCGAGGCGGCGTGGTCTCATCGTCCTGCGCGCGTCAACGCGTGATCACTTGCCGAGCCACTTGGACTCGAGCTGGTCGAAGAAACCCTCGGACTGCTTCAGCGCGACCCAGTTGTTGACGTAGTTGATCCAGACGGCGTCGTTCTGCGGCAGCGGGAAGGCGAAGGGCCGCTTGTTGCGCAGCTCGGCACCCTGCACCAGCGTCAGGTTGGGGTAGGTCTGCACCAGCGTGCCGGCCTCGATGTTGCTGGTGATCGTGGCCGTGGCGCGACCGGCCAGCACCTCCTGGAAGCCGGTGGCCGGCTTCTCGATGGCGCGGACCGTGGCCTGCGGGAAGTGGGCGCGCGCCTGCTCCTCGAAGACCGTGCCCATCAGCACGGCGATGGTGACGCCGCGCTTGTTCAGGTCGGCCCAGCCCTTGACGTTGCCCGCGCCGGACTTCAGCATCACCGGCACCGTGCCCGCCTCGAGGTAGGGGGCGGAGAAGCCGACGGTCTTGGCGCGCGCCATGCTCAGCGAGGCGCCGGAGAAGATGTCGTAGCGGTCGGAAGTGATCCCGGCCACGAGCGTGGCCCATTCCGCGGGCACCCACTCGATCTTCACGCCCAGGTCCTTGGCGAGCTGCTGCATCGCGTCGATGTCGAAGCCCTTGTAGCTGTTGGTGGCCGGGTCGCGCACCGACATCGGGTTGAAGTCGCCCGTGGTGCCCACGCGCAGCGTGCCGCGCTCGAGGATCAGCTGCAGCTTGGACTTGGTCTGCGCCATCGCGCTGCCGGCGAGGGCGGTGCCGACGACGGCCAGCGCCAGCGCCAGGTTGCGGAAGAACTTCATCGGGGGACTCCTGTCCGAGTGGGTTGAGCAAACTCAATCATATTAGCAGCGCACCCATGCCCGACCGGCGCGCCGGGACCCCCGGGCTTGCCCTAGCTCGCAGCGGCACGACCGCCGACGTCAGAGCCCGTAACATCCGCCGCCACACCCGCAGCGTGTGAGGCGCTCCCGAAACGCACAACCATTCCCGACCCGCACGTCCGCTTCGACGGCGCCGCCGACCTGCCGTCCCTGGCCTGCCGCTCCACTCCCGACGCCTTCCGTCCTTGCACTACAGCCTCGTCCAACTCATCCGTCAGGCCCTGCGCGGCCACCGCGGATGGACCCCCGCCTGGCGCCACGCCGAGCCCGCGTCGAGCTACGACGCCGTCGTGGTCGGCGGCGGCGGCCACGGCCTGGCCTGCGCCTGGCACCTGGCGCGCGACCACGGCCTCAAGCGCGTGGCGGTGCTCGAACGCGCCTGGATCGGCGGCGGCAACACCGGCCGCAACACCACGGTCATCCGCTCGAACTACCTGCGCGAGCCGGCGATCCGCTTCCAGGACGAGAACCTGCGCCTGTGGGAAGGCCTCAGCCGCGAGCTGAACTTCAACCTGATGGTCAGCCCGCGCGGGCAGCTCGAGGTGATCCAGACCTGGGGCAAGCTGCGCGACGCGCGCCGACGCGTGCACGCCATGCGCCTGGCCGGGGCCGACTACGAGCTGCTCGACGCCGACGAGGTCTACCGCCGCGCACCGCTGCTGCGGCGCGACGCCGCGATGCGCCTGCCGGTGCTGGGCGGGGCCTGGCAGGGCCGGGCCGGCACCGTGCGGCACGACGCCGTGGTCTGGGCCTACGCGCGCGCGGCCAGCGCGCTGGGGGTGGACATCGTCGAGCAGTGCGAGGTGACCGGCCTGCTGCAGGCCGGTGGCGCCGTCACCGGCGTGCGTACCGCGCGCGGCGACATCGCCTGCGACGCCGTGGCCGTAGCCGTGGCCGGCCAGGCGGGGCGGCTGGCAGCCATGGCCGGCCTGCGCCTGCCGGTGGAGACGCTGAACCTGCAGGCCTTCGTCTCCGAGCCGCTGAAGCCCATGCTCGACGTCGTGCTGACCTTCCCTGCACTTTCCACCTACCTCAGCCAGTCCGACAAGGGCGAGCTCGTCATCGGCGGCGGGGCCGACAGCCACGCCTCCTACGCGCAGCGCGGCAGCTACCCGGTGCTCGAGGACATCGTCGCGAGCGTGGTGCACATGATGCCGGCGCTGGCGCGCGTGAAGCTGTTGCGCCAGTGGTCGGGCGCGATCGACGTCTCGCTGGACACCAGCCCCATCGTCTCGGACTCGGCGCTGCGGGGCCTGTACTTCAGCACCGGCTGGGGCTCTGGCGGCTTCAAGTCCATCCCGCTGGGCGGCCGCAGCCTGGCGCACTGGATGGCCACCGGCCGCGCCGACGCCTGGAGCGCCCCCTTCCGGCTGGACCGCTTCGCCCAGGGGCGGCCGTCGTTCGAGACGGCCAGCGCGTCCAACCGCTGAGCTTGCGCCTGCGCGCCGCGGTTCAGGGCCGCAGCGCCAGGCCCGTGGCGGCGTCGAAAAGGTGGGCCCGGCCGACGTCGGGGCGCAGGTGGATGGTGCTGCCGGGCTGGAACTCGTGCCGCTCGCGGAACACCACCGCGACATCGGCGCCCTGGTGACGGCAGGCCACGAAGGTATCCGCCCCGGTGGGCTCCACGGTCACCACCTGCACGGGGATGCCCGCCTCGGGGTCCAGGCTCAGGTGCTCGGGCCGGGTGCCGAAGGTCACGGCCCGGCCGTCCTGCGCCGGAGTGTCAGGCGCCAGAGCGATGCGCGTCCCGTCGACCAGTTCGACGTGCAGCTCCGTGCCCGCGCGCGCGACCCTGCCCGAGAGGAAGTTCATGGCCGGGGAGCCGATGAATCCCGCCACGAAGGTGTTGGCCGGCCGATCGTAGAGGTCCAGCGGCCGGCCGGCCTGCTCAATGCGGCCGTCCTTCATCACCACGATCTGGTCGCCCATGGTCATGGCCTCGATCTGGTCGTGTGTGACGTAGACCGAGGTCGTCTTCATGCGCTGGTGCAGTTCCTTCAGCTCCGTGCGCATCGCCACGCGCAGCTTGGCGTCCAGGTTGGACAGCGGCTCGTCGTAGAGGAAGACCTGGGGCTCGCGCACGATCGCCCGCCCCATGGCCACGCGCTGGCGCTGCCCGCCCGAGAGCTGGCGTGGGTGGCGGTCCAGCAGGGGCGTGAGCCCGAGGATCTCGGCCGCCCGCTCGACCTTGCGGTCCATCGTGGCCCGGTCCACCTTGGCCAGCATCAGGGCGAACGACATGTTCTCACGCACCGTCATGTGCGGGTAGAGCGCATAGTTCTGGAACACCATCGCGATGTCGCGCTGCTTGGGCGCCACATCGTTGACCCTTCGGCCACCGATGAGGATGTCGCCTTCGCTCACGTGTTCGAGCCCCGCGATCATGCGCAGCAGCGTCGACTTGCCGCAGCCGGAAGGCCCGACCAGCACGGTGAAAGAACCATCGGCGATGTCGACGTCCACGCCGTGCAGCACCTCGACGTCGCCGAAGCGCTTCTTCAGGGACCGGATCGTCACGGGGGCCATGGGTTCGACATCCTCTGTCTTCGGGGGCGGGCGGGCGCTCAGCCCGTGCGGTCTGCGCCGAGCGGGCGCGTGTACAGGCTCAGCGCGTTGTCGGTCATCGAGCGCGCGAAGGCGTCAGCGTCGAGCCCGAGGCCACGCGCCGTGCGGCGCAACTGGCCGAGGACCTCCGCGCTGTCCTGGACCAGCGCACTGACCGGCCAGTTCGAGCCATAGACCACTCGTCCGGGGCCGAAACAGGCCAGGACATGGTCCAGCACGGCGCCGCACCGGGCGGCGTCGGCCGGCCGGCCCGGCGCAGGAGAGAACTCGCCGACCTTGCACCAGGCGGCGGTGCGCCGCGCAAGATTGGCCAACCCGTCGCGCCAGAGCGTGTCGGCGCGCAGGTCGGGGCCGGGATTGCCGGCATGGTCGATCACGCACTTCAGCGTCGGGCGCCCGGCCAGGACGTCGGCGCAGGCCGCAAGGTGCTCCGGCCGAGCCAGCACCTGGGCCACGAGCGAGCGGGCCGCCATGGCATCCAGCGCGCATCCCACGCGTTGCCGGCGGATCCACTGCGCGTCGTCGTGGACGACCAGCGGCAGCCGCAGCCCGACGAGTTGCGCGTGTGCGGCTGCGAGGTCGAGCTCGCGCTCGAGGTTGTCGTCCTCCAGGTCGAGGAAGCCGATGACGCCGAGCACCTGGGTGGCGTGCCGCCCGGCCACCTCGAGCAGGCGCCGAGTCTCGGCGAAGGATTGCGCGGCGGAGACGAGAACGACCTGCTCGACGCCGGCGCGCGCGAGTTCAGGCGCCAGCACGTCGAAGCCGAAGTGGGCGTCAAGCTGCGCGACGCGCTCGCGGATCAGCACGCGGTGGCCGTCGCCGCGCCACCACAGGTGCGCGTGCGTGTCGATCATGGCGGCGTGGGGTCCTGCGGTCCGAGCCGGTCGAGCCCGGAAAAGAAGGCGGGCGGCACCGGGGTCTGCCACAGCGCGAGCAGCTCGTCGAGCTCCTGGCGGGTGCGGGGCCCGAGCAGGGTCGTGGCCACGCCAGGGTGCGTGCGGGGGAACTGCAGCGCCGCGGCCTTCAGCGGCACACCCGCGGCGAGACACAGACGCTGCGCCTGCCCGGCTCGCGCCAGCATGGGCGCGGGGGCCGGGGCGTAGTCGAAGGTGCCCCCCTCGGCAGGCCGGTCGGCGGCGAGCAACCCCGAATTGAAGACCCCACCAGCGATGAGCGGCACGCCCAGGGCGTGGCATCGGTCGACGACACTGCCGCCCGTGCGGTCGAGCAGGGTCCAGCGCCCGGCCAGCAGCAGGCAGGCCACGGGCAGGCGGTCGAGGGCGGCATGCGCCGCCGTGACCCGGGTCGTGCCCACGCCGACGCCACCGATCAGACCCTGCTCGCACAGGCGCCGCAGGGTGGGCCAGGCGACTTGTTCGATCGGGTCGAGATCGTCCTCGGGGTCGTGCAGGAAGACCCAGTCCACACGCTCGCGGCCCAGGCGACGCAGGCTCTGCTCGAGGCTGCGCTCGATCGCGCCGCGCGAGAAGTCCTTGCGGCGCTCCTCAGGCGGCTGCCTGCCGCCATACGGGATGTCGCCGACGTAGCCGACCTTGGTGGAGACGGTCACCGGCCCGTCCATCCGCGCCAGCGCCCGCCCCAGCAATACCTCGCCACGCCCGCCGCCATACAGCGGCGCGACATCGAAGCAGCGCACGCCGCTGGCATGGGCGTGCACCAGCAGTTCCACCGCCGCGTCGTCCTCGGTCGCAGGCGAGCGCACGGCCAGCGCCGCGCACCCCAGGCCCAGATCGGGCAGATGCGTCATCTGCGTGCCACCCCGAAGGCACCGAGAGCCCCCTCGGGGGGTACCGAGCGCAGCGAGGTTGGGGGCACTTTCACCTCGGTGCCGCCCGGCCGCCCGAAGGCACCGAGAGCCCCCTCGGGGGGTACCGAGCGCAGCGAGGTTGGGGGCACGTTCATTCACCCCTTGACCGCGCCCGCAGCCAACCCGCCGACGATGTAACGCTGGAAGAACAGAGCGAGCACGAAGGGGGGCAGCGCGGTCAGCACCCCTGCAGTCATGACGTAGTCGAACTGGATTGCCGCGGTGTCGGCAAAGCTCGCGGCCACGACGGTGAGCGTCTTGCTGGCCGCCGTCTTGGAGAAGACGACCGCGAACAGGAACTCGCTCCACGAGCTCATGAAGGCCAGGATCACGACGCAGGTCAGGCCCGGGCGGGCCAGGGGCAGCAGCACGTAGCGCACGCTCTGCCAGCGCGAGCAGCCGTCGATCAGCGCCGCATCCTCTAGCTCGACGGGCATGGCCTTGAAGTAGGACTGCAGGATCCAGATCGAGAAGGGCACCGTGAAGAAACAGTAGACCAGGACGAGCGACAGGCGCGTGTCGATCAGGTCGAGGGTGCGCATGATCAGGAACAAGGGCACGACGATCATGATCGGCGGGATCATCCGGATCGCCAGATAGCCCATCAGCACCGGCAGGCCGGCGCGAAAGTTCAGGCGCGCGAAGGCGTAGGCCGCCGGCGTGGCCACGAGCAGGTTGACGATGGCCACGCTGACCGCGGTGACCAGGCTGTTCCAGAGCGCCGGGGCGATGTCGAAGACCGCCGGCGCCCGGTTCTGCGCCCTCTGCAGATGGTCCGGATCGCCCAGTCCGAGAATGGTCATGTAGTTCCTGAGCGTGGGCTCGTGCGGCACGAGGTGCGGCGGCACCGCGAGCATCTCCGACTCCGTCATCAGGCTCGTGACGACCATCCAGTACACAGGTCCGAAGAGGAAGACGAAGAAACACGCGCCCGCGAGCATGAGCAGGACCGTCCGCGCCCTCTGCGCCCTGGGCATCGCGTTCATCGGCCGAACTCCCCGCGCTTCCAGAGCATGCGGATGTAGAGCAGCGACAGGCCCAGGGTGACCAGCGCGATGAGGTAGGCGTAGGCGTTGCCGCGGCCGAAGTCCGTCAGGTTGAAGGTGGTGACATAGGTCAGCCAGGCGATCACCGTGGTGGCACTGCCAGGCCCTCCGCCGGTGAGCACGTAGATGATGTCGAAGGTGCGCAAGGCCACCATGGTCTGCGTGACGAGAACGAGCAGCAAGGCATGCGACAGCCAGGGCAAGGTGATATGCCTGAAGCGCTGCAACACGCCCGCGCCCTCCAGGCGGGCGGAGTCGTAGAGCTCCTCGGGCACCGTCTGCAAGGCCGCCAGCATGACGACGGCGACGAAGGGCACGTGGTTCCAGACCTGCGCCAGGATCAGCGCAGGCATCGCCGTGGACGTCTGGCTGAGCCAGGCCTGGGGCTCGGAGATCAGGCCCGCCCCGAGGAGCAGCGCGTTGATCAGCCCGTGCTGGCCGTCGAGCAGCCATTGCCAGATCAGGCCGTTGACCACGGGCGGGATGGCCCAGGGCAGCAGCATGACCGCGCGCAGCAGGCCCCGCCCCGGGAAGGACTCGTTGAGCAGCAGCGCCAGCAGCGTGCCGAGGATGACCGTCAGGCTGATGGAGCCGGCACAGAACAGGGCGGTGTTGCCGGCCGCGGACCAGAACTGGTCGCTCGACAGCACCGTCGCGTAGTTGTCCAGGCCGATGAAGCGCACCCGGTTGGGCTGCCGCAGGTTGTAGGCGTGCAGCGAGAGCCAGAACGAGTAGACGATCGGGTAGAGGACCAGGCCGAGCAGCAGCAGGATGGCCGGCGAATTCAGGACGAAGAAGAGGAAGGGCTGCGGCTCGTTGGGCGCCGACCAGCCGCGACGAGCCTTCATGCGCCTCACTCCCGCAGCGTGAGGTAGACGATCACCTTGACCGGGTCGGCGGCCGGCTGCGTGGTCAGGACGAGGCGCTGCCAGGGGCTGAGCATCGTCAGGGGCAGGCTGAGCAGCCCCGGGCCGACGCGGCTGACCGGCGCGGCCTCGTGCGGGCACCAGGTCAGCCCGTCGGGCGAGATCTCCGAGGCGATGTGCAGCGTGGTGGCGGCGTCGGCCGAGAGCACGTGGACGAACCAGCGGGCCTCGCCGGCCCAGGCGGTCTCGTAGGGCTCGGTTTCCAGGCGTCCATGGACGGTGACGTTGCGCTCGACGACGGCGGTAAAGGAGCGTTTGAGCATGGCGTTCACCAGTCGACCGAGACGAGGACGGAGTCCAGGAAGATGAAGTTGCGCACCGGGCGGTGCGTGCGCACGTCGACGCAGAAGTTCAGCAGCTTCTCCAGGCCCCAGTAGCCCTTGGGGTAGGTGGGCACCGGGATGGACCGCAGGTCCATGACCTTCTCGTTGACCTGAAGTTCGACGTTGCGGCCGGTCGAGGTGTCGAACACGTACCGCAGGTAGTGCCAGTTCACCTTGGTGGGCAGCTCGTTGTAGCAAAGGCGCTGCTCACCGCCGGGAATCTCGACCCAGTCGTCCGGGTGCGCGACGTGGTAGTCCGTGGTGTGCGGCGCGCCCTCGAGCACCATGCGGGTCGAGGTCTGCAGCGAGGTCTTGTACATCCACTTGCGAACCAGCTTGCCCTCGTGGTCCGTGTTCAGGTAGCGCAGCGCGCAGTGATAGCGCCTCCCGTACTCGAGGTCGCAGACGTCGTTGCCGATGCAGAAGTCGCCGAAGTCGTAGACGCTGGGGTCGATGTTGCCGTCGTAGGACCGGTGGCGCTCGGGCAGCGCGCCGATCCAGCTCTCGGCCTTGATCGTGAAATAGGTCTCGAACTGCACCAGGCCGGGCTTGACGTAGGTCAGCCGCTTGATGGCCAGGGCCATGTGGTCGGCACGGGCCCGCGTCGCCAGCTTCAGCGCGTAGGTGCCGTCCACGGCGCCGTGCGTGCCGATGTCGAAGAAGCTGACGTTGCTGATCTGCGGCGGCCGCATGTCGCTGATCACGGGGCGCACCTTGTCGAGGTTGCCGTCGTGGTTGCCGATGAGCTCGCACCAGCCGTTCACGCCCTGGTCGAAGTCGTCGAAGAAGAGGATGCGGGGCAGCGGGTCGTAGCGACTCAGGCGCGTGTCGGCGCTGACGAGGGCGCGCCGGAACTCGGTGGCAGTGGTCATCGGAAGCTGTTCCAGGGTCGTGGGCGCCGACCGGCGGAAATGGAAGCCGGCCGGTCGGCTGAGGTGCTGTCAGCGGGCGCTCAGCCCTTGGCCAGACGGCGCGCTTCGGTGGCGGACGCGGTGATGGCCGACCTCACCGACGTCTTCTTCGTCAAGGCCTCCTGCACCTGGGACATCATGAAGGACTCCCATTCCGGATACCAGGTCGTCTTGATGCCCTTGCGCTGGCGGCCCAGCTTGGAGAGCATGTTGAACGGGGCCGTGTCGCCGACGGTCATGCGCTTGAAGAGGTCCCCGACCTGAGCGTCGGCGACGAGATTCGGGTAGGGGCTGCGGCCACCCTCGCTGAGCAGGCGCGCGCGCGGCATCGTGAACTGCCCGGTCTCGTCAGGCCCGGCGTAGGCGCGCAACGTGCGCCAGGCGGCATCCTTGTCCTTGGTGGCCGCCGCCAGGCCGACGCTGTGCGCGTACCCGACCGTGGCCACGTCGTTGCGCTCCAGCCCGGGGATCAGACCCATGCGGATCTTGCCGGCAGCCTTGGAGTCGGGCCAGACGTTGAACTCGGCGAGCGCGTACTGGGCCATGTAGCCGAACTTGATCGTCCCCGCGCGCACGCCCGTGCGCGCCGCGCCCCAGTCGCGCTGCAGGTCGTCGGGCGCCGTGATCTTCCAGTCGTTGATCGCGGCGACATACCACTCCAGGATGGGCGCGAGCGGGTGGCCGGGTCGGTCGAAGATCGGCGCGTTGTTGTCGTCGAAGTACTCCGCGCCGGAGGCATAGAGCGTGGCCCACAGGCTCCAGAACTGCCCGGGCTGCTTCTTCATGCCCAGGGCGAGCGGGTACTCCGCCAGCCCAGCCTTCTTGACCGCCTGCATCTGCACGCGAAGTTCGTCGAGGTTGCGCGCCGTCTTGCCGAAGCCCGCCTTGGTCAACACTTCGTGGTCGTAGGCGAAACCGAAGGCGTCGGACAGGAAGGGCAGCGCGACTGTCTTGCCGTTGAGGGCCTTGGTGCCCGCCACGGCGGTCGGGGTCGCCGCACCGAGCACGGTGTCAAGCCCGGGCAGGCCGTCCAGCGGCATCAGCCAGCCGCTGTCGGCCCAGCTCGCGAGCTCGGTCTCGGGAACCTGCACGATGTCCAGCGGCGTGCGCGCGACGAACTCGGCGATCAAGGCGTCACGATAGCGGCCGAAGGGGGCGCTGACCCACTGGATGGACAGATTGGGGTTGCGGTCCAGGAAGCGGTTGAGCTCGGGGATGTCGCTCGCCGGATAGCGCTCCCAGGCGCGGAAGTTCAGCACGGTCCTGCCAGCGCGCCGCAGGCTGGCAGGCGCCGTGGCGTCCTGGGCGAACAGTCGCCCGCAGCCTGCGGCTGCGGCAAGGCCGACCGAGAGGCCGAGCGCGCCTCGGCGCGAGATCGGGAAACGGGTCATGGGGTGTGTCTCCTGGGGGTTGGCGGGTCGTGTCGCCCGTTCAGCGGTTGGGAAGGGAACGCAGCCGAGTCGGGCCGATGAGGCCCGCTGGCCAGGTGAAGAGCTCGGGTCTTTGTGCGTGGAGCAGTTCCGCGCGCGGCGCGACCTTATCGATGTGCGCGCGCATCTGGCCGGCAGCGGCGTCGCCGTCGCCCCGGGCGAGCGTCTCGATCAGGGCGGCGTGCTCCTCGACGACCGGCTCGAGGGGATAGTGGTCGTTCAGCCCGAGGTGACCGGCACGGAAACGGTCGAGGTGCACCTTGACTGCATCGACGGCGGACCAGACGTTGGGCACCCCGGCGATCGCCATGAGCCTCCGGTGGAAGACCTCGTTGAGGCGGAAGAAGGCCTCGTCGTCGCCTTGCGCGACCGCGCGCTCCTGGGCCTGCACCTCGAGCCCGAGTTCCTCGCACTGCTGCGGTGTGATTCGGCGGGCCGCCTCGGCCGCCACGGCCACCTCGAGAGCGACGCGGGTGAACAGGGCTTCGCGAAAGCCGGCGATGTCCAGCGGCGCCACCGTGGTGCCGCGCTGCGGAAAGATGCGCACGAGCTGTTCGTGCTCCAGACGCTGCAGCGCCTGGCGGATGGGTGTGCGACTGACGCCGATCTGCTCGACCAACGCAGTCTCCGACAGCGTGCTGCCGGGCAGGAAGGTCAGGTCGAGGATGGCCTGGCGGATCAACTTGTAGGCCCGCTCGGCCGCAGAACCGACGTCGTCTGCGCGGACCAGTGACAGGGCGCTGAAGGTCATGCGAATATCCTAGCGTACTTGTGTACAAGTAGCAAGCGCCTCTTTCCCGGGTGGAAGGCACAGCCCAGGGTGCGGGGTGCAGCCGCCCTCCTTTCGACGACACTGGGAAGATGTTGCAAGTTCCACAACTCAGTCGGACGATCGCGGGCTGAACCGCTTGTCATGCTGCTCATCCCCTGCCCCTGGTGCGGCCCGCGCGCGGAGAGCGAGTTCTCGTGCGCCGGTGAGGCCCGTGCAAGCGTCTCAGGCGGAGAGGGCCGGGACGAAGAAGGCTGGGCCGACCGCCTCTACGGGCGCGACAACCTGCGCGGCGAGGCGCCCGAGTTGTGGTGGCATGTGCACGGCTGCCAGCAGTGGCTGCTCGTCCGGCGAGACACGCTGACGCACGCGGTGCGCGACGCGGTGCCGGCACTCGCGGCCTTGATACCCGGCGCGGCGAAAGAGACCGGGCAGTCCGATCTGGTGTCGGGCGCAGCGCAGGAAACTGCCACACTGGGAGCGTTGGAACCGGCGGCGGCGGAAGCGGACACTGCGGCGTCGAGTGCTTCTTACGACACCGCCCCGGGAGCCCTCCGGTGAGCGGCTGGCGCCTGCCGGCCGGCGGCGCCGTGGACCGCACGCGCCCGCTCGCCTTCGAGTTCGACGGCCGGGCCGTCACCGGCTTCGAGGGCGACACGGTCGCCTCCGCGCTGCTGGCCGCCGGCGTGCGCGTGGTCGCGCGCAGCTTCAAGCTGCACCGCCCGCGCGGCATCGTCGGCCTGGGCTGGGACGACCCCTGCGCGCTGTTGCAGGTGCTGGCGCCCGCGCCCGCACCCAACGTGCTCGCTACGACGCTGCCGCTGCAGCCCGGGATGCGCCTGCGCAGCGTCAACGCCTGGCCGAGCGCGCGCTTCGACCTCGGCGGCGTCGCCGACGCCCTGCACGCGCTGTTGCCGGCGGGCTTCTATTACAAGACCTTCATGGCGCCGCAGGGCGCCTGGATGTTCTACGAGCACTGGATCCGGCGCGCCGCCGGCCTGGGCCGCCTGCCCGAGGCGGCGGCCGCGGTACCGGTGCAGCGCCGCTTCGCCCACGCCGAGGTGCTGGTGGTCGGCGCCGGGCCCGCCGGCACGGCTGCGGCGCTGGCCCTGGCCCGCAGCGGCCAGCGCGTGATCTGGGCCGACGACGCCGCGGCGCCTGGCGGGGTGCTGGCGGGCGAGCCGCCTTCACGGGTCGCCAGGCACCCGGCGCCGAACGCGGCGACTGACGACCGCCCCGAGGACTTGCACGACGACGCCCAGACCCGCGCCTGGATCACCGCCGCCACGGCCGAGATCGACGCCTGCCCGAACGTGCGCCGCCTGGCGCGCACGCTGGTGCTCGGGCGCCTGGACCATGGCTTCTTCTACGCGCTGGAGCGCCGGGCCGACGGCCTGGAGCGCCTGTGGAAGCTGCGCGCGCCGCAGCTCGTGCTGGCCAGCGGCGCGCTCGAGCGGCCCATGGTCTTCCCGGACAACGACCGCCCCGGCGTCATGCTCGCCTCGGCCGTGCGCGGCTACCTGCACCGCCACGGGGTGGCCTCGGCGCGGCGCCTCGTCGTGCACGGCGGCAGCGACGACGCGCTGGCCTGCGCCCTCGACGCCCAGGCGGCGGGCATCGAGATCGCGGCCTGGGTCGACACGCGCGAGCGCGTGCACGACGCGCTGCGCGAGCAAGCCCGCGCCGCCGGCATCGCCGTCTTCGAGGGCGCCGGCATCGTCGGCGTGCAGGGCCGCCAAGGCGTGCGTGGAGTCGACATCGCGCCGCGCCGCGGCGGACACGCGCAACGCATCGCTGCCGATGGCGTCGCGATGGCCGGCGGCTGGAGCCCGGCGCTGCACCTGCTGGCCCAGCTCGACGGCCGCCTGCGCTGGAGCTCGACGCACCAGGCCTTCCTCCCGGGCGAGCTGCCCGCCGGCGTGCAGGTCGCCGGCAGCGCCGCCGGACTCGCCGACACGGCCGCCTGCCTGCGCTCCGGAGAGGCTGCGGCGCAGGCGGTGCTCGAGGCGCAGGCATCACCGGTTTCGCTCCCCGCCTCCCTGGCGGGGCAGGGACCGGGGGAAAGAAAGTTGCATGCCGAGGCCTCGTCGATCGCCCCCCCACCGGTTGGCCCCGAGCCGGTCTACGCCCTGCCCACCCGCGAGCAGCACCGCGCCTTCGTCGACTGGGGGCACGACGTGACGGCGGGCGACATCGCGCTCGCGCACCGCGAGGGCTACGTCGCGGTCGAGCACCTGAAGCGCTACACCACGCTCGGCATGGCGGTGGACCAGGGCAAGACATCCAACGTCAACGGTCTGCGCCTGATGGCGTCGCTGCGCGGGCTTGCGCCCGGCGAGGTCGGCACGACGCGCTTCCGCCCGCCCTACGTGCCTCTGCCCTTCGGCACGATGGCGGCCGAGGACGCCGGCGACCTGGTGCGCCCGGTGCGCGAGACGCCGATCACGGCCTGGCACCTGGCCCACGGCGCCGTGATGTACGAGTCGGGTGCGAACTGGCGCCGCCCGGGCTACCACCCGCGCCCGGGCGAGACGCTGGCGCAGGCAGCACAGCGCGAGGCCCGCGCCGTGCGCGAGGCCGCAGGCCTGTACGACAGCACACCGCTGGGCAAGTTCGAGGTGCGCGGCCCGCAGGCCGCGGAACTGCTGGAAGCCGTGTGCGCCAACCGCGTCGCCGACCTCGCCCCCGGGCGCGGCCGCTACGCGCTGCTGCTGCGCGAGGACGCCCGCGTCTTCGACGACGGGGTCGTCTTCCGACTCGGGCCCGAGCATTTCTGGCTCACCAGCACCGCCGGCAATGCCGCGGCCGTGCACGGCTGGCTCGAGCAGGCGCGCCAGTGGCACCTGCGCGCGGCCGGCGCCTTCGTCACCGACGTCGGGGCGCAGTGGGCCACGCTGGTCATCTGCGGGCCGCGCGCGCGCGAGGTGCTGCGGCGCGCCGGCTGCGCGCTCGACCTGAACGCCGCCGCCTTCCCCTTCATGGCCGTGCGCGAGGGCGCCGTCGCCGGCATCGCGGCGCGGGTCTTCCGCGTCAGCTTCACCGGCGAGCTCAGCTACGAGGTCAACGTGCCGGCGTCCCGCGGGCTGGCCGTCTGGCAGGCCTTGTGGGACGCGGGTCAGGAACTCGGGCTGCAGGCCGTGGGCTCGGAGGCCAACCACATCCTCCGTGTCGAGAAGGGCTACCTCTCGATGGCGCACGAGGTCGACGGCATCGCCACCCCCGACGACCTGGGGCTGGCCTGGGCGGTGAAGATGGACAAGCCCTTCTTCTTCGGCCAGGCCGCGCTGCGCCGGCTGCGCGCCGCCGGCCCCGGCACGCCGCCCCGGCCCGAGCTCGTCGGCCTGCGGCCGCTGGACTATGGCGGGCCTCTCGAGGAGGGCGCGCAACTGCTCCCGGCCCGGGCCGGCGCGGCCAGCAGCCGGGTGCGGGGTCGCCCCGGCCCGGTCTCAGCGCTGCCAGGGGAGCGCCCGGAGGGCTTCGTCACCGCCAGCGTCCACAGCCCGGCCAGCGGCCACGCGGTGGCGCTGGCGCTGCTCGAGGGCGGGCGGACTCGCCTGGGCGAGCGCGTGCGGGTCACGGCGCAGGCGCCAGGCGGCCTGCGCCTGCGCGCGGCCGAAGTCTGCGCCCCCGTCTTCTTCGACCCGCGCGGGGAGCGGCTGCGTGGCTGAGCGCTGGAGTGACATCCTGCAACTGCGGCCGCGCGGCGTGGAGTCGCGCTGGTGCCTGCAGGGGCCCGGCAACGCGCTCGCGGCGCTGGCCTGCGACCTGGGCCTGCACGCCGCCGCGGGGCCGTTGCCGCCCCAGGCCCAGCGCAGCGGCGCGGCAGGGCTGTGGCTGCAGCTCGGCCCGCAGGAGGCCTGGTGGATGCCGGGCGGCGACCCGCCCGGCGCCGCGGCAGCCCGCGTCGAGGCGGTGCTGCGCTCGGGCACGGGCCTGCTGCGCCTGGGAGACCCGGCAGGAACGGACCGCGGCGCCACCGACAACGGTCCGGTCATCGCCTGCGCCGACCTGGGTGACGCCTTCATCGGCTGGGACCTCGCCGGCCCCGGCTGGGACGAGTTCCTGGCCCTCGGCTGCCCCCTCGACCTCGCCCGGCTCGGCTCCGGCCGCTGCGCCCGCACACGGCTCGCCCAGGCGCCCGTGGTGCTGGCGCCGCAGGCGCAGCAGGGCTGCACGCTCTGGACCGAGCGCAGCCATGGGGCGTATCTGGGGCGCTGGCTCGACCTGGCGGCTTCGTCGACCTGTTGAAGGACTGGCGGGCGCCGCTAGGCTGCAGCCAGGTGCCGCGTATGACGGCGAACGAGCTCGGCCACATGCCGCACCGCGGCCGACGGTTGCCTGCGCGCGGCGACGGCCAGATGGAAGGTCTGCCTCAGTTCGGGCTGGCAGATCGGCACCGCGGCCAGCAGCCCCCGGCCCAACTCGTCCTCGACCGAAGGTCCGTTGGATACCGTGAAGAACGCGCCCCCTTGCACGAGCCGCTTGGTGAGGTGCCCGGAATCGACCTCGGCCGCGATGTTCAGGCGCAGCCCCCGGCGCCGGGCCTCCTCCTCCATCAGCAGGCGCCCCCCGTTGGGCGCCGTGGCCATGACCAGGGGTAGCGAGGCCACCTCGGCAAAGGGCAGCGGCCCGCCCGCCGTGGCGGTCGCGCCCGGCCGCGAGACCAGCAGCAGCGCGACCGTCAGCAAGGGGGCGCTGTCGGCATGGCCGGCCGAAGGCGCGCGCGACATCACGCCCAGGTCGCATTGACCGTCGGCCAACCACTGCTCGATCTGCTGCGTCGTGCCCTCGGCCACCTGCAGGCGGACATCGGGCCACTGCGCGGCGGTCTCCGCCAGGAGTTCGCGCGCCAGGGGCCACGCCACCGAGGGCTGCAGGGCGATCCGGACCCGCCCGGAGGGACGGGCGCCGTGGCCCGCCATCAACTCGGGCAGGGCGTCGGCCTCGCGCAGCAGGGCCTCCGCACGCGGCAGCAGCGTCCTGCCGGCCGGGCTCAGGGACGCACCCCGCCCGGTGCGCTCGAACAGGCGTACGGAGAATTGCCGCTCCAGGGCCGAGATGGCCTTGCTCACCGACGACTGGGTCGTGCTGGAGAGCGTGGCTGCGCGCGAAAAGCTGCCCGTGGCGGCCACGCCGAGGAAGAGACGCAGGTCGCGCAGGTCCATCGAATCCGGGCCCATACCTTTTATTCGATTCTCGACTATCTGATATCTCATTATTCCCGCTTCCTCCTGCCTCCCCTGTATTCCTAGAATGGGTTTCGCCCCTCGATCCGGACCGAACGCCTTTGTGGCCGACGCGTCGAGGGAACAACCGCAGCCCGTCCGCCAGAGCCGGGCGCGGGCCCGCCCTGACGAGGAGACACCGATGCTTCGATGCAACCGCCGCTGGATCGGCCAGTTCCTGCGGGGCGCGGCCCTCGCGCTGGCAGCGTCCGCGCCCTGGACTGCGCTGCAGGCCCAGGACTGGCCCTCCCGACCGATCAAGCTCATCGTGCCGCATGCGCCGGGAGGCGTCACCGACGTCGTCGCGCGGCTGGTCGCGCAACCCCTGGGCGAGGCCCTGAAGCAGCAGGTCCTCGTCGAGAACCGACCCGGGGCCACGGGCCTGCTGGGGACGGAGCTGGCGGCGAAGGCCGCGCCCGACGGCTACACGCTGCTGATGTACGTGGACGTCAACACGATGTTCCCGGCCCTGGTGAAGAAGCTGCAGCACGACCCGGTGGCGAGCTTCGCGCCGGTGACCCTGCTCGGGCGCGGCTCGCACGCGCTGGTGGCCCACCCCTCGCTGCCGGTGCAGACGCCGGCAGAGCTCATCGCCTACGCGAAGAAGCACCCCAGGGAGCTCTCCGCCGCCCTGCCCGGGCTGGGCGGGCCGCAGTGGTTGGCGATGGAGATGCTCAAGGACGCAGCGAAGATCGACGTCACCGCAGTCCCCTACAAGGGTGGTGGCCAGGCCGTGGTCGACGTCGTCGGCGGCCAGGTGAAGCTGGGGCTGCTGGGCATGGCTCCGGTCCTGCCGCACATCAAGGCCGGCAAGCTGCGGCCGATCGCCGTGACCGGGCGGACGCGCTCGCCCGCGCTCCCCGAGGTGCCGACGCTGGTGGAGTCCGGCTTTCCGGGCGTCGAGGCCGCCCAGTGGCAGTCCATCGTCGCACCGGCAGGCACGCCCCGGGCAGTCATAACGCGCCTGCACGAGGAACTCCTGAAGATCATGCGCCAGCAGACGGTTGTCGAACGCCTGGCGAGCTTCGGTCTGGACAACGCCACCAGCGCAAGCCCCGAGGACCTGGGGCGCACGATGCGCGAGGAAGTGGCCCGCTGGCCCGCGATCTTCAAGTCCCTGGGTGTCGAACCCGAGTGACGGGTCACTACCCGCGCAGCACGGAGGACGGCATGACCCAGCCCCCCCTGAACGTTCTGTTCATCACCTCGGACCAGCAGCGCGGCGACTGCTACGGATTCGAGGGCCGCAAGGTCCGCACCCCGCACCTGGACGAGATGGCCCGGCGCGGCACGCGCTTCCAGACCTGCATCACGCCCAACCTGGTGTGCCAGCCTTCACGCTCGTCCATCCTCACCGGTCTGCTGCCCTTGACGCACGGCGTCTCGGACAACGGCATCGACCTGCCGGCGGAGACTGCCGAGCGCGGCTATGCGGCCACGCTGGCGCGGCACGGCGTGCGCACTGCGCTGATCGGCAAGGCGCACTTCACCACCTCGCACACCTTCGCGCCCACCGGTTCGCCCGAGTGTCGCGAGAGCAGTGCGAACTACGGCAAGGACTGGTACGGGCCGTACATGGGTTTCCAGCACCTCGAACTCATGCTGGAGGGCCACAACCACTTTCCGCCCATGCTGCCCCCGCGCGGCCAGCACTACGAGCGCTGGTACCACGCCGACGGCCAAGGGGAAGAGCGCACCCGGCTGTACCGCCAGGCCCTGCCGCCGCTGAGCGACGCGCACGAGACCTGGAACTCGGCGCTGCCCGTGGCCTGGCACAACTCGACCTGGATCGGCGACCGCACGATCGACTTCCTGCGCCGCCACCGCGACCAGCCCTTCTGCCTGTGGGCATCATTACCCGACCCCCACCATCCCTTCGACGCGCCCGAGCCCTGGTGCCGGCTGCACCACCCGGACGAGGTGGACCTGCCGCAGCACCGAGAGCTTGACCTCGACCGCCGCCCCTGGTGGCACCGGGCCAGCCTCGAGGGCCGCCCGCAGATGGCCGATGAGCGCCTGCGCGCCTTCCGTGAGAAGTCGTCGCGCACGCCGCGCCAGGGGGAGCGGCAGCTGCGCGAGCTCATCGCCAACTACTACGGGATGATCTCCCTGATCGACCACCAGGTGGGCCGTATCCGCATCGCACTGCGCGACCTGGGGCTGGAGCACAACACCGTCGTCGTCTACTCCACCGACCACGGCGACTGGCTGGGGGACCACGGCCTGCTGCTGAAGGGGCCGATGCCCTACGAGGGTCTTCTGCGCGTGGGCCTGCTGTTCGAGGGGCCCGGCATACCCGCCGGGCGTGTCGTCGACGACCCGGTGTCGACGCTGGACCTGGCCCAGACCTTCTGCGACTACGCAGGCACCGCGTTGCCCGAGGGCGCGCACAGCCGCAGCCTGCGGCCGCTGCTCGAGCGCGACGGGGCGACGCGCGAGTTCGCGCTTTCGGAGTGGGACCTGCGTCCCTCGCGATCGGGTATCGCCCTGCAGTTGCGCACGGTGCGCACGCGTCGCCACAAGCTCACGATGGACCTGATCAGCGGCGCCGGAGAGCTCTACGACCTGCACGAAGACCCCGACGAGATGGACAACCGCTTCGGCGACCCGGGCTGTGCAGGGGCGCAGCGCGAGCTCGTCGACATGCTGCGCAGCCGCCCGGACGACGCCCGGGCGCCGCTGCCTCAGGTGGGCATGGCCTGAGCGCGCGTCGCCCGGCCGCGTCCGAGCGCGGCCCGGCCCCTTGCCCGGAGCTCGCCCTCCGGGCAAGGGGAAGTCCGGCGGCCGACCGGCCTCACACCCACCCCAGCCACTGCCCCCAGATGAGCCGGCCCAGGTAGCGGTTCGGCAGCAGGGTGAAAGCGCCCGCGATCACGCACGCGCCGATGTACAGCCACTGCATGGTCTTGCGATGGCCCACGACGTTGCCCCGGGCCAGGTAGACGAAGGCCATCGTGACGGAGAACAGGGTGTAGGGCACCAGCAGGTGGATCGGCGTGTAGCCCGCGATGTTGGGCAGCCCGTGGTCGCGGATGAAGATCGAGGAGACCGCCGCCAGCACCATCAGCGTGACCCAGGCGTAGCCGAAGGCGCGGTGCAGGCGCGGCCGCTGCACCGCGCCCTTGCGCGCCCACAGCGCCACGGGGCCGGTGGCCACGGCGCCCAGCGCAGCGGTCATGTGGACGGCGATCACGGGGCTCATCTCCATCGGATTCTTCCTCGGCAGGCAGGCTCTGGGCACGGTGCGGGCCTTCCCGCACGCAAGGCATGGCGCATGGTGACTTGCACAGCGCTTACGCGCAAGCATCCTGCGACGAAACGCAGCGCTGCGGGCGCCAGGCGTCGCCTGCTGTTCGCCACACGCTACCGAGCGCCCGCAGCCCGCGGCGGCCGTGCCGGCGGAACGCCCGACAATCTCCGGCAGCGCCCTCTCCTGCCCCACCCACGGGAACCGCACCTCCATCACCATGCCCGCCCCGACCGGGCCCACCCCATGAAGATCACCGCCGCCAAGGTCATCGTCTGCAGCCCCGGCCGCAACTTCGTCACGTTGAAGATCGAGACCGACGCCGGCCTGACCGGGCTGGGCGACGGCACGCTCAACGGACGCGAGCTCGCGGTGGCGAGCTACCTGCAGGACCACGTCGTGCCCTGCCTGATCGGGCGCGACGCGCACCAGCTCGAGGACATCTGGCACTACCTCTACCGCGGCGCCTACTGGCGGCGCGGGCCGGTGACGATGAGCGCGATCGCGGCCGTCGACACCGCGCTGTGGGACCTGAAGGCCAAGGCGGCCGGGATGCCGCTGTACCAGCTCCTGGGCGGCGCGAGCCGCAGCCGCGTCATGGTCTACGGCCACGCCAACGGGCGCGACATCGAGGAGACGGTCGACGAGGTGCTGCGCCACGCCGAGCTCGGCTACCAGGCCATCCGCGCGCAGAGCGGCGTGCCCGGGCTGGAAAAGGTCTACGGCGTGGGCCACGGGCACTCGTTCTACGAGCCGGCCGATGGCAGCCTGCCGTCCGAGCACGACTGGGACACCGGCAAGTACCTGCGCCACGTGCCGCGCCTGTTCGAGGCCGTGCGCGCCAAGCTGGGCTGGGAGCACCACCTGCTGCACGACGTGCACCACCGCCTTACACCCATCGAGGCCGCGCGCCTGGGCCGCGAGCTCGAGCCCTACCGCCTGTTCTGGATCGAGGACCCGACCCCGGCCGAGAACCAGGAGGCCTTTCGCCTGATCCGCCAGCACACGACCACGCCACTGGCCGTGGGCGAGATCTTCAACTCCATCTGGGACTGCAAGGGCCTGATCGAGCAGCAGCTCATCGACTACATCCGCACCACCGTCGTCCACGCCGGCGGCATCACCCACCTGCGCCGCATCGCCGACCTGGCGGCGCTGTACCAGGTGCGCACCGGCTGCCACGGCGCGACCGACCTCTCCCCGGTGTGCATGGGCGCCGCGCTGCACTTCGGGCTGTGGGTGCCGAACTTCGGCATCCAGGAGCACATGCCGCACACGCCGGAGACCGACGCCGTCTTCCCGCACGCCTACCGCTTCGAGCGGGGCTTCATGCACCCGGGCGAGGTGCCCGGCCACGGGGTCGAGATCGACGAGGCGCTGGCGGCGAAGTACCCCTATCAGCGCGCCTACCTGCCTGTGAACAGGCTGCAGCACGACGGAACCCTCTGGCACTGGTGAGGCGGAGCCGACGATGAACCTGCCCCGCCTCGACCCCGCCGCCCTGCCTGCACTGGCGGCTGGCGTCTCGCGCCCAGCCTACGACCGTGAGGCGCTGGCCCCCGGCATCGTGCACCTGGGCATCGGCGCCTTCGCGCGCGCGCACCTGGCCGTGGCCACCGAGGCTGCGGTCACGGCCGACCCGGCGCGGCCCGACCTGCGCTGGGGCCTCGTCGGCGTCTCGCTGCGCCAGCCCGACACGCGCGACGCGCTCGCGCCGCAGCAGGGGCTGTACACGGTGGCGGTGCGGGACGCCGATGCCGCCGGCCGGCCGCGCCAGGCCCTGCAGGTCGTTGGGTGCCTTGCACGGCTGCTCGTGGCGCCCGAGGACCCGGGCGCCGTGCTCGAGGCGCTGGCCCACCCACAGGCGCGCATCGCGAGCCTGACGGTGACCGAGAAGGGCTACCTGCGCGTACCCACCGGCCCAGGCCCGTGGTGGGAGCACCCGGACATCGCGCACGACCTCGCCCACCCGAAGGCCCCGCGCAGCGCGGTCGGTTTCCTGGTGCACGCGCTCGCGCTGCGGCGCCAGCGTGGGCTGGCGCCGCTGACGCTGCTGTCGCTGGACAACCTGCCCTCCAACGGCCACACGCTGCAGCAGCTGGTGACGACCTTCGCGCAGCGCGTCGACGCCGACCTCGCGCGCTGGATCGAGGCCCACTGCACCTTCCCGAACAGCATGGTCGACCGTATCGTCCCGCGCACCACGGACGGCGACCGCGAGCAGGTGTCCCGGGCCCTGGGCGCGCGCGACGCCTGGCCGGTGCTGGCCGAGCCCTTCCTCGACTGGGCGGTCGAGGACCGCTTCGCCGCCGGGCGGCCGGCCTGGGACGCCGGCGGCGCGCGCTTCGTCGCCGAGGCCGAGCCCTGGGAGCGCCTGAAGCTGCGCATGGTCAACGGCAGCCACTCGGCCATCGCCTACCTGGGCGCGATGGCCGGCTGGGAAACCGTGGACCGCGCCGTCGCCGAGCCCGCGCTGCGCGCTTTCGTCGAGGCGCTGCTGCGCGACGAGGTCGAGCCCACGCTGCCGGCGCTGCCCGGGCTGGACCCGGCCGCCTACCGCGCGCGACTGCTCGCGCGCTTCGCCAACCCGGCGCTGGCGCACCGCACGCAACAGATCGCGATGGACGGCACGCAGAAGCTGCCGCAGCGCCTGGTCGGCCCGCTGCGCGAGCGTCTGGCCGCCGGCGCGCCGGTGGAGCGGCTCGGGCTCGCGCTGGCGGCCTGGCTGCATTACCTGCGCGGCGTGGACGAGGCCGGGCACGCCTACCCGCTGCAGGACCCGCTGGCCGCCGAGCTCGCCGAACTGCACCGCCGGGCGCAGGCTGGCTCAGGCGCCGGTGAGCGCGCCCGCGCGTTCACCCGCTACGCCCCGGTCTTCGGCGAGCTGGCAGACCACCCGGTGCTGGTGCCAGTGCTGGCACGCGCGCTGCAGTCGCTCGAGGTGCATGGCGTGCGTCCCACGCTCGAGTCCGCAGTCTGAAAGCCCCTGGGCAGCGCCCCGGAAAAGGGTTTTCCAGGGTTCGCAGCCCCGCCCGCGCCTTCTACGATCCCGGGTCCGCAAGCCCTGCTCATTCCCGAGGAGACCCGAACATGAAGCGCACCTTCCTGAAGACCCTCGTCGGCGCCGCTGCGCTGGCGCTCTCCCTGCCCCTGCTGGCGCAGACCAAGCTGAAGTGGGCCCACGTCTACGAGACCAGCGAGCCCTACCACACCGAGTCGGTGTGGGCGGCCGAGGAGATCAAGAAGCGCACCAACGGCAAGTTCGAGATCCAGGTCTTCCCGGCCTCCTCGCTCGGCAAGGAGACCGACATCAACCAGGGCCTGACGCTGGGCACGGTCGACATGATCATCTCCGGGCCCTCGTTCGCGGCCCGCTCCTACCCGCGCATCGGCATCGCCTACTACCCCTTCATCTTCCGCGACGGCGACCACCTGATCGCCTACAGCAAGAGCGACGTCTTCCGCGAGATGGTCAACGAGTTCCGGCAGAAGACCGGGATCCAGATCACCGCCTACACGTACTACGGCGCGCGCCACACCACGGCGCAGAAGGCCTTCACCGACTGCGCCGGCATGAAGGGCATCAAGATCCGCGTGCCCGACGTGCCCGCCTACCGCGCCACGCCCGAGGCCTGCGGCGCCAACCCGACGCCGATCGCCTTCGCCGAGGTCTACCTCGCGCTGCAGAACGGCACGGTCGAGGCCCAGGAGAACCCGCTGACCACGATCGAGGCCAAGAAGTTCTTCGAGGTGCAGAAGCACATCATGCTGACCGGCCACATCGTCGACGGCCTGGTCACACAGATCGCTCCGCACGTCTGGAACCGCCTGAGCGACGCCGAGAAGAAGGTCTTCACCGACGTCACCCAGGAGGCCGCGGTGCGCGCCACGGCGCAGATCAAGAAGCGCGAGGGCGAACTCGTGGCCGAATTCAGGGCCAAGGGCCTGGGCATCCACAACGTCAACCGCCAGAGCTTCGTCGACGCCGTGCTGAAGAACCGGCCGCTGGAGAGCCTGGGCTTCACCCGCCGCGACTACGACCGCATCGTCGCGGTCAAGTGAGCCCCGTGGCGCGCGAAGGCTGGACAAGACCATCACCCGGGGGCTGAATGAGCCAGGTGCCCGACATCGACGGCGGCCCCAAGGTGATGGGGGACGACGGCGAGTTCCACGCGACCGACGAGGTCGTGGACCTCTCCGGCACGCCCATCGAGGCCTGGGCCGCGCTGCTGCTGTTCTGGGCGCTGGGCCTGACGGTCTTCTACCAGTTCTTCACGCGCTACGTGCTCAACGACTCGGCCGCCTGGACCGAGGAGATCGCGCGCTACCTGCTGATCGGCACCGTCTTCGTCGGCGCGTCGATCGGGGTGGCGCGCAACAACCACATCCAGGTCGACCTGCTCTACCGCTACCTGCCTGCCGGCCTGTCGCGCTGGCTGTCGCGCGTGGTGGACCTGCTGCGCGTGGCCTTCTTCGGCGCAATGAGCTGGTACACGGTGCAGATGATGGGGAAGATGGGCAGTTACCAGATGACCATCATCGACCTGCCGATGAACATCGTCTACGGTGTGTGCCTGTTCGGTTTCGTCGCGATGACGCTGCGCTCGGCATGGGTGGCGCGCGTGCACTGGCAGCGCGGCTACAGCGTGCTCGAGCGGCCGGAATCGACGATGTCGGACCGCTGAAGCGCCACGAGCCGAGACCACGATGCTCAAGATCATCTTCCTGCTGCTGATGAGCGGCGGTATCCCGGTGGCCATCGCGATGGCCGGCTCGTCGCTGCTCTACATCCTCTTCAGCGGCAACCTGCCGCCGTTCGCGGTGGTGCACCGCATGATCGGCGGCATCGACAGCTTCCCGCTGCTTGCGGTGCCCTTCTTCATCCTGGCCGGCAACCTGATGAACAACGCCGGCATCACCAACCGCATCTACAACTATGCGCTCGCGCTCGTGGGCTGGCTGCGCGGGGGTCTGGGGCACGTGAACGTGGTCGGCTCGATGGTCTTCGCCGGCATGAGCGGCACCGCCATCGCCGACGCCGCGGGCCTGGGCACGATCGAGATCAAGGCCATGCGGGACCACGGCTACTCCAAGGAGTTCGCCGTCGGGGTCACCGCCGCCTCGGCGACGGTCGGTCCCATCATCCCGCCCAGCCTGCCCTTCGTCATCTACGCGATGATGGCCAACGTCTCGGTCGGCGCGCTCTTCCTCGCCGGCCTGCTGCCCGGCATCCTGCTGGGCCTGTTGATGATGGTGACGGTGGCCTGGTTCGCGCACCGCAACAAGTGGGGCGGCGACATCAAGTTCTCGTCCACGCGCTTCGGCAAGGCCCTCATCGAGACCGCCGTGGTGGCCGCCTGGCCGCTGTCGATGTGGTGGCTCGTCAACGACCTGGGGCTGCCGGCGCAGGTGACGGTCATCACGGGGCTGGTCGTGCTGTTCGCGGCCGACCGCTACTTCCGCTTCCAGGCGGTGCTGCCCATCATGACCCCGGTGCTGCTGATCGGCGGCATGACGGCCGGCGTGTTCACGCCCACCGAGGGCGCCATCGCCGCCAGCGTCTGGGCCCTGTTCCTCGGCATCTTCTGGTATCGCACGATGACCTGGCGGTCCTTCGTCAAGATCAGCCTGGACAGCGTCGAGACCACGGCCACCGTGATGTTCATCGTCGCAGCGGCGTCCATCTTCGGCTGGATGCTCACCGCCACCGGGGTCACGGCCGCGATCTCGCAGTGGGTGCTCGGCGTCACCAAGGAGCCCTGGCTCTTCCTGCTGATGGCCAACGCGCTGATGCTCTTCGTCGGCTGCTTCCTCGAGCCGACCGCAGCAATCACCATCCTCGTGCCCATCCTCGTGCCGATCGCGCAGCAGCTGGGCATCGACCTCGTGCACTTCGGGCTCATCATGGTGCTCAACCTGATGATCGGCCTGCTGCACCCGCCCATGGGCATGGTGCTGTTCGTGCTCGCGCGGGTGGCTCAGCTCAGCGTCGAACGCACGACCGTGGCCATACTGCCTTGGCTGGTGCCCTTGCTGGTGGCGCTGGTCGTGCTGACCTACGTCCCGGCGATCAGCCTGTGGCTGCCGCGGATGGCGGGGCTTTGAGCGGGCGGCTCACGGACCGGCGCGGGCCGGCGCCCGCGGCCCGACGCTGAGCTTGCGCAACCCGGCGGCGGGTCCTGCGCCGCGCCGGGGCTTGTTCGACGGCACAGTGCGGGGTATGCCCATACCCTCCCGCCCCTCCTGGACGGTCCTGCTTGCCGCCCTGGCTCTCGCCGTCGGCGCGTTGGCGCTGGCACCGCACCCGCCGTCCACGCTCGACACCGGCTGGGACAAGCTCCACCACGTGCTCGCCTTCGCCGCCCTCGCCTTCTGCGCGCAGCATGCGGCGCAGGGCTCACGCTGGCCGTCGGCTGTCTGGCAGGGCTGCGTGTTTTCCTGGGGCGTGCTGATCGAGCTGGCCCAGACCCAGGTGCCGGGTCGCCACGGCGATTGGCCCGACCTGCTGGCCGATGCCATGGGCATGGCTTTGGGCGTGGGGGCGGCTCGGCAGGTGTTGCGCCGCCTGTGAGGGACCGCCCCCCGCGCGCAGCAGCCACTCTCGACGGCGGGCAGTGGGCAAGCCGCGCTACAGCGCCCCCGTGACACGCGGCAGGAAGAGCGCGAGTTCGGGCACGAAGGCCACCAGCATCATGGCGCCGCCCATCGCCGCGATCATCCACAGCACCCAGCGCGTGGTCGACTCGATCGTGCAGCCTGCGATGCGGCAGGTGATCATCAGGTTCACCGCCATCGGCGGCGTGAACGAGCCGATGGCCAGGTTCATCGTCACGAGGATGCCGAACCAGGTCGGGTCCCAGCCGTAGGCCCGAACGATGGGCATCAGGATGGGGATGAAGATCAGGAAGATCGAGATCGCATCGAGCAGCATGCCCGCCACCAGCAGCAGCAGCATGATGAGCAGCAGCATCGCGGTCTCGTTCTTCGTCAGTCCCATCAGCGACTGCGCGAAGGCGTCGAAGGCGCCGACGGTGGCGCCCGCGTGGGCGAAGACGGTGGCCAGGCCGACGATGGTCAGGACCACGGCCGAGATCTCGGCCGAGTCGCGCAAGGCCTCGAAGATGCGGCGCAGGTTCAGCGTGCGGTAGACGAAGACGCCGACGAACAAGCCGTAGGCCACGGCGACGACTGCCGCCTCGGTCGGGGTGAAGGCGCCCGAGCGCAGGCCGCCGAGGATGACGACGGGCGCCGCCAGTCCCCAGGCCGCGTCCTTGAACGATTGCCACAGCGGCGGGCGGGGCTCGCCCTCGGCGCTGGCGCCCCAGCCGTGGCGACGCGCGAGCCAGAGCGTGGGCACCATCAGCGCGGCACCGGCCAGCAGCCCCGGCACGATGCCGCCGATGAAGAGCGCGGGCACGGAGACGCCGGGCACGATGACCGCGTAGATGATGAAGGCGATCGAGGGCGGAATCAGGATCGCGGTCGAGCCCGACGCCGCGATCAGGCTGGCGCAGAAGGGGCGCGGATAGCCCTGCTTGAGCATCGACGGCAGCAGCACGGTGGCCACCGCCGCCGCGTCGGCCGCGCCGGAGCCGGAGATGCCACCCAGGATGACCGAGACCAGGATCGCGACCAGGCCCAGCCCGCCGGCGCGCTGCCCGATCAGCGCCGACATGAAGCGCACCAGGCGCTCGGCCACGCCGGAGCGCTCGAACACCATGCCGGCGGTGATGAAGACCGGCAGCGCGAGCAGCGGGTACTTGGCGATGCCGGTCCAGACGTTGGTCGGCAGCGAGGCGATGCCCAGGTCCTGGTAGGCGATGACCGCCGCGCCCGCCAGGCCGAGCGCCACGGCGACGGGCGCGCCCATCACCAGCAGCAGCGCGAACGCCACCACCAGCATGATCGCGCCGGCGCTCAGCATGGCCTCAATGCCCGCCTGGCAGCGAACGACGCGCGCGCAGCACGCGGACCAGGCGCCCGCAGATGCGCGCGCAGATCGCCAGGCAGCAAAGCGGCAGCCACACGGTGTACAGCCACTGCGGCACGCCCAGGCCGGGCGAGCCCACCTCGAAGCGGAACTCGTCCAGCGTCAGGCGCGCGCCGTACCAGGCCAGCAGCGCGAAGAGCGCCAGCGACAGCAGCAGCACCAGCGCCTCGAGCGCGAGGCGGCCGCGCGGGGGCAGCTGGTCCGCGACGAAGCCCATCCGGATGTGGCTGCCGCGCCCGAAGGCGGCGCCGGCGCCCGCCAGCGCCAGCACCACCATCATCGCGACCGAGAACTCCTCGGTGAAGGCGAGCGAGACGTCGGTGAAGTAGCGCGTGACCACGTTGGCGAACGTGATCAGGCACAGCAAGCCCATCAGCAGTGCGCCGATCACGCCCTCGAGCGCGAAAGGCACCCGCGGCGGCAGCGGGTCGGCAGCCGACTGCGGGGCGACGTCGAGGGCGGTGGCCTCCTCGGTGGGGGCGGGCTTCATCGGCGCCAGCGTCGCGGAGAGGCCGCCAGCTCAGCCGCGCCGCGCGATCGCGCCCTCGGCGATCTTCACGAGATCGGCGCCGACGGTCGCGACCCACTTGTCGTAGACCGGGCGCGTCGCCCTGGCGAACTCGGCCTTCTCGTCCAGCGTCAGGATCTGAACCTCGACGCCGCGTCTCTTCAGCTCGTCGAAGGCAGAGTTGTCGCCCCCGGCGCCCAGGCCCTTGCGCGAGGCGGCGATACCCAGGGCGGCGACCTCGCGCGCGGTCTCGGCGACGATCTCCTGGTCGGCCTTGGAGAAGCTGTCCCACACCGGCTTGGCCACGTGATACAGCGCCGCATCGGCCACGTAGTTCCACACCGTCAGGTGCTTCTGCGCCAGCGTGTCCATCTTGAACATCAGGTACAGGTTGATCGGGTTCTCCTGCCCGTCGACCGCGCCCGTGGTCAGCGCCGGCTGCAGGTCGGCGAAGCTCATCTGCAGCGGGTTGGCGCCCAGCGCGTTGAAGATGTCGGTGAAGATGGCGCCGGCGGCGAAGCGGATCTTCATGCCCCTCAGGTCCGCCGGCTTGCGCACCGGACGCTTGCTGTTCGAGAGCTCGCGGAAGCCGTTCTCGCCCCAGGCCAGCGGCACCACCCCCTGCGTGGCCATGATCTTGTTCAGCTCGGCCGCCACCTGGCCCTTGATCAGCGCGTCGAAGGCCTTGTGGTCGGGCATCAGGAAGGGCAGCGAGAAGATCGACATCGGCCGGATCTGCGGGCTGAGGTTGATCGTCGACGAGACGGTGAAGTCGATCGTGCCCTGGCGCATGGCCAGCAGCTCGCGCGTCTGGTCGCCGCCGACGAGTTGCGAGCCCGGGTAGACCTTGACGTTGATGCGCCCGCCCGTGCGCTCGCGCACCAGATCGGCCCAGCGGAAGGCGGTGTCGGAGATCGGGATGGGCCGGTTGCCGACCACCGACAGGCGGTACTCGGGCTTCAGCGCGCCCTGGGCGCGGGCCAGCCAGGGCGCGGCAAGCGCGGCGCCGCCAGCGGCGGCAACGGTGAGGACGCGGCGGCGGGAGGTAGTGGCGCTCATCGGGGTCTCCTGGGGGTTGGATGGACGGGTCGGGTCAGGAAAGGGATTCACGGTGGAACGAGGGAGGGGCGCGCAGAACCCGGAAATCCAAGGGTCTCGCCCTCAACCGAGCAAGGCGCGCGCCGCCTCGGCGATGCGCGCCGGCTGCAGGCGCGAGACGTTCTCCAGCGGCTGGGCGTAGCCCACGGGCACGCGCGGGGCGCCGACACGGCCGATGCGCACGCCCGTCTCCTCGGCCGCCACGGCGGCGATCTCGGCGCCGAAGCCGCCCACGCGCACGGCCTCGTGCACGACGAGCAGGCGGCCGGTGCGGCCGGCGGACTGCAGCACGGTCTCGCGGTCCCAGGGCCAGAGCGTGCGCAGGTCGATCACCTCGGCCTCGACGCCCTCGGCGGCCAGCAGGCCCGCGGCCTCCAGGCTCGCGCCGACGCCGCGCGACCAGGTCGCGATCGTCAGGTCGCGGCCGGCACGCCGCACGGCGGCGCGGCCCAGTGGCAGCTCGAGCGCCGGATCGACCTCGCCGGTCTGGCCCCAGAGTTCCTTGTGCTCCATGTAGACGACCGGGTCGCCGCTGGCGAGCGCGGCCTTGAGCAGGCCGTGGTTGTCCTGCGGGGTCGCCGGTGTCACGACCAGCAGGCCGGGCATGTGCGCGAACCAGGCCTCGAGCGACTGCGAGTGCTGGGCCGCGGACGCGCCCCAGATCCCGATGGGCATGCGCGCGACCAGCGGCACCCGGCCCTGGCCGCCGAACATGAAGCGGTTCTTCGCCGCCTGGTTGACGATCTCGTCCATCGCGCACAGCGCGAAATCGATGACGCGCATCTCGACCACCGGCTTCAGCCCGGCCAGCGCCATGCCCACGGCCGCGCCCATGATGGCCGCCTCGGAGATCGGCGTGTCGATCACGCGCTGCGGCCCGAAGACCTGCTGCAGCCCGCGGTACTGGCCGAAGACGCCGCCGCGGCCCAGGTCCTCGCCGAGGGCGACGATCGTGTCGTCGGCGCTCATGGCCTCGCTCAGGGCCAGCGCGGCGGCCTGGGCGTAGCTCAGCACCTGCGTCATTGCCACACCCCCGCGCCGACGGTCGTCACGTCTTCGTAGGCTTCGTGCTCGGCTGGCCAGGGCGCGGCCTCGGCGGCCGCCTGGGCGGAGGCGATCTCCGCGCGCGCCCGGGCAGCGAGGGCGTCGACCGCGGCAGCCTCGACGCCCCGGGCCAGCAGCTGCGCCCGCGCCCGCAGCAGCGGGTCGGCCTCGCGCGCCCGGGCCACCTCGGCCGGGTCGCGGTAGGCGGCGGGGTCGATCGACACATGGCCCTTCAGGCGGTAGGTCACCGCATGCAGCAGGCGGGGGCCCTGGCCGGCGCGGACCTCGGCGACGAGCCGGGCCGCGGCCGCATCCAGCGCGAGCACGTCGTTGCCGTCGACCACCTCGGAGGGCACGTCCATGCTCTGGGCGCGCACGCTGGTGCCGGCGCCGGCCGTCATGGGCCCGGTGGGCGTGGTGGCCGAGATGCGGTTGTCCTCGCAGACGAAGAGCACCGGCAGGCCGTAGACGCGGGCCCAGTTCAGGCCCTCGAGGAAGGGGCCGCGGTTGACCGCGCCGTCGCCGAAGAAGCAGGCCACGATGGCGTCGGTGCCGCGCAGCTTGAGGGCGTGCGCTGCGCCGGCCGCGATGGGGATCCCGGCGGCCACGACGCCGTTGGCGCCGAGCATGCCCACGCCGAAGTCCGCGATGTGCATCGATCCGCCCTTGCCCTTGTTGGTGCCGTTGGCGCGGCCGTACAGCTCGCACATCATCGCCGTGACGTCGGCCCCCTTGGCCAGCGTGTGGCCGTGGCCGCGGTGGGTGGACGTGAGCAGGTCGTCGCGACGCAGGTGCGCGCACACGGCGGCCGCGACCGCCTCCTGTCCGGTGGACAGGTGCAGCGGCCCGCGCACCAGCGCCGGCTTCGCGCTCGCGCTCTGTCCGAAGGCCTGCACGCCCCCCTGGCTCGCCGCCTCGGCAGCGTCCTCGAAGGCGCGGATGCGCGCCATGGTCAGGTACAGCGCCTGCAGGCGCGTCACGTCGCCGGGTGAAGTCATCGAGGGCGGGTGGGCAAGGTCACGGCGTCAAGCGCCGCGGGACGCGCAGTGTAGGTTCAGACCGGGGCCGGACGGCGCGTGGAAACGGCCGTCCACCTCGGGAAAAACCCGGTGAACTCAGACGCGCACGCCCCCGCGCAGCGAGGCCTGCGCCGGCTCAATGGCGGATCTCAGGCCGCGGCGGACGATGCCACGATGCAAACCTGGAGCCTGCCTGCCGTCGGTGCGCCCTGCCGGCGCAGCGTGCTGCGGTGGCTTTGCGCGCTCGTCCTCGGCGCGAGCACGGGCGCGGCGTGTGCGGCAGCGCCTGCGCCGGCCGGGCTCACGCTGGCGCAGCGCTACACCGCGCTGGTGTCCGGGCCGGCGCGTCCCCTGGCGCCCGGGGTCTACCTGGAGTCGGCCGAGGAGGCACACCGCGCGCGCGGCGAGGTGCTGGCGCGGCTGGACCTGCCCTACGCCACGGCCGCCGCCATGCTGGCCGACGCACAGGCCTGGTGCCGCCTGCTGATGCTGCACCCCAACGTCAAGCACTGCCTGCCGGGCACCGCAGGCGGCCGCGGCGTGCTGCTCGACCTGACGATGGCGGCCCAGCGTGACGGCCTGTTCGGCCAGGAGCACCTGTTGCAGCTGAACTGGACCACATTGGCGCACAACGCCTCGCACCTGGCCGTGGAGTTGATGGCCGAGCGCGGGCCGATGGGCACGCGCGATTACCGGATCGGCTTCGAACTCGCGCCGCTGGAGGCCGGCACCTCGGTGATGCGCCTGGTCTACTCCAGCGCCTTCACGGCCACGGGCCTGTGGATGGCGCAGGCCTATGTCGCCACCGTGGCGCGGCACCGGGTGGGTTTCACCGTCGTGGACACCGACGCCCAGGGCCGGCCGGTGTACGTGCGCGGGGTGCGGGCGGCGGTCGAGCGCAACACCATGCGCTTCCACCTCGCGGTGCAGAGCTGGCTGGCGGTGCAGCCGCACCCGCCCGAGCAGCGCGTGGCCCGCGCCATCGAGGCCTGGTTCGACGCCAGCGAGCGCCACGCAGCGCAGTTGCACGAGGTTGAGCGCGAGGAATACGTCGCCCGCAAGACGGCCGAGTTCGCGCGCGTGGCCGGCCCGGAAGCGCCGCCGCGCAGCCGCTGAGCGGCATCGACGCGCCCGCAGCACACCCGCCCTCCAGCCCAGCAGGTTCCGGGGGCTGCCGATACACTGCGGCGTTCCCCCAGTGCAGAAGGCCTTCGCCCTGCGGCGCGCCGCGCCAGCAGGCGGGCATCGTGGCCCAACCGGCGTCGGCCGGGACAGGCCGCCGGCGCACGGGGGCGGCGACAGGCGACATGGATCACGGCAGGCAACCCGACAGCGGGGTCACGCGCGCAGTGGCGCCCGGCCCGGCCGGGCAGCCGGCGTTGTCGTGGGCGGACGCCGGGACCGGGGTGTCACCCACCCAGCGCGCCGTCGGCGTCGGCGCCGTGATCGGCGTGCATGCGCTGCTGGGGTGGACCTTGGTCAGCGACCGCCTGCCGCCGACCCAGCCGCCCGAGCCGCCGCCGGTGATCGCGCGCCTGATCACGCCCGCCCCGCCTGAAACAGCGGCGCCTCCCCCTCCGCCCGCCAAGACGTCGGCGTCACCACCCGCGCCGCGCGTCGCTGTCGCGGCGCCCGCGCCCGCGATGCCCCCGGCGCCACCGCCTCCGGCCGCAGCCCCCGCGCCTCCACCGCCACCCCCACCCCCACCTCCGCCAGCTCCGCAGCCCTCGGCACTACCGCCGCCTCCGCCTCCGCCTCCGCCTCCGCCTCCGCCTCCGCCTCCGCCTCCGCCTCCGCCTCCGCCTCCGCCTCCGCCGCCACCGCCACCGCCACCGCCACCGCCACCTCCGCCTCCGCCACCACCGCCTTCGCCGCCCCCACCGCGGCCGTCTCCCCCTGCGCCACTGCCGCCTCCGCCGCCACCGCCACCACCGCCGCCACCGCCCCCGCAACGGCTGCCTCCCCCGGCGCCGCCGCCACCGCCTCCTGCGCCGCCACCGCCCGCACCACGCCCCGTCACGCCTGTCGCGCCGGTGCCGTCACCGTCGCCCGTCGTGGCCGCGCCGCAGGTGGCGGCGGTCCCCTACCCACGCCCGGAGCCCGCTGTGAAGGCTGCTGTGGCGCCGGCGCCCGCACCCGCCGTGGCCTTTCCGCGACCGGAGACCACGGCACGCGCGCCCCTGCCCAGTCCGGCGCCTGCCCCAGGCCCAACCTCAGCCCCAGCGCCGTCACCGGCTGTGGCCTGGCCGGTACCCCCGCCTGCGCCTCCTCGCCTTGCTGCAGCGCCCGCGCCCGCGCCCGCGCCCGCGCCTGCACCCGCGCCTGCACCTGCACCTGCACCTGCACCTGCACCTGCACCTGCACCCGCACCCGCACCTGCGCCTGCGCCTGCGCCAGCCCCGGCTCCGCCCGTGGCAGCGGCCCCACCCCGGGCTGTCGCGCCCGTCACTGCCCCCGCGGCACCCGCGGTCCGGGCACCCTTGCCCGCGCCGGCACCGGCGCCCGCGGTCGCCGCCGCGCCGCCCGCGCCACCGCCCCCGGCGCCCCCCTTGCCTGCGCCACCGGCGCCTCCGCCGCCCGCCCCGCCGCCGGTGGCGCCGCCACCGGCTCCGGCAGCCGCGGCAAGGAGCCTGCCCGTGCGCCCCCCACAGCCGCCGGCCCTCGTGGACATCGAGGCCTGCAAGCCGCGGCCCGAGGACTACCCGCGCGCAGCCACGCGTGCGCGCACCACCGGCACCACGGTGCTACGGATCGCCATCGAAGTCGATGGCCGCGTGGGCCGCATCGACATCGAGAAACCGTCCGGGTCGACGCGTGAGCACCGGCTGCTGGACGCGGTGGCGGTCAGGAAGTTCGGCGAGTGCGCCTACCGGCCTGCGCTCGACGAGCAGGGGCGGCCGGTGGCCGGCGTGCTCGTACGCTTACTTGTCTGGAGACTCGAGGAATGAAGAACGTGATCACGCCGGCCGCCCGGCGCCCGCTGCCAGGCTGGAGACCGTCCTGGACAGGCCTGCTGGCCGTCGCTGCCCTGGCGCTCGCCGCCGTCTTGTCACCCGTCCCGGCGCAGGCGCAAGCCCAGGCCCAGCCCTCCACCCCGGTGCAGGGCGCGGCCGCGCCGCTCACCGCCCCGACACCGGCGGCCACTGCGCTCGTGCAGGCGCCGGAGAACCCCTACGGCCTGCAGGCGCTGTGGGCCCAGGGCGACCTGGTCGCCAAGGGCACGCTGGTCCTGATGCTGCTGATGTCGTTGGGCAGCTGGTACCTCATCGTGACGCGGCTGCTGGCGCAGCAGCGCATGCTGCGCAGCGCGCGCGCGGCCGAGGCCTTCTGGAAGGCGCCCTCGGTGCACGCGGGCCTGGAACAGCTCGAGCCCGGCTCGCCGCTGCGCTACGTGGCCGAGGAGGGACTGCGCGCCGAGGCCCACCACGAGGGCACGCTGGTCGAGGCCATCGACAAGCACACCTGGGTCGGCATGAGCGTGGACCGCGCCGTGGGCCGGGTGCAGAGCCGGCTGCAGGACGGCCTGGCCTTCCTGGCGACCGTGGGCTCGACGGCGCCCTTCGTCGGCCTGTTCGGCACCGTCTGGGGCATCTACAACGCGCTCGTGAAGATCGGCGTCAGCGGCCAGGCCTCGATCGACCGCGTGGCCGGCCCGGTGGGCGAGGCGCTGATCATGACGGCCATCGGCCTGTTCGTCGCCGTGCCGGCAGTGATGGGCTACAACGCGCTGGTGCGGCGCAACCGCACGGTGCTGGAGCAGACGCGCGCCTTCGCCGCCGACCTGCAGAACGTGCTGATCGCAGGGCGGCGCTGAACCCCGGCCCCACGCCCTGCGCCAGCACGGACAATCCCACCGCCCTGCCCCGCGCCCGCCCGACGCCATGGCCCTGACCCCGCTGCCTGCCGACCCCGGCGACGACCCGTTCAACCACACGATCAACACCACGCCGCTGGTGGACGTGATGCTGGTGCTGCTGATCATCTTCCTGATCACGGTGCCGGTGGTGGCGCAGACGATCGCGCTGGAATTGCCCAAGGAACGCAACACCCCGGCGCAGATCCGGCCCGAGCACGTGGTGATCTCGGTGGACCGCGACGGCGCCGTGCACTGGGGGCAGGAGCGCCTGGACGGGGTGGAGGCCCTGCTGCCGCGCCTGCGCGCCGCCGCGGCCCGGCAGCCGCAGCCCGAGGTCCACATCCGTGGCGACGAGCGCGTGGCCTGGCGCGCGGTCGAGCAGGTCCACCAGGCCTGCGCGCAGGCCGGCATCGAGAAGGTGGGCTACGTGACCGAGCCCACAGCCCCCGGCGGGAGGCCCTGAGCCATGCCCGTGGCCGGCCCGCGCCCCACCGACGCGCTCGACGGCGAGCCCGACGTGCTCGTCGACATCAACACCACGCCGCTGATCGACGTGATGCTGGTGCTGCTGATCATGTTCATCGTCACGATCCCGATCCAGACGCACGCGATCCGCATGGCGCTGCCGGCGCCCGATGCGGCGGCAACGCCCCCGCCGGCGCTGCCGGCGCTGCGCATCGACGTGGCCGCCGACGGCGGCATCACCTGGGACGGCGAGCGCCTGGGCGCCGCCGACCGCGAGGTGCTGGAGGCGCGCTTCGCCGCCGCCGCGGCGCGCTCGCCCCGGCCCGAGGTACACCTGCACCCCGACCCGGGCGCCGCCTACGGCGCTGTGGCGCGGGTGCTCGCGGGCGCGCAGCGCCAGGGCCTGGACCGGATCGCCATCCACGGCAGCGGGGCGGCACGGTGAGGTCCGGCGCAACCCCGCCGGCCGGCGGCCCGCTCACCGCCGCTGCGCAGGCGCCCGACAGGATGACGCCGCCCGCCGCGCAGCCCGAAGGACCCGCAGGCGCGCCAGGCGCCGACCACGAGACCCGGGTCGATGACGGCGACCACCTGGCGCTGCGCCTGTGGCTGCGGCTGCTGTCGTGCACCAACCGCATCGAAGCCCCGCTGCGCAGCCGGCTGCGCGAGCGTTTCGGCGGCTCGCTGCCGCGCTTCGACCTGATGGCCCAGCTCGACCGCCACCCCGAGGGCCTGAAGATGCGCGAGCTCTCCGAGCGCCTGATGGTGACCGGCGGCAACGTCACGGGCCTGACGGACCGGCTGGTGGCCGAGGGCCTGGTCGAGCGCCGGGACGACCCAGACGACCGGCGCGCCTGCACCGTGTGCCTCACGCGCGAGGGCCGGCGCCAGTTCCGCGTCATGGCGCGCGAACACGAGCGCTGGGTGGCCACGCTGTTCGAAGGGCTGGACGCCGCCGCGCAGGCCGAGCTGTTCCGCCTGCTCGGGCAGCTCAAGCGCGTCCTGCCCGCCGCGCCCGGCCCCGAGGCGCGCCGCCGCGCAGCCCGTTCGACCGCGCGAGCGCCCGCCGACCCCGCCTGAGCCCGGGATTCCTGGCGCGGCGCTACAGCCGCAGCAGCGGCACGGCGCAGGCGGCCACGAACACGGCCACCTGCTGCAGGCGGCCCAGCCGCTCCTTGAGCACGAAGACCGAGATCAGCACCGCGAACACCGCGCTGGTGTCGCGCAGCGCCGCCGAGATTGCCATCGGCGCCTGGGCGAAGACCCAGACGATCAGCAGGTAGGACACCATGGACACCACCCCGGCACCGACGACGACGCGCCGGTGGCGCACGATGGCCGGCCACAGCCCCGGGCGATGGCGCTGCCGCAGCAGCATCAGCGTGGCGTTCAGGACCGCGCCGCAGCAGCCGTAGGCGATGGGCGAGCCCGAGGCACGGATGCCCTGCACGTCGAGCATCACGCACACGGCGCTGAGCACGCCGCCCAGCAGCGTCCAGCCCAGCACTCCGGGGCCCAGGCGCTGGCCGCCGCGCGCCTGCGAGGCCATCAGCATGAGCGCCGCGGCAATGCAGGCGATGCCGATCCAGGCAGGCCCCGACAGGCTGTCCCCGGCAACCACCACCGAAAGCGGCGCGATGACCATGACCATCGTCGCCCGGCTCAACGGATAGACCGCGCCGTAGTCGCCCTGCTCATAGGCGCGCAGCATGCACAGGATGCCGAGCCAGTTGAAGAAACAGCTCGCCGCCATCCAGCCCCAGGCCTGGGCTGCCGGCCAGGGCAGCCACAGCAGCAGTGGCAGGGTCACGAGCGCGGCCGCCACCATCTGGCCGGTCATGGCCTCGGTGGTCTGCCCGGTGTGCTTGACGGCAGCGGTCCAGCTGGCGTGCAGCAGCGCGCTCAGCAGCGCGGCGAGGACCAGCGTGGTGTCCATCGCCGGACCCGGGGTTCAGGCCCCGAGGACGTCGCGCCCGACGATGAGCTGCTGCACCTCGGTGGCGCCCTCGTAGATGCGCAGGGCGCGGATCTCGCGGTAGAGCGACTCCACCACCGAGCCGACGCGCACGCCCTGGCCGCCGTGCATCTGCAGCGCGCGGTCGATCACGCGCTGGGCGTTCTCGGTGGCGCACATCTTGGCCATGGCCGCCTCGCGCGTGGTGCGCGCGCCCTTGACGTCGCGCAGCCAGGCGGCGCGGTAGGTCAGCAGCGCCGCGGCGTCGATGGCGCTGGCCATCTCGCCGAGCGCGGCCTGGGTGAGCTGGAAGTCCGCCAGCGTCTGGCCGAACATGCGCCGCGACTTCGCATGCGCGATGGCCTCGTCGAGCGCGCGGCGCGCAAAGCCCAGCGCCGCCGCGGCGACCGAGGCGCGGAAGATGTCGAGCGTGCGCATCGCCAGCTTGAAGCCCTCGCCGGGCTGGCCGAGGATCTGCCCCTTGGGAATGCGGCAGCCGTTGAAGCGCAGCCGCGCCAGCGGGTGCGGCGCGATGACGTCGATGCGTTCGGCGATCTCCAGCCCCGGCGTGCCCGCCTCGACGACGAAGGCGCTGATGGCCGCCGTGGGCTTGGCCCCGGGCCCGCCCAGCGCTTGGCCGTCGGCGCCGAGGGTGCGGGCGAAGACGCAGTAGACGTCGGCGATGCCGCCATTGCTGATCCAGGTTTTCTGGCCGTCGAGCACCCAGTGGTCGCCGTCGTCGCGCGCGGTGCAGGCCATGGCCGCGACGTCAGAGCCGGCCTGGGGCTCGGACAGCGCGAAGGCCGAGATCCACTGCCCGCGCGCCACCCGGGGCAGCACCCGGGCCTGCACCTCGGCGCTGCCGGCCAGCGTGACGGCCCCGGTGCCCAGGCCCTGCATCGCAAAGGCGAAGTCGGCCAGCCCGTCGTGCCGGGCCAGCGTCTCGCGCGCGACGACCAGGGCCCGCGAGTCCAACGCCGGCAAGGCCCCCCCGTACTCCGCCGGCACGCACCAGCGCAGGTGCCCGGCCTCGCCGAGCATCGTGACGAGACGTCGGCACGCGGCGTCGGTGTCGGCGTGGTCGACGCTGCCGAGGTGCTGTGCGCACCAGGCATCGAGCGCCGCCGCCTGCTCGCGGTGCAGGTCGTCAAAGAAAGGAATGTCGAGGTGGGAGAGGCGGGTCATGGTGGTTCTCAGCCCTTCTACATTTTTCGAGCCCGGGATTCAAATGCTGGAACGCCAGAAGATGCGTGCGGAGATTTCACTAGACGCAGGGCACGGGTACCCCCCTCCGCTCATGTCCTCCGGCCCGGGCTACGCCCGTGCCTCCCCCTTTACTTCGCTGCGGGGGGTACCCGCACCCTGCGTCCTGCCAGCATCATCACGATCCAAACGCCCTGCCCACCAGCGTGCTTGGAGGCGCCGGAAGGAAGGCAGCACGAAGTCTGGACACCAGAGCTTTTTCGACACGCAAACCAAGACGCCGCCAGAGCGGGGAGGCTGGGTGCAATGCGCAGCGAAGTAAAGGGGGAGCCATCGACCGCAGGTCGATGGCGGAGGACATGAGCGGAGCATGGCACCCGGCCTCCCCGCTCACGCGAGACATGAGCGGAACACAGCACCCCGCCCCCTGCTCCCGCGAGAGATCAGAGAAGCAAAACGCAACGCAACAAGCACCACATCGCCAAAGAAAAAGAGGGAGCCTCAATCCCCCTCGAACCGCGGCGTCTGCTTTGCAGCAAAAGCGTCGAAGGCGCGCTTGAAGTCCTGGGTCATCATGCAGATGGCCTGAGCCTGGGCCTCGGACTCGATCATCTCCTCGATGCCCATGGCCCATTCCTGGTTCAGCATCGTCTTCGTCACCGTGTGCGCGAACCACGGCCCGTCGGCCAGCGAACGTGCCAGCGCCTGGGCCTTGGATACCACCTCCTCGCGCGGGTGCAGCGCATTGAAGAAGCCCCAGGCCGCGCCCTCCTCGGCCGACATCGCCCGCCCCGTCATCAGCAGCTCGGTCGCCCGCCCCTGGCCGATGACGCGCGGCAGCAGCCCGCAGGCGCCCATATCGGCCCCGGCCAGCCCCACCCGCGTGAACAGATAAGCCGTCTTCGTCGAAGGCGTCCCCAGACGCATGTCGGAAGCCAGCGCAACCATCGCCCCCGCCCCCGCGCACACCCCGTCGATCGCCGCCACGATGGGCTGCGGCGCGCGCTTCATCGCCTTGACCAGGTCGCCCGTCATGCGCGTGAAGCGCAGCAGCTCGGGCATCGCCATCTTCGTCAGCGGCTCGATGATCTCGAACACGTCCCCGCCCGAGCAGAAATTGCCACCCTCGCCGGTGACCACCACCGCGCGCACATCGCTCGCGTAGGCCAGGTTGCGGAACAGGTCGCGCAGTTCGGCGTAGCTGTCGAAGGTCAGCGGGTTCTTCTTGTCCGGCCGGTTCAGCGTGATCGTCGCCACGCGGCCGTCGTCGCTGCACTCCCAGCGGAAGTGGCGGGCCGTGTAGTCCTTGAAGGGCTTCTTGTCGTCGTTCATCGGGGGTCTCCGTGCTCAGGCCTGGGCGCCGGCGGCGCGCTTCAGGTTGCTCTCGTACTGGCTGCGGCCAGACAGGTACTGCAGCGGCCAGTGGATGTCGGCGTGGCCGATTTTCGCCGCCTCGTGCAGCGTCCACGCCGGGTCGGCCAGGTGCGGGCGGGCCACGGCGCACAGGTCGGCGCGACCGGCGGCGATCACCATGTTGACGTGGTCGGCCTCGAAGATCGCGCCCACCGCCACGGTGGGGATGCCCACCTCGTTGCGGATGCGGTCGGCGAACGGCGTCTGGTACATGCGGCCGTACACCGGCTTCTGCTCGGCCACCACCTGGCCCGAGGAGCAGTCGATGATGTCGGCCCCGGCCTGCTTGAACAGGCGCGCGATCACGACCGCGTCGTCGGCCGTGTTGCCGCCCGGGAACCAGTCGTGGCAGGACAGACGGACCGAGATCGGCCGGTCCTGCGGCCAGGCGGCGCGCACGGCGGCGAAGACCTCCAGCGGGTAGCGGGCACGGTTCTCGACGCTGCCGCCGTAGGCGTCATCGCGCCGGTTCGTCAGCGGCGACAGGAAGCTCGACAACAGGTAGCCGTGCGCGCAGTGCAGCTCCAGGATGTCGAAGCCCGCCTCGGCGGCGCGCCGAGTGGCGGAGACGAAGTCCTCGCGCACGCGATCCATGTCCTCGCGCGTCATGGCCCGCGGCACCTGGCTCTGCGGCAGGTAGGGGATGGCCGAGGCCGAGAGCAGCGGCCAGTTGCCGGCCTCCAGCGGCTCGTCCATGCGCTGCCAGCCGAGCTGGGTGCTGCCCTTGCGCCCGGCGTGGCCGAGCTGGATGCCCATCTTCGCGCCCGAGTTCACGTGCACGAAGTCGACGATGCGCTTCCAGGCGTCGCGCTGCGTGTCGTTCCACAGCCCGGCGCAGCCCGGGGTGATGCGCGCGTCGGGGCTGGGGCAGGTCATCTCGGTGTACAGCAGCCCGGCGCCGCCGAGCGCCCGCGCGCCGAAGTGCACGAGGTGGAAGTCGCCCGGCAGGCCGTCGGCGGCCGAGTACATCGCCATCGGCGAGACCACCACCCGGTTGGGCACGGTCATGCCGCGCAGCCTGAAGGGGGTGAACATCGGGCTCGGCGGCATCAGCGCCGCCCCGATGCTCCCGGCCCCGGATCCCCGTTCGGGCTGAGAACCCAATATCCGTTCGGGCTGAGCCTGTCGAAGCCCTTCGACAAGCTCAGGGCGAACGGGGGAGAGCTCAGGGCGAACGGGGGAGAGCTCAGGGCCAACGGGGGTGAGTTCGGGGCCGACGGAGTCGATCGTCTCCTGCGCCGCCAGTGGCACCGCCACACCCGCCTGCGCCGCCGCGCGGCGCGCGTACCAGCGCTCGTAGCCCTCGAGCCAGCGCGCGTCGCGCAGGCGCAGGTTCTCGTGGCTGATGCGCTGGCTGCGCGTGAGCATCGAGTACATGAACTGCTCGGGCTCGAGCTGGTCGCAGTAGCGCGTGCCCACCACCTCGAACCACTCCATCGCGTTCCAGGCCGCGTTCTGCAGCCGCAGCACGTCCACCTCGCGCTCGGCCTGGTAGCGCTCCAGCACGGCCGGGATGTCGGCCGCGCCGCCGCCGCCCGCGGCCTTCGCCTCCTTGAACAGGCGGGTCAGGCCGATTGCGTCTTCCAGCGCCAGCTTGGTGCCCGAGCCGATGGCGAAGTGCGCCGTGTGCACCGCATCGCCCATCAGCACCACGTGGCTGCGGCCGTTGAAGTGGTGCCAGCGCCGGCAGCGCACGCGCTGGAAGTTCAGCCACGCCGAGCCGCGCAGGTGGCGCGCGTTGCTCAGCAGCGGGTGGCCGCCGAGGTACCTGGCGAACAGCTTCTCGCAGAAGGCGATGGACTCCTCGGTGTTCGCCTGGTCCAGCCCGTGCGCCTTCCACACATGCTCGGGCGTCTCGACGATGTAGGTCGTCGTCTGGTCGTCGAACTTGTAGACGTGGCTCTGGAACCAGCCGTGCTCGGTCTTCTCGAAGTGGAAGTTGAACGCGTCGTAGAGCTGCGTCGTGCCCAGCCAGATGAAGCGGTTGGGCCGCGTGACGATGTCGGGCTGGAAGACCTCGGCGTACTTCTGCCGGATCCTGGAGTTGACGCCGTCGCTGGCGATGACGAGGTCCGCATCTGGATAGTCGGCGTCCGAATCGACCTCGGTCTCGAACAGCAGCTCCACCCCCAGCGCCTCGCAGCGCGCCTGCAGGATGTTAAGCAGCTTCTTGCGCCCGATCCCCACGAAGCCGTGCCCGCCCGAGCGGATGACGTGCCCCTTGAAGTGCAGCTCGATGTCGTCCCAGTGGTTGAAGGCCACCTCGATCGCGTCCGCCGTCGGAACGTCCCAGCGCCGCATCCCGTCCAGCGTGGCGTCCGAGAACACGACCCCCCAGCCGAAGGTGTCATAAGGCCGGTTGCGCTCCACCACCGTGATGTGGTGGCTGGGATCGAGCTGCTTCATCAGCAACGCGAAGTACAGGCCGGCGGGGCCACCGCCGATGCAGACGATGCGCATGGGGACACTCTCCTCGGGGATGCGCTGGATTCTCGCCGCAAATGCTTTAGGACTAAAGCAAATGGGTGGGGCGGCGAAGGGACGATGCGGCTACGGCACGTTCTGGGGGCTTGGGGTCCGCGGGAGCGCCCGACAGCCCACCTGGGTGCGCCGCTCGGTGCCGATCAGGCAGTCGACCAGCGGCGCGACCTCGTTGCAGAACCGGGGCTGCTGGCCCCAACTGAAACTTGACCCGCTGGGGGTGGACATCGAGTGATCCCCACCCATCACCGCCAAGGAGCTGACGATGGAAGCAGAGGCTCGCGCGAAGCGGAAGTTCGAGCGAGGGGTTGGACGCCATCTTTCGGGCGCCTACTTCTTGGCTGCAGCAGCCGGCAGGACCTTACGCTTCGCCGCATGGGTCGACCACACCTTGAGGCGGCAATGCTTTGCAGCGTGAACGAAGTCTGGATCCGTGCTCAGAAGAACGAGGTCATGTCTGATGCAAAGCTGCGCAATCAAAGCGTCGACTGTTCCGATCTGTACACCCGATCTGCGACACATGTTTCTCACACCCGCCGCTGCCACATGGTCTTCGCGATCAGGTTGAAGCAGAGCCAGCGCAGAAAACCTCTCCACGATCTGTTCGCCTGCCTTGGCTCCTGCAAAGCCTTGAAGAAGTTCCTGCAGTACAAGACCAGTCGTCACAACGATGTCGGCGCCAGCAAGCGCATCCTTCAGCGCCTGCACCTCGGGTTCTTCAACTTCAACGTCACGTCGGAGGGCAAGCGACCAGACGCTCGTATCAACCAAGAGCGTCACTTTCGGGAACGCTCCGCCTTGTAGTCATACGACTTGTCCCAGTCGAGCTTCCCCATCAAGTCGAGAACTCGCTTCTGCTGGCGTCGTGCGATGAACTCTTGAAGCGCCATCGTGACGGCCGCCTTCTTCGTGCGCTCACCGCTGACTTCCAAAGCACGATCAAGCAAGTCGGGGTCAATCGCGAGGTTGGTAGCCATGTGCGTCTCCTTGTGTGAGAGTCTACACATAGAGGGCGGCTTCTGCAACCTACAGCGCTGGCGCCAGCCCGGTGGCGGCACCCTTGAACTGCACGGTCGATCGATGGGGCATCGAATGCCCGACAGCGGGTGGAACATAGCCTGAGCCCGAGCCCGAGGAGCCAAAGCGAAGCTTCCTGCGAAAGCACGGTGACACCAGCGCTGAACGATGCCAAGGCGCTGCTTGCCATGGCCGATGTAACAGACTGCCGCATCGGCCATGACGACAGCGTACGTGCTGCTGGTCGGCGTCAAGGGTTCGCTGCGCCGGACTGCGTCCGCCCTTGACCCCGATCAGCAGCGGTGGTCGCGCGAGGAGCATCAGAAGGTCAAACACTGAAAGTCAGGGCAGCGCTCTTGACGCTGGGGGAAGTCCCTGTAGAGGGGTTAGCGATCCAATCGGCCCGACCCGCCCGCAAATCGTCCCGAAGAAACTCCTGGCGCGACGGCGGCGTGCGTGGCAAGGTGGAGCGTGGCGCCGGGGAAGACCGATACGGCAATGGTGCGTACTGCCCGCGGGTTAGCGTGGTCTTGGGCTGCGTCATCGACATTGGTGAACCGATTGGCCGGTGTGCAGCCGGCTGGACGGTATCCCGTTTGAGAGAGTGATCACGACGACGAGCCCGATCCGGCGCCACGTTCCACTTCTCATGATGGAGGACGCCATGGCTACACGCAATCGGGCCTTGAACCGCAAGGGCCTGGAGTTGACCCATCCCAACGCGGCTGGGATCGATATCGGCAGCGCCAGTCACTACGTGGCCGTGCCTGCCGACCGCGACGACGAACCGG
>JBILNB010000088.1:0-15019 GCA_044375195.1 Rubrivivax sp. | reverse complement strand
TTTGCGTGCGAACTATGTAAACTCTTGCCTTGGTCTCGCACCGTCTTGGAGGGACGGGTCGCGATCGAACGGTGTGTCCGACGGCGGTCCCCAGCGAGGGCGCCGCCTTCTGCTGCGCCGCCCCCCCTTATCCTCACCACGAGAGCGGTACATGTTCCAACAGCTGGTTCCCGTCAACAAGGCACGTCACGCTGCCACCCGGATCAAGCAGATCGAAGGCTTCGGCTTCGCGTCGCAGTTCCACATTGCCTCGGTCATGGTCCACGAGTTCGCCCGCGCTTCGGCGATCTACCCTGTGGTCTTCCTCGAGGACAAGGCCGCGGACGAGTTCCGGCCGGTCGCCCTGATGGGCCTCGAGCAGGGTGAGAACCTGTTCGTCGACGCGCAGGGCAAGTGGGCCGCCTCCTACGTTCCGGCGATCATCCGTCGCTACCCGTTCGCCCTGGCCAGCACCGGGCAGGAAGGTCAGTTCACCGTCTGCATCGACGAGGGCAGCGCCCTGGTCAACCAGACCGAAGGCGTGGCCCTGTTCGACGAGAGCGGCGAGGCCTCTGCCGCCATCGAGAACGTCAAGCGCTACCTTGGCGAGCTGCAGCAGATGGACACCTTCACCCGGGCCTTCAGCAAGTACTTCGCCGAGCACAACCTGTTCACGCCCCTCAACATGCGGGTTCGCCAAGGAGAGCAGGCGCGCAACATCACGGGGTGCTACGTCGTCAACGAGGAGCGTCTGAACAACCTCTCGAACGAGCGCTTTCTCGAGATGCGCGAGAAGCGCTACCTTCCTGCGGTCTATGCCCACCTGGTGTCGCTGGCCCAGATCGAGCGGCTGATGCAGCTCAAGGAAGAGCGTGGCGCCAAGGACAAGCCGGCGCTGAACTGACCGGTTCGGGCACCCCGGCGGCCTGGCACCCAGCCTGCGGCGAGCCGTTGTGCACGAGATATCCTGCCCCGCGAGCTCGACAGCCCCGACGCCCGGCGCAGTGCGCCCAGCGTCAGGGCTGTGTCTGGGCCCTGGCGTCGCAGGCGTCACGCAGCTCGCCGCCCTCGATGCCCACGAGTGCGAGCTCTGGTCCTCAGAGGTCCTGAGGCTGCGCCCGCACTGGACGCGGCGACACCAGGCCCTGCCGTTCTTCACCCTTGGGCTCGCAGCCTATCTGGATTTCGCGCGCACTTCCAGCGGCCCTGGCCTCTACCGCAGCCCCGAGCTGCGGACCCACTACAACGGCTTGTTGCGGCGCCACTTCGGCGCCCTGCTCGAGCTCAGTCGCGAGGTGCTCTCGACGCACACGGGCCTGGACGCTCGGTTCGCGCCCGAGAGATCATCGCTGCCAGGCTTCCACGTCCATATGCCGCACCCGGTGTTCGCCGGTGGTGTGGCCAGCGTGCACCGGGATCTGCAGTTCCGCGATGTCTTCCCGGACATTCCCGCGACAGCCCGGGACGTCCTGACTTTCACGCTGCCGCTGAGCCTGCCCGCCGGCAGCGGTCTCAAACTTTGGTCAGGCCACGAAGAGCATTTCAGGGCCTACCGTCAGGGCTGGATGCTGGTCCACGACGGGCTCGCCACACACCAGGCCGTGCTGCACCCCGATGGAGAGGACAAACCCAGGATCATGCTGCAGGGGCACGGGCTGCGCCATGACGACACACTCATCCTCTATTGGTGAGAACCCGGCAAAGGAGATCTGCCGATGAGCCCCGCGACGAACCGCGAACCGCCGTTCTGGACCGAGCACCTGCACCGCATCCCCTGGTGCCGCGAACTGTCGGCCAAGGCGGCCCAGGTGCGGGACGAGATCGTCGCGTTCGCCACGAGCACACGTCCGTTCATGCCCTACCCCAAGTACGGCAATCTCTACAGCAACACCTGGGATGCCTTTCCGCTGTCGATCTTCCAGGGCGAGCACATCGAACTCTCGCGCAAGAGCCTGGAGATCAACATGTCTCCTCTGGTGGCGGCCTACCGCAAGCGCCTGCCGACGGTGTCGAGCCTGATCGAGCCGCTCGAGTCGGAGGGCGTCCTGCGCAACGTCTTCGTCAGCCGGCTCGTCCCCGGCTCGGTCATCCACCCGCACCGCGGCTGGACGCCCGACTACCTGCGCATCCACCTGGGACTGGTGTGCGACCCGGCTTGCTCCATCACCGTCGGCAACGAGACCCGCACCTGGCAGCCGCTGCAACTGCTGGCCTTCAAGGACGGCGGGCCCTATCCCCACAGCGTGGTGCACGAAGGCACCAGCCCGCGCCTGATCGTGTCGCACGACCTGCGGCTGGACTACGTCGCGCGCTTCATCCCCGAGGTGCTGCCAGCGGCTTGCGCGGCCACTCCTGCCGCAGCATGAGCAAGGAGCTGCGCTGCTGCCTGGCGATGTAGCGCTGGGTGACACGGTTCGCGTCGAACTCGCTCCTGAGCATCGAGATCTGGATCACGTCCTCGTAGCGGCCGGCGTCTTCGCGCCACACGGCCTGTCTCAACACGCCCTCCCGCCGGAACCCGAACCGCTCCTGCAGCTCGGCAACGATCGCGTTGTCCCGGTAGACGAGCCCCTGCACCTTGTTCAGCCCGAGCGTGTTGAAGGCGAACGACAAGCTGGCGAGGTAGCTGTCACCCACGGCGAACGCGGTGTCGTGGCCGGGCAGGATGCCCATGATCTGCTCGGCCACGCGGTTCTGGAAGCTGATGTTCACGAACATCGACAGACCGATGGGCTCGCTGCCCCGGAACACGACCCACTGGACCGCGCGGCTCTGGGGGATGAGCGCGATGTGGTCCTGGGTGAGCACGTGCAACAGATCGCGCGGCGTCAGATCGGCCGGAACGTGCTTCAGCCGCTGAGAGAAGTCACGGTCCAGCATCGTCGACCAGACGAAGTCGAAGTGCTGCGGGGCGCGACGCTCCAGACGGATCGCCCCGAATTGCAGCGGCTCCCACCACTGGGGGCGGTGCCACATCGCGAGCGCCTGGAGATCCTCCACCTGGGGGTAGCGCCGCGCGAGACCGAAGACCGCCTGCTGGGCTGCGGCCAGGCCATCGTTTCGCCGTACCCGCTCGAGCCAGTCGGCGACCTCCCCGACCTCGGGTGGCGGATCGATCTCGTAGGACGTGATCACGGCTTCGCCGCCCCTGGCGGCGCATCGGGCACGGCAGCCCCGGGGCGATTGAGTTCATGACGGGTCAAGGCCAAGTCGAGCCGACGCCCGATCTCGTCGCGCGAGATGCGCATGATGCTCAACTGCATGCCGAGTCGCTCGCTCTCGGCATCGACGAAGGCCAGCGCCCTGAGGTGCGACTTGACCTCGTCGTCGAGCGTGTCGACGTCGTAGGTCACGCCGTTGATCTTGACATGAGGCATTCGGGTCACCCTTGGGACGGAATCATTCGGAAAAGGACAACTGGCCGGCGACCTTGCTCTCGCGCTCGGCCAGACGCCGGCGCTGAGCTGCGGCCTTGGACTGCAGCAGCATCTGGGCGATCCGCACGAGCCACGCGGCCGCACGTGGGTGGAGCACCAGCGGCAACAAGAGCGTCGAAGCCGTGGCATGGACGGCGCCCATGGATCGCTGCAAGGTCTCGTCTTTCAGGCACAGGAAGCCGACCGCCGATCCCGGTGCCCCCTGACGACCCGCACGCCCGTAGAGCTGTTCCTCGATGCGCCGGGCGTCGTGCGGCTCGAACATCAGCACACGCAGCCCACCCGCCTCGGCAGCGCCCGGGCCGAGCAGAATGTCCGTGCCCCGGCCCGCCATGTTCGTGGAGACCGTGACGGCCCCCACCGCGCCCGCCCGCTCCACGATGCGGGCCTCCTGGGCGTGGTGCTTGGCGTTCAGGACACTGTGCTCCAAGCCGGCCTGGGTCAGCGCCTGCGAAAGCCGCTCGGTGTCGGCAATCTTGCGCGTGCCCACCAGCACCGGTGTGCCACTCTCGAGGCTGCGCCGTATCTCCTCGACCACCGCAGCGAAGCGGCTGTCGGGATCCACGAAGACCCGCAGCCCTTCATGGCGCAGACGGCTGGGCACCCGAGGGGCCACAGGCACCACGGCGAGTCCGTAGCTGCGCCGAAGTTCCCGCTCGATGCCCTGCAGCGTCCCGCTGGCACCGCAAAGCCGGTGATAGCGCTTGAAGAAGTTCTGGAATGTCATGCGCGCCACGGTCTTGGGCGGGCTGCTCAGCTCGAGGCCCTCCATGGCCTCGATCGCCTGGTGTATGCCGTGGCTCCAGGACCGGCCTGCCATCACTCGCCCGGTGGCCTCGTCCACGATGACCACCTTGCCTTCGTCGTCGACGAGGTAGTGCCGGTCTCTGCGGTAGACGTGCCGTGCCATGACGGACAGCGAGACCACACCTTGCGCGCGCTCGGGGAAACGCCAGAACGCGGGAAGCAGGAAGGACATCTCGTCGATCCTCTGCTTCCCGGCGGCCGTGAAGCGGACATCGGGCACGGGCTCGGTCCTGACGACGTAGTCCTCTTCCTGGCGCAGGCTCTCGAAGATCTGCTTGCCCGCCAGCACCGCCTCGACGAGCATCGGGTTGTCGTCGGCAGAGGAGATGATCAACGGGGTCGTCGCTTCGTCGATCAGCACGCTGTCGGCCTCGTCGACGATGGCCGCCCACAGACCTCGCCCCACCGGCTGGCGATCTGCCGGACCGCGCTGCATCTCCCACAGCAGGCGATGGGTGGGCCGCTTGTCGCCACCCACCACCAGGTTGTCGCGAAGAAAGTCTGCGAGCAGTTGCTTGCCGGTGGCGTAGACCACGTCCTGGGCATAGCACGCCCCCAGCATCGGCGGCGGGGTTTCCGCGGTCACGGCCACCGTGGTGAAGCCAGCCATCTGCAGCAGGGGCCGCAGCAGATCGGCGTCCCGACTGGCGAGGTAGTCGTTGGCCGTGACGACATGACAGGGCCGTCGCGCTGCCGCGTACAGCGCTGCCGTCATGCCGATCGCCAGGGTCTTGCCTTCGCCCGGAGAAAGCTGCACGAGGTGGCCGTTGTGCATCTCGAGCGCCGCGATCACCTGGGTGTCGTGGGGTCGCATGCCCAGGACACGTTGCGAAGCGATCGCCCAGAGCCCGAGCAGGCGGGCCCGCAGGGCACGCATCTGCCCGCGCCGGATGCGGTTGGCTTCGTAGGGCGCGCAGGCATAGCGAAACTGATGCGAGACCTCCGCCAGCCGCCGGCGCAGCTCGCTGTCGGTCAGACGGGCCTGATCCTCGAGGCCGGACTTGACGAGTTCAAGCTCCGCAAGGGTCTGTCTGCGCGCGCGGCCATTGGCGATCTCCAATCGCACCCGCCACTCCTCGAGCACGGGCCTGGGCGCGAAGGGGTCACGGGGGGGATGCCAGCCGGCTGCCACACTTGCTCTTCCGGAGGTCATGCGAAACGGTAGCGCTTCTGCAGCAGCTGCTGGAGCGACTCCGCCAGCCGCTGGAAGAGCGTCTGGCCAGGCAAGGACATGCGCATCGCACCGCGCAGGCCGCGGTGCAGTGCCACGCCCTCCAGGCTGGAGGGAGAGAGATTTGCTCGGATCTCGAAGAACTCCTCGGCCGCGACGTCGCCGCGCGAGCTGTCTGCCTTGACCGGGAGATCGCCCCCACCAAGCCAACCCAGCGCCGCTGACGGAAGCCGATCCCGCTGGTACGGCACCACCACCACCTGTGTGACCGCGAGGTCATGGTCGGTCTGGCCCACCAGGCGAAGTACGGCCTGCTGCGGAGGACTCCGGAACAGTTCCCGGGCGCGCTCCTGCGTGATCACCGCCACGAACTGGAAGCCGGAGGATCGGTCCAGCACATGGCCCAGCGTGGTACCGCGCGGTATCCAGGATCCGACCCGCTCCCACCCTTCGGCGGCCACGTACAGCCCATCGTGCGGCGCACGCACGGTCAACTCGGCCCGGCGGCCCAGCAGATCCTGCAGCTTCTGGCGCTTGGCTGCCGCCTGCTGCTCGAGCGCCGCCAGATCGGCGGCACGGTTGGCCACGGCCAGGCGCTGGAAGGCGAGCAGTTCGTCCAGTTCGAGACGCACCTGCTCGATCTCCAGCGCGAGCGGCGCATCGTCGAACCACATCAGCGCGTCGGCTCGAGTCACAGCCTGCCCGTTACCCATCACTGCACGCTCCAGGCGGGCGTCGGTCGGGGCATAGAGCACGGACTCGCGGCTGTGCTGAACCACACCCTGGGCGATGATGGAATTGGGAAAAGGTACCCAGAAGAGGATGACGGCCAAGCCCGCAGCCGCCAGCCCCGCACCCGTCAGGGCACGCGCTCGATGAGCCTGGACCCGCTGCCCGGAAAGGTGCACGAGCCCCTTCCAAAGGGGACCGAGGAGCAGCATGTAGAGGGTGATGCCCATCACCACGACACCAAGGCCGAACCACAGGTCCATCACCAGGACCGTCACCGCGAAGGAGACGACCAGCCGGTAGACGAAGCTCACGGGCGCGTAGAGGACGAACCACATCCGTTCGCCCCGCTCGTCCACGGGCGCTTGCGCCGCATGGGTTCCCAGCAAGTAGCGGTCGGCCAGGTAGGTCCAGTACTGCTGGGACTTCTGGTAGAAGTTCGGGATGTCGAGATAGTCGGCGAGAACGTAGTACGCGTCGAAGCGCAGCAAGGGGTTGCCGTTGAAGACGAGGCTCGAGATCGAGCCGATCATCATGACGTTGAAGGCCAGGCTGTTGACGAGCCCGGGCCCCGTTGCCGCCCACACGACCGCACCGATCGCTGCCATGAACAGGTCGGCGATCATGCCGGCGCCGCTGACGAGCATGCGATGCCAGCGGTTCGGGAACGACCAGCTCGCCGTGACGTCGACGTAAGGCAGAGGCGTGGTCACCAGGAACATGAGGCCGAAGGAGTGGACTTCTCCTCCGTACCTCTTGCACACAAGACCGTGGCAGATCTCGTGCACCATCTTCATGACGGCCATGCAGGCATACAGCCAGGGCAGGTTCGTCCAGGCGAAAACGCCCTGGCTGCGGTCTGCGATGGCATCGACGTGGGTCACCACCACGTACAGGCCCGCCAGCATACCGGCCAACCAGATCCCGGGGATCAGCCAACGCGGCCAGCGCCTGAGCACACCGTCGACCGCCGCGAGGAAGTCGTCGGGGTCCCAGACGGGGACACGGAAGTACAGGAAGGACAGCAGCTTGGCGCGCAGTTCCTTCTGCCGGGTCTTGCCCGCCCGAAGGGCGATCTCCCGGTGGTCGCCCGCATCGCTGAAGTGCAGAAGGTTCGACACGTGCAGCTGCGACAGGAGCTGCACCACCTCCTCCTGACCGGGAGCCCGCTCGGGCCGTTCCCGGATGCAAGCCTGCCAGGCCTCGTCCACCGTCACCTCAGGGCGCAGGCCGCGCACGAATTCGTAGGCCTCGGGCGTGATGCGGAAGAAGCGGTGGGAGTAGCCGTCCTCCAGGACGACCCAGGGGCGACCTCGATAGACTTGCCGCGAGACGCGAACGCCAGGCAACAGGCTCACGCGGGAGCCGGCAATCTTGTACCAGGCGTCGCTGTAGATCGCTCCTGACATGGCTCAGCTCACCACCAGAAGTGCAGGCGCAGGGTGTCGACCATGCGGTGGAACAGGATCCACGCCACGTTGCGCTCACCGGCATCGATCTTGGCCAGACCGGTCATCCCGGGGCGCCACCAGGATTCCGGCGGCTCGATGATGCGCGCCTTCACCTGGAACTGGTTGCCCTGATCGCCCTTGACCTGGGCCATCGGCACGAAGTGGGTCACCTTGAAGCGGATCTCCCGCGAGGTCTGGCTCAGGAGGATGAGCGAGCCCTCGGGGTTCTCCCGCAGCGCCCGGATGTCTCGCTCGGGCACCTGCATCACGACGTACAGGCCTTCGACCGCCGCGACGCGGAACAGCAGGTCGCCCCGCCGCACCGTCGACCCGAGCAGATTGCGGCGGTCCCCCTCGACCACAACGCCGTCGAACGGCGCCTTGGCTTCGGACGAGTCGATCAAGGCCTGGATCCGCCGCATCCTGGCCTGGGCCTGCTCGCGCCGGAAGCGGGCCACCTGGGCCTCTGCGAGGGAGCCCGCCGCACGGGCCTTGTCCTCCTCGGCACCATAGCGGCGGATCTCGGAGCCCACCTCGAGTTCCTGCTGCCTCAGGTCGGCGGCGTCCATGCGGGCCAGGGGCTGGTCCTTGCGGATCATGTCTCCGGTGTCGGCAAGCACGTCGAGCAGGCGCCCGTCGTTCGGCGCCGTGACCACCCGGGTGCTGTCGGTGGCCAATTGAGCCGTGGCCTCCACCCTGTAGGGCAGGCTGCCGAAGGCGAGGAAGAGCACACAGGCACCGGCGGCAGCAGCAGCGAACTTGATCCAGGGCCGTCCCGGGCCGAAGAACAGCTCCAGGCGGTCCAGCGCCTTGCGGCGCCAGCGCTTGCCCCACCACATGTGTTCGACCTCGCCGTACGCAAGTCCGGGCTGGACCATGTCGAGCACCGCGGTCAGTTCGTCCACCTCCTCATCGCTCACCTCGGTCTTGTCGAGCACACACACCAGAACGGCCTCGGCCAGGCCCGATCGGTTGCGGATCGGCAGGCTCAGCAGACCTGGCGCGTCCTCCAGGGCTCCCAGCAGCATCTGATGCGCCGGCGGGCCGGCCAGCAACGCCGAGGGGTCGCCCTCCTGACCTGCGGCGCGCCAGGCACGGATGCGGGAATCCGTCGAGAGCACTTCCAGCGCGGCCGTCTGCAGGGCCTGCACCATGCGCGAGGTGCGCTCGAACCGGTCCAGGTGGCTGACCGCCACCAACTCGGCAGCGCCGGCGCGGCGCCAGACCAGGGCAACCTGTCGCAACCCGTACAGGGCGGCCAGGCCATTGACCAGCGCCAGCGAGGCCTCGCTGAACTTCTGCGCCTGCATCACCTCCGCAGCGACGCCCAGGAGCGAGAGCATGTCGCGCCCACCGCGCCGCACGAGGGCACCGCCGCCACGCATCCCCTCCTGGGGGCGGACCTCGACCAGCGGCGAGACCGCCAGCGACGCGGCATCCATCGGCACGCGGCGGCGACGCACGTCCTTGACCAGCAGCGCGCGAACCAGGGCCTCCTTCAGGTAAGCGCGCTCGCGCTCGGGCAGGGCCATGACGAGCACGCTGGGCACGTCGTCCAGCAGGCGGACCGCCAGCAGGATCAGGCCCATGCCGTCCGCACGGCGCCATGTGTCGTGCGCATAGCCCTGCTGCGCAGCGCCGGACAGCAGGGACGGCGGCAGGGCCTCGAAGAGCGCCTGCGCCGACTGCGGTTCGCCAAAGCGCCCGAGAAGGCTCGCGCCCTGCGCCTGCGCCGCGAGCACCACCAGCGCCAACTCGGCGCGGACCACGGCCGCGACGGCCTGCGCGTATCGGTCGTGGAAGTCGGACTCGTCGCCGCGCCCGGCGAGGAGCTCCAGCAAGGATTCGATCGTCGAGACGGGGCTGTCCTGGCGGACGGCAGCACTCACGGCAGGAACCTCTCAGTGGGTGCGCAGTGAACCTGGGAGGCGGACCACACCCTTGACCCCCGGGCGCAGCGCACCGCGCTGATTCGCGAACACCGCCCGCACCTCTGACAACCCGCTGGCAGGGTCTGCCACCGGGGAGACGAACTGCACCTGGCCTTCGGCGGCGATCATGCCCCTGCCGGACTCGAAGCTGGCGCTCAACTTCGCGCCCACACGCAGGGAAGCCAGGGCCTCCAGCGGCACACTGAAACGCAGTTCGACGCTGGACGCATCGACGATGCGCATGACGTTGTCACCAGGCTTGGCCCATTCACCCACCTCTGCCGGCGCATCGACCACCATGCCTGCCGTCGGGGCGCGCAGCGTTCGCTGCCCGAGGTCGGCGCGTGCCTGCTCGAGCTCGATCTGCTCGCGCCGCTTCTGCGCCTGGAGCTGGACCAGACGCCCCGTGGCTGACAGGGTCTCCAGCCGCTGCTTGAGCAGTTCCTCGCGCGAGATCGAGGACGTCGTGCTTGCGACCGACTCCGTCATCCGTTGAAGTTCGGTCACGACCTCGAGGCGCGCCCGCGAGGCGGAGAGTTCGGACTCGTCTTCGAGGATAACCGTTCGGCGCCGGAATTCCAGCTGCTGAGCGGCGCTCTCGAGTTCCACCAGGGCCTGGCCCTCACGCACCCATTGCCCCGGCTTGACCAATACGCGCTGGACGACCCCCGCCACCGGAACGCTCAGCTGTACGTCGGACACCGGGTGCACCAAACCCACGTGTTCGGCCGCGTGGCCGACGCCAGGCACACCAGCAACCCCGATGGCCGCAGCAAGGCACCAGGCCAGTGCGAACGACGCGCGCGTGGCCTCGGACCGCCCCTGAGTCCCGGCAGGCAGGACGCCCGACGTCATGGGGCCACCGCGACGGATGCCTCGACCCCGTGTGCCTCGAGCAGCGTGCCGTCGGCGAGGGCCAACGACAGCCGCGCCGTCTCCAGCCGCCCCGCGGCCTCGAGCGAGCGGATCTCGGACTCGATGAAATCCTGCTCGGCCAGCATGAGGCTGGCCGGGAGACCCACTCCGGCCGAGATGCGTCGACGCTCGTCTTCAAGGAACTGCCGGCGCATCGACAACTCCGAGCGCCGAAGCTCCATTTCACGCTGCGCCGCGGCCACCGCCCACAGGCGGGCCGACAGGTCGTTGGCGAAAGCCGAGCTGATGGCCTGGATCTCCGCGTCCGACTGGGACACACGCAACTGCTGGGCGAGGGTCTGAGCCTGTGCCTTGCGACCACCGAAGGCGCCCAGCTCCATGTTCAGGCCCAAGGCAATTTCGGGATAGCTTCCGCGCGATACCGTCGACAGCGACGAGGAGAGCCTCGGGTTCGAGCCAGAGGATGTGTAGGAGAACTGAACATCGACCGCCGGCTTGACCTGCTCGCGTGCAAACGCCAGCCGGACCAGGCCCTGCTCACGACGCAGGCGCGCGATCTGGTAAGCGGGCCACTGGGCGATCGCCTGTTCGGCCACACGCTCGCCCGGTTCCACCGCCCGGCCGACGTCCTCGGGCCGCAGCGACATGGCCTCCAGCTGGCTGGCATCCAGGTTGAGCGCACTGAGCAAGCGCAGACGCGCGTCGTCGTAAGCCTGGGCCGCCCTGCCCGCATCGGCCAGGCGATCCAGGCGCAAGCGCTCGACCTCGGCCACAGCCCGCTCGGCCAGGCGGCCGGCGCGCACTCGCTGGCGGACGTCCTCGAGCTGCGCGGCGCTCGTTCGAACAAGCTCGCCGCGCAGCCGGTGCGACTCGGCAGCGATCCAGGCCTGCCAATACAGAGACAGGCCCTCACCGACAACCTTCTGCAGTTGCTGCCGGAACTGCCAGCCCGCGATCTGCGCCTCGAGCTGGGCCACCCGCATGTCGGTCTCGGTGTACTGGACGCCGCGGCCGCGCATCAGGGGCTGGCGCAGGTTCAGCACCAGGGCCGAGGAGGCACGAAGTTCGGCCAGGTAGGTCGTGGGATGATTGCCGTCAATCGTTCGCGTTCTCACCGAGCTGCTGAACTCGGCTCCGGTGGGTATCTTCTGGCGCACGCCGAGTTCAAGGGTGTTGGACTGCTCCTCGAGCTTGGTGATCAGCCCGACATCCGGCTTCAGCACGTCGTTCAGGATCTCCTGGGCCGTGCGCTGACGGTCGGTGAAGGTCCGCCGGATCGCACCGAAGATCATGGGTTCGTACAGCGCCGCCTCCGCCACGTAGAGCGCGCGGGCGATGGATACCGAATCCCGGGCATACGCCAGCTCCAGGCTGCGCGTGACGAGGAGTTGGGCCACCGTCCTGGGCTGCAGCACCGCAGCCTGCGCCTGGGCCTGCGCCTGAACCGCGGGAGGCGAAGCCACCATCTGGGCATGCAGATCACCCGCCGCGGCCAATCCGGCGGCGCCGAGGATCAGCTCCGCAACGCCCCGCACCGCCGCTCCACGGCGGCAGGCACGGCCACGCGACATATCACTTTGCATGGCGAGTGCGGCTCCTGGCGGGCTTGGTGGGCTTGGGCTGCACCTGCCGGGCCTCCCTGTCCTTGCGCAGCTGGACCAGGCGCTCGATCTGCGGCAGCGACATCAGGTGCGCATAGATGGCCGGGAGGTAGCGCCGACGTCGCAGTTCAAGGAAGAACCCGTCATCGAACGCGTCGAGCTTCTCCTCGTTGACGACGTAGCATCCCGTCACGTTTCGCGTGCGATCGCCCGTGGCAATGCGCATGCTCAGCGGGGTCAGGAGTTCGCGTGCCGCGAGGAAATCGACGAACTCGCGCGTGGCGTGGTCCATCTGCTGCAGTTCGGTCAGATAGCGCTTGACGTTCTCGATGAGTTCGGTCGGGCGCCCCTCGGCGTCGAACAAGGGGGACCCCTCGGTCTCGCTCAGGAGGTCGCTGCCTTCGTCGATGCACACCACGTACCGGCCTTCGCGATCACCCCGGCTCAACGCGAACGGGTAGCGCCGGATCATTGCCGGGATGTAGGAACCAGCCCAGCGACCGTCCTCGCCCACGAACAGGTTCTCACCCGCCTCGAGCCCCATGAGAACGACCGGGCGGTAACGGCCCGGCCCGCCGTCCTGCAGGAACAGCACCGGGTACAGGGCCTCGGCGCGCGCGAACTCGTGCATCGTCACGTAGGCGATGTGGAAGCCCGCCGCGTAACCGAACCCCACCGCACTGCGCACGCGCTTCGCCCTGTGCCTCTCCAGGCTCAGCGGCACCATCTGATCGAACACTTCGAATCCTCCCTCGGAGCAGCGCAGAATCTTAGGCGCTGAACACGTTTAACTCACTTTAATCGATCTCAGTATCGGCCATGCCAATGGTCGATGGACCAGAGTGGATCGGCGAGGACCTGGCCCGTGCTGCGCAGCAGAGGAGCGCCGGGATCGCCCCAGTTCCCCCCCAGGGCGGTGGTGAAGTCCCCCTCGACGCCACCCAAGCCATAGGCCAGGTCGCTCAGGGCCAGGCCTGAACCCGCCGCGCTCGTCGACGAATTCAGGCTGCCGACCGCCGTCGTGCGGACCGGTTCGCCCAGGTACCGGGCGGCCGCCGAGCCCCCGGTTGCGAGCGCGGACACGAATCCGTCCGGCAAGGCACCCAGCGGACGTTGATACACCGCCGAGACGGGTTGTCCGCGCCCGATGTCGCCGGCGCTCCTCACCAGGTCAGCCTGGGCGACGAGCACCCGATCGGCCCCGTCGTCGACCATGCGCAACTGCTCGCGCACGGCCCCGGCGCTCGCCATCCGGTAGACGATGCGGCCGTCGCCGCCGCGGCCCTCGAAGGCGGAGCCCGCGGTCCCGGAAACCTGCACCCGTTCGGCGTCAGCCACGGGCACCAGCGCCGGGTCGACCAGCGGCAGAGCCAGGCCCTCACCGTGGATCGACACGGACGGCGCCCAAAGGTGGACGCCCCCCGTCACCACGCCCGTGGCCCGGATCTCCTGCCCGGTGCTGACCACGTCAATGCGCTCGCCGGACACGACCCTAGAGACCGTCACGGCCCCCGGGGCGGACAGGGCCACGGGGCCCCGCGCATCGATCACCGTGCCCGCGCTCATGACCACATTGCCCTGCTGCGTCGCCACCGACAGGCCCGCGTGGGCCTCGAGGTCGACGTGCAGGTGCAGGTGGCCCGTGGCCGCGCGCAGGACGGTCTCGGCAGGGAAGACCCAGGCCGCACCGCCTGCATCGGCCCCGAGGTGGACCGTGGTGCCGCGCAGGACGAGCTCGGTCCCGTTCGCCTGGAGCGAGGTCCAGGGCGAGGGCGTGAGCAGCCTCGCCGCGGCAGCGTCGTCGCCGAGTGTGAGCCGGGCGAGCCCGGCATCGGGATCCAAGTCCGCCGCCAGCCACGCGATGCGGCTGTCCAAAACGGCGGCGCTCGGCTCGAAGGGCAAGGGGACGAAGTCTGCGACCGGTACCAGCCCGGCACCGCCCACGCTGGATGCGGGCGCCTTGACCGAGGAAGGAGCGCCGCGCAGCTGCACGAAGCCGCCGTCGCTGTCGAAGATGACCGCCTGGTTCACCGTGAGGGTCGTGGCGCCGAGCACCAGCGTCGCGCCGGCCTCGAGCGTGATGCGAGCCTGCTGCAGCGTCGAGTGCGGAGCGAGCCGGATCACGTCAGCCAGCAATTGCAACGTCTTTCCCGCCTTCACCGTGATGTCGCCCTGGATGGTCAACACTTCCGTCGTCAGGGCGTTCCCGTCGGCGACCTCGATGATCGAGTCGTCATTGACGACGAGCGCGTCATCGATCGTGACGTTGTCGGTGTGCAGGATGTCCGCGCCGTCGAGGTAGGTCGTGTGGCCACTGCCCTGGATGGCCATGCCCACGCCTTCGATGCGACCCGCCAGACGCGTGACACCATCACTCGAGCTGGTGTCGACCGTGAGACGACCAGGGAAGACCAGCCGGTCCGCCGGGTCGGCCGGATCGGTCAGCAGCCAGACTTCCTGCTTGGACTGCGCACCACCGAAGAAGATGTCATCGAACCGCAAGCGACCCACTTCGGCTCTGTCGACGAAGATGCCTTGGGCGGGAGGTTGCTCGATCACCTTGACCGGCGTACCGACGACCAGGGGTAGCGGACGGGCATTCGGAACGGTTGGATCCACCCTGGGCGGCGACACCTCGATGGACGCACCCGTCAAGGGCGCCGTCACCTCGACGCTCGCGCTCTGGACCTTGACCGGGCTCGCGAAGATCTGCGGCGTGTCGGCGACGAACGTCCCTTGGGGCACCAGAAGATCGACGCCGCCTGCGCCTTCGGTGCTGACCACCCGGACCTTGTCCACTTCCTGCAGCGCCAAGCCGCCCGTGCCGGTCTTCGCCCGGAGTTCGTCGATGTCGGTCTCGATCCGCGAGGCCGCCGTGCCGACCCCGGCCGACGCCACGAGTTCCAGCGAGCCCGCCACGATGTCCACAGCGTCCGAGGCACCCGGATCCCCGTCGATGATCGTGCCGGCGCTGTCCAGCAGCACGCGCTGACCCGTCGCCTGGACGAATTCGACCGCCAGAACGGCGCCCGCGCCA
>JBILNB010000006.1:0-144742 GCA_044375195.1 Rubrivivax sp. | reverse complement strand
GGCGTGCCCACCCCCAAGCCTCAGGAGCTGGCAGAACCCGCCTCGACCGTCGCGTTGTAGTGAAAACTTCTTTTGGTTGATTCTTTATGAATCAACGGCTTACATGGCTGAACTGTCGAACTTGGGCGGCCCGATCTCGGCTACCGATGGCTGGAGCCGGATGAGATGTTTCCGTTTTTCGAACTGCGAGCAGCCGCGCAGGACCTGCGGGATGGCGAAAAATTCGATGAAAACGAGGCACGGCGCCGCATTGCCGCCCAGCTCGATACCCTTCGGGACCACAGCATCCGCCACGCGGTCCTCGGCGCATTCGGCTGCGGTGCCTTTCGGAATCCCGCTGAAACGGTGGCAACCCTCTACAAGGAGGAAATACAGGCGCGGGCGTCCAGCTTCAGCGTGATCGCCTTCGCCATCCAAGCATCATCACAGGAGCACGCCACACTGCGTGCGTTCAAACAGGTGATGACGGGTGACATCAACCATCCTGGCGACCAGCCAATTTGACCGGCGTCAGCCCCGGCTCTGCCACCATCGGGCCCAACACCGTTCGCATCCACGCCAGATCCTGCCGCCAGTGCTCACGCGCCTCGGTCTTTCTGGCGTCGGCGCCCTGAAACCTGAGCAGCCAGCGCAGGTGGCTCACCATGCGGCGCAGTCTTCTTGCCGACATGGGGCGGGTAGTTGTCGTGCGGCTGGGTCATGGTGTCCCCGCGATTCGTCCAGTCCTTGCACTACTGCCATGCTCGATCCGTGGAGCGCTTGATTGCCGACATTGGCGATCCGATCGACTCGCCTGTAAGCCTGGGGCCTGTCATCAATCTGCCAATGCCTTCAACAGCGCGTCTCTGCCGTCCTGATAGAACTCGATGTCGATCTTCGTGGCCATGTCGTCGGAAAGTTCGAACAGTTGACGGCGGCAAGCCACCGGCAGCAGCAAGGCTTTTGCGTTCTTTTCCACGGCCAATTCAGCCAAGGTCACGGCGTTGTGAACAGGCTCGACGGTGCCCCCGAGCGTGACCTCGCCCACCACGACCAAGCCCCCCCGTACCGACTTCTTCAGAAGCGCGCTCGCCAGAGCGATCAAGGCCGCGACCGATGTCTTGGCACCAGAGCGTGAGGCATCGAACGCCCTAAGCTGTACCGAGAATTCATGCGCCCGTGGATCACGGTCACCCACGAGTGACTGCGCGCGGGCGTAGAGGTTCTGCTCCGCACACCGTATCGACTCTTTGAACGCCGCCGGCACTGGGTTGTTCAACACTCGTACGCCGTTGCCAGGCCCCTCGGTCACCTCCAGCCGAAACAGGCCCGGATGCTCTTCGGCCCCACCCGGGCTGAGGGTCCATATCTGGCCGCATTCCAGCCGCTCGTCGCCAATGCCTCCCTGGCTGCGTAACTCTGGCGTGGTGACGAATTTCTCGACACCCTCGGCACCCATCGTGTAGCTGAAGTGCGTGTTGCGGAACTCCGCCGCGCCGATGCGCTTTTGCTGCTCCTTGACACGTCGGCGTACCTCCAGGGCCAGGCGAACCGCCCACTCGAGATCCTCGTCGCCGACAGCGGCTTGCGGGTCTGGGTGCAACAGCTTCAGCAGGCCGCTGACGGTCTTGTTGACGCCGTTGATGTCGCGGCCTGACAGCGCGCCGCCCCAGAAGACGCGGCTTTGAAGCACCGACACCCGGCTTTGATTACGAAGTTGGGTGAAGCACTCCGAGAGGAAGTCGCTGACAAGTCCGAAATGTCCGGTGAACAGACCTGGACTCAGCTTGGGCACATCCCAACCCGGCAGGAAGCAGTGGAGCCTGTCCATGAACGCCGTGTCGTCCCGCATCTCTGGCGGCAGAGGTCCGAAGAGGTGGCCGATGCGCTGCTGATGCTCGACATCCACGTCGAAGTTGCCGACCAGCACGATGGATCCGTCTGCCCGGATGCTCTCCTTGCCACGAGAGAACTCGCCGCTCTCCATGTAGCCCTTCATGATGTTGACGCCGTCCTTCTGGTCGAACGACACGCCAGACACCTCGTCGAAGCAGACCACGTCGTATTGGCACACCAGACCGCGCTGACCGCTGGCGTTGTTGACGAACATGCGAGCCACGGTCGCCTTGCCACCCGAGATGAGGTGGGCGTAGGGCGACACCTGCTGGAACAGGTGCGACTTGCCCGTGCCCCGAGGGCCGAGCTCGACCAGGTTGTAGTTGCGCTCAACGAAAGGCACCATGCGCAGCAGCAGCGCGTCCTTCGCGCGCTCCGACAGCGTCTCGGGTTCGAACCCGACGCTGCGCAGAAGCAGATCCCGCCACTCTGCGGTCGAAAGACGCCGACGACCCGTTGCCAGCGTGTCGAGCACTTCGCGCTGGGACAGCTGGATCGGCCGCAGTGCGTCCACGCCGAAGGGCCTTCCGCCCTTCTCCTGGGCGATAGACGGGTCGTAGCCCAGCGTCACCTCGGCATAGAAGCCGCCCGTGAGCATGCGCTCATGGTCCTTGACCATCTCCGGCGTCAGGCGCACGTCGGTCAGGCGCAAACTGGGCAGCGTGGCCAGGTAGGAGTCGGTCTTTGAATCCAGGCGCGCCGTGATGATGTCGATGATCTTTACCGAGCCCGATTCGCGCGCCCGGGCTTTGAAGAGCTCTTCCTCGCCCGCCTTGACCGTTCGTGATGCAAGCTGTCGCTGCACGATGTCCAGGCCCTCCTGGATCTCGGCTTCGTCGGTGGTGGCGCAATAGCGCCCGAGCAGGAACTCCACCACATAGGTGGGCACCGGAAATTGGCGGCTGAAAGTGCGTACCAAGTCCTTGCGAACCACATAGCCTTCGAAGGCCGTAGTGGCCTTGCGGTCCAGATCGTCGAGCTGCATGGTCAATGTCCCCCTACCGTCGTCGCCTGCTTCTGCAGCACCTGGCCATCGGCCGCTAGGATGACGACCACGGCCGCAGCGCCCAGGTTGTCGTCCTCGGCCACCGCCACGCTGGCCTTGCCGCCCTCGATGGGCTTCACGCTGGCCACCAGGCTGGACGTTGCCAGCGCAGGCTTCGTTCGCACGTCTACCGTCAGACCGGCCGATGTGCTTTCCACCTCGACCACGCAGCGCAGACCTTTCCAGGTCACTGCCTTGATGGTGACCTGTGCGGTCGTCGCGGGCGCCGCCAACACCAAGTCCAGCACCGGCACCAGGCACTCTTGTAGGCTCAGGCCCCCGTGGGCGTAGTCGGCTCCTGCAATGAAGGACGACACGCCTGGCGCGTACGCCACCTGGACATCCTCACACCAATCCCACCCGAAGGTCAGCGGTGTGCCGTGTGCCGTGTCCTTGAGGACGGCGCAGCGCCCCCAACGGGTCTCGGCCTGGTGTTTGGGCAGTTCCGTTTTCGGCAATCCGCCGGGGACCAGCAGCCAGCCGTGGTCAGTGACGATGCGAACTAGGCGCCACCCAGCATCGCGCAGTTCCTGCACTCGTTCGACCACCGCGGCCAGCTGGGCGTCAACATCACGCGCCAGACGAACGCCATGCTCGTGGCCGTAGTGGTCCAGGTCGCCCGATTCCGTCCACGCCCGTCCACTCGGGTCACCCGTCTCGTGCTTGTCCAGCGGCTGTATGCCGTTCTCGGTCAGCAGCTTCCTGAAGTTGTGGCCAGAGAGTGGCTTGCCGTCCGCCGCAACGCGGGGCTCGAACTCCACGTCTTCAGCCGTACCGGCAACCAGCCGCGCCACTGGCGAGCACCAAGCCTTGCCGGACGCCGTGACCGACGGCATGCTCGTCCAACGAGCCTCCAATGTGGTGGTGCCCAGCCCATCCAGCTTGGTCCGCAGCCGCTGGGCGACGTCGTACCGCAGGCCATCCACGAACACCGTGCATGTGCCCGAATCAGCTGCTGCGTCGGATGCCGCCTCCAGCGCTGGCAGGCCCCCCACCTTCTTCACGGCGTCCTGCAGTCGCTTCGCCGTTTCTTCCAGCCAAGGCAGGTAGACGGCGCGCACCGCGGCGCCTACGGCGTCGGTGTCGGCCTTGGACTGCACGGCACCCATGGCCAGCGTGGCCGCCTCGTCCACTCGCCACCCGGACTGCTGGTAGCTCGCAGCCAGCTCCGCAGGGGTGTTGCCAATCGGAGCCCCAGAACTCAGCTCTGCCAGGCGAACCAGATGCTCCAGGGCCGAGGCCAAAGACGCCTGCCCCATCCGGGTCCACAACCAACCGCGCCTGGCGCCATGTTCCTTCTCAGCGGCAAGGATGGCCGTGCGGCCCTGCGTGGCATCCATGGCACCGCAGGCCGAAAGCGTAAATCGCAAGGCGGCCTCGCCCTGCTCGTTGGCCTGGGGGTAGCCAGCCAGCTGGTCCATGTCCGGAAACAGCCCCATCTGCGGCGGCTGAACCGTACGGAGCAGCGTCAGCACCTCCGGGAAGCTCGTGTATGAGTCGCGGTAAAGCTCGGCCACGGCCGCCCACCTGCCGGCGCGCCGCGCCAGCTTGTCTGCGGCGACCAGCAGCCCATCGCTGACCGGGTCGAAGCCGAAGTCGGATTTGGCCCGCTTGCAGAACACATCCCAGCGAACGCCCGTCCACTCCTTCTGGATCGCCTGCGATGCGTTCATCCACGCCAGCAGGTCGCGGGTCGGGTTCGGCGCCAGCAGACTCAGCAGCCACTCGGCATTGATCTGCCGGCCCTTGAACTCGTCGATGGGCCTGTCGAGCAACACGCCGGCAGCCAGCACCTGCGCCAAGGCCTCCTGCGTCGCCCTGTCCTGGGCCACGTCCAGCCCCAGACCGCCGTTCCTGGAAGCCAGGAAGGCGCTCACCGTCCAGTCCCTGCTGTTGACCTGACTCCAGAACACGCCCCGGTACTGCAGCTCCGCCAGCGGCTGGAGGTCGCGCGGGCAGCTCTCGATGGCGCGCAGCTCGGCGCGGCTGAGGCCCGGCAGGTAGATGACCGGTACGCCTTGGAACTGGACTTCCGGCAGCACACCGGCCATCGCGCACTTGAGCCAGACCGCCGGGCCGCAGCGCTGTGAGGCGTCCCACTCGCCCAGCGTCAGCAGCTGGGGCATCGTGGGCCGCAGCCGTGCCAGGGCACGCTCCCACTGCCTGTCTTTGTCCGGCCACAGCACTGCGGCCGGCGTCACCGCCGTGTGGGCGTTGCCATCGGAGGCGCCGACCAGCCGCGCGACCAGCGCATTCAGCACCGTCAAGCTCGACGTCAAGGCATGGTTTGCGTTCACCGCCTCACACCTCCAACGCCGCCAGCCATTCGATCAGGTCACCGCGCCTGAAAGTGGCTGACAACTGCTGCGGCGAAAGCTTCTTCTTCCCATACAGAGCCGCCAGTGCCTGCTCGATGTCGCAGACCGCCCCAGAGAAATAGGCCTCTCCGCGCGCCTGGATCAAGGCATGCGCCTTCGGAAACACCTTGTGGTCCAGTGCGGCAAGCTGAATGGCCAATTCCTTCAGCAGCCGTCGCCCCATCTGCATGGCGATGAAGCATGAGGCATAGCGCACCAAGGGTGGGTCGGCGTCCATCGGGCGCCGCCGCCTGTTCTCTGCGATGCGATAGACCAGCACAGCGACCAGGACCTGCGCGCCATGCACATCCTTCGGGAAAACGACGGGATACAGCTTGCCGAAGTGCTCGCGGGTCAGAAACTTGGCTTGGTGGGGGCGATGGCGCCACACCGCCAACAGCGCCTCGGCAGCTGAGGACGCTGTGACATCCACCGGGCGCGTCGGCGCGTCCGTGCGCTTGCGCCGGTAGTGGAAGCCCAGCGCCTCGATGCTGGACTCGAGCTGAAGCTGAACCTGGTCATTCGAACGCAGGTCCTTCAGGTCCACGGGGTTCTGGCTGTTGGTGGCGTGCGTGATCTGCAGCACCACGTCTTCCTTCTCCTTGGGCAGCTCGTACAGCCTGACCAGCACGCTGGCATTCACAGGGGCCGGGATGCCCTGGCGGTCCATCTCGGCCAGCGTCTTGAAGATCGTCATGCAAGTCTGCGCGCCGTTGACGATCTGCAGGTTGTCGGCCTGCACCTGGTAGTTGCTGCCTTGCAGGGCGTTGTACTTGAAGTGGTCGCAGATGATCGTCAGGCCGTTGTTGAAGAAATAAAAGTTCTCGGGCTGACTGGACTGAAGCGTGGCTCGGATGCCTTCGTTGACCCGGTTGCCGTGCAGGCCCAGGTAGCGGCGGATGTTGCGCTCCAGCAGCCGGTCACCATGCGCCTTCATCAAGGCGGCCACCTCGGTCACCGGCAGCCGGCCGATGCACACACGGCTGAAGTTCATGTCCTCGATGTGGGCCTTGCCCACCAGGCGCAGCGTGTCGTCCACCTGCTTGGGGCGCTGCAGGATGCCCATCAGCACGTCGTGGTTGACATGCTCCCAGCTCACCTGCTCGCCAAAACCCGCCAGGTCGATGAGCTGCTGCGCCTGCTCGTTCCACCGCTGGCCGTTGTTGCAGGCAATAGCCCTCACGCGCGGAATGAAGCCGTCGCGCACCAGCACGCGGGCTTCCTCCACCTTCACCCGCAAGCGCTCGTTGATGGCGCCCAGATCGGCTGTCGGGTCGAAGACGTGGCGGATGGCCCGCACCATGGCGTTGATGCCGTCCTCCGGGAAATGGGCATCACCCTCCAGCTTGGCCTTGTACTTCGACTGGAACAGCGTGACGACGAACTCGCCATCCACCTCCTCCGAAACCTGGATGGCGTCGATGCCGAAGTCGCCACTGCCTTCGGTCAGGCAGTCGAAGGCTTCCCGAGCCTCCAGATCCAGCATGGTCTTCACGCACAGGTAGACGAATGCCAGCGATTGCAGTCGCCCGGCGTCGGCGATGTTCATTTCCTCCTGCGCCCAGGCTTCGATCTCGGCGCGCAGGCCGGCCAGACGCTGGTCGATGATGGATGCGATGAGGTTCATGTCAGGCCCCTTGCCCGTGGCGGGCGGCCATTTTCTCGGCCCGCGTCAGATGGTGGTCGTTGATGCGGTCGCCCTTGAAGACCTTGAACCAAGGCGCGCTCTCGACGTCCTTGCCGCGGTCCTTGTCCCAGGTGATGTTGAGCTTGGGTTTCTTGCTGTGGCGGAGGACATCGGCGGTCATGAAGGGGCGGATGTTGAGCCGCACACCGTCGTTGAGGTCGGGGTTCCAGCCGATGGGCTGCTCGGAGAGCTTCTTCCAGCGGACGAAAATGTCGTAGGGCGGCTCGCCTTCGAGGATGAGCTCCAGGCGGCGCTTCAGGTCTTGAGCAGCGGCCAAGCGGGTTTGCGCGCCGTCGACGCCAGAGCGCACGCCGGCTTCCTGCTGGCGAATCCAGTCGCCCAGGTAGGTGTGGATGAGGCGCTCCAGCTTCTTGTGGTCGAGCTGGTGGACGTTCACCAGCGCGGCGAAGCCGTCTTTCAAGCCGTCCCACACGTGCCAGATGAACGGGCGGTGGTGGAAGCGCTTGGCATGCTGCTCGAAGAACTTGTCGCGCAGCCAGACGTCCAGGCCCTTGCCAGCGCACTCGGCATCTTCCAGCAGCTTGTCGAGCACGGCGGGCTTCCAGCTGCCGGGCTGCACGCCGACGCTGCCGGAGGCTGCGGCGTCGTCATGACTCCAGGCGGCAATCAGCAACTTGAGCAGGCGGTCATGCGCAGGCGCCTCGCCGCGAACCGAGGGCAGACAGACGATGCCATCGTCGTCGGTGTGCTCGACCAGCTTCCCGCAGCGGGCAATCCAGGTGCGGGCCTCGTCGGACAGTTCCATCGCCGTGTCGGTCTCGGCCGGCCAGCGGTAGCCGGCCAAGCGAGCGACGGCGACTTGCAGTGGGTCAGTGGCGCGCTGCGGGTGGCCATGGAACAGCCACTGAGTGGGGTCGTCTGAATAAGGCTTGGGAAGGCCGTTTGGATGCCTTTCTGTAGCGAATTTTTGCCAGTGCGAAAAATCAAAAGGGACCTTCGCAAGCGTGGCATTGGTCACGTTCATCTTTTGATTTATCTTCCTTACTTCTTTTGCGTACTCACCACTCTCAACAAATAACCACAGAGCAGGCAGCTGGCTCTCGTCAGAAAGCGTTATTACCGCGCAGTTACAATCAAAGTGGTCGCCGTTGTACAGAGTAGCGGGCAATTTACCCATTTGGCTAACCACAACGCCGTGTCGCCGCCAGGCCGACTTCCCTCGAAATGTCGCACCTTCTTGGCAAACCTCTGTGATTTTCCCATAGCCGTCCTCCCAAAACAGAACAGAGCTACGCCCGCCAAAGGTCATTGACTCGTCAACGGTGCTCTGAAAGAAAACCCATCCATCAGAAACACTGGGGATTTCCCATATACCACGCTGGAAGCGCGGAATGTCTGAAGTCGCTATACCTTGCCAAGCGTTCCCGAGACGACTTAGTTCCTCGCCTGTACCTTTATCTTGAAGCGAGATTATGGAATCCGGATTGCCAATTTGAAGTCGCTGGCTATAATTTCGGCCCGAGCTCGTCCGCAGCTCTCCTGCTTTTGACGATGCAGGCTGGCGAGAAGAGACGTCAACGCCCCAGAACGTGTGACCGACGTCGGGAACTGCTCTCTCAATTCCAATTAGCAGACTCTGTACAACTTCGCCGCTGATAGTCTCAAATGCGCCCGGCCCCAGTTGAACAAGGGTAGTTATCGACAGACTACGAAGCAGGTCTCCTCTCTGCTTCTTGTATCTGCTAAGAAACAACCAGTTCTGCGGCATCACGAGCTGCACAGCGCCAGCTCCTGTCTGGTCGTGGCTAAGCTCGAGACAGCGCTCCAGGAAGACATTAGCTAGGTCGTTCTTGGCTTCGGGATAATTGGCCTCGCAGTAATCTTTCAGCGCGTCGTGCTGCTTCCCGCGCGCCAAATACGGCACGTTGGTCACCACGAGGTGGTAGCGCCCATCCAGCAGCCGGGCCGCATCCAGCAGGCCCTTGGCCGTGAGCGCCAGGTCCCAGCTGTCGTCCTGCAGCTCGCTGGCTTGCCCCCATAGCGTGGCCGGGCGCTCGGTGGCCAGCGCACGCACCAGCAGCTCGCGAAGCGTGTCGAAGCTGGATGTGGCTAGGTCGTTCTTCAGGCTGCGCGCCGGGTCAAGCAGGCTGCCCAGCAGCGGCGCTTGGGCGAAGCTGGCGTGCAGCAAACGCAGTTCCTGGCGGAGGTAAGCCGCATTCGGCGCTTCATCCGGCACCAGTGCCATCCATTCCTCGGGCTTGGCCGCCACCTTCATGCCGCAGCAGGCGACCTGTGGCGCAGGCATGTCGGCGCGTACGCCCAGCGGGTCACCGTTCTCGTCCGGGAAGCGCCAGGCCGCCAGAGCCAGCGCAAAGACGGCGATTTCCACACAGCGGGCGTCCAGTTCCAGGCCGTGCAGGTTGTCGGCCAGCACGGCGTCCACCGCGTCCATCGCGCTCAGGCCTTCGGCCGCCATGCGCATGGGCACCAGCAGCAGAAAGGCGGCCACCAGGAAGTGGCCCGAGCCGCAGCAAGGGTCCAGCAGCTTGAACTCGTCAAGCCGATTGGGCCAACCTTCGAATTTGCCTGCCGCCGGGGTGCCGTCTTCCAGCATTCGCAGGTAGGTCAGCGGCACCGGGCAGGTCTTGCCCGGGTAGCGCGTCACCCACCAAGCCCCCAGCGAGTTGTGGAGCAGGAAGTCCACCATGTACGGCTCGGTGAAGAGCTGGGTGACGGCGGGCAGTTCGTCGGCGCCAATCTTCACTTCCGAGGCGTTGACCTCGTCCTTGCGCTTGGCCTGCCAGAACTGGTAGACCCAGCCCAAGCTGTCGCTGGCCTTGAAGACCTCGGGCGGCAGCCCCGCCAGCAAGCGCTCCAGCTCACGCTGGTGCTCCGGCGCGAAGGCCAGCTCGAACACAGGACTCTGCGGCTTGAACACCTGGGGCAGCATGCGGGCCGCCAGCTTGCCGGCCAGCTCCCACTGGGTCTTGGAGCCGAGCTTCTCGCCCTCCAACATGGCCTGCTCGTGGTCAACCAGGTTCTGGCAGTCCTCCAGCGACACCGGGGCGCCCAGCTCCCACATCAGCAGCCCGTTCTCGGCCAGAAACCGGGCGAACAGCATGCGGTGCCAGTGTTCGTAGGCCACCTCCCACACCAGGTGCTGCAGGCCCTGGGTGTCGTCCTTGGCTTTCACGTCGCCCAGCGCGCGGCCGTGCGCGCGCAGGCGTCGGCGCAGGGCCTTGAGTTCGTCGCTCAGGTAGTCCGGGGCCTTCGCTTCACTGACCGCCAGTTGCCGAAGCGAAGCCAGCGCAGCCTTCTCGGCCACGTCGCGGGCGGACTTGACGGTGGCTTCTAGCTGGCTGCGCAGGGGCTTGGGCAGGGGTTGGTTGGTGAGATTCATGAGCAAAGCTCGTGCATTCAGGTGGCGAACTGGTTTAACATACGTCGCAATACGCCCGACGCCTCTGCACTTTTGTGTACGCGTCGGTTTTCATTTATGGGCTGCGATCTTGTGGCTCATCGCTCAGGCCTCTTTCAGCGCTGCCAACCCCAAGGCGCAGCCTGGGCCCAGCCCTCAAATGCGCCGAAGTCTTCCAGGGCCAGGCCGGGGTTGGTGGCTGCAGGGAAGTCTGTGGCCAGCAAGTCGGCCAGTCGTTGGCCCCAGCTGGAGCGGGGGCAGATCACGCCCAGCAGGTGCTGCATGAGGCTGAAGTAGAAGAACGGGCGCGCGTTGTCAAGTTCTGCGGGCCAGCCCGGCGGCACCCCCGAGCGCTCCACCACGTTGATGTTCCAAAGACGGCTGTGGTGCGCGGCCACGTTGCGGATGAAGTTCAGGCTGCGCAGCCACTGCGCAAAGGCTTGGCCACTGGGTGCGCCGTAGATGGCGGCGATCTGCGCTTGATCATCGAACTGCATGCCTGCAAAGAGCTTGGACAGCAGGCCAAAGTCCCACACTTCAACGGCGGCCCAGATAGGCAGCGCGCCGTAATGCTGCAAGTGGTGCTGCACAAAGGGCTGCTTGCGGGCGCGTTGAACCAGCACGCGGTACTTGTTCAACCAGACTTGGTGCTGGGTCTGCCCGGCCTCTGGGCCATGCGGGATGCGCTTCTTGGCGAAGTTGCCGTGCAGGCAGGCCGGATTTTCGTGCGCCAGCGGATCGCGCTGACCCAGAAGGTGGGCCACGTCGACCCGTACCGCCATCTCGATGCGCTCCAGCGCGTCCAAAGCCAACAAGCGGAGCTTCTTGTCGAACACGTACAAGCGAGCGACATGGTCAAAACGGCTGCCCGCCACAAAGGTGTCAGAGCGCACCACGTGACCCTGAGCGAAGGAAGCGCCCGGGTCGACAGCGCGCAGCGGGTACCAGTAGCCACTCAGGCGGTAGTAACCCAGGCGTTCAAGGTAATCCAGAGCGGCAGCGTGGTTGTCTACCGCCAGGCCGCGCTCTTGAAGCAGCGCCAACTGGTCGGACAATGCGCGCCAGGGCTTCAGTGGCTTCAGCACCATCTGCGGCTCTTGCGGTATCCATGACTTCATGGTGCGCCCCAGTCCGCGATCACAAGTCCACAGGGCCTTGCTTCAGGCAGCCCCGCGGAAGGGCTTCGCCGACCGGCGAGTAGCTGTACGCTGCTGAGGGCGGGCTTGATGTACTTCACAGCCAACAAGCCCTGGAAAAGAGAAACCCGCCCTGGGAGCACTGTGCAAGCACCGAGGTGCAGGCCTGAAGTGTGGCGGGTGTTGTTGAAAAGATTCTGGCACGGCCGCTCCAGCGGCCAGCGCGTTGACTCAAGGGAGCCTCGGGTTTTCACGGGGGTCTTCTTGATCAGTCGTTGTCAGAAGGTGACAGGCCCTTGCTGAAGCTTGGCCTTGAGCAGGTTTTCCACCTCGGCGAGCCACGCCTGAAGCTCGGCCGCATCGTTCAGCGTGCGCCGGGGCAGCGCGACATGGACAACGTTGGGCTTGAGCAGCTGCACCGCCGCGTGACGCGCCGCCTCGAAGCGGCTGGGCAGGGCCTGGGTCTTGGCGACCCAGTGGTCCAGGGCGCAGTCGTCCAGAGCGTCCTGAAGCTGCTCAGGCGTGCCGGTGGCCACCGCAGGTGGCGGCGTCAGGTGGTGCTTGGCTGTGAGGTCATCGCGCTGCGCGTCGCTGAGCTTCATCCAATCGGCATCTTGCTGCAGCAGGGTTTGCAGCTGCGCGCAGCCTTGCTGGAAGGCATCCAACTTGGCCTTCAGAGCTTGCCGCAGCAGGTCGACGGTCTCGTCCAGCAACGGGCGCACGGGGTCTGGGTCGGCGAGCAGGCTGCGCTGGTTCAAGACCGCATCCACTTCGGCTTTCAGCTTGACGTAGGGGCCGAGGGTCTTCGCATGGTCCAGCAGCTGGCTCAGCTTGCGCCAGGTGGGCAGGCGCTCGGTCATCACTTCGGCGGTCTGGGTCCAGGCTTTTGAAAGCGCCAGCACCTCGTCGTGCCGGTTGAGCAGCTCCATCAGCTGGGCATTGCCGCTTTGGGCCTCGATGGCCTCGATCACCGCCAACTTCGGGGTCTCGGGAGCGGGCGCCGCACCTCCGGCCTTGGCGGCCTGCTCGCGCAACCTGGCCAGCAGCGTCGGCATGCGGTTCAGCTCTTCCTTGGGCTGGCACGGCACGCCCACGGCATCGAACAGCTTGCGGAGCTTGATGAGCTGAATCGGCGTGATGTTGATGCTCTCGCGCCGGAAGCTGGTCTGGGTGAGCTTGGCACGATCCAGTCCCTTGGCGTCGACGGGCTTGGAGGTCGCATCGGTGGCGTTGACATGACCGGACGCCAGCAGCGCGTAGAGCGCGCCGTCGATGGCGTCACGCGGCCAGCCGTAGGGTGGCGCCTCGAAGTGCTCACGAATCTCCGCGCCCTTTTTTCCGGGGCCGATGAAGCCCAGCAGCTTCTGACAGACCGGGTGCTTGTCGGCTTCCTGGGTGTGGCCGACAGCTCGCAGGGCCTCGAGGTTGCCCTTGCGGGCTTCGTCCAGAACCTTGCCCCACTGCTCGTGGTCAGCGGCGTCGAACTGGCTGTAGAGGCGGATGGCCGAGGACTTGGCTGCGCGGTTGATGCGGTCGGCCAGGTCGTTGCCGTCGGTGGCCTCTTGCCCGCCTGCCTGGAACACGCGCACGCCGGCCATCAGCTTGTCCACCAGCTCGGCCAGCTCCTTCTCGGCGTTGCGCTGGCGGCTCTCCATCGAGCGCTGGGCGTCGCGACCTTCTTCGGTGGACGGGTTGCCCTTCTTCTGCAGCGTGGTGCGGGCCGCCTCGAGCGCGACGATGGCGTTCGTCAGCTCGGTCTTGTGCTGGGCCGGCAGAAAAGTGAAGAGCGTCGGGTTGTCGGAGCCCTTGGCCTTGGATTCGGCGATGACCGACCTCTCCTCCGTCTGCCAGCCATCCTGAATCCACAGGTACAGGGTCTTGCCGTTGTCCTTGGGCAGGGTGTCGTCGTAGCTGGGGCTGAGCGTGCGCATTTCGTTGCCCTTGCCCTGGGTGACCCGGACCTTCTTCAGCACCTCGGCGAAACGGGTCTTCAGCAGGTCGGCGCGCCTTTGTTCCACGCGCTGCGGGGCGGCTTTCAGCTCGGCCTCCTGGGCGCGGAATTCGTCGTACCAGGCGCTGGACTCGCGGGTCTGCAGGCGGTACTCGGTGCCGTTGCCACCCGCCAAAGCCATGACCAGGCGATCTTTGTTCTGCAGCTCTTCCAGCAGCGCCGGCAGCGACTTGCGCAGCTCGGACGAGCCAGCCGACAGGTCGGTGACCAGCAGGTCCGCCAGGGCCTCCTCAGTGGCTTTCAGGCCCAGGTCCGTCGCCGCGTCGGCGGGCAGTTTGTTGATCAGGTAGATGAGCTTCAGCAGCTTGCCCTTGAGCTGCGCATTCGGATCGCCAGCCGCGAAGCGCTGCACGTTCTCGAACACCTCCTTGGGCAGCTGCGCTGTGGAGACAAGGTTCGCGGCAATCTGGTCGTAGAGGAAGTCGCCCGAGACCACGTGCCCCAGTGGCGCCTCAGCGGTGGCCAGCACGGCTTCGTGCACCACGCGCAGCTGGCTGCGCAGCTGCGAGACGGTACCGGTGGTGTCGATGGTGCGGAGAACGCGTTCCCAGAAGCGGCGGCGTACCGGCAGCAGCGGGTAATCAGACGTCATGACGCTCTCGTCGTCGGTGACGTGCTCCAGCTTGGTGCCGCGCAGGTGTCGGGAGATTTCACCGAGGTTGTTGCGCCAGACCTTCTCGACCTCGGGCTGCAAGGAAGGCCTTTTGGCCAGGATGATTTGACGGGTAACGTTTTCCACGTCCCAGTCGCCCAGCATCACCTGCACCGGGAAGCGCCCCATCAGGCGCTGCAGGTTGGGCATGCCGGACAACGCCGACTGGCCCGTACCCACGAAGAGCAGCTTGCCGTTGAAGCGCTTGCTCAGCGTCTCGGTGACTTCTTGGACCTGGAACGCCTTCTCGGCGTCGGCGCCGATGTACTGCTGCACCTCGTCCAGGACGACCAGGGTCAGCGGGAACTTGCCGTCGTGCACCAGGGCGGCCTCGATGGCCATGGTCATCTGCTCGCTGGTGACGTCTGTCACCTGCGGGAACTGCTCCTTGAGCAGCTTGCGGGCGTCGGCCTCGGTGTGCGCCAGGTCCGGGCGAGCCTTCAGAAGCGCCTTGGCCAGTTGGCCCGAGACGTACATGTGGGGCAGTTCTTGCGCCAGCGAGCGGCCAGCAGCCTTGAGCTCCGCCTCGACTTGGCCCAGGATGCCTTCACGCTTCATCCACAGGACGAATTGCGCCTGGTTGACCTGCTCGGGCAGGCCCTTGGACTTGAACACGATACCCAGCAGCGCAAGCCGCACTTTGTCGCCGGCGCCAGCCCCCAGCTTGCCGGCCGCCGCGTGCAACCCACCGTGGCGCTTGCCCTGGGTGGAGAGCTCCTTCAGGTGCTCGAACACGCCCGTGGGCAGCTTGGCAATGCTGCGGGCTGCGGCGCCGTCACCAAACTGGTAGTCCGTCCACAGCGTGCGCAGCATCTTGGCCAGGTGCGACTTGCCGCTGCCGTAGAAGCCGGAAATCCACACGCCCGGCTGCTCGGTCTTGGAGTCCAGATTGAGCAGAAACTTGTCGAGGATGGTCTCCAGACCCTTCTCGTACTGACCGTCGCAGACGAACGTCTCGAGCTCGTAACGCAGGATGGCCTGCGCGGCCTCGGAGTGGTCTTCGGAGACCTCGGCCACGCCTTGGTTAGCGAGGCGGTTCTCTTTCGGCGGCTTGTTGTAGATGTCCCTGTTCAGCATGGTGGTCTTCGCCAAAGTAGTCATTACACGGACCTGGTCGGATCAGGTGGAAGTCAGGTCCTGTGCGGTCAGGGGTACGGCGAGGTAGTTCCAGCCGTCCCGCGCGTCCAACAGACGATAGGAATGGGTTTCCGGGTGGTGCTCCCCCGGGAAGAAGACCAGCAGGCGCCCCGGCACGGCGTCCTTGATGCCCTCCACGATGGAGGAAACGCGTGCCAGCCCGAAAAGTGTGCCAGCGCCGAACAGCGCCACCACCGTCTGGGCATCGGCCTCGGCGGCGATGCGGGCCTCTAGCATGGTGACCAGATCCCGAACGAAGCCCGCCAGTTCACCGGAATGCCAGCCCTCCAGGTCTTCCGGACATTCGAAGTAGGCATCGCGATATTCCTGCGCGGCCATCCACTGCGGGAAGGCATTCGTCAGGTCGATCAGGAGCCAGCGCTTGCCGGCCTGCTGGGTGGCCAGTGAGAACTCCCCGATCTGGGCACGAAGCCGCAACTCGTCGGTCTTGTCGTACACCGCGAAGATCACGCGCTGGATGGCGGCCAGACCAGCCTGCCAAGGCACATCAAGGTGTTGGCGATAGACGACCGCCAGTCTTTGCAGCCTAGATGACATGAGCGACCTCCTGCCTCAGCAGTTCCTCATCGGGGGTCAGCATGCCGGGGAAACGCAGCTCGATCACACCACCAGCTTTCATGTAGACGAGTTCACCCTTGTGGGCCGCCGAGACGATCAGGGAGTCGAGCGCGTCGGACGTACAGGGCAGCAGGGTCACCCACGGTGAAGAAAGTAGGCTCTGCCCGGATCGGCCCTCCAGATGCCCTAGGAAGAGCGCATAAGCCACGACCTCGGGCGTGACGACGGGCAGCGAGCGCCGCTTGTGACGTCGTCCAACGAGAAACCCCGCATCGGTCCACGTGCCCCCGATGTTCTGGGCAAACGACCGCCGGGAAGCAGCACTGAAGCGATCGGGGTAGGCGCCGGCCAGTACCGCCTCGAAATCATCCCGATCAACGGACGCGCCGGGCACAAGGCGCACTACGAGCTCACGCGACGATCGCAGCAAGGGGTCGCGCGCCAGAGCCAGCAGCAGGGCCAGAAGCGGCTGGCCTTCTGGCCTCGCATCCCACCACTGACGAAGGACGCGAAACAAGGGATTGGCCGGATCAAGGCCGAAAAGCGTCGACAGGTGTCGCAGCGAAAGCGCCCTCGTACGGCGTGTCGCCTTACCAAGCACGTTGTCATCGACGATCGCCCGCATGTAGTCCACCCGCTGGGCGGTAGGCGGCAGTCCGGCTAGTAGGACACGAAGGTCCTGCAACATCATGGTGCGAGCGGCGTGCGGACCATTCACGCCGTCGCGAAAGCCTAGACGAGTTCGAGCGCTGGTTGATTCAGTCACAGAAAGTTGTGTGCAAGTTGATGGGTCGCGCCGCGTCGGCCGCAACGGTGGTTCGGGTCCAAGCATTGATCCTGCAGCCGCAAGGGCGCCGGCGGATCAAAAGCATATTGCCAACTCGGCAGGCAACATCACTCCCGCACCCAGTGCAAGCACCAGGCCGCGAACCTCGCTGTCGGCGCTGACGACGGTGACATGACGCACCGGTGGCTCCGTGCCCGGCGACTTCGCTTCCGCGCAGGCCCAGTCGGCCACTGACGCACTGTCGCTCAGATGCCTCACCTGCCCCACGATCGCCCCATCCGCACGGTCACTGCCTTCGCCCCCCGAGAAGTGCACCCTCACCTGCTCGCTGAGGCTGCGCGTGTCGTGCACCGGCCCGTCAAACCACAGCTCGACGTGCAGCGTGGGGTGGCGCTCGGCCAGGGCCTGCAGGCGCTCGGCCAGGGCCTGGCGGGCACGGCCGGTGGGCTGGCCCTGGGCGTCGTGGTGGGGGCGGAACAGCGCAGGCAGCAGGTGCAGCACGTTGTGCCCGTCCACCACCAGCGTGCAGGGCAGGCGCCGGGCCAGCGCGGCTTGCAGGGCCTGCAGCGGGAAGGCACGGGCATCGGGCAGCGGGGCCTGGCCCAGGCCGGCGGCCAGCGCGCTGCGGTCGTACAGGCGTGAGACGGCCTCGTGCAGCAGCGCGTGGGCGGCAGTGGTCTGCTCGGGTGTCAGCAGCGCCAGGCGCTCGGCCGCCTGCAGGTGCTGGCGCAGGGCAGCCAGAGCATCCAGCGTGGGAGCGGTGGCTATCGTCTGCTGCAGGCGGCTCAGCGGGGTGGCGGCTGCTTCGTCGCTGGCGGCGGCGTGGGGGTGCTGCACGACCAGCGCAGGGGGTGGCACTTGTATCGCCCGCGTGGCCTGCTCCAGCCGGGCCTGCAGCGCGGCGGCGTGGGCCTGCAGGCGCTGCGCGGCCTCGGGCAATTGCGGCAGCGGGTTCAGCGCATCCACCCGGGCGCGCTGCACCTCGGCCAGCAGGGTGCGGGTGCGCTGAAGCTCGGCGGCCAGTGCGCTGCGCAGGCCCTCGCGGCGGTCCACCTCAGCCTGGCGGCGCAGCAGGCCTTGCACCTCGTCCAGCAGCGGGCCGGTGGTGAGCGCCTGCACGTCTTGCTGCAGTTGCTCGGCCGGTGCCAGCCAGGGTCGCAGGCGTTCGTGCACCTGGGCCTGCACGCCTTGGCGCACCAGGTCTTCGATGCGGGCTTGCGTCTGCTGCAGCGCGGCATTGACGCGGGCCAGCTCGGCCCGGGCCAATGTCAGGTCTGCGGTGGCGGTGTCGAGCCGGGCGCGCAGAGCGTCGCGCTCGGCCTGGGCGGCCTGGGCCTCGCGTTCGGCCTGGCGGGCCTGCTGGCGCTGGCGGCGCAGTGCGACGACCAGCTCACGCTCTTGCGCGGGGCGGGGTGGGCGCAGTGCTGGGGCGGGCGGCGCGGTGTCGGCCTTGCTGCCGGCCGCCGGGCCCTGACGATCGAACAAGGGGCCCAGGCGGCGCAGAAAGGGCGCGAAGGACTCGGCCAGTTCGTCGCGCGTGCGCTCGGCGGCCGGTTCGTCGGGCTCGGCGCCGTCCCAGCCCGCCATCTGGCTGAAGCCCAGGGCGCGCACGGCCGAGCGCTCGTCCAGCAGCATCGCGGCGCTGGTGGGCACGGGGCCGAAGGCGCGGCACCACGCCCCGGCGTGGCGCTCCAGCGCCTGTTCAGACAGCACGCACAGCAGTTCGCCCTGCAGGCCGCCGGCGCTGAGTGCTTCGTGCAACAGCTGCGGCAGGCCGGGCAGCGTGTCCATCAGGGCCCCGGCGCGCTGCTTCACCTGGGCGGGCGGCACCTTGCCGGGGCGGAACCCGGCCTGGATGGACGTGTGTGCCCGGGCCACGCCCGAAAGCGCCGCGTCGGGCAGGCCGCCGAGCGCCTGCTTCCAGTGCGCGACGATGGCCGCGGGGACCTCCCGGTCGTCGATCTTCACGTCAGCCTCTTGCCTGCCCTGGTTTGCTGGTGTTTGCCCTGATGTTACGCAGTTCGCTGCCCACGACGACGCTCGGTTTCACCGAGACGCCGCGCGCGGCGCCCTGGTTACCGCTGCCTGGCCGCCCGCCCCTCAACGGCTGAGCAGCCCCACCCCCAACTACCGCTGCCTGGCTGCCCACCCCTCACCGCCAAAGCACCCCCACCCCCAGCGCCGCCGCCGCCAGCAGCCCCAGGTAGCCCAGCCCGTAGGCCCAGCGCAGGCCCGGCCGCAGCACCGGCGGCGCGGTGGCTGCCGATGCGGCGTCGCCCATCCAGAAGCGCGCGGCCATCAGCGGGCCCACCACCAGCGCCACCACGGCCAGGGCCTGCGGGGGCAGCCAGAACACCAGCACCGCCAGCGCGTGCAGGCCCACCGACCACATCAGCGGCTCCGACACGGCCTGCGCGATCTGCCCGCCGTCCAGCGGGGCCAGCGGGATCAGGTTGAACAGGTTCAGCACCATGCCCAGCCAGGCGGCCTGCACCAGATCGGGTGAGCCCAGCGCCGTGCCTGCCGCCCAGCATACCCAGGCGCCCGCGGTGCCCAACGCCGGGCCGCCCAGGGCGATGAAGGCCTCGTCGTCGGGCCGGCCATCGGGGGCCGCCTCGGGGTGGGTAAGGATGAAGGCGCCGACAAAGGGCAGGAAGACCGGCGGATCGGCCGGCACCCGGCGCCGGCGCGCGGCCAGCAGGTGCCCGGCTTCGTGGATTGCCAGCATCGCCGCGGCGCCGGCGGCCACCACGGCGCCGTGCAGCAGGCCGTAGAGGCTGGCAAACACCGCCAGCGAGGCGACGCTGAGCCCCCAGCGCTGTACCCGCGGGCCCATGCGCAGCCACAGCAGCAGGTGAAAGAGGCTCACGTTGCGGCGCGGCGCCTGGCATCAGGTGGCCGGCGCATCAGCAGCAAGCGGCGGCGGCGGGGCGGTGCAGTGCCTGCGGCGGGCGGGCGGCCCCGGCCCACGCCAGGCCCGGGCTGGCCCCGGCTTCTTCGCGGCTCTTCCACGCACGGTCTGAAAGCCCCGGGTGCAGCCCTTCCTCGGCAAAGCGCCAGCCCAGGTGCTGCCAAGCCTTCAGTAGCTGCGCGCGCAGCGTGCCGTCGTCGGCGCCCATCCAGCCCGGCACCAGCGCGGCCAGGGCCTCGGCGCAGACGTGGGCCTGCGCGATGTGCTCGATCTCGCACACGGCGTCGAGCTGGGCTTGCACCAGCCGGGCGCTGTCGACGAAGGTGTGCACCTCCAGCAGGCCGGCCTCAGCCGCCCACCGGCCCAGAAAGACGCCATGCTGCGCGGGCAGCAGCACGCTCACCTGCCCGGCCGCGGCCGCGCCGGCGGTGCCGGCGAATTCGCGCATCGTGCGCGCGGCCACGCAGGCCAGCGGCAGCAGGTCGGAGAACTCGGCGTTGACGGCCTGCATGTCGGCATCGGTGACGGGCAGCGCCACCACGCGGGCGCGCTGCACCACGCGGTCCACAGCGTGGGCGCGCACGCGCACCGGGGCGTCCAGCGTCAGCGCCCGCCCGGGCTGCAGCAGCACCAGGGCGCGCACGTCGGCGTGCGAATCAATCTGCACCGGCGTGGGCACCTCCTGCGGCCGCAGCGCCCACACCACCGCGGCGGCGCGGGTGCCCGATTCGATGCGCAGCGTGCAGGCCGGCAGCAGCGGGCCCACCAGCTTTTCCAGCAGGCCCAGGCGCTGGCGGAACTGGCGCCGGTTGTCGATGCCCGCCGACAGCAGCACATTGCGCCCGGCCGCGCGCTGGCGCCGTCGCGCGGCGGCATCCCATTCGTGCGCCAGACGCCTGAAATAGCCGCGGCGGATGCTGCGGGCGAGTGAGGCGTCGATGCTGCGGGGGGTGTGCAGTGGGCTGTTCATGGCGGGGCTCCTTGGGGCGGTGAGGACGGTGGCTGCGCCCATGTTCTGCGGGGGGTGGCTCATGGAGTGATCTGGACAAATGCACAGGTACAGGCTGGTCTGCACCTTCCGCTTCCCGAGGCTTGACGGACGCCGTGCCAGCCCTTCGGCCCTGATAAACAGCCCAGACCCGTCACCTCAGAAAGATCTGCCCCCGCAAGTCCCGCTGCAACACGCGCAGCAAGGCGGCCCAGTCGGCGTCGTCGCTGGCGTTGCAGGTGTGGCTGGGGCGATCGGCGGCCAGTTCGCGCGTGATCGAGACCACTTGGCCGGTGCGGCGGTAGGTGGCGCTGTAGCGCAGCGGGCCGCGTTGGAAGCGCGTGCCAGCCGGGATACGGGTGATCTGCACCCGCGGCGGCAGGCGCAGCTCGATCTCCTCCCGGTGCTGCCACGACAGGCAATAGCGGTCGAAGCGGCGCTGGGTGGGCTGGCTGGACGTGGCCATGCCCCGCACCAGACCCGGGGCCACGCCCACCGGGATGGTCATCGCGCTCGGGCCGGGCACGTTGACCACGGGGTCGAGTTGGAAGCTGGCGCGCACCTCCCAGGCGCTGCCCAGGTCCAGCGGGTCGCCGGATTCGATGCGGCCGGTGCCCGTCTCGCCGAAGCGCCCCAGGATGTCGCGCACCGTGTCCTGCGGCGGGGTGCCGATGTGGTCGTACTGGGCCGAGCGCGAGTCCACCTCCTCGGGCCCCTGCATCACGGCCACCGAGCGGCCGCGCACCCCGCCTTCCGGGGTCAGGTCCATCCACACCCGGGTGAGGGTCTGGTTTAACTTGGGGGTGGTGCGCGGCGTGCGCGCCAGGCGCCCGCTGGCCGTCAGCAGCACGGGCTTGTCCATCACCCAGTCGGGCAGCGTGCCCATCGGCGCGAACCGGGCGGTGGAATCCAGGTACAGGTCCAGACCGGTGACGTGCAGGATGACGTGGTTGAAGGGCGTCCAGATCGCCAGTTCGGGCAGCTTCATCGCCATACCGGCGTTGACCGGCGCCGGGCTGCTTTCGATGCCGGCCGCGCGCAGCAGCGCCTCCAGCAGCACGACATGGTCCTTGCAGTCGCCGTAGCGGTGATCCAGCACGGCCTGCGCCGGGCGGGGCACCAAGCCGCCGACGTCGATGTTCAGCGCCACGTAGCGGATGTTGCGGCTGACCCATTGGTACAGGCGCCGCACCTTCTCGCGATCGGTGGCGGCGCCGGCCGTGAGCTCGGCCGCCAGCGCGCGGATCTGCGGCGTGGGCTCGGCCTTGGGCCGCGCCGCGGCCTGGTAGGCGGCCGCCTGTGCGGCACGGTCGGCAAAGCTCGTGACATGCACGAAGGGGGCGAAGTCCGCCGGGTCCACGCGCCCGGTCTCGGGTGGGTGGGCCACCGGCTGGCGGAAGGTGAAGGCGTAGCGCACGGTGTCAGGCGCGTCGGTGTCGAGCGCAGCGACCCGGCCGCCCGCAAGCTGTCGCGTGCCCACCTTCAGCGCGATGGCGGGGTCGTGGCTGATGTGGACGCGGGCGTCGTCGTAGCGGACACCGGGCGGGTAGTGCAGGCTCCAGGTCATGTGCCCGGGGAAGTGCGTCGTGTGCACGGTGATGCGGTAGCGCAGGTGCAGCCGTGCCCCCGCGGTCACGGCCGGGAAGATGACCACGCGCACCTGCTGGTCGCTGAACTCCGCCTGGCCCTCGTCGGTGGATTCCATCGTGCGGATGCGGTCGGGCGCGACAGCGACCCGGCGCCCGTCGGGCGTGATCGTCCAGGCCTCCAGCACGTCCAGGGTTTCGAGGGAGCCGCTGTAGCGGATTCGTCGCTCGGCGTTTTCCTCCACCGCGGCCTCGGTGCCGATGCGCAGCAGGAGGTGCGTGGTCTTGACGTAGCTGGCATCGGCCCGCACGTGCAACTCGTGCACGCGCTCGAGCCAGGTGACGCCGGGGTCGTAGTCGGCGCGGGCCGGGGGTGCGAGCAGAACGACGAACGCGGCCATCACGAGCAGGTACGCGTGCTGCTTCATCCCACCTGAAACGGTGGCGCGGAGTCTCTCGAGGGGCAAGGTGACCTCCTTCGAATGAACGGTGTCGAAATCGGCTGGAGAGCCGATCCAGCGCGAAGTCTCTTGCCCAGATAGCTCACCAGGTGATCTGGATGAATCCACAGCACCGAAGGTTTCAGGCCGACTCCGGGTGCTTTCGCCGGTCTGCCCGCCTGCCTTCTCCCCACAGAGCGGCACGGACCAGATATTCGATGTACATTAAATCTGATGCGCATCGAGTTCGACCCTGCCAAACGGGCGGCTGCGCTGGCTGAGCGGGGCCTCGACTTCGAGCGTGCTGTAGAGGTGTTTCTCGGTAGGCACCTGACTCGCGCGGATGACCGGCACGACTACGGCGAGCCGCGCTTCGTCACTGCGGGTTGGCTGGATGCCCGCGTGGTCATGGTGGTCTGGACGCAACGAGGCGACGCACGCCGCATCATCAGCATGAGGAAAGCAAATGCCCGCGAAACACAAGTCCTCATCCCCGCACTTGGTGGACCCTGACGAAGCGCCCGAGATAACCGAGGTCTGGGTGCGTGAGGCCGACCTGTACGAAGGCGACAAACTGGTCCGGCGCGGTCGCCCCCCCGTGCCGACCCCCAAACAGCCGGTAACCCTGCGCCTGGACCCGCAGGTGCTCGCCCTGTGGCGGGCCAGCGGCAAGGGTTGGCAGACACGCGCTGCGGCAATACTTGCCGAAAGGGCACCGAAGTAGCTCAGTGACGGTTGCGCAAGCGCAGATCAGCGCTGGCGGCCAGAACCTTCTCAGACGGGAGCACCACGCCGCCGGACTGCTGTTTTCGATCAACGGTTCGGCTCCGCTTCGTCGCGGCACTCTCTACCATCGACCGCGACGGCGATCGCCACGCGGGCACCGCCGGTCAGCATGGCAACGGCGGCGGAGCGGACACGCGCCTCGAAGGCGAACTGATCCTCGCCCACATCGCGGCGCAGGTGCGACCCGTCGGGAAGGGAGAACTCCTCTGGCATCCACTCGCGCCCTGGGGGTGCCATGCCGACGATCAGGATGCACATCGGCGACTGATGCGCGGGGGCCAGCGCTTCCAGGCCCGCGATACGGCGCTGCGGCCGCGCAGTGCTCACTGGACTACCCTCCGCACTGCGTGCTTCGGGATGAGCCCTTGGGGCGGCCCGGCGCGCTCATGCCGCCCTCCGGACGTCGGCCAGCACCCGAACCGCGGCGAGGCCACCGTCGCGAGCCATCGCCTCGTTGACGCGCGCCCGAAAGGTCTGCTCGGACTCGTCGTCGCGACGGGTGAATGCCCTGCCTTGCGCCTGGGCTTGCCAGATCGGCAGGCCCAACTCATCAGGCGCACGCACGGTCCGCCAGATCATCCAAGGACCGTCACGCGCTGGCACTCGGGCTTCCAGGTCTGCCACACGGCCCTCAAGGCTTCTTCGCATGTGAGGCCTCCAGCGCGGCCACGCGTGCGGCCAGCTCGTCCGTTTCTAACAGCCTGGCCATGGTGGACAGACCGGCCAAAAGGGTTGCAGCCTGAGCAGGTGCCAGCTCGCCCGCACCTACAGCGGCCAGGACAGCGCGGCCCTGGTCGGCCAGGGAAGTCCCAGGCAGATCGACGACCACAGGCTCTTCCACCGGTCGCAGCGCTGGAATCGCCCGTTCCATCAGCAGCCGCGCCGCCCCAGGGTCCCCCTCCAAGGCGCGGCTGACCATGGCCTGCACGATGCCGGGTACTGCTCCCTCGATCTGCTGCCTCAGCGCGCCGATCTTGCCGCTGCCGGGGCGACGGCCCGCTGGATTTCCGCTGCAGCCTGCCGCAAAACGTCCTCTGTTCGTCCTGCCGGTGCTCACTGTGTTGCCCTCCTGTAGATGGCCTGCTTTTTCAGGTGCCATGTCGGCTCCCATTCAGGGGTTTCACGGGTTTGGCGGGTTTGGTCCCGTCCAGCTGGTGCATGTGTCTGACCCATTCGCGCGCGGCTGCCTCCGCCTCGGACCTGCTCAGGCCGCCTTCGAACTCCATGATGGCGGCGCGCTCCTCGAACTCCTCCAGGCGGCTGCTGTCACCCACAGGGGCCAGCAGCAACAGCAGCTCCTGCTTGGCGGCGCGCAAGGCCTGGCGATGTGCCGTGGTCAGCGTGCTGGCGGGTCGCACGATGAGATTTCCAGCCTCAGCCACGACCGTGATGCCGGCGGCGTCGAACTGATGCAGAAGTTCGCGGGCGTCCATGTTCAGAACACCTCCACGTCGTCAGCAACGCCACCGACACTTTCTGCAGAGTCACCGGCGCCAACCCCCGAAACCGGAATAACCACCAACTTCCAGCGCTCGCTGCCGCAGGTCTTGGAGGGCTCACGCTCCAGGCGCAGGCCATAGGCCACCATGCCTTGGTGCCTGGCCACCCAGCGGCCGAGCCGCCGCCGGTTGATCTCACCACGCTCGTCTGCGATCTCATGGATCACCTCCTTGAGTTCGCTGCCGCGGCTCTGCCAGTCTGTCGCCCGTGCAACCAGCTCGCGCACGCCCACGCGGTCGGTGCCGAACTCGCGACGCCACGCCATGAGCAGACGGCCGAGCAGGTCACGGTCCGGGTCTTCGGACATGGCTTCGAACACCGCTGTCGCCGGGTCCGGCTGTCCGAGCCACATCAGCGCCCCACGCACCAGGCGTGACCATGCGCCGTAGCTGCCCAAGGCACGGTAACCCTGGGGCGGGCTGCCCGCGCAGAGGTATGCACGGATGACCGTCAGGGCCAGCGATACGAAGCGTCCACGCTGGGCGCGCACCGTATCGAGCGGGTCTGCGTTGAACGTCCGGCTGGCCGGTGTCTCGCACTTCGGGTCGAGCGTGATCGTCACGCAGCGCCGCGTCATGTCGCGTACCGGCCCGACGTTGTTGCCGGAGCTGAGCATCAGGGTGCGCGTAGGCACGGTCGAGGTCTTGGAGTAGCCGAGCAGTCGGCCGGTCAGGTACTCCTCGGTAAGTGCCGAACACAGCGGCTTGAATGGCGTCAGGTCGGTGGTCAGGTTGTCGAACATCAGAACTGCTGGCGACTCCAGCAGCGCGGCCAGCATCAGCTTGGCAGCTTCCTCCTCGGTGGTCGGGAAGGCATAGGCCGACGGCGTGGCAGGCCCGGCGAAAGCAGCGATCAGGCAACAAAGGTAGCTCTTGCCCGAGGCGATCTGCGGCGCCCGGACGTGGAACATCGGCGCAGCCGGCAGGGCGGCGCGGATGGTGGCGGTGAGCATTCCTCCGAGCGCCGCCGCTCGGTCATGCGGGGCACTGAAGCTGAATTCCGCGAGGAGCGCTTCCAGCTCGATCAGAGCAGCCTCAGCCTGCTGTCGTGTCGGGCTGTCCGGTACCGAGAACTCACCCCCGGCGAACGCGCCATACATGCCACTGTGCGAGTCGTAACCTGCTCTGCGCATCAGGCTGCCGTCATCTCGCAGGTAGGGCTGCCGCGCAATGCCTCGCAGCACCGGCAGGTGCTTGTAGCCATCGGCGTCGAACAGAACGTTCACGTGGCGGGACGGCGGATCGGCCAGAACGAACTCTGCCCGCCGGGCGTCGAACTTCTCCCACGTGGCGATGGCCGACAGCGCGCGCGTCAGTGCATTGGCCGACGTGGGCTTGATGGCGGTGTCGCCCGTGCCGGGATCGGTCTGGACACTGACGACGATGCCGCCGCGCTGGTAATGCCCGCCCGCCGAAGCGAGCTCCCGCTCGGCAGCGTCGACCACCCGGTGCAAGGTGCCTGCAGTCACCCGAATCGTCGGCTTGTGCCGTGCCTGGCTGGTCGGCACCTCCAGGAACTCCAGCAAGGCGCCGATGCGTCGGTCGCCGCAATGACCGTGCTGGCACTTGTAGCCGCCGAGGGCGTAGAGCTCGTTCGGCTCGAAGTAGGCCGCACCGTGATCCAGCTGATCGGTGTGCTCCTGCACCCACGGACAGGTCACCTCATGACGCCCAGCCCCGATTTGACGCTTGTAAAGGCCACGCGCCCGCAAGGCTTGCAGCACCGGGTTTTCGGCGCCCCTTGGAACATGGACGTCACTGCCGTCGGCATTGGCATCGATCGCCTCGGCGCGGCTGCGCTTGCGGCGCTTTGAACCGGAGTCGGTCTTCTCTGCGGGCACGAGCTGCAGTCGCTCGACGATTTCGTCGATGCTGTAGCGGCGCTGCGGTTGCCATTCGACGAGTCGGCACGCGTGTGGCGGGTCGTACTTTCCGTTGCAACCAACCGGTAGGCGACCGATCCGGGCAGAGGGCCCTTTGGCGCCGGGATCGCACAAGCCAGCGGCTACCAGCGCCTCCTGCAGAGCCTCGACCCGCTCGAGGTCGGCGCAGGGTTCGTCGAACAGGTAGCCCACTTGGAAGTTGCCGGGGCTGGTCTCGATGACGTAGCTCGGCGGGCAGGCGTCAAGACGCTCGCGTGGGGATGCCTTGGTGCCAATGTCATCGAGCATGACACCGAAGGCCTGCGCGAACTGGGTCTTGCGCCGGCGGTAGCCGCCATCGACCGGGGTGTAGGTCGAAAGCGTGAAGTACCAGTTGCGGCTGGCGTCGGCGATGTCGAGCGACGGCTCCCACGCGTCGCCTGCAGGCCATCGCGTCTGTGCATTGATGCGCCCCTTCACGCCGACCACGATGGGCCGCTGAGCGCCGGGAAGGTCGCCGAACACGACCGACATGAAGCCGGTGTTGTCGACAGAACCCGCCGGCGTGGTGGTTTCTGCGGTTTCAGGGGATTGCGCCCCCGGGGACGATGGACTTGTCATTTCCACATCCCCCTTCAGCAGACCGTCAGCGCCCGGCGCTGGGCGTGCAGTCGGTCGACCAGCTCGCGGATCTGCTGGGGGTCCTGGCCAGCGATGCGCGCGGAGATCAGCGCGTCGACCTCGCTTTCGGGCCAGGCCACGGCCCTCGGCCCCAGGGCAACAGGCCGGGTCCAAAGACCCTGGTCGATCCGGACGTAGAGCGTGGACCGTCCGTCACCGCTGCGTCGCAGGACTTCAGGCCGTCTGAGGAGGGCATTGCGCATCTCGGAACCTCGCTGGAAACGAGGCTCCAGTGGGCCCGAGATAGGGGCTAGCTTGTAAAGCGGCGGCCTCCAGGGAGCCCCAAGTAACTGTCAGCGTTGGGTTTTTCGACGCGCCGGGAAAGACTTGCTCGCGAGAGAGAAAGGGTCTGACCATCGCGGGCCTGCCCCGTCCTTGGGCGACTTGGGCAGCGTGATCAACTGTTGAAGTCGGGCCTTCGATATGCCCTCGCGTTTCGCGACCACCATCAGGAAGTTCCTGGTGCCTTGGCCCCGCTCAACGGCAACGGCCTTGATCAAGCGCTCCCGGCGTTCAAAGGAACTCTCCTTGACCTCACGCGCCGGCGCTCCCGCGGCAGGAAGCTGTCCCCTGCCCTCCAAGGCCAGATCCTCGCGTTCGATAGCCTCGATCTCGGACACCGCGAACAAGCCGGTCTCCATGGTCGGCAATGTCGGGTCAGAAGGCAGCGCTGCCCGCGTGCCGCCGGTGATCGGGTGCAGGTCCTGTAAGCGGGATTCGAGAATCTTCGCCCGGATGAATGCACCGACGTCGAGGTCAGCCACCCCAGACCATCGCGCCACCAAGTCACTGCCCGTGATGAACCTGTCTTCAGGCACGAAGCGGTCGAGATCCTCGCGACGAAACCAGCAGGCCGCCAGCGGGGCCAGGTAGTCGAGGGGGGCGGACGCCGTGTCAGGCAACAGGGGGTCGAAGCTGAATCTGGGCGGATCCTCGAGCTCGTTGACATGGAGGTAGGCGCGCAGATCACCGCGCTCAGGGCCTGGCGTGAGAGCGCTTTCGCTCTGCGCCGGCATGCCTTCAGGACGGGCCCTGGTTCGGCTGCTGAGGAACAACCATGCCGCGACCTCGTGCGGGCTGGCGCCCAGCCGCTTGCGCAGTCGCTCCAGTGCGAGCGGGAACGGCAGGTAGGCCGGCTGGCTGCCGGAACTCACAGGTCTGCTCATGCAGTGGTCCCCATCGACAGTCCCGCGTCATCTCAAGGCGAGTCAAGTCCAGCCACGACACGCCTGAGCAGCGGAGCCATTCTGTCGCCGATTCTGTCGCCGGCAGGCCCACAAAGGACAACGGGTTAGCCCCTTTTGAGAGCTAACCCGTTGATTTCTTTGGTCGGGGTGGCGGGATTCGAACTCGCGACCCCTTGCACCCCATGCAAGTGCGCTACCAGGCTGCGCTACACCCCGACGAAGCCCAAGAGTATAACCGGCCGCGGGGGACCCGGCGGCTTGGGATCAAACTTCGAGCAGTTGGCGGATGGAGAGCAACTCGCGGCGCAGCAGGCCTTCGCTCCAGGGGGCTGAGTCGGTGAGGCCCGGCAGGTCCTCGAGCGGCACGGAGGCCGAGGGCGGGCTCGCGGCGGCGGCGTGCGCCACGGCGACGGCGAGCATGGAGGCTGCCGACGCAGTGGCGCCAGCCCCGGCCGGCAGGCGATCGGCGGTGGCACCGGTGGATGACGCCGCAGCCTCGCCCGCCACGGCGCCGCCGGCGGCCAGCCGGTTGCGCGCCCCGCTGATCGTGAAACCCTGCTCATACAGCAGATCACGGATGCGGCGGATCAGCAGCACCTCGTGGTGCTGGTAGTAGCGCCGGTTGCCGCGGCGCTTGACCGGGCGCAGTTGCGTGAACTCCTGCTCCCAGTAGCGCAGCACGTAGGGCTTGACGCCGCACAACTCGCCCACCTCACCGATGGTGAAGTAGCGCTTGGCCGGGATCTCGGGCAGGGGGCCCTGGGTCTTGTCCATGACCGTGGTGCGTGGGGAGGAGGCAGGCCCCGGGCGGGCCCGTCAGCGGCGGCGCGCGATGCGCGCGCGGGGCACTGACTCTACTCGAATTCGCCCGAGGGCGGCACCTCGCCCTGGACCAGGGCCTTCAACTTCAGGCTGGCGTGGAAGGTCACGACCTGGCGTGCGTCGATGGGGACCAACTCGCCGGTGCGCGGGTTGCGCCCGGGCCGCGGCGCCTTGCGCCGGATGTTGAAGTTGCCGAAGCCCGAGAGCTTGACGTCCTGGCCCTGGACCAGCGATCCGTGCACGATCTCGAAGAAGGCCTCGACCATGTCCTTGGATTCGCGCTTGTTCAGGCCGATGCGGTCGAACAGCAGCTCGGCCAGGTCGGCCTTGGTCAGCGTCGGGGTTTCCAGCGAGGCAAGCGCGAGGGCCGGTGGCGCGAAACGATCGTCGGGGTTCAAGACCAGCTCTCCTTGGCTTCAGGCGCGCAGGCGGGCGCCGCAGGCTGCCCCCGCGCGCTGCAGCGCCGCAGCCACCGCGGCGTCGATGCGTTCGTCGGTCAGCGTGGCCTCGTCGTCCAGCATCTCCAGGCGCACCGCGAAGCTGCGCTCGCCCGCTCCGATGCCGACCCCGGGCTCAGCGGGCTTGAAGATGTCGAACAAGATGGCCGAGCGCACGATGCCCTGCGGGTCGTCCCGCAGAGCCTCCATGAGGCGATCATGGGCAACGCCGTCGCCGACGACCAGGGCCAGGTCACGCGTGGCGGCCTGCTGACGCGGCAGCGGCTGGAAGGCTGGCAGCGCTCGCGCGAGCAGCGGATCGAGGTCGAACTCGAACAGCAGCGGGGCTGTGGGCAGCTCGTAGGCCTGGCGCCACTTCGGGTGCAGTTCGCCCAGGTGGCCGATGACGCGGCCGTCGAGCTCGACCCGGGCGCAGCGCCCCGGGTGCAGGGCCGGGTGGGTGTCTGGCACGAAACGCGCCACGCGCGGCGCGAGCAGGGACTCGACGTCGCCCTTCAGGTCGTGGAAGTCGACCGTACGCTCGCGCTCACCCCATTGCAGCGCCTGCGCCGAGCCCCAGGCCAGGCCGGCCACGCGCACGGGCTGCGCCACGCCGGCCACGCAGAGGTCGCCGTCGCGGACGGAAGCGTCGCGCCGGAACACGCGGCCCACCTCGAACACCCGCACCCGCGGCGCCTTGCGCGCGAGGTTGGTCTTGAGCACGCCCACCAGGCTGCCCAGCAGCGAGGAACGCATCACCGCCAGCGGCGCGGCGATGGGGTTCAGCACGCGGATCGGGTCGGGGTTGCCGGCGAGTTCGTGCTCGGTGCGCTCCTCGACAAAGCTGAAGTTGATGGTCTCGAAGTAGCCGAGGCCGGCCAGCGTGCGCCGCAGGGCATGGGCGCTGCGCCGCGTCTCGGGCAGCGCGCGCACCGTCACCGGCGCCTGCGGCGGGGTGGTCGGCAGGTGGTGCAGGCCGATGACGCGGATGACCTCCTCGATCAGGTCTTCCTCGATCGCGAGGTCGAAGCGCCAGCTCGGCGGCGTGACCGTGATGCGCCCGTCGGCCTCGCTGTGCTGCAACCCCAGGCGCGTGAAGACGTCGGCGCACTGCGCCTGCGTCAGCGGCATGCCCAGCACCTTGGCGGCGCGCTCCACGCGCAGCGTCACCGGCGGCCGCTCGGGCAGGGCCAGCACCTGGTCGTCGATCGGGCCGGCCTGGCCGCCGCAGACTTGCAGGATGAGCTGGGTGATGCGCTCGATGTGCTCGACGGTGAGCGCCGGGTCGACGCCGCGCTCGAAACGGTGGCCGGCGTCGGTGGCGAAGTTGTAGCGCCGCGACCGGCCGGACACGGCCTCGGGCCACCAGAAGGCGGCCTCGACGTAGACGTTGCGGGTGCTGTCGCTGACGGCGGTGGCGTCGCCGCCCATGATGCCCGCCAGGGACTCCACCGACTGCGCGTCGGCGATGACGCCCACCTGCTCGTCGACCTCGATCGTGTTGCCGTTGAGCAGCTTCAGCGTCTCGCCGGCGCGGCCCCAGCGCACGATCAGGCGCTCGTGGATCTTGTCGAGATCGAAGATGTGCGAGGGCCGGCCAACCTCGAACATGACGTAGTTCGAGATGTCCACCAGCGCCGTCACCGAGCGTTGCCCGCAGCGCGCCAGGCGCTCGACCATCCAGGCAGGCGTCTGGGCCGTGGTGTCGACGCCGCGCACGATGCGGCCCGAGAAACGGCCACAGAGGTCGCGCGCCAGAACCTCCACAGGCAGGCGGTCGGCATGGGCGGGCACCACTGGTGCCATGGCCGACGCCTTCAGCGGCGCGCCGGTGAGCGCGGCCACCTCGCGGGCGATGCCATACACGCTGAGCGCGTGCCCGAGGTTGGGCGTGAGCTTGAGCGTGAAGACGGTGTCGTCGAGCGCCAGCACCTGGCGCACGTCCTCGCCCACGGGCGCGTCTGCAGCCAGCTCGAGCAGGCCGCCGTGGTCGTCGGAGAGCTTGAGCTCGCGCGCCGAGCACAGCATGCCGTGGCTCTCGACCCCGCGCAGGCGGCCAACCCCGATCTTGAAGGCCTTGCCGTCAGGCCCCGGGGGCAGCTCGGCGCCGACGAGCGCCAGCGGCACGCGGATGCCGGGGCGCGCGTTCGGGGCCCCGCAGACGATCTGCAGTAGCCCGGCAGCCGAGTGCGCGCCGGCGGCCACGCTGCACACGCGCAGCTTGTCGGCGTTGGGGTGCTGCACCGCCTCGACGATCTCGCCCACCACGACACGGCTGAAGGGCGGCGCCACGGGGTGCAGTTCCTCGACCTCCATGCCGGCCATGGTCAGCAGGTCGGCCAGCGCCTGCGTGGACAGCGGCGGATCGCAGAACTCGCGCAGCCAGGATTCAGGGAATTGCATCTGTTGTCCCCGCCTCAGCGGAACTGCGCCAGGAAGCGCAGGTCGTTCTCGAAGAACAGGCGCAGGTCACCCACGCCGTAACGCAGCATCGTCAGCCGGTCCGGGCCCATGCCGAAGGCGAAACCGATGTGGCGCTCCGGGTCGAGGCCGTAGTTGCGCACGACGTTGGGGTGCACCTGGCCCGAGCCCGCCAGCTCGAGCCAGCGGCCCTTCAGCGGACCCGAGGCGAACATCATGTCGATCTCGGCGCTGGGCTCGGTGAAGGGGAAGTAGCTCGGCCTGAAGCGCGTCTGGATGCCGTCGTCCTCGAAGAAGCGGCGCAGGAAGTCGGTGAAGACGACCTTCAGGTCCTTGAAGCTGATGTGCTCGCCGATCCACAGGCCCTCGCACTGGTGGAACATCGGCGAGTGCGTGGCGTCGCTGTCGACACGGTAGGTGCGGCCCGGGGCAATGACGCGGATCTCGGGCATGGGCTCGGTGCCGGCGTGCGCCGCAGCGTGGGCGCGCGCGTAGCGCACCTGCATCGGGCTCGTGTGCGGGCGCAGGTTCAGCCAGCAGCCTTCGGCGTCCTTCACGTCGACGTAGAAGGTGTCCTGCATCGAGCGCGCGGGGTGGTTCTCCGGGTTGTTCAACGCGGTGAAGCTCATCCAGTCGGTCTCGATCTCGGGGCCCTCGGCGACGTCGAAGCCCATCGAGGCGAAGATGGCCTCGATGCGCTCGATAGTGCGGCTGACCGGGTGCAGGCCGCCCGTGCCGCGCTGGCGGCCGGGGAGCGTGACGTCCAGCGCCTGTGCCTTCAGCTGCGCCTCGAGCTCGGCCTGCGCCAGCGCCTCGCGCCGCGCCTGCAGTGCCGCCTCGATGCCAGCCTTCAGGCGGTTGATCTCGGCACCGCGGGTCTTCTTCTCCTCGGGCGGCAGCGCGGCCAGGCCCTTGAGCAGCTCGGTCACGCGGCCGGCCTTGCCCAGGTAGCGCGCCTTGGCGTTCTCCAGTTCGGCGGCCGTGGGGGCCGCGGCGAAATCGGCTGCGGCCTGGGCCTGCATCGCGTCGAGGTCGTTCATGGACAGCGTGTCGGACAAGCCGGATTCAGTGGGCGGGTCGCGCCCCAACGAAAAGAGGCCGCCACACAGGTGACGGCCTCCGCGGACATCGCAAGCGCCGGCGGCGCCGGCGCGCGTGTCAGGCCAACTGGGCCTTCACCTTGGCGACGATGCTGCCGAAGGCCGCCGGGTCCTTGACGGCGAGATCGGCCAGGACTTTGCGGTCGATGTCGATCTGCGCCTTCTTCAGGCCGGCCATGAACTTGCTGTAGCTCACGCCGAGCTCGCGCGAGGCGGCGTTGATGCGGGCGATCCACAACGCGCGGAAGACGCGCTTGCGGGTGCGGCGGTCACGGTAGGCGTATTGCCCGGCCTTCATCACCGCCTGCTTGGCGATGCGGAAGACGTTCTTGCGGCGACCGCGGAAGCCCTTGGCCAGGGCGAGGATCTTCTTGTGGCGGGCGTGCGCGGTGACACCACGTTTGACGCGAGGCATGGCTGTGCTCCTTCTTCAGCGAGGCGTGGGGGTCACAGACCGGCGAAGGGCAGCATCGCGGCGATGTGGCCCATGTTGGTCTCGTGCACGTTGGCCGGCCCGCGCAGGTGGCGCTTGCGCGTGGTGCTCTTCTTCGTGAGGATGTGGCGCTTGTAGGCCTGGCCGCGCTTGACGGTGCCGCCGGGGCGAACGCGGAACCGCTTGGCCGCGCTCTTCTTGGTCTTCATCTTGGGCATGACTGCTCCTGTTGTTGGACACCTGGGCAGGCGACCGGCCGGGTGGCGCGGTGCTTGGGAGCCTGCTTCGGCTTCTGGGAACACGGCACGCCGGGCTGGAGCCGGTCACGCCGCAAAGCCCTCTATTGTGCGTCAAAAACCGGGACGCCGGGGCTGGGGAAGGCGCCGCGCATCAGCGCCGCTTGGGCGCAAGCACCATGATCATCTGCCGCCCCTCGAGCTTGGGCATGTTCTCGACGACGGAGACGTCGGCGAGCTCGTCGCGGATGCGCTCGAGCAGGCGCATGCCGATCTCCTGGTGGGTGATCTCGCGCCCGCGGAATCGCAGAGTGACCTTGCCCTTGTCGCCGTCATCGGCGATGAAGCGCCGCAGGTTGCGCATCTTGATCTGGTAGTCGGCCTCGTCAGTGCCGGGGCGGAACTTGACTTCCTTGATCTCGATGACCTTCTGCTTGGCCTTGGCCTCGGCGGCCTTCTTCTGCTCCTGGTACTTGAACTTGCCGTAGTCCATGAGCCGGCAGACCGGGGGGTCGGCCGCGGCCGCGATCTCGACCAGATCGACGTCAAGCTCGCCCGCCATTCGCAGGGCGTCCATCAGGCTGACGATGCCCAGCGGCTCGTTCTCGACGCCGTTGAGCCGCACCTGCGGCGCCATGATCTCTCTGTTGAGCCTGTGCTTGCGCTCCGCATTCGGGACGCGGCGATCCATGAAGGTAGCGATGGTGTCAACCCCTCGGCGCAGCTCCAAGGCAAGAGGAGCCGCATGTCATCCGGACAGCGGCGCGCACGAGGGGGCTCAGGCTTTACGGGCGATGTCCGCGGCGATCTTCGCGCTGAAGTCTGCCAGGGGCATCACGCCGAGGTCGACCGGCCCCCGCGCGCGCACCGCCACGGCCCCGCTTGCCTTCTCCTTGTCGCCTACGACGAGGATGTACGGGACCTTTTGCAACGAGTGCTCCCGGATTTTATAGTTGATTTTCTCGTTGCGGCCATCGATCGAGGCCCTAACTCCTTGTTTCTGCAGCATTTTCGCCACTTCCTCGGCGTATTCGCGCTGCGCGTCAGTGATCGGGCACACCACGGCCTGCTGCGGGGCCAGCCAGACGGGCAGCGCGCCGGCGTGCTGCTCGATCAGGATGCCGATGAATCGCTCGAGGCTGCCGACGATGGCGCGGTGCAGCATCACCGGGTGGCGGCGCGAGCCGTCGTCGGCCACGTATTCGGCGTCCAGGCGCTCCGCCATGGAGAAATCCACCTGGATCGTGCCGCACTGCCAGGGCCGGCCGATGGCGTCCTTGAGCGTGTACTCGATCTTCGGGCCGTAGAAGGCGCCGTCGCCCGGCGCGATGACGAACTCCACGCCCGAGCGACGCAGGCTCTCCATCAGCGCGTGCTCAGCCTTGTCCCAGATCTCGTCGGAGCCGATGCGCGCGGCCGGGCGCGTGGCCACCTTGTAGAGGATGTCGGTGAAGCCGAAGTCGGCGTAGACCTTCTGCAGCAGCTCGGTATAGGCCACGCACTCGTCGAGGATCATGTCCTCGGTGCAGAAGATGTGGCCGTCGTCCTGGGTGAAACCGCGCACGCGCATGATGCCGTGCAGGCCGCCGGTGGGCTCGTTGCGGTGGCACTGCCCGAACTCGCCGTAGCGCAGCGGCAGGTCGCGGTAGCTCTTGATGCCCTGCTTGAAGATCAGGATGTGGCCCGGGCAGTTCATCGGCTTGAGGGCGTAGTCGCGCTTCTCGCTCTCGGTGACGAACATGTTGTCGCGGTACTTGTCCCAGTGCCCGGTCTTCTCCCACAGCGCCTTGTCCAGGATCTGCGGGCCCTTGACCTCCAGGTAGCCGTTGTCGCGGTAGACCTGGCGCATGTACTGCTCCACGCCCTGCCACACCGTCCAGCCCTTGGGATGCCAGAACACGACGCCGGGCGCGTGGTCGTCCACGTGGAAGAGGTCGAGCTCGCGGCCCAGGCGGCGGTGGTCACGCTTCTCGGCCTCCTCCAGCATGGTGAGGTACTTCTGCAGGTCGTCCTTGCTCGCCCAGGCGGTGCCGTAGACGCGCTGCAGCATCTCGTTGCGGTGGTCGCCGCGCCAGTAGGCGCCGGCCACCTTCATGAGCTTGAAGTGCTTCAGGCGCCCCGTGCTGGGCACGTGCGGGCCGCGGCACAGGTCCTCGAAGCCGCCCTCGCGGTAGAGCGACACGTCCTCGCCCGCGGGGATGCTGCCGACGATCTCGGCCTTGTAGTGCTCGCCCAGGCCCTTGAAGTAGGCCACCGCCTCGTCGCGCGGCAGCACGCGGCGCTCGACGCGCTCGTCCTTGCGCGCCAACTCGGCCATGCGCGCCTCGATGGCCGCCAGGTCCTCGGGCGTGAAGGGGCGCTTGTAGGCGAAGTCGTAGTAGAAGCCGTGCTCGATGACCGGCCCGATGGTGACCTGCGCCTCGGGGTAGAGCTCCTTGACGGCATAGGCCAGCAGGTGCGCGGTGGAGTGGCGGATCACCTCCAGGCCGTCCGCGTCCTTCTCGGTGATGATGGCCAGGGCGGCGTCGGCCTCGATGCGGTGGCTGGTATCCACGAGCCTGCCGTCCACCTTGCCGGCCAGCGCGGCCTTGGCCAGGCCGGGGCCGATGGAGGCGGCCACCTCGGCCACCGTCACGGGTTGTTCGAAGCCGCGGCGCGAGCCGTCGGGCAGCGTGATCTGGATCATCGGGTCACCTCGGGAAGCTGGAAACGAAAAAGCGCGGTCGGGTGCCGCGCTTCGAAGGGGTGGGAGTCGGGAAAAGGCTGGGACGTGACGGCGCGGCCGGCGGTCAGTGCGCGGTGGCGGGCGGCGTAGTCCGCGGTGTCATAACCAGGGTGCCTTTCTCGCTCTTGTAGGGGTGGGCGACAACACGGGAGTTTATCCGAGCACTGGCCGCGCGGCGCCGGCACGCCGCCCGCGCCGCAGTCACAGCGGCAGCGCGTGCACCGCACGCCCGGCGTCGACGCACTGAGCGAACTCCTCGGCCAGGCGCGCGCTCTCGGCCAGCGCTCGGCGCCAGGCGCGCTGGCGGCCGGCATGGTCGTCGCCCCAGGCCTTGAAGTCGCTGCGGTCGGGCAGCTTGGCGCCCGGCAGCGTGGCCACCCAGGCCGGGCTGGGCGACAGCAGCACCAGGTTGTCCAGCGCCGGCGTGGCACGGTGGCGCGCGCGCCAGGGCTTGTCCAGCCAGCCGGGTACCACCTTGGACTGGAAGTGCGGGTACAGCACCAACCCATCGGCCATGTCGGCATAGGGCAGGTGCAGGTGGTAGTCGGTGATGCCGCCGTCCCAGTAGGCGCCGCGCGGGCCGCCCGGGATGTCGTGCACGGCCTCGAGCCAGAACGGGATGGAGCAACTGGCCAGCACGGCGGGCGCGAGGTTGAGCGCGTTCAGCCGGGCCTGCCGCGTGGGGAAGTCCTTCAGCGGCAGCGGCAGCGCGTCGCGCGGGTCGCTGAACACCACCCGCTCCAGCCAGCCGCCCAGGGCGCGGCGGTGCAAGGCGTTGGCCAGAAACGCCCCGGCATACCCCAGCGGGGTGCGCAGGCGCCCCGCCCGGGCCAGCACGTGACGGCCATGGCTGGTGACCACGTGCAGGCGCCGCAGCGGGTGGGACAGGATGTCGCCGGCGCGGCGTCCCAGGCGCTCCTCGATCTTCTGCCCGAAGGCGCGGCTCACCACCGCGGCGGTGGGTTGGCGCCCGGGTTCGTGGTCGTAGGCCTGGGTGACATAGTCCTCGGCCAGTTGCGCGAGCGCCGCATCGGCGTCGGGCAGGCAGGCGCAGGCCATGCGCCATGCGCCGATCGAGGCGCCCACCAGGTGCACCACCTGGGGCGCCGCGGCCAGCCACGAGCCGAAGATGAACCGGTCCAGCGGGTTGAGCACCAGGCCCTTGGCCCCGCCCGCCGCGCCCGGCAACAGCCGCACGTCCTGCGCGCGCAGCCCCTGCTCGCGAAGGCGGGCCGCGGCGCGAGGGCCGGCATGCACCTGCAGGGCCTGCACAGGGTGGGCCTTCCCGGTCAGCGCACGCCAGACCGCAGGCTCAGCAGCAGCGGCTCACCGCGGCTGCCCCAGCCAGCGCTGCACCAGATGCACCCAGTAGCTGGCGCCCACGGGGATCAGCCCGTCGTTGAAGTCGTAGCTGGGGTTGTGCAGGGTGCAGGGGCCCTCGCCGTGGCCCATCTCGCGGTGCAGGCCGTCGCCGTTGCCGATGAAGCCGTAGGCGCCAGGGCAGACCTGCAGCATGTAGGAGAAGTCTTCCGAAGGCATCACCGCCTCCTGCGCGATGGCCAGCTCCGGGCCCACCACCTCCTGCGCGACCTCGGCCGCGAACCGGGCCTCGCGCTCGTGGTTGGTGGTGGCGGGCACGCGGCGGGTGAACTCGAAGTCGCACTCGGCGCCGAAGGCCGCGCAGGTGTGGCGGGCGATGGCCTCCATGCGCTCGGCCACCAGGTCCATGACCTCGGCGGTGAAGGTGCGCACCGTGCCTTCCATGGTGCAGGTGGGCGCGATCACGTTGATCGCCTCGCCCGCCTGCAGAAGGGTGATGGACAGCACGGCCGTGTCCACCGGCTTCTTGTTGCGGCTGACGATGGTCTGGAAGGCCTGGATGAGCTGGGCGGCCACCACCACGGGGTCGACCCCGCGGTGCGGCATGGCGGCGTGGGCGCCCACGCCGCGCACCGTGACCTTGAAGGTGCTGCCCCCGGCCATGACCGGCCCGGGGCTGAAGGCGATGGCGCCGGCAGGCAGGCCCGGCCAGTTGTGCAGGCCGAAGACGGCCTCGACCGGGAATCGCTCGAACAGGCCCTCGGCGACCATGGCCTGCGCCCCGCCGCGGCCTTCCTCGGCCGGCTGGAAGATGAGCACGACCGTGCCGTCGAAGTCGCGCGTGGCCGCCAGGTGGCGCGCGGCCGCCAGCAGCATGGTGGTGTGGCCGTCGTGTCCGCAGGCGTGCATGGTGCCCGGGTGCCGGCTGGCGTGGGCGAAGGTGTTGTGCTCCTGGATGGGCAGCGCGTCCATGTCGGCGCGCAGGCCGATGCGGCGGCCGCAGGCTCCGCCGTCACGGCCATGCACCAGGCCCACCACGCCCGTCTTCGCCAGGCCGCGGTGCACCTCGATGCCCCAGGCCTGCAGCTGCCCGGCCACCAGGTCCGAGGTCAACTGCTCCTCGAACCCGAGCTCGGGATGGGCGTGGATGCGGCGGCGCAGCGCCACCATGCCGGCGGCGTCCAGGGTGATGTCGTCGATGAGCTTCATGGGCGGTCTCCTCAGGCATGCGCCCGCGCGAGCGCCTGCTCCAGGTCGGCGATCAGGTCATCGGCGTGCTCGATGCCCACCGACAGGCGCAGCAGGTCGGCCGGCGCCGGGGTGCCGGCGCCCTCGATGCTGGCGCGGTGCTCGATCAGGCTCTCGACCCCGCCGAGCGAGGTGGCGCGCTTCCACAGCGCGGTGTGCGCGGCGGTGCCGATGGCTGCAGCCTGCCCGCCGCGGGCGCGGATGGAGAGCATGCCGCCGAAGCCGCCTTCCATCTGGCGCGCCGACACCTCGAAACCCCGCGCCTTCGGCAGGCCGGGGTAGAGCACCTCGGCCACCAGCGGGTGGCCGTCGAAGTGCCGGGCGATGCGCTCGGCCGCGGCGCAGGCCGCGCGCACGCGCAGGTGCAGCGTGCGCATGCCGCGCAGCAGCAGCCAGGCCTCGAAGGAGCCGAGCGTGCCGCCCACCTGGGCGCGCACGGCGCGCAGCCGGGTCCAGAACTCGTCCTCGGCGCGCGTCACCAGCGCGCCGGCGACCAGGTCCGAATGGCCGTTGAGGTACTTGGTGGCAGCGTGCATCACCACGTCGGCGCCAAGCGCGAGCGGCCGCGTGAGCACGGGCGTGGCCACGGTCGAATCCACCGCCAGGCGGGCGCCGGCCGCGTGCGCGATCGCCGCCGTGGCCGCGATGTCGGTCACCGTCCACAGCGGGTTGGCCGGGGTCTCCACCCACACCAGCTTCGTGCGCCCGGGCCGCACCGCGGCCTGCACGGCCTGCGGCGAGGTCATGTCGATCAGCTCGACCTGCAGCCCCCAGCGCGTGGCGAAGGTCATCAGCCAGTTGCGCAGCGACCAGTACATCACCTTGGGCGCGAGCACGTGGTCACCCGGGTCCAGGGCCTGGAAGACCGCCGTGGCCGCCGCCATCCCGGAGGCGAACAGCATCGCCCGCGCGCCCTGCTCAAGGTGCGCGAGCACCGCCTCGGCCTGGTCGTAGGCCGGGTTGTCGGCGCGCGCGTAGATGCGCCCGCTGCGGTAGCCGTTGTCGGGGTCGCGCAGGTAGGTCGAGGAGACATGCACCGGCGGCGTGATGGCGCGCGTGGCCTCGTCGATCCAGCCCAGGGCCTGGGCGCTGAGGGTCTCGGGGCGGACGGTCTTGGGGTCCATCGGGGGTCTCCTCGGGGAATCGGGGGCGCCTCAGCGCCGCGTCTGCAGGCGCGCGAAGGCCGCGGCCATCGCGCCCTGCGCCTCGCCGGCGCGGCGCTCGCCGGGGCCGGCACCGGCGCGCTCGCCCCGGGCCGCGGGGCGGAAGCGGTTGTCGCCGGCACGGTCGGCGCCCTGCCCTGCGGCGACGTCGAGCTTCATCGTCAGCGCGATACGCTGGCGCGCCAGGTCCACCTCGAGCACGCGCACCTTCACCACCTGCCCGGCGCGCACCACCTCGCGCGCGTCCTTCACGAACTTGTGGCTGAGCTGGCTGACGTGCACCAGGCCGTCCTGGTGGACGCCCAGGTCGACGAAGGCGCCGAACTGCGCGACGTTGCTGACCGTGCCCTCGAGCAGCATGCCCGGCTTCAGGTCCTTGACCTCGGTCACGTTCTCGTCCAGGCGGGCGACGCGGAAGTCCGGCCGCGGGTCGCGCCCGGGTTTCTCGAGCTCAGTGAGGATGTCGCGCACGGTGATGGCGCCGAAGCGCTCGTCGGCGTAGGCCTCGGGTTTCAGCGCCCGCAGCACGTCGGCGTGCCCCATCAGCTCGTCGACGCGGCGCCCGGTGCGCTCGAGCATGCGCTGCACCACGGGGTAGGTCTCGGGGTGCACGCCGGTGGCGTCCAGCGGGTTCCCGCCGTCGCGGATGCGCAGGAAGCCGGCCGCCTGTTCGAAGGTGCGGGGCCCGAGCCCGGCGACCTCCAGCAGTTGCTGGCGGCTGCGGAAGGCGCCGTGCGTGTCGCGCCAGCGCACGATGCCGGCCGCCACCGACGACGACAAGCCGGACACCCGCGCCAGCAGCGGCACCGAGGCGGTGTTGAGGTCCACGCCGACGCCGTTGACGCAGTCCTCGACGACCGCGTCCAGCGTGCGCGCGAGCGCGCCCTGGTTCACATCGTGCTGGTACTGGCCGACGCCGATGCTCTTGGGGTCGATCTTGACGAGCTCGGCCAGTGGGTCCTGCAGCCGGCGCGCAATGCTGACGGCGCCGCGCAGGCTCACGTCCAGCGCCGGCAGCTCCTGGCTCGCGACCTCGCTGGCCGAGTACACCGAGGCGCCGGCCTCGCTGACGACGACCTTGTCGAGCTTGAGATCCGGCGCCAGCTTGCGCAGGCGCTGCAGCAGTTCGCCGGCGAGCTTGTCGGTCTCTCGACTGGCGGTGCCGTTGCCGATGGCCACCAGGCTGACGCCGTGCGTGGCCACCAGCCGCCCGAGCGCGTGCAGCGCGCCCTCCCAATCGTTGCGGGGCTCGTGCGGGTAGACGGTGGCGGTCTCCAGCACCTTGCCGGTGTCGCTGACCACCGCCACCTTGACCCCGGTGCGGATGCCCGGGTCCAGGCCCATGACGACGCGCCGGCCGGCCGGCGCGGCCAGCAGCAGGTCGCGCACGTTGTCGGCGAAGACCTTGATCGCGACGGCCTCAGCCTCCTCGCGCAGGCGCGCGAACAGGTCGCGCTCGAGGCTGAGCGAGAGCTTGACCTTCCAGGTCCAGGCCACGGTGCGCCGGATCAGCTCGTCGCCCGGGCGCTGGGCGTGGGCCCAGCCGAGGTGGCGCGCGATGCGGCCCTCGGCCGGCGAGGGAGCGGGCGCGCGCGGCGCGGCGGCGGTCTCCGGCTCAACCAACGCGAGGCGGGCGTCCAGCCACTCCTGCGTCCGCCCGCGGAAGATCGCCAGCGCGCGGTGGCTGGGCACGCTGCGGATGGCCTCGGCGTGGTCGAAGTAGTCGCGGTACTTGGCCGCATCGGGGTGGGCGCCGTCCTTGCCCTCGGCCAGGCGGCTGCGCAGCAGGCCCTCGGCCCACAGCCACTCGCGCAGCGCGCCCACGAGCACGGCGTCCTCGGCCCAGCGCTCGGACAGCAGGTCGCGCACGCCGTCGAGCACGGCCAGCGCGTCGGCGAACCCGGCCTCGGCCAGCGCTGCGCTCCCGCCCGGGTAGGCGGCGACGAAGGCCTGCGCCTCGCGTAGCGGCTCGAGCATCGGGTCGGCGAACAGGCGGTCGGCCAGGGGCTCGATGCCGGCCTCGCGCGCGATCATGCCCTTGGTGCGGCGGCGTGGCTTGTAGGGCAGGTACAGGTCCTCGAGCTCCTGCTTGGTGGGCGCGGCCTCGATCGCCGCGCGCAGCTCGGGGGTGAGCTTGCCCTGCTCCTCGATGCTCCTGAGCACCGCGTCGCGGCGCTGCTCGAGCTCGCGCAGGTAGTCCAGGCGCGCCTGCAGCTCGCGCAGCTGCACGTCGTCCAGGCCGTCGGTGGCCTCCTTGCGGTAGCGCGCGATGAAGGGCACGGTGGCGCCGCCGTCCAGCAGCGCCACCGCCGCGTGGACCTGCGCCGGCCTGACCTTCAGCTCGGCGGCGATCTGGGTGACGATCTTTTCCAAGACAGGATCGGGGCCCACGGCCCCCCGTAAGCCGAAAGCGCGGCAGTGTAGCGGCGCCCCGTCGCGCGAGCGCCCTGCCGGGGCGGGCTTCAGGCCGTCTCGGCGGCCTCGAAATCCAGCTCGACCCGCGCGCCGTTGGGATCGAAGGTGAAGAGCTGCCAGGTGCCCGAGCCCGCCTGCTGGCGCAGGTCGTAGGCCTGGCCGCAGGCGTCGAAGCGCGCCTTCACCGCCGCCAGATTGCGGGCGCTGAAGGCCATGTGGTCGATGACGCCCGTGCGCTGGGCCGGCATCGGGCGGTCCCAGTAGATGTGCAGCACCGCCTGGTCCGAACCCGGCGCGTACAGCCAGGCCCCGGGAAAGCCCAGGTCGGGCCGGTGCCCCTCGACCAGCCCGAGCAGCCCGCAGTAGAAGTCGAGCGTGCGCGCGCGGTCCTCGGCGGTGATGGTGAAGTGGTTCATGCCGTGGATCATGAAATCTCCCTGCCCCGAAATGCCATCCTCAAGCCACCAGCACCAGCGCGCCGGCGGTGCGGCGGGACTCCAGCCGTTCATGCGCACGCGCTGCGGCGTCGAGAGCGTGGCGCTCGATCGGCGGGACCATCAACGTGCCGTCGGCCAAGGCCTCCCACACACGCCGCGCGCGCTCGGCCAGACGATCCTGGGTAGCCACATAGGCAAAAGCCACCGGGCGCGAGAACGTGGCCGACTTGCTCACCAGCAGGTTGGGGTCGAGCGGCTGCAGCGGCCCGCTCGCCTGCCCGAGGCTGATCCAGTGCCCGCAGGGCGCGAGGGCCTCGAAGTTCTCGGCACTCGCGGCATCGCCGAGCCCGTCGACGATGACATCGGCGCCATCGCCGAAATGGCGTCGCACGGTGGAGGCGAACCGGTAGTCGGGCGTGACGATCACCTGCTCGCAGCCGTGCGCGCGTGCCAGGCGCGCCTTTTCCTCGGTCGAGACCGTGCCGACGACGCGGGCCCCGAGGCGCCGCGCCCAGGCGCACAGCAACAGCCCCACCCCGCCTGCGGCGGCGTGGACGAGCCAGCGCGCCCCGGGCTGGACGCGACCGAGGTCGCGCAGCAGGTAGTCCGCCGTCACCCCCTTCAGCAGCAGGGCAGCGGCGGTCTCGTCCTCGACCGCCGCGGGCAGCCGCACCACGCGCTCGGCGCTGACGGTGTGCACGCTGGCATAGCCCCCGCCTTCGGGGCCCATCCAGGCGACCCGATCGCCAGGCAGGAAGCCGGTGACCCCCTCGCCGACATCGAGCACGGTGCCGGCGCCCTCCACGCCGGGCGTGCCGGGCAGCGGCAGCATGGCCGGGATCCAGCCGCGACGCAGGTACACGTCGATGAAGTTGACGCCGGCCGCGCGCTGGCGCAGCCTCAGCTCGCCGGGCCCCGGCGGCCGGGCCTCGCCGGCCTCGGCCTGCAGCGCCTGCGGTCCGCCGTAGGAACGCACGACGACCCGGCGGCACGGCACCGGCAGTGCCGTCGGCATCGGCGCAGCACCGGGGACACGCAGGTCAGCGCCGAGCCTGAGGTGCCGGCGCAGGTTCTCGAAGCCGGCTTCGTAGACGTCCCGGGCGACCATCTCGCGCAGTTCGCGCTCCTGCCCGGGCGGGGTGGCGAAGGTCGACTCCCAGTGCCAGAAGGTGCGCCAACCGTCGGTCACCGGCTTGAGCGTCACGGTCGCCACGTAGCGCTGCAGCGGAACCGTCGCCTCGACGATGCAGTAGGTGCTGCGGTGCTCGCGGTCGTCGAGCGTCAGCAGCTGCTCGCGGATGAAGGCGCCATCCTTCAGGGTGAAGGAGCGCACGCAGCCCACCTGCGTGGGCGCGGCGGCGCCCTCGATGCGGCTCTTGTCGACGACCGCGTGCCACTGGTCGTGGCTGTTGAAGTCCCGCAGCACGGCCCATACGCGCTCGATGGGCGCGTCGATCACCGTGGAGCGGACGACCTTCTGAAGCATGACCGGCCCCGACGCCGCCTTCGGCCCTGTCCCGCCCCGATCAGCGCCGGGCAAAGGCGCGCTTCAGGGCGTCGAAGCCGCCCTGGAACACACCCTGGCCGATCAGGTCCGACAGCTCGCGCTCGCGTCCTTCGGCGCAATCGAACTCGACGCTCCACTCGGCGAAGCAGCGGTCGCCGTCGGTGACGGGCGTGAGCTTCAGGGTCGCGACGTAGTTCTCCACGCCCATCGGGCTCTCGAGGATCTCATAGGTGCAGGCGTAGTCGTAGTCCGACAGCGCGAGCAGGCGCTCTCGGATCATGCCGCCGTCGCGGGTGTGGAAGTGGCGCACGCAGCCCACGCGGTCAGCCGGCTCCTGGTTCTCGATCCGGCTGTCGGCAATGGCCGGGTGCCAGTTGGGCAAACCGTTGAAGTCACGGATGCGCGCCCAGACGGAATCGGCGCTCGCGTCGATGACGCTCGAGACGTACAGGCGGATCACGGCTGGCGCTCCCCGGTGCTGGCGTGGGCGTTCACGCCCGTCATTCCTTGGCCGGCGCCGCCGCCGGCGGCAAGGCCGCAGCGCCACCGGCGGCCCCGCTCACCAGGCGATGGATGTCACCGCCCTCGAGGCCGATCTCGCGCAGCAGCTGGTCGACGATGGGCGCCTGCGCGCGAAAGCGCAGCGCCGAGTTCACGACGTTGTCGGCAAAGCCCCCGTTGCCGCTGTCGCCACCGCCCCCGCCGCCAGCCAGGCCGTCGACGTGCAGGATCTTGATGCCCTCGATGCGCTCCATCGGGCGCACCGACTCGCGGATGATGGCCTCGGCCTTCTCGACCAGCTTCAGGCGCAGTGCGGAGGCGCGTGCCTCCGGCGACAGCACGTTCTGCGCCTCGTTCATCATGCGCGTGGCCTCGGCCTCGATCTCGGCGCGCACGCGCTGTGCCATGGCGCGGATGCGCTCGGCATCGGCGTCGGCCTCGGCCTGGGCGCGGATGGCGGCGCCGCGGTCGCCGCTGGCGGCCTTCTCAGCCGCCGCGGCGGCGGTGAGCTGCAAGGCCTCACGCTCGGCCGTCTGCTGTGCGCCGATCAACTCGATCGCCTTGCGGCGCTCGGCCATCTCGACCTCGCGCGCGGTGAAGACACGCTCCTCGGCAGCCACGGCCTGGGCACGCGCCACCTCGGCTTCGGCCTGCGCCTCGCTCTGCGCCTTGCTTTCGCGCGCAATCGCGATCGCACGCTGCTGCTCGGCCAGCTCCAGCGCCTTGCGGCGCTCGATCTCGGCGGCCTGGATCTCGCGCTCCTTGCGGATGCGCTCCTGCTCGAGGCTCTGCTCGCTGCGGATGCGCGCGCCCTCGATGGCCTGGCGCGCAGCGATCTGCGCCGATTCGGCCGACTGCTCGCGCTGGGCGCGCTCGGTCGTGACCTCGGCGCGCTGGCGCGCGCGGGCCATCTCGACCTCGCGCTGCTGCGCCAGACGGGCGCTTTCGCTCTCCAGGTCGATCTCCAGCGACAGCTTCTCCGCCTCGAGGTTCTTGTTGCGGATGGCGATCAGGGTGTCCTGCTCGACATCGTTGCGCTGCTTCTTCCGGCGCTCGATCTGCTCGGTCAGCCGCGTCAGGCCCTCGGCGTCGAAGGCGTTGCTCGGGTTGAAGAACTCCATCGAGGTCTGGTCGAGCTGGGTCAGCGAAGCCGACTCGAGCTCCAGACCGTTCTTCGTCAGGTCTTCCGCGACGGCCTCGCGCACGCGCTTGACGTAGGTGCCGCGCTTCTCGTGCAGCTCTTCCATCGTCATCTCGGCCGCCGCGGTGCGCAGCGCGTCGATGAACTTGCCCTCGACCAGTTCCTTGAGCTGCTCGGGCTCCATCGTGCGCAGGCCCAGCGTCTGCGCTGCCGCGGCCACCGCCTCGGGCTGCGCGGCCACGCGCACGTAGAACTCGGCGATCACATCCACGCGCATGCGGTCCTTCGTGATCAGCGCCTTGTCGCGCCCGCGGCTGACCTCCAGGCGCAGCGTGTTCATGTTCACCGGGATCACGTCATGGACGATGGGCAGCACGAACGCCCCGCCGTCGACGACGACCTTCTGCCCGCCCAGGCCGGTGCGCACGAAGGAGCGCTCCTTGGAGCTTCGCAGGTACAGCCAGTGCAGCAGCCAGACCGCGATCGCGACGACGATCGCGACGACGATCAGGCCGAGGATGAAACTGCCGAATTCAGCGCCGGTCATGGGGCTCTCCTCTTGCTCTTCGGGCGCGCCCGCGGCGCTGCCGCCGCGGGCCGCTGGATGCGGGTGAACTGTCGGGTGGTCTCGGTCAGCGCCACCTCGGTGGGCAGGCGCTCCATCGAACTCGCGCCGTAGAAGCCGTCGCAACCTGGGCAGTGCGCCAGGATGTGGCTTGCATCGGCCGGGGTGGCGATCGGGCCGCCATGGCACAGCACCATGACGTCGGGGCGCACGCGCCGCGCCGCTGCGGCCCAGGCGTTGATCGGCTCGATGCAGTCGTCGAGCTTCAAGGCCGTCTCCGCGCCGATGGCGCCACCCGTGGTCAGGCCCAGGTGGCAGACGACGATGTCGGCCCCGGCCTGCGTCATCGCCCGAGCTTCGGCGTCGTTGAAGACGTAGGGCGTGGTCAGCAGGTCCAGACGGTGCGCGCGCGCGATCATCTCGACCTCGAGCGCGTAGCCCATGCCCGTCTCCTCGAGGTTGGCGCGGAAGGTGCCGTCGATCAGGCCCACGGTCGGGAAGTTCTGCACCCCCGAGAAGCCCAGGTCGGCCAGGCGCCGCAGGAAGACGTCGGGGATCATGAACGGATCGGTGCCGTTGACCCCGGCAAGCACCGGCGTGTGCCGGACCACGGGCAGCACCTCGTGGGCCATCTCGCAGACGATCTCGTTGGCATTGCCGTAGGCCAGCAGCCCCGCCAGCGAGCCGCGGCCGGCCATGCGGTAGCGGCCCGAGTTGTAGATGACGATGAGGTCGATGCCACCAGCCTCCTCGCACTTGGCCGACAGCCCGGTGCCGGCACCGCCGCCGATGATGGGCTCGCCCCGCGCGAGCTTGGCGCGCAGGCGCTGGAGGATCTCGGCGCGGGCGATTCGGGGCATGTGGAAAGGTCCTCGTCCTGGAGTCGGCTCACGCTCGGCGCGCCGCGCCCGTGCGCGTGACCTCGCGCCAGGCGTCGACCAGCGCCCGCGCGAAGGCCTCGTCGTTGATGTGGTGCGGCAGGCGCACGAGCCGGCGGTCGGCCCCGGCGCGGAAGCCGCGCTCGAGCGCTTCGAACAGCGCACGGTCGGCCTCAGGGTCGTGGAAGGGCTGGCCCGGCCGGTCGATCGCGGACAGGCCGCCCTCGGGCACGAGCAGCCGCACGGGGCCCTGCATCGCGTTCAGCTTGGACGCGAGGAACTCGCCGATGGCGCGGCACTCCTCGGTCGTCGTGCGCATCAACGTGACGTTCGGGTTGTGGCGGTACAGACGCCGGCCGCGGAACTTCTCGGGCACCGTGTCGAAGGCGCCGAAGTTGGCCATGTCCAGCGCCCCGAGCGAGCCCACCCAGGGCAGCGCGTGACGTGCGAACACGTCCAGCCGGGTCGGCCCGGCCGAGAGGATGCCACCCGCAACCTCGTCAGCGATCTCGGTCGTCGAGACATCGATGACGCCCTCGAGGAGCCCGGAGTCGGCCAGCTTCTCCATGGACTGCCCACCGACCCCGGTGGCGTGGAAGACCAGGCAGTCCCAGTCGTCCACGAGTTGCTGGGTCACCTGCTGCACGCAGGGCGTCGTGACGCCGAACATCGTCAGCCCGATCGCGGGCTTCGTGGCCTGGGCACCCGCCACCGGGTGCGTGATCATGCCGGCGAGCGCATGCGCCGCGTTCGCGAGCACGCGCTCGCTGATGCGGTTGATGCCCTGCACGTCGGTGACGGAGTACATCATGCAGATGTCGCTCGGCCCGACGTAGGGCCGCGTGTCGCCGCTGGCCATCGTCGACACCATGACCTTCGGCACGCCCACCGGCAGGGCCCGCATGGCCGCGGTGGCGAGCGTGGTGCCGCCCGAGCCACCGGCGGAGATCAGGCCGCCCAGGTCGCGCCGCGTGAGCACGTAGCGCTCGAAGGCGGTGGCCATCGCGCTGACGGCGCTGCCGCGGTCGCCGCTGAAGACGCCCGATTCCCCCTGCGGATGGTGGCGCGCCACCTCGCGCGGCGACACGCTGGCGGCGGACGTCTTGCCGGAGGTCGACAGGTCCACCGTCACCACGCGCAGGCCGAGCTTCTCCAGGCACAGCCTCAGGTAGTTCAGCTCGCGGCCCTTGGTGTCGAAGGTGCCGGCGACATAGGCAGCGCGGCCCGTGGTCGCAGCCACAGGGAAGTCCAGCACGGTGGCGGCACGCGCGGACGCCGATACCCCGGCCAGGGTCGCGCCTGCCGCGGGCATCGCCGCAGGCGGGGCTACCGGTACGCCACCTGCCGGCGCCGGATCTGCCCCTCGCGCCATCGGCGCCGCCGCCAGGCCGGCGCCCGCGGCCGTCCAGCGGTTGAAGCCTGAGGTCGTGCGCGGCCCGAGCGCGTCCAGGGACGGCAAGGACTCGCCGTGGGCGCGGCGCACGGTCAGCACCTCGACCAGCGCGGCGCCTTCCGGGGCAGCCTCGGGCGCGCCCGGCGCCGCCGCCGACGCCGCGCTCTCGCCCGGCTCATCCTCGCCGGAGGCGCGCACGCCTAGCAGCCGCTCCTGCAGCTCGCGATCGGCCGCCAGCGCCGAAGCCGGCATCTCCTGGGCGATGCGCCCGTTGACCATCACGCCGATGCGGTCGGCCACACTCACCGCCACACCCAGGTTCTGCTCGATCAACAGCACCGCGATCGAGCCCTCACGCGCCAGGTCGCGCAGCGCCTGCGCCACCTGCTCGACGATCACCGGGGCCAGGCCCTCGGTGGGCTCGTCCATCACCAGCAGCCGGGGCTCGAGCAGCAACGCGCGCCCGATGGCCAGCATCTGCTGCTCGCCGCCCGAGAGCTGCGAGCCGCCATTGCCCTTGCGCTCGGCCAGGCGCGGGAACATCGCGTACACGCGGTCCACCTCGCGCCGGTGGCTTGCCACCAGGCGCAGCGTCTCGTCCACCGACAGCGAGGGCCAGACCCGCCGGCCCTGGGGCACGTAGGCGATGCCGCGGCGCGTGATCTCGTGCGGGGACTGCCCGAGGATCTCCTCGCCCGCGAGCCGCACGCTCCCGCGCGCCGGCACCAGGCCGGTGATGGCGTTGCACAGCGTCGTCTTGCCCATGCCGTTGCGGCCGACGATGCCGAGCACGCCGGTGTCAAGCTCGAGCCCGACCCCCTGCAACGCGTGCGCACGGCCGTAGTAGACGTCAAGCCCCTGCACGGCCAGCAGCGGCACCCGCGCAGGCGCACGCCCGGCGCGGCCGCCCCGCGCGGCCGGCCCCCCGGGCTCCGCCCCGCGCGGCGCCGCGCTCTCGCGGTCGGTGGGGCGGCTGCGGCGGAACCAGGCCATCAGTGACGACCTCCCATGTACAGGGCCTGCACCTGCGCATCGGACTCGATCTCGGCCGGCGTGCCATGGCGCAGCACGCGGCCGTTGTGCATGACGGTCACGCGCTCGGACACGCGCAGCGCGATGTCGAGGTCATGCTCGATGATGACGAAGCTCATGTGCCGCGGCAGCGAGACGAGCAACGCGACGAGTTCGCGCCGCTCGGCGGGCGACAGCCCGGCCGCCGGCTCGTCGAACAGGATGAGCCGTGGCGCGCCGGCCAGCGCCATGCCGATCTCGAGCTGGCGCTGCTGGCCGTGCGCCAGATTGGCCACCGGCTCGTCGGCGATGTGGTCCAGCCGCACCCGCTGCAGCAGGTCCTCGGTGGCGAGACGGCTCGGGTGCGATGGCGCCGGGCGCCAGATGCCGAAGCGGCCGTTCGCGACGCCGCGCACGGCCAGGAAGAGGTTGTCCCGCACGGAGAGCTCGCGGAACAGCAGCGAGGACTGGTACGTGCGCCGCAGCCCCTTGCGGATGCGCTCGTGCGGCGGCAGCGCCGTGATGTCCTCGCCGAAGAATTCGATCCGCCCGGCGGTGGGCGGGAAGTCCCCGGTGATGGCGTTGAACAGCGTGGTCTTGCCCGCGCCATTGGAGCCGAGGACCGCGTACTTCTGGCCGGCAGCCACCGCCAGGCTCACGTCGTCGACCGCGCGCAGCGCACCGAAGGCGCGCGTGACGCCCTGCAGCACGAGCGCGTCCGACGACGCGAGCGGCGCCGCAGCCGCGCGCGGGGTGGGCGCAGCCCCACCTCCCGTGCGCGGCGCAGGCACCTTCCACGAGGAGACCGAAGCCATGTCAGTCCTGTCCTTCGTGTCCTGGCGTGCGAGGCCGTCCAGCCGCCCGCCTCAGGGGCAGGCCGGCACGTCGCGCGTGCCCATCTGGAATTCCTCCTTCTTCATGCCGAGCATCTGCTCGACGTTGTCGACCTTGCGCAGCACGCGCGTCGTCAGCTCGCCCTTGCCGTCCTTGACGACCTCGGTGACAAAGGTGGTTCCGATGGCCTGGCGGTTCGCGTCAAGCTTGACCGTACCCGTGGGCATGCGCAGCTGCAGGCTCGACAGCGCCTGGCGGTACTTGGCCTGGCCGCCCGAGAGGTCACCCTTGACGGCGTCCAGCGCGTCGAGCGCGGCCTTCATGTTGGTGTAGTACACCAGAGCGAACAGGCTCGGGCTCGGGTAGCCGCCGGCCGACACCGGGTAGTTCTTCTGGTAATCGGCGACAAAGGCCTTCCAGTCGGCGCCGTCGAAGCTGTCGGCGTACGGGCCAGCGGACATCGTGCCCACCAGCGAGTCCCGCCGCTTGCCGCGATAGTTCAGAACGTCCTGGCTCACCGTGATCGAGCCGCCCATCATCGGCTTGTCGCCACCGGCGGCCTCGTACTGGTTGAGGAAGTTGACCGCGTCGGCGCCGCCCAGCACCACCAGCAGCGCGTCGACGTCCTTCGGGATGCGCGCGATCACCGACGAGTAATCCTTGCCGCCCAGTGGCACCCAGGCCTTGACCGGCACCTTTCCACCCAAGCGGCAGAACTCCGACATGAAGCCCTGCACCTGCGAGTAGGGGAAGGCGTAGTCCTCCGCGATCACCATGACGCGCTTGTAGCCCTTGTCGATGGCGGCCTTGCCCAGGCCCACCATCCACTGCGCGCCCTCGGTGTTGAAGCGGAAGAAGTTCGGGCTCGGGTTGACCAGCGTCGTCGCCTGCGCGCCCGATCCGCCGTTGATGAAGGTCATGTTGGGCTGGGTCTTGGAGTAGTCCTTGACCGCGATGCCCTCACCGCCCGACAGCGGGCCGACGACGATGTCGACCTTGTCCTGCTCCACCAGCTTGCGCACCGCGTTGACCGCGACGTCGGGGTTGGCGTTGGACGAGGCCCGGACCATCTCGATCTTGCGCCCGGCGACTGTGCCGCCGCGCTGGCGGATCGCCAGTTCAGCCCCGCGCATGCCGTCGGCGCCGCCGGCGGCGAAGGGGCCTTCCAGCGTGGCCAGCACGCCGATCTTGATCGGCGCGCCCTGCGCCCATGCGGCGCCGCTGACCGCCACCGCCGCAGCGGCCCCGATCATCGAACGCACCCAGATCCTCTTGGTCAGTTTCACGGTCGTCTCCTTGGTCAATGCCTACTCGGCGGGGAATTCACGGTCTGCCGCGGACCGAAGCGCGAACGCAGCTTCGCCCACAGCCCGAGCAGGCCGTCGGGGGAAAACAGCACGATGGCGAGGAAGACCACGCCGATGACGAGGTTGAAGCGCTCGCGGTCGATGACGTCGATCGCGAAGGTCTGCAGCAGCACGAAGACCACGGCGCCGAGGAAGGCGCCGATGGGGTGCCGCATGCCGCCGAGCACGGCGATGACCAGAATGTTGATCTGCCAACCGGTGTTGACCGAGCCAGGCGAGATCAGGCCGTTGTACCAGACGAGCAGCACACCGCCGACCGCAGCCAGCAGCCCGGCGAAGGCGTAGGCGGCCACCCGATGCGCGACGACGTCGAACCCCAGCGCAGCCATGCGCCGCGGGTTGTCGCGCACCCCCTGCAACGCGATGCCGAAGGGCGTGCGCACGAGCCACTTGACGGCCAGGTAGCCCACCAGCGCCCAGAACAGGCTCAGGAAGTAGAACGGCAGGGGCTCGCGCCAGTTCAGGCCCAGCACCTCGGGCGGGTAGACCTTCTGGAAGCCCTGGAAACCGTTGAAGACGCTGTAGTTCTGCAGCACCAGGTAGTAGAAGGCCACGCCGAAGGCGAGCGTGATCATGATCGTGTAGATGCCCTCGGTGCGTACCGAGAGCCACCCGATCACCGTCGCGCAGGCGCTGGCGATCAGCACGGCGAACGGCACCGCCACCCACCACGGCCAACCCAGGCTGATCTCGGTGCTGCTCACGCCGAGAACGGCCACCGCATAGCCCGCCATGCCGGCCACCGACATCTGCGCCAGCGAGACCATGCCGCCCCAGCCGCCCAGGAAGGTCAGCGACAACGCGATCAAACCGAGCACGAGCGACTGTGCAGCGACCTGGAAGGTCATGAACGGCGTGGCCACGAACGGAAAGACCAGCACCAGCGCGAGGACGAACACGTGCCGCGCGGACAGCGTGCGCCAAAGGAACTTCAGCCAGCGCGGCGCGTCGCTGCCGGCGTAGGGATCGGCATCCGCTGGCGTCACGACCCGGGCCGCGCCCGCCATCGGCTGGGCGGACCGCCGGGGCGCGCGGGCCGCCTCGGCCTGCCGCAGCCCGCCGTTCATGGCACGCCGCCACTGCGCGGCGCTCATTGGTGTGCTCCCAGGCTCATGCGGGTTTGCCGAGGATGCCGCGCGGCCTGAACGCCAGCACGAGGATGAGGATCACGAAGGTGAAGACGACGCTGTAGGTCGGGGCGTACGCCAGGCCGTAGGTCTCGGCCAGCCCGAGGATCACGGCCCCCAGGGCTGCGCCCACCACGCTGCCCATGCCGCCGACGATGACCACGATCAGCGACGCCAGCAGCAGCCGCGTGTCCTCGCCCGGCACCATCGACAGTTCGACCGCACCGATGACGCCGCCGAACCCCGCCAGACCGGCACCGAGCATGAAGGTGATGGCGAAGACCAGGTTCACGTTCACGCCCGAGGCCGCCAGCATCTGGCGGTCATCGACGCCGGCGCGGATCATCGCGCCGACCGTCGTGCGCGTGAGCAGCCACCACAGGAAGATGCCGATCGCCACCCCGAACACGAGCAGGCTCAGGCGGTAGGCGGAATAGGCCTTGATCAGCGGGATGCCGCGCAACGGCCCCTGCAGCCACTCCGGGGCTTCCATCTGGTGCACCTGCGCGGTGAAGGCCCACAGCAGCAGGTCCGCGATCACGATGGACAGTCCGATCGTGACCATGGTCTGGCGCAGGTCCTGGCCCTGCATGTGGCGCAGGATCAGCACCTGGATCAGCAGCCCGGCGATCGCCGCCGCCAGGAAGCCCGCGGCCACCGCCAGCACCCACCAGCCGGTCTTCTCGGCCACGAAGAAGCCCACGTAGCCGCCCAGCAGATACAGCGAGCCGTGCGCCAGGTTCACGTTGCGCATCAAGCCGAAGACGAGCGTGAAGCCCGAGGCGACGATGAAGTAAAGCGAGGCCAGCGTGAGGCCGTTGAGCAGGGTGACGAAGTACAGCCGCGTGTTGTCCGCGATGGCCCACAGGGAGAACACCGCGATCGGGCCGCCGATCAGCAGCCAGGTCCAGGTGCGCGCGTTCCACTTCACGCCGCGCGCTCCCAGGCGCGCGCCTGCGCCACGGGCGGCTTCTTCGCGAACACGCCGTCCTTCATCACCGCGAGGATGCGCTTCGCGTCGCGCAGGATCGCCAGGTTCGCCAGCGGGTCGCCGTCCAGCAGCAGCAGGTCGGCGAGGTAGCCCTCCTTGACGAGGCCGAGCTCGTGCGGACGCATCATCACCTGGCCGCCGTACAGCGTGCACGAGCGGATGGCCTCCATCGGCGTGAAGCCCAGATGTTTCACGAACAGTTCCAGGTCGCGGGCGTTCTTCAGGTGCGGGTTGAAGGCGAAGCCGTAGTCACCGCCCGGCAGCACACGCACCCCGCGGCGATGCATGGCGCGCAGGGACTCGCAGGCCGCCGCCCACTCTTCCTCGTAGCCCATGGCCACCGCCTTCGCGTGATCGATGCCCCAGGGCTCAGCCTCGTGCAGCAGCGCGTAAAGGATGCCGATGCCGGGCGCCACGAAGACCTCGTCACGCGCCGCCTCCAGCATGTCCAGCGCCTCGGTGTCGGTGAAGCTCGCGTGATAGATCAGCCGGATGCCGTGGCGCAGGGCCTGCTTGACGCTGGCACAGGAGCGCGCGTGCACGATGATGCGCTTGCCGCGCATGCGCACCTCCTCGGCACAGGCAGCGACCTCGGCGTCGGTCATCCAGGTGGTCTTGGCGTCGGCACCGGGCACGAAGTTGTCGCCCGAGAGGTTCAGCTTGATCGAATCGACGCCGTACTTCAGGAACATCCGCGTGACGCGGCGCAGGTCCTCCGCACCGTTGACGACGACGCCGAAGCTGAACTCGGGGAAGGGCAGGTGCGGCAGCATCTCGTCGCCCAACCCGCCGGGCACGGTGATCTCCTGGCTGGCGGCGAGGTATCGGGGCCCGGGAATCTGGCCGGCCTCGATCGCGTTGCGGATCACCACGTCCAGCCGCGGCTTGGCGCAGGCAGCACCCAGGCACGAGGTGAAGCCCGCCTCGAGGTAGCTGCGGGCGACCTTGGCCGTCCAAAGCACGTGCTCCTCCAGCGGCATGGTCTGGATGCCCGCCAGCGAGGCCGCGTCGTTCCAGGAGAAGTGCGTGTGCGCCTCGGTCATGCCGGGCATCAGCGTCGCCCCGGCGCCATCGATGACGAGCGCGTCGCCCGCCGGCGTGGCCGCGGCACTGCGGCTGACCTGCACGATCTGCCGCCCGCGCACGCGCACGCTGCCGGCATAGGGGGGGTTCTGCCCCGTGCCGTCGAGGATGCGCACGTTGGTGAACAGGACTTCGCCCGGGGCCTGTGCCATGGTCGTCTCCTTGCCTGGCCTCGTGCTGCCGCAGACCGCCTCAGGCCGCCCAGCGCGTCGTGCGCGCCTGCCGCACCGGCGGCGCGCGGTGGAACTCGCCGTCCTTCATCACGGCCAGGATGCGCGCCCGGTCCTGCAGGATGGTGATGTCGGCCAGCGGGTCGCCGTCGATCAGCAGGATGTCGGCCAGGCAACCCTCGCGGATGTAGCCGATCTGCTTGCCCAGCTTCATCATCGGCCCGCCCCAGGCCGTGGCCGACAGCAGCGCCTCCATCGGGCTCATGCCGACATACTTGACGAAGTACTCCAGGTCCTTGGCGTTCGTGCCGTGCGGCGTCCAGGCAAAACCGTAGTCGCCCCCGGGCAGGATGCGGATGCCGCGCCTGCGCATGGCCTTCATGCTCTCGATCGCGGCGTCCAGTTCCCGGTGGTAGCCCATCTTGCGCGTGACCTCGGGGGTCAGGCCCCAGGCGCTGGCGTGGTGGCAGGTGTTGATCAGCCAGGCCAGCCCGGGCGCGACGAAGTGTTCGAACTTGTGCGCCTCCAACAGGTCCAGCGCCTCCTCGTCGGCGAAGCTGGCGTGGTAGATGACCTCGATGCCGTGCTTGACGCACTGCTTGATCGACCAGGTGGAGCGCGCGTGTGCCGCCACCCGCTTGCCCCAGGCCTTGGCCTCCTGCACGCAGGTGCGGATCTCCTCCTCGGTGAACTGGCTCATTTCGGAGGGCATGCCGGTGATGGACTCGCCCGAGAGGTTGATCTTCAGCGAATCGACCCCGTACTTGCAGAACATGCGCACGCAGCGGCGCATCTCCTCGGCCCCGCTGACCACGGCGCCGAAAGCGAACTCGGGCTGGGGCAGGTGGGGCGCCGTCGTGTCGCCCAGGCCGCCGGGCACGGTGATCTCCTGGCTCGCGGCCAGGTAGCGCGGCCCGACGATGGTGCCGTCGTTGATGGCGTTGCGGATCACGACATCCAGCCGCGGCTTGGCGGTGGCCGCGCCGACGCAGGACGTCCAGCCCATGTCGAGGTAGCGCCGCGCCACCTGAGCGCACCACAGGATGTGCTCTTCGGGCGGCATGCGCTGGATCGACTCGAGGCTGGGCTGGTCGTTCCAGGAGAAGTGCGTGTGCGCCTCCACCATGCCCGGCATGAGGAAGGCCCCGGCGCCATCCACCACCTGGGCCCCGGCCACGGGCGCCGAGCGCGCTCCCCAGCCCGTCTTGACCACACGCGAGATGCGGTTGCCCTGCACGAGCACCTCGCCCTGGAACGGCGTCTCGCCGCCGCCGTCGAAGATGCGCACGTTGGTGAAGAGGACGTCGGCCATGGCTCGGAGGACCTTGCGGGGTTCAGCCGCGCGAGACGGCGGCGGCGAAGTCGCGCCATTCGCGCGCGCACTCCGCCGGGCGTTCGATCGGGGTCCAGTGGCCGCAGCGCGGCAGCACCACGCTGCGCACCGAGCGGGCGCCGGTGAGACGCGCGGCCAGCGCGCGCATGGCCTGCGGCGGCGCCACGGCGTCCTCGTCACCCGTGACCAGCAGCACCGGAGCGCGCACCTCCTCGAGCCGCGCGACCTGCGCATCCGCCAGCGCCTCGCAGCTGCGCGCATAGGCATCGGCATCGCTGCGCATCAGGCCGTCGCGAACGTAGGCCGCGGCCAGAGGCTGGCGTTCGCGCGTGTCGGCGGAGAGCGCGCCTTGCACCAATTGCAGCGCGATCTCGTGCATGCCCTCCAGCCCGCCGGCACGCGCCCGCTCGGCGCGGACGCGAAGGCCCGCGCGTGCCGAGGGCGTCGGCTCGGCCAGCGGCCCGAACAGGGCCAGGCTGCGCACGAGCCGCGGCCACTGCACCGCAAGGTGCTGGCACACGATGCTGCCCATCGAGTGGCCGAGCCAGTGTGCCGACGCCACGCCCAGGCGCTCGCAGGCGCGCGCGGCAGCCTCGACGAAACGGGCGATGGACAAGGGCCCCTCGGCACGCTGCGAACGCCCGCTGCCGGGGAGATCGATGCGCACGACGCGGTGGCGGGCGAGCGTGCCCATGAGCGGCGTCCAGGTGTTGCTGCTGCCGCCCAGGCCGTGGATGCAGACGACGGCGTCGCCCTCGCCCTCGATCTCGACGGCCATGCGCTCGAACAGGTGCAGGCTCACGTGGCGCCCCCGAGCGCGTGGCACCGGCGCGGGGCAGCCGGGCCAGGCAAGCCGCCCGACAAGCGCCGTGAAGCCAACCCGACGCAGGACACCCTGCCCCGCCGATGCACACGCATGCCCTCGTCTCCTGCACGCCCCGCATGCACGGACACCATGGCGCCGGCTGCGGGATCTGTTGGGTGTGTCGCCCGAAAATGAGACTTGCGTCTTAAATCGGGATCGATGCATCATAGTGCTGTGCCGCCGGACTTGCCAAGCCCGAAACAAGCCCCGCCAGCCCCGGACAAACCCGAACCAGCGCATCTTGGCCCCGACACCCCACACCCCCAGCTTCGGGCCTGCCGCGCCTTCGCGCGGCGTCAAGGCCTCGACCTTCCAGCTGCTGCTCGACACCGCGATGGCGCTGATCCGGGATACCGGCCACGTCCCCTCCATGGCCGAGGTGGCGCAGGCCTGCGGCGTCTCGCGTGCCACGGCCTATCGCTATTTCCCCAGCCGCAGCGCGCTCATCGCCGCCGTGATGGACGCATCGCTCGGGCCGCTGCGCAGCTTCTCGTCACCCCACGCAGACGGGCCGGCGCGGGTGCGTGACGTGTTCGAGCGCACCTTCCCGCGCTTCCGGGAGTTCGAGGCGCAGATGCGCGCGGCGGTCCAGCTCTCGCTCGAGCAGTGGGCCGCCGAGCGCGCCGGCACGCTGGCCGAGGAGCCCTACCGGCGCGGCCACCGCGTGCGCATCCTGGGCGACGCGCTTGCGCCGATGGCCGGCGTGCTGCCGCCAGCCACTCAGCTGCGCCTGCACCAGGCCCTGACCGTGATCTATGGCATCGAGACCTGGATGGTGCTCAAGGACATCTGGGGGCTGTCAGACCGCGCGGTCGAGCGCGTGGCCTTGTGGATGGCCGATGCCCTGGTCGGCGCGGCACTGCGCGAGTCGCCCAGCCCGGCCGCGGGGTCGGCGGCTGGAGGGCCTGGTCCTTCCCCGAGCCTTCAGGGTCCGGCGCCCGAGCCAGCCCCGGTGCCACAGGCCCCCAAGCCCCGCCGGCGCGCGCCCGCCCGAACCCCGCCACCGAGGAAGTCCCCATGACCCGCAGCCCGACGTGGTACGACCGCCAATACAACAACCGCGCCAACATCCCGGAACACCCGGCGATCCTGCAGGACTGGTTCGACTCGTCGGTGCGCGCGCGCACCGACCACCCGTGCCTGCTCGACCTGCGCTACGGCGACGGCGAAGCCGAGGCACTGGACGTCTTCCTGCCCGGCACGGGCCGGCCTGCTCCTCCTGGCGGGGCACCGGTGCTGGTGTACATCCACGGGGGCTACTGGCGCGCACTCGGCAAGGGCGACCAGTCCTTCGTCGCGCCGCCGCTCGCGCGCGCCGGCGCCCTGGTGGTGCTGCCCGGCTACGCCCTGGCGCCCCGCGTCGGCATTGACCACATCGTGCTGCAGATCGCCCGCGCGGTGGCCTGGACCTGGCGCCACGCCCGCGAGCATGGCGGCGACCCGGGGCGCATCGTCGTGGCCGGCCACTCGGCCGGGGGCCATCTGGCCGCCATGATGCTGTGCTGCCGCTGGTCCGAACTCGCCCCCGACCTGCCGCCCGGCCTGGTGCGCGGTGCGCTGGCGCTGTCGGGCTTGTTCGACCTGGAGCCGCTGCGCCACGCGCCCTTCCTCGCGCCCGACCTCCGCTTGGACGAGGCGCTCGCGCGCAAGCTCAGTCCTGCCGCGCTGCCGGCGCCGGCCGGGCCGCTTCACGCCCTGGTGGGCGGCGACGAGAAGCCGGAATTCCAGCGTCAGAACCGCCTGATCCGCAGGCGCTGGGGCGCGCGCGCCGTGCCCGTGTGCGAGGCCATTCCCAGACGCCACCACATGAGCATCCTGCGCGACCTGGCGGACCCTTCGGCGCGTGCACACCGGCTCGCGCTGAGCCTGCTGGGGCTCGAGGCGGCCAGCGTCAGCGGCTGACGGGCTGGGCGGGCAGCACCGGCGCCGCGCCCACGGCAGATTCCAGCACCTGCCCCTGCTCCGCCAGCACGCGCTCCAGCGCCGGCAGCAGCGGCCCCAGGCGCTCGTCCAGCGCCGCGCGCACGGTGTCGACGAAGACCTGCGTCTGGCGCTCGATCTCGACGTTGAACGCCGCGCCTTCGGCCTTGGCGCCGAAGGTGGTCATGCGCAGGGTCTCGGGGATCAGCCAGACCTCGAACCAGCCGCTGCCGTCGCGCTCGCGCGCGGCTTCGGCCACGGTGAGGCTGGCGCCGTCCACCGCGATGTAGCCCTTGGCGAAGACGTAGCGCATCCACGGCGCGGGCACGGCCAGGCGCAGCACGTGGTTGTTCTCGGGCCGGCGCAACTGCACCAGCCGGGCCTGGAAGTCGACGTGGCCCGACAGCGGGTGGCCGCCGATCTCGGCGCCGTCGCGCGCGGCGCGCTCGGCGTTGACGAGGCCCCCTGCGACGAGCGTGCCCAGCGTGGTCACCACCAAGGACTGCTGCATGACGTCGAAGTCGGCCGCGTCGGTGCCGCGCAGCGCGGTCACCGTCAGGCACACGCCGTTGACAGCGACGCTGGCCCCGATCTCGAGCCCGGCGCAGAAACCGGGCGGGAACGCGAGCGTGAAGGTGCGCAGGCCTGGCCGGTCGGCCAGGGCGTCGATGCGGGCCGTGCCCTGGACGATGCCGGTGAACATCGGCAGATTATCCGGCGCGCCCGCCTACGCCGGAGGCGCCGGGCTCGTGCTGGCTTATCCTGCGGCCCATGAACGACGCTGCGGCCGCCCCGCGAGGCGGGCCTTCGACACCGCCCTCCGGCATGCCCGATGGGCTGGCTGGGTTCTCGCTCGTCGCGCCCCCGCCGGGCTTCGTCGAGGACCCCTACGCCTTCTATGCCGCGCTGCGCGCGGGCAGCCCCGTGCACCGGCTGGGGCCCGACGCCGTGCTGCTGACGCGCCACGCCGACGTGATGGCCGTCTACCGCGACCCGGCAGCCAGCTCCGACAAGCGGCGCGAGTTCGCGCCCAAGTACGGCGTCGGCACGCCGCTTTTCGAGCACCACACCACCAGCCTGGTCTTCAGTGACCCGCCGCTGCACACGCGCGTGCGCCGTCTGCTGCTGGGGGCCCTGAACCAGCGCGCCATCGCGCGCATGGAGCCCGGGCTGGAGCGCCTGGTCGATACGCTGCTGGACCGCATGGCGGGCCTGGCCTCACCCGACCTGATCGAGGACTATGCGGCCCGCATCCCGGTGGAGGTGATCGGCAACCTGCTCGAGGTGCCCGCGGACGAGCGCGGCCCCCTGCGCGACTGGTCGCTCGCGATCCTGTCGGCGCTCGAGCCCGCGCCGGCGGCCCCCGTGCTGGCGCGCGGCCACGCCGCGGTGGAAGGCTTCCTCGACTACCTGCGCGGCCTGGTCGCGCGCCGGCGCGCGCGACCGGCAGACCCCGAGGTGGACGTGCTGACCCGGCTGATCCAGGGCGAGGTCGGCGGCGAGCGCCTGAGCGAGGCCGAGCTGCTGCACAACTGCATCTTCCTGCTCAACGCCGGCCACGAGACCACCACCAACCTCATCGGCAACGGCCTGCACGCGCTGATGCGCCACCGCGGCGAGCTCGAGCGACTGGCGGCCGAGCCGTCGCTGATCGCCACCGCGGTGGAGGAACTGCTGCGCTACGAAAGCCCGCTGCAGCTGAACAACCGCCTGGCCACGGCGCCGATCGCGCTGCCCGGCGGCGAAGTCATCGCCGCGGGCACCTTCGTCACGCTGGGCGTGGGCGCCGCCAACCGGGACCCCTCCGTCTGGGCCGAGCCCGAGCGCCTGGACATCGGGCGCAAGCCCAACCCGCAGCTGGCCTTCGGCCACGGCCCGCATGCCTGCGCCGGGCTGAACGTGGCGCGCCTGGAGGCACGCATCGCCGTGGGTCGGCTGCTCGCGCGCCACCCGCGCATCGAACTGGACGGCGCGCCCGAGCGCGATCCGCGCGTGCGTTTCAGGGGCTTCCGGCACCTGCCGGTGCAACTGGGCGGAAAGACCCCCAGTCTCTGAGCTTGTCCAGCGTGCGGGTGTCGAAGTCGCTTGAGTTCCCGATCCTGCTCGGCGCACAGGCCTAGAAGTAGCCGAAGCCGTACTCAACGGCCGCGGAATTTCAGTTCGGTCAGGGTACAGAAGTCCTGGTCGCGCTCTTCCTCGGTGCGCCCGGACCGGTACTTGACGTACACGTCGTAGCGGCATCCGTCCTTCACGGGCGGCTGCAGTGTGAAACGTCCTCCAGGCGCCAGCGTCCCGTCGCCGAGAAGATCCGGACCCCAATCCTTCGCGGTCACCGGCGAGATGCGGATCTCGAAGATCTCTTCGCGCGCCTCGTTCAGCAATTCCACGGTGGTGTCCGCCTCGGCCGCCTGACCCGCGCCCGCCGGGGATGCCGTGTCCGGCGCGCCGATGCAGACGATGCGGTGCGTGAACGCCCGCGCGGCGTCGGCGATCTGCACGGTCTCCACGGGCGCGCTGCGCTCGGTGGCGCGAAAGGGCACGCGGTTGCGCCCGAGGAAGTCCAAGAGCGCCTGCATCGACACCGCGAAGTTCACGTTCTGCGGGATGTCGCCGGTGGACCGGGACACCGCGGTCGCGTCGAGCTTGCCGACGATGACGCCGATGACGTGGCCCGCTGCGTCGATCAGGGCCCCGCCGCTGTTGCCCGGCTGCACCGGCGTGGTGATCTGGATCTCGTTGGCGGACTCGCGCAGGCCGCGCAGGCTGCTGACCACGCCATTGGTGAAGTTGCCGCCGTCGCTGAGCAACCCCGACAGCGGGAATCCGAAGGCATAGGCCGACTCGCCCAGACGAACGCTGCCAGGTCGGCGCAGGGAGGCGATACCGCCCCCCAGGCCCGTGACCCGCACCAGCGCCAGGTCGACGCCTTCGTCGGCGTCGACCACGACGCCCGTGCGCCGCCCGTCCGGCGAGAGCACGTCCAAACGCGTGCAGCCGGCCACGACGTGCTGGTTGGTCACCACCAAGCCTGCAGCCACGGCGAACCCGGTGCCGCTGGAGCTTTCCTCGGCCGCGACCTTCTGCTCGGCCTCGATGCGGCGCCGTCGCTCCTCGGCCAGTTCCTGCTCGAGTTCCTGCCGGCGGCGGCGTTCGGCCTGCGCCACGGCCTCGGCGCGGCGGCGCGCCTCGTCGTCCACCCGCGCAACGGGCGCCTGGAATGGAAAGCGCGTCGTGTCGGGCGCCGCATGCTGCACCCAGCGGTCGTCCGCCCATCGGCCCGAGCGCAGCACCGAGCCATCCGGGCGGTACGCCACCCCGAGCCCGTGGCGCTCGCCCTGGCGCCACTCGCCCACGTAGCGCTCGCCGTCAGGGAAGATGTTGGTGCCCGAGCCGTGGCGCTTGCCCTCGCGCCACTCACCCACGTAGCTCTCGCCGTTCGGGAAGGTGTAAGTGCCCTGCCCGTGACGCTGGCCGTCCTGGAACTCGCCGGTGTAGCGGTGGCCGCTGGCGAAGGTGTCGCTGCCCCGGCCATGGCGCTTGTCGTCCTGCCACTCGCCGACGTAGACGTCGCCGCTGGGCCAGACGTAGCGCCCCTGGCAGGCGTGCCAGCGCACGCTCTGGTCGGCCGGGCAAGGCGGCAATCGCGGCTGCGCAAGTGCCGTCGCGCCCAGCGTGGCCAGCACCAAGGTGAACAAAAGCTTCATGGTTCTTCGCATGTCTCGCATCGACAGAGCCGAACGCACGCCCTGCGGATCTCAACGCTAACACGCCGCAGGCCCAGGGATTGCTTACATTCAGGACCCGCGGCTGGCAGTCGGCCAGCGCAAGACCCCCTGGGCCACCCGACATGGACACCCTTCGCCTCCTCCAAGCCCTGTTCACCGCCTACATCGGCCTGTTCGCCGCCTCGGTGGCGCTGAACAACATCACCGACTACGGCAGCAACCTGCGCTTCGTGCGCCACGTGATGAGCATGGACACCGTCTTCCCGGACTGCAAGCTCACCCACCGCCGCGTCACGGCTGCCTGGGCGCACCACGCGGCCTACGTCTTCATCATCGCCCTGGAGGCCCTGGTGGCCGTGCTTTGCCTGTGGGGCGCCTGGGCCCTGTGGGACGCGCGCGCTCTGGACGCCGCCGCCTACCTGGCCGCCAAGGACGTGGCGCTGTGGGGCCTGGGCCTGGCCTTCACGGTCTGGTTCGCCATCTTCGTCATCGGCGCCGGGCAGTGGTGGTGCTCCTGGCAATCGAAGGACTACAACGGCCAGGACGCCACCTTCCGCTTCTACACCGTGATCGCGCTCGTGTTCCTGATCGTGGTGCAGCCGGCTTGAGGCCGTGCCGGCGCGGCTGGGGAGGCGCAGGGGATACTGATCGACAGACTGGTACTGCTGGAGGCGCGCGCGTCTTCGGAGATCGAGAACATCCTGACCACGAACGACGAACTGTCCAAAGCTGCGTCGGACGAAGCCCTGCCAGCCAGCGCCGAGACCAAGGAAGTGCTTCGCTACCGCCAGGCCTTGAGCCATGGCTTTCGTCAGATCAAGTCGCGTCCCCTGGCCACGGGTCTGTTCGTCGAGATCGCCCAGTTCATCAAGAAGACCGACTTCAGCATCCGGCGTACCCCCGCACACGCATCGCCAACCAACGCGACCTGAAGGTCTACACCCCGCCGGAGGGCGAGACGGTCATCCGCGACAAGCTGCGCGAACTGGAGAACTTCATGCACGCTGAAGACGGCCCCTCGGGCAGCCTCGACGTGCTGGTGAAGATGGCGCTAGTCCACTACCAGTTCGAGGCCATCCACCCCTTCCAGGACGGCAACGGCCGAACCGGACGCATCCTCGACATCCTCTACCTGGTGGACCGCGGGCTGCTGAACCTGCCCGTGCTCTACCTGTCGCGCTACATCATCGACCACAGCAGATCTTCCGCCAGCCCTGATGCAAGATCCAGTTCCTGGAGAGTGCCGGCATGGGCACGCGCCAGACCTGCGCGAAGTACCTGCGCGAACTGGAGCGGATGGGCGTCCTTCACGGCCAGAAGATCGGGCGCGAGGTCTACTCCGTCAACCACTCCCTGTTCGAGCTGCTGACCCGATGAGTGGGGCAGCCGTGCGCCCGAGTCGATACGTTAAAGACATGACGTGTTTTTTCACACGTTCTCGGGACATGTTCGTTCTCACAACATGTCCGTCCCGCAAGGCGGGCAGCAGGAAAGCAGCCTGGAAACACCGCTGTAGCACGATCTTATCCACGTCCTCGAGCGCGTACACCAGAGCGTCGCTGGATTGAAGGAATTGAACCGACGCGGACGAGGTGGCGCAGACTCGCCACGCGATGTTTCAGGCGAGCGAGGATCTCAGGGCAGGTTGACACGCTTCAGGAAAGCGTCGACGGGCGCCTGCCAAAGAAAACGCGTGTGGACGATCAGGTCGTGCCCATCGCGATCCGGCAGGGGCTCGGTCATGACCAGTTCCGGCGGCGTGACGCCTGAGGAAGCTGCGGCGTGCCAAGAGCGGGTCGCCTCTCGCGCCCAGAAGCGGTCGTTCTGTGCACACAGCCAGAGGCCGGGCACGCGCTGGGACACGACCGGCGAGACCTCGGATCAGGGACGCTGTCGGGTTCACTCCGGGCCTGTGAGGCTTGCGTGGTGAATTTGTGTTTCCAATCATCCCAGGTGTCAGGCCCTGGATGATTGACGACCTCATCCTTCATCGGCAGCGTCCGTGCGACATATCGAGCGGCAGGGCCTCAGCGGGCGCGGTACCGGCCCGTCCACCACTCCAGGGCGGCCGTCGCGGATGTCAGGACACAGTTGCCCGCGGGCCGTCCACAAGGGCAAGGCCTCGACGCCTGGCGCCAGCGGATTGCGACCGGGCCCGGGGTACACCACCCATCGGCGCGCAGGCCGGCAGCCCACGCTTGTGATGCGCCAGCTTCGTCAAGAAGCACGACAGCGTCCCGGCCGCGATCCGCGGGCCGAACTGGGGGATGTCGCGCTCCAGATAGGTGCGCACGACGCTCCAGCGCCAGCGCACCCTGCGGGCATCGCCGGGCGTCGCAAGGCTGGGCGGGAATTCCCTCCGCAGCCACAGTTCGTCCTGCTTCCCGGGGCCGGTTTCGCCCACGTGCAGGGGCGACAGTTCCACGTAGGCCACACGTCCAGCCGGCGGCGCCCCGGGTGCGCTGGGCGTCAACCGCGTCGAACGTGCCGACGGGCGTGTGGAAGCGCTCGGCCACATCCACAGCGCCGATATGGACGCGGGCGACGTGTCCGTGCTCGAGACGCCGGGCGGGTGCGCGGTGGGGTGAGTCCGATCCCGGTCATGCCGACTGACCGCCCCGCAGGTGTCAGCGCGTGATCGCAATATGGGAGCCGCGGACGGATCGGCCGGCAGGAGGCAGTCGGCATCGGTTTAAGGGGGGCTCGGATGGGGGCGGGCTTGAATTGCCTGCTCTCACCCGTGCGACGCGCCCAGCGCCAGGCCACGTGCCCCATCGCCGATGCCGCGCTGAAGGTCAAGCTCCTGGTTTGCAGCGCCGCCCAAGCCATCCAGACGGCTTTGGGGGGCCGCGATGGGGCAGTTGTGGCCTAATTCGGGACTTCCGATTTTTGACAGGACAGCCGATCATGGGCAACAAGATCAAGACCGAGGCCGACCGCCGCGCCACCCCCCCGCTGCCGGGCGCGCGTGTCGCCCAGGGCGGCGGCCAGCGCGTCAGCCTCGAGCGTGGCTCGCACACCCGCAGCAAGAAGAATCCCGGCAAGCGCCCTGGCAAGGGCGGCTGATCGGTCATCGGTCGGTCCTCGACCAGCGGTTGCGGGGCGGCTGAGCCCCCCGCGGCGCACGGCCGCGCCATGCTGCGCATCACCGAGCTTCGGCTGCCGCTCGACCACCCCGAAGCCGCCCTGCGCGCCGCCATCGTCGCGCGCCTGGGTGTCGACGACCGGGAGCTGAAGCAGTTCACCGTCTTCAAGCGCGGCTACGACGCCCGCAAGAAGACGGCCATCGTGCTCAGCTACACGGTCGATTGCGAGTTGGCCGATGACACCGTCGAAGCCGCCGTGGCGGCCCGTGCGGCCACCGACCGGCAGATCGGGCCGAGCCCGGACACCCGCTACCGATTCATCGGGCATGCACCCGCCGACTTCCATGCGGCGGGAGTGCTGCGACCGATCGTCGTCGGTTTCGGGCCTTGCGGTCTTTTCGCGGCCCTGGTCCTGGCCCAGATGGGACTGTGCCCGCTGGTGCTGGAGCGCGGTCGTGCCGTGCGCGAGCGCACCAAGGACACCTGGGGCCTGTGGCGCCGGGGCGTGCTCGATGCCGAATCCAACGTCCAGTTCGGCGAAGGCGGCGCGGGCACGTTCTCGGACGGCAAGCTCTGGAGCCAGATCAGCGACCCGCGCCACCTGACGCGCAAGGTGCTGAACGAGTTCGTCAAGGCCGGAGCGCCGGAAGAGATCCTGTACGTCAGCAAGCCCCACATCGGCACTTTCCGCCTCGTGGGCATGATCGAGAAGATGCGCGCCGAGATCGAGAGCCTGGGCGGCGAGATCCGCTTCGGCCAGCGCGTGACCGACCTGCGCATCGAAGCCGGCCGGGTGCGCGGGTTGACGCTGGCGTCGGGCGAGCAGATCGACGCCGACCACGTCGTGCTGGCCTTGGGCCACAGCGCGCGTGACAGCTTTGCGATGCTGCACGCGCGCGGCGTCTGCATGGAGGCCAAGCCATTCTCCATCGGTGTGCGCATCGAGCACCCGCAGGGTGTGATCGACCGCGCGCGCTTCGGCCCCAGCGCCGGCCACCCGACGCTGGGTGCAGCCGACTACCGGTTGGTGCACCACGCGCGCAACGGCCGCTCGGTCTACAGCTTCTGCATGTGCCCGGGCGGCACGGTGGTGGCGGCCACTTCCGAGGCCGGGCGCGTGGTCACCAACGGCATGAGCCAGTACTCGCGCAACGAGCGCAACGCCAACGCCGGCATTGTGGTGGGCATCAGCCCGCAGGACTACCGGCAGGACGGTGCGATCGAGGGCCCCGTGAACCCTCTGGACGGCATCGCCTTCCAGCGTCAGTGGGAAAGCCGTGCCTTCGAGCTGGGCGGAGGTCTTTATCACGCCCCCGCGCAACTTCTGGCCGACTTCATCAAGCGCCAGCCCTCCGCGGCCCTGGGCCGCGTCGAGCCGTCCTACAAGCCTGGCGTGCACCTGACCGACCTCACCGGCAAGCACCAGCCCCCCGCGCTGCCCGCCTACGTGGTGGAGGCCATGCGCGAGGCCCTGCCCGCCTTCGACCGCCAGATCCCCGGCTTCGGCATGCCCGACGCCCTGCTCACCGGCGTCGAGACACGCACCTCGTCGCCCTTGCGCATCAAGCGCGGCCCGGATCACCAGAGCCTGAACGTGATCGGCCTGTACCCGGCCGGCGAAGGCGCTGGCTACGCGGGCGGCATCATGTCGGCGGGCGTCGATGGCATCGAGGTGGCCGAAGCGCTGGCGCGGCGGATGCTGAGCATAGGAAGTTCGAACACCCTCCACAAGCGAGACGGGCCCTAGGCAACCCCGATGTCGCACCCGACCCAGGGTCTCGCCAGTCCATCCACGGCCAGAGAAGGCGCCTTGCGGCTCGGCCCCATCGGTCAACAGCCGCCTTGCACGGTCGCCCGCCCCGGTGAACCCGGGGTCTGGTCGCTTGCCGGCGTGGCTGCGCGTGCGGCGCGCAGCCCAAGCCTGGCCGGGTCACACGTCGCGGCCTCGATGTGTCTTCGGTGGGTGCTCGGCGTCAACTATCCTGAGCTGCGTGTTGCCTCACGACGGAATGTTACCCGGCCGATGAATGTCGTTTCCCGGTCCTGTGAGCTGATCTCTATTCCTTCTTCAAAGGCCCCTGCCAGGCCGCCGGAGGCCCCCGGTTGAGCCATGTACTCATGGTTCAACCCCTTTGGCAGCGTGGATCGATTTCGAGGGCTTCAACCGTCGACGGGGGCCAGCTTGGCAACGTGGCGCAGGGCGCCAAGGATCAGGTCTTTCGCCTTCTCGGCGCGCCAAGCCTTGACGCGCCGCTGTAGCGTTCGCAGGTGTGCCTTGCTCGCGTAGACGTCCGGCACCATCGCGGCCAGTCGATCCATCAGTTCCCTGGCAGTGACGGACGGCTCGGCGATCAGCCAGCCTTCGACGAGTGGCCAGGCCTCGGCGAATGGGTCGACCCGCGTCCGCCATGTACGCACGGCACTCGGCCGTTTGCGGTGAGTCGGACGTGCCTCGCCGTCTCGCCAAGCATCGGCCAACCCGGCGAGGAAGGTCTTCACGTCCGGGACCGGCGGCGCCGTCGCCTCGGCGGCGCTCGGGCCATGAGCCGCGATGTCGCTGAGCACCTGCTGCGCTACTCTGATCTCCTGCAGCAGTCGTACGGGATCGAGTTGCTTCTGTTGCGCCTTCAGCCATTCCTTCACGTTCTCGCTGATGCCCTCGTGCCTCAGCAGGCGCTCGCAGGGCGTGGCCGGCGCGTGGTAGCGCTTGTGAACGCGCGCGCCATCGCGGGTCTTGGACTTCAGCTTGAACGACGGCTGGAAGAAGTTGACGTACAGCCGAGAGGCCTCGTACAGGCGCGCCAGTGCTCTTGTAGCCCTCATGCCGCTTAGGCGCCCATAGCCCACCAGACGCCGCACGATGGCGCCGTTCTTCTGCTCGACCCACGCCTGGTCGTTCTTCTTGTATGCACGCGAACGGGTCTGCTCAAGCTGGCGGGTTCGGCAGTAGTCAAAGACCGTCTCGTTCATGAAGGCGCTGTCGTTGTCGGAGTCCACGCCCAGCATTGCAAACGGCAGATCGCTCGCCGCCTTGGTGAGACCTTGCACGACCAGCGTCTGATCTCGCACGGGCATGGCCACGCACTCGGTCCAGCCGGTGGCGATGTCGGTGAGCACCAGAGTGTGGACGTAGTCGCCGTCCGACTTCGGGCCACCGCAGTGCTCGACCATATCGATCTCAAAGAATCCTGGCGGCGGATCGCGCCAGTCCGCGAAGGTGCGGACGGGCACGCTACGTCGAATGGCGGCGCCAACGCCCCGGCGTCGCCTGCGCTGCCCATCGATACGAGAACGCGTGCCTTCGAGCGCCCGGTCGATCGTTGCGGCGCTGACCTGCAGCAACGCCGCATGGATCTTCAGATCCAAATCGAGATGCCCGTGGCGCTGCATCGCCTCGATGAGGGTCGGCAGCAGTGCCTTCAGCCGTTTGCCACACACTCGGTCGGCCGCCTCCCACAGAACGGTGAGCGCCTGCCGCACCGCTTCGTCATACACGCAGCGACGCGGCCGCGGTGTCCGAGGCTCCTCCATCTCGCGTTGCAGCAAGCGCATCGCATGCTTGCGGTGATAGCCGGTGATCGCCACGAATTCGTCGAGGATGTTCTTCTTGTCGCTTCTCGACGCTTGACGGTAGCGCGAGCCCACCGCCGCGATCAACTCCTTGCGGGTTGCCATGCTGACCTTCCTCTTCACGTTGTCGTGCTCCCGCGGAACAGTTCCGCGGGTAGCAACTTACGTGAGGCAACGGACCAGCTTCGGGATCAAAACTGATGCGGCAATGCGACAGCTCAGGATAGTTGACGCCGAGCACCGCCCCCAGACAGCAGCCGAGCGGCAGCGCGAGAGCAGGCGCCGCCGCAGTGAGGCCGCCTTGACCGTCACCGATGACCTTCGGACGGCCGCTGACACCGCGCTGCTGGCAGGTCTCGCGCTTCGCCTCAAGGACCTGCGAGCCGAGGGCGAAGCGAGCGACACCGCGCGCTGGGTGGCGAGCCGCATAGTCGGTGAGCTCTGCCGACGCTACAGCATCGAGCCTGCCGATTTCGTGAGCGTCACAAAACCTTAGCGCGGCGGCTCTGCGCCGCGACGTGTTGGGTTCGACCCCATAAAGATTTGTCCGAGGGCACATCGGCCTTTCGCCGATTGCGCGGGCCCTACCCGGGGGTCTGATCAGCCCGCCCACGCAGCCAGAAGTGTTGGGCTACGCCAGAAGAAGCCCCGGTTGCACGACAGGCGCCCGCGGCTAGCACGTTGGGCGGACACAGTGTCGCCCGAGCGGTCACGGGCAGCTCGCCGCCGTGCGTTCCGGGCCTGCTTTCTGGCACTTGTCTGGCACCAGAAACACAAACGCCACCCGAAGGTGGCGCAAGTCGTTGATTCCCTTGGTGGGCGGTGCAGGGTTCGAACCTGCGACCCCTGCCGTGTGAATGACGCGCGACCCGCAACGACCATCGGATCGTAACGCAATTTCAGCGCAAACCCGGCGCAATGCCGCGGCAGGCGGCGGGGCTCAAGAAGGCAGTAGGTTTGCCGGCTGTGCGCTGGCCAGCATCCCAAGCATCGGGTCGGTCTTGGGCGCCGCCGCGGTGCACGCGCGCAGCGACATCGCACCGGTTACTGAGCCGTTGAAGCAGACGCGACCAGAGTCTCTGGCGTCGTCCCCAGCGCCCGGGCGATCTCGCACAGCAGGACGACGGTTAGGTTCACTTCGCCTCGCTCAGCCGCGCTGTAGTAGCTGCGATCGATGCCGGCCTCGGCCGCGATGGCCTCCTGGCTGAGGGCGAGTTCGACCCTGCGCGCGCGCATGGTCTTGCCGATCTGCGTCAGCACCGCGCTCCCAGCGAATCGACCCTTATGTGGCATGGGCGCGCATCGGACCGCATCCCAGCGTCGATTTCTACGGACTGATCAACCCATCTCTCGTACAGTCGCGTTGCGGACTGATCAACCCGCGTCGGACCAAGTCTGCTCTGCCCGACCCGACAGGCGAGCGGGCGCCGGAAAGGACGCGCTCATGGGGAGCTTGAACATGAACCGAACCACAAAGACCGCGGCAGCCATGACCATCGCGGCTGCGTGTGCCGCACTGACTGGCGGCTGCGCCACGCATCAGTCGCCATTTGTGAGCCAGGCGGACCTGGACGCATGGCGCGACGTTCCCGTGGCAGCACTGGACAGGCACTCGCTGTTTCTCACTGTGCCCATGATCCGAACCGTCGCTCCAGACGGGCTCGAGATTCGCAACTACAGCAACAAGGTCTACGCTTCGCGGTGCGGTGGGTCGACTTTCGGAACGGCGAGCGCCGGGCGCGCGGGTTCGAACACCGTCGCCTATGGCCAGTTCACACAGATGCAGTCATGCACGGCCGGCATGACGGGGTGCGACAACCTGTTCTACATCCGCGACGGCAAGGTGCTGGAGTACAAGGCTGTGGGGCGGTGCTACACGAACGAAAAGGTGCGCCCCGAGCCAGGCTGGCAGCGGCTGAACTGAGATGACGACCACCGAATCCGTCGTCCTGTGGGGTTGCCTGGTCCTCCTGCTGTGGCTGGCCCTGACGCTCAAAGCCCTGCTTCACCAGCTTGACCGCCTCCGATTCGAGTTGCATCAGTTGCGAAACGCCGTCGAACGAACCGAGGGCCTCGTGGACCGAAAGGGCGAGATCGTTCTGGCCCGGGTGGACGTCATCAAGCGCCAGTTGCTCGGTGACGATCTGGACGACGACGGCCACCCTTGAGGCTTGCCCTATCTGCTTGCGCCGCAGTTCTACCCGCGGCTCTGGCGTTCCGCGTCCGATCTAGGTCTTGACAGGCTGAACCAGTCCGCGAAACTCAACTCTTACCGATCTGACAGAGGGTTGTTATGCGAGTGTCCAGTCGAACGACCGAGACAGGGCCAAGTAGCGCCGCTTGCCGACGCTACTTTGGGGCTGCAGCGGCTCTGCTGCTGGTCCTGGCCTTGAGCCCGAGTGTGCAGGCCCAACGTACGCCACTTGCGTGTCAAGTCGATGAAGCCGCTGGGCTTAACTGGGAAAACGGTAAATGGCGGGTTGCCCGATTCGTTTTGTCAAGATTTATTTTGATTAGGGAAGGTTCTTCGATAACTGAAGAATCTGCTGCGAAGGTAATGAAAACATCCAATATCAAATGTCATAGTGGCTTTCAGGGCCGGATTACATGCAATAACGAATTGGGCGGCATATTATTTTTTGATCCAATTACAAAACAGGGAGCGATTGCCGAACTCTTAGGAGCCGCAGATAGCATGAATGGCTATCGCGATTCTGTCGTGGTTCAACCATTTACCTGTCAGCCCTTCTAGCGATGGCTGTCCTCAAGGCAGTGCCTGTTGATACTGAATACACTACCCTCAACTACATCGAGGCTCTGGCCGAGAGCAGTCCCGCAGCCCTTCAAGTGCTGATTACCTGCGCGATCAACGAACTGTGGGGTACTGTGGATGAAGGCAAGGCAGACATGGCGGTACTAAAGTCCCTGCGGGACCACATCGATATGCTGATGAAGCACGGCCCACAGACAGGGCCAGACCACTAGGGTTGCCATGCCGTCGCACGCTGGCAGCTGGTGATGAATCAAGTCGGCGCCGGCTTCCATGCCCGCAGCGCCGCCACCCTGGCATCGCCGGCCACGTCTTGCGTGACAGTTCTTGTTGCAGGCGACTGGGGTATCGCCGTCAGCATCTCTGCCAGGCGCTCCACACGCGCGATGGCAGCCTCGACCTCTGCCGCAGGCAGGTACTCCCCCCGGTCGACTGCCTCCATCAGCTCGACCGCGCGCCGCCAGGTCGCGGCCGGCACCTGCACCACCTGGTCGTCTGGCGCCGATGCCGACGTCTGCTCCGATGCCTGGCGTCGCGGATCTTGGGCCGCCTGATCCTCAGCCTGGACCTGATCAGCAGGCTGCACCTGCTCGGGCCGGCGCGGCAGCGTGATCGTCGGGCGCGCGGCCGGGCTCATGGTTCGCCTCCGATGTCCGCAGCGGCAAAGACGTCATCGCGCAGCGTCTGGGCCTGCGCCTGCATCTGGTCGCTGCCCTCCCGCACCTCGGCCATCGTGGTCGGGCCTGGCAGGCCGGCGTCAGCCTTGGCGGCCAGCGCACGGTCGGTCATGTAGCTGTCCTCGACCAGCTCACGTAGGCTGGGCTCCTGGCCCGCCGCCCGCTGGGCCTCGCGAGCCTCGAGTCGGCTGGCCACCCCCTCGGCAAAGCCCTGAGCTCGAGCCTGCAGCTGCCCGAGCGTGCGCGCCGGCGGCGCCGCCACGCCGGACGACACCATCGCGCGCTCGATGGCGACGCGGACGTTCGCTGCCTCGTCGCGGTCGTGGCGAAAGGCAGGACGATCGCCAAGGGCCGGCGCCTCCCGGTGATACGCGAGATCGGCGTCGCTGCGTCGCGTGTTCAGGGTCTGCGACACGTCCTCGCGCAGCCAGTTCCGGGTCAGGGAGAGACCAGCCTCGCCGGCCACCGGGTTGCCCGCCACGCCCGCCGCATAGCGCCGTGCCGCAGCCTCACCAGACGGCGCCGCCAGGACCTCGCGCAGCGCCGCCTCGACTGCCTCCCGCGGCATGCCGCTGCGCGCCGCCTCGGCTTGCAGGAACTCCCGCGTCGCCCGCTCGCGCAGGACGGCGCGATCGTTGGTCAGCAACCGCGATGCGATCTCCAGATGCCGGCGCAGCCGGCCGGCATCCAGGCCGGTAAGGGCTGCCGCAGCGGCGTCCAGCCCCACCTGATGAAGTTCCTGCCGCGCGAACTGCTCAGCCCGTCTCATCGTCCACCTCCGATGTCGCCCGGCTCGACGCCGCGGTCCTGCAGCGCGGCCAGGACTGCCTGGCGCGCTCCGTTGTAGACCACCCCGGTGAGCAGCTCGCCGGTGGCGGGGTAGGCGAGCCTGGACATCGGGCTCCGATCGGCCTGCGCGCGGGGGATCGCCAGGTCGTGCCAGGAAGGCGGCGCATCCGTCCGTCCCGTCATGCCTGCCAGCGTCTCGAACAACACCGTCACCCGTGCCCAGGCCTCCTGCATCTGCCGCGCCGCCTGGTCGTACTGCGCCACCTGAGCCGCCAGCTCCTCCTGCAGCGCCGACGCAACCGCTCGGCGCAGGATCGCCCGCGCATCGTGCAGCTCGGCCACGACCTCGGCCTCCAGGCCCTGGAGCGCTGCCAGCGCGCGTCGCGCCTCGGCCGGGCTCATCGCCGTGGCCGGGCCCGCTACCCGCACCGCCTCGTCGGTCAGCCTGGCCACTGCCTCGCGGTCGTCTTCGACCAGCGCCACGGCCAGCGCCCGGTCGTGCGCCGTCGCTGCCGACACCCGCGCGGCTGCGCGGATCGCCAGCTCTGCAGCGCGCGATCGGATGCGGTCCAGCCGGGTCTGCGCGGCCGCGACGAGGCTGCGCGCCTCGCCAAGTGGCAGGGTCGGGACGTTCGATGTCGGTGTCGTCATGGGTCTTCTCCTTGGTGCGTCACGCACCGATGCCGCGCAGGGCCAGCACCAGCCGCGCAGCCAGCAGCACCAGGCCGTCGCGAAGGCGCTGCAGGGTGGGGTGTTGAGAAAAGCGCAACCTCATTTCAGGGGGTGCGGGTGGGGGTAGAGAGAGAGGGGGTGGGGCCCCTGCTTCGGCCCCCTCCCCCCCCGCCGGCGGCGCCGGGGGTAGGGGTCGACGGCAGGCCGGCCAGCACCCCCCGGGGGGTCGAGGCGGGGCGGGCTGCGCCGGCCGCCGTGGGCACTGCGTGCGCGTGGGCCCCGAGCCCGGCAGCGCGGCTCCGACGCCGGGGCGGCCAGCCCCCGCCGCCGGTGGGCCGCGCCGCGGGCCTGGGAACTGTCGAGGCGTGGCCAGGGCGGCGCCGGGCCTCCTGGTCGGCGCAACGGCGCCGATCGTTCGAAGTCTTCGAACGAAGCAGGCCCGCAGCCGTGACCGGCGCGCCGGCAGCAGCCTCCGAGGCTACGAACGAGCACTGCCTTGAGCAGGAAGCGTGGATCGTCACGCTGCCGCCCCTGCGCCAGACACCCGCCGGCCTGCCAGCCAGGGCATCAGCACTGCCTGCGCTCGCATCCTGGCGCGCGCCTCAGCGCGCAGCATCTCGGGCACGCGCGCCAGGCGCTGCTCGATCAGGCGATCAGCCTCGGCAGCGCCGCCAGGCACCAGCACCGGGCCGGCGAAGCTCAAGCCCAGCTCGGCCAGCACCGCCTGACGCTCGGTCTCGATCTCGCGCTGCAGGCGCTCCAGGCGCTCACTCATGGGGCAGCACCTCCTCGGCCTCGATCGCGCGCTGTAGGCCGTCCTGGCGCGCCGCAGGGGCATCCGTGATGGCCTGGGCTCGCATGGCCCGGATCGCTGCCAGCTCGCGCTCGGCCGCGGCGATCGCTGCGGCCTCCGTGGCGCCGCGTATGGCCTCGATCAGCGTCTTGGCCTCGTCGCTGCTGATGCGCCCCTCTGCGGCATGCTGCAGCACCGTCTGCAGGCGCTGCTCGATGCTGCCCGCCTCGATGCCCGGCATGGGCGCCGCCAGCGTCTGCGCGCGCACCTGGGGCATGAAGCGCTCGACCAGCAATCGCTGGCTCTGCAGGCACCCGGCCAGTGCTTGCTGCACGATGCGCTCGGCCAGCTGCTTGCGCACCGCCTCGGTGGCCGTCATCAGCGTGCGCGCCACGCGCCCGGCTGGGCTCGGCTCGCCCCCGCGCGGGTTGCCCGACTGCCCGGGCTTCCAGCTCGCAGGCGTCGGCCCCGAGCCCTTCGGGCGGCCCGGCTTCCCGCGCGGTTTGGTGGTCGTTTGCTGCGGCAGCATCAGGCGAGTCTGCATCCGCTGTCGCCTTGCGGCACATGCCGCAGCCCGCCAAATTTCGCCCCGACACCGCGCGCGCAGCCCGATGCCTGGGGCGCATCCTGGCCGAGCACTGCACCCGCGCCGAGTGCCCTTCAGACTGCGTGCGCTCGCCCCCACACCCCTACAGGGCGGAAGCGGAAGCAGACGCAGACCCCCCTTCAACGCAGCCGGCAGGCCCCCCGCTGGGGGCGGGGGCCGTGCCTGCCCTGTGCCTGCGTTCGCTGCGCGTTCGCCAGCGGAAGCACGGCAGACGCACAGCGGACGCACTCACGCTGCAGCCTGACCTCGCCACATGGCAGGCGCGCCTGACCCGGTGGCCACGCGCAGCGCCCCGGCATCGGTCAGCTCCAGCCGATGGGCACGCTTGCGGTTCTCGCCGACGTACGCCGACTCCTTGACCAGGCCGTCTCGCTGCAGCTCGCTGATCAGCCGGAAGAAGTCACCGCGGGTCAGCGCGGCGGGAAAGTCAGCCTCCTCGCGGAGCATCAGGAACGCGTTGTTGTTGGCGCTCACCCGCGTCGACACGTTCTTCCCGGCCCGGATCGCCTGGTGGATCAGGCGCAGCACCGCGGCGCGCTGTTGGTTGCGCAGCAGCTCGCGCGCGGCAGCAAGGCCGGGCACGGTGCCGGCCAGACGGAAGACACGCGCATCGCGGTCGAACTCGAGAGTCATGTCGGGCTGCAACGGGCCGAGGTTGGCCTTCTCATGCCGCAGGCTCACCATGTCGCCGTCGCGGCTCATGGCCAAGCGCGATCTGGCCGAGTTGTTCCAGGCGGTGGACCCCGAGAAGCTCGACAGGGTTTCGGCGCTCAGGCCCAGCCGCACCGATGCCTTGTCCACATGGGCCAGCAGCAGCAGCGCCGCGCCCGAGTCCTCCGCGATCAGCCGCAGGGCGCGAATGAAGCCTCGAACCTGGGTGCGGTCGTTCTCGTTGCCCGCGAAGACGTCGCTGGCGTTGTCAACCACGATCAGTGCCGGGCGCTGCTCGTTCGCCACGCGGGCCAGCCAGTTCATCGCACCGGTCGGGCCGGCCTCGGTCCACAGCGTCGCATCGCACGCGGTGGCATCGAAGGCCGTGATGTTGTCGACCAGGTCGACCAGGCTCAAGCCGGCAGCTGCTGCTGCATCGGCCAGCCTCGGCAGCATGATCGCTGCGCCATCCTCGGCCGACACGATCAAGGCGCGGCCGGCGCGAGCCTTCAGGCCCAGGAAGTCGCTACCCGTAGCGACGGCGACGGCCATCTGCAGGGAGACGATCGACTTGCCGACGCCACCGTTGGCCGACAGCAGCGTCACCTGGCCAGCCGGCAGAAGACCCTCGACGGCCCAGGTGGTGGGTGGCCAGTTGCGCGACGCCAGCTCGGCCAGGTCCAGGGGCTGCGGCATCGGCGGCAGCGGCAGCACGCGCAGGCTGGCGCTCTCGGCTGGGGCAGGCGGTGGTGCTTCGGCCTCAGGGCCCGCCTGGTCGGTCGGCGTGGGCTCCTTGCGGCGCAGGCCCGCGGCGAGTCGCTCGATGCCGGCTCGGGTCATTGCGTGCAGGTGAAAGATGCGCCCGCCGTGGGCATTGCTGTGGATCACGGGTTTCGGCTGCGCGCTGTACACCTTGGCGACCGTGCGGCCTCCGTACTCGGGCTCGATGGGATCGCGGCAGGCCTGGCCGTGGTAGCGCACCGGGTCGGCCAGGATGTCCGCGACGGTCACCGTCTGGCCGCTGGCCAGCGGAATCGGCCAGTCTCCGTACAGGTCGCCGGCATCCAGCGCCGCGGCGATCTGCGCCTGGGCGCCGGGCTCGGCCACGCCGCGGGCCATCAGCTCGGCCAGACGGCTCTCGGTGTAGGCGACGCGGGCGTCGGCGATGGCCCGCGCAGCGTCTTCGATGGCCTGGCGCTGCAGGGTCTGCAGCCGGGCGCGCTCTACGTCGGTCAGATCAGGCAGCGCGGTGGCTGTGTCGAGCAGCGCGAGCTCGGCGTCGGCCGCGGGGCACCACCAGAAGCCCTTGCGCTGCTCAAGCCCAGGCCCGAGGTGCGCGCGCAGGAAGACCGGCTGAACAGGGGAGCGCATCGCCAGGTCGACCGGCGATCGCAGCAGCGGCTGCCCGGCATCGGACACCCGGACAGCCCCATGCCCAGCGAGCCACAGCCGCGCGTGCAGCACCGCCAGCGCGCGCGGGATGTCGCGTGCGTCGGCCACCGGCACGAACTGGTGCAAGCCGGTCGCTTCGCGAAGCACGGCGCCGGTGTCCGCGCGCGCGATGTTGGCGCTGCTGCTGGTCGTTGCCAGCGTTCGCACCTCGGCCAGCTCCGGGCAGGCATCGTGCAGCTGTGCTTGCAGCCGCTCGACATCGCCGTGGAGGTCGCAGTCGAACACCATAAGGCCCGGGCCCGCTGGGAACGGCAGCACGGCATCGGTGCGGGTGAGCTCGCCAGGCTGTGCGGCCTCCACTGCGGCCAGAGTAGCCTCGGTGCCGACTTCCAGACCGGGTGGTACGCCGCAGACCAGGTGCTGGCCTGCGACCGCCTGGCGCATCAGCTCCAGCAGGCCATCGAGGTCGGTGCGGACTCGCCGCAGCCGGCCGTGCCGGTGCCAGGCTGAGGTTTCCCGCGCCAGCGTGCCATCCGGTCGCAGGGTGAAGCGCTTGCCGTGGTGGGCGGGCTCCTCGACGGTGACCATAGAGAGGTCGAACGATGCGGCGCTCATCTCTTGCCGGGCCCCGTAGTCTTCAGTGCCAGCAGCCGGCGCTCGTCGGGCGTGAGCTCATCACGGTGTCGCTGCAGCCATCGCGCGGCCGCTCGGCGCTCGGAGCGCTGGCCGTTCACCAGCAGCATCAGTGCCTGGCGCGCGTCGTGCACCGCGGCCACGCCGACGTCGCACTCGCGCAAGGAAGTCGCGGGCCTCATGCCGGCAGCTCCTGCAGGTAGTCTTCCGGGGGCCCGGCGTGCCCGGGTGGCACCTCCAGGCAGTACAGGCCATCTCCCAGCGCAAAGACATCGAGCACGCCGCGCCGCAGCTCGCGGACGTAGCGGGGTGCCGTGATCCCGAGCAGCAACAAGTGACCCACCTGCGCGAACCGTCCAGCCCGCAGGCGCGCCCGCGGCAGAAGGTGGCCGCCCAGCGGCAGCGGGCCGATTGGGCGGGCACCGCGCAGCGCGGCGATCCGAGGATCAGGCCCCCTCACGACGACTGCTCCAGCAGCGCCTGGACGTCGGCCACACGGTAGTGCGTGCGCAGGCGTCGCACCGCCTGGTCCACCTCGATCCGGTTCGCAATGCGGCCCGCAGCCGCGTGACGCTCGAACCAGTCGCGCGACCGGCCCGTGGCCTGCACCAGCGCTTGCTTCGCAGCCCAGGGCCCCAACGCAGCCAGGTTGCCGCGCTGCCCGACCTCGGCCAGAATGCGCGCGGCTTGTTCCAGAGCCTTTTCCCTGAGGCCCGGCGCCGCTGCAACGGTCTGCCGGGCTTCGTCTTTTTCGTCAGGTCGGTGCATAGGCGCGCTCCCGCATCGGCAGTCCATGATCGAAGGTCACCGCCTCGTCCGCGGCCAGGAGCCCGCGGCGGCGTGCCAGGTACTCGACCTCGTTCGACCTCAGCCAGAGCCGCGGAGAAGCGCCGCCGTGCAGGACGAAATCGCCCAGCTTGGTCGAACGATTGGCCGCCAGTCGCCGGTGGTCGCCCTGCAGCGCCAGCTCGCTGTTGAAACGCGCGAGCAGTACGGACTCGGTGACGGTGGCGGTCGAGGGGGCGTGGTTCAGGTTCATGTGTCAGTCCTCAGCTCGCGTCTAGCCTCTCGGCTCCGCGCCGGCGAGCGTGCGGCGCGGATTCGGGTGTTCCGGCTTGCGCGGCCTGCAGGCTGACCGTCAGCGCGTGCACCTGCTGATGCAGCGCGCGTAGCGCCTGGTCCTGTCGCGCCAGACTGGCTCCGATGTCGGCCGGCAGGCGCGCCGGCTCGGCGCGCGCGAAGGGTGCTTGTGCCTGCTCAGCCTCGACAACAGCGTCAAGCAGCGGCACGGCACGCGCCCAGTCGCTGGCGCGCACCATCAGGACACCGGCGATGCGCTGCGGCTCGATGCCCACCTGGCGCAGCTGCGCCGCCAGCGTCGCGGTGAGCACGCCCCGGCGCGAGGCGTGCGTTGCGAGCAGTTCGAAGACGTCGCGGCCTGGCGGGTAGTCGAAGTGCTTCACGCGGCGGCCTCAGCTGCGGTGAGCAGTTCGAACATGACCTCGGGGAAACGGCGACGATGCGCGATCCAGTGGCGCGCCCCGCCGTTGACCAGGCGGATGGCATCGGCCGCCACGAGCGGATCGCGAAATCTACGCAGGGCGTTGTGAAAGTTCATCCGGCCGGGCTTCAGGCCCAAAAACCGATGGGACTGGCAGAAGGCTGCGTAGACCTCCGACGCAGTAGCCCATTCGGGCAGCGGGTCGTTCATTGCGGGGCTCCCGTGTTGAAGGGTGGGGATGGCTTGGGGTGCGCTTGCGACGCTGATCCAAACGATACGGACCCGACAACGAAAACGGCCCGCATTTGCGGGCCGCCCGGGTCTAAGTACGGCGCGCACGCCGCTTTTCGTCAATCCGCGTCTTTATGGCCTTGTGCCTTGCTTGTTCTGCGCAATGAGCTATCGCCGGCTTCATCGAGTCGCTCCAGGGCACTCTTGAAAGTCATGCGCAGATAGGTATCGGTGAACCCGCGCGTCTGCTTGTAGTGCTCCATCAGCAGGCCGCGCATGGGGCTGTGATCGTCGCGGTCCGATGGTCGACCGCCCCATTCAGGGTGAGGCGTTCCGGTCATAGCGCCGGATGCGAACTCAATCAGGGCGCCCACCAAGGCCAGCAGATTGTTCCTGGCTTTCTGGTCGTGTGCAGCATTTCGCGCCTCAAGGGGCGGCTGGGTAAGTCCCGCCTCGATTGCATCGAAATCCGGCAGTTCAGCCCGCAGCCAGAAGTAGCCCAACACCGAGGGGCCCAACGTGTCCGCGGCCTGCGCCTTGTCGGCGCGCAGCGCGCGAACGAGTTGCCGTTGATGCGCAGCGTCATCGAGGCGCTGGCGGTACTCCTGAGCCAGCGCATCCAGCACGGGCTGGCAGGGCACGATCTTGATGCCGTTGGAGCCCTCGGTGTTCTTGTCGCCCTGGAACTTGACCACCCGGCCGAACCGGTCGAGTCCGTAGATGCCATGCATCTCCACCGCGGTGGCCAGCGTGCCGATGCTGCGGGGGTGATCGCCCCAGCACAACTCGTACAGCCTGACGATCGTGTCGTTGCTGATCTCCAAGGTCATGCCGCAGCCCTCCAGCGTTGCTCCATCGCCTGGCGCAGCGCGCCGGTCTCAAGGTGTCCGTAGCGTCGGGCCAGGACCTGCGGGGAGTGCCCGAGCACCTGTGCAGCCACGCCTATGGTCACCCCGGCGCGCAGCAGGTCGGCCGCGGCGTGGTGGCGCAGGTCGTGCATGTGCAGGTCAGGCACGCCGGCCTCGCGCGTGGCCCGCTCCCAGGCGGCGCGAAAGCTGATCGGCTCACCGGGCACGCGCCCCTCGAAGACCAGCCGGTCGGCCGGCATGGTGCGCCAGACGCGGCGCATGAGCGCGGCCGTCTCGGCGCGGAAGTGGAGGATGCGCGGCGCGCCGGTCTTGGTGGTCTTGCAGTTGATGGTCCCGGCTTCCAGGTCGATGTCGGACCAGTGGCGCTCAAGCAGTTCGCTCTTGCGCGCGCCGGTGTCGAGCAAGAGCTCGACGAACACGGTGAAGCGCCGGTCGCGCACGGCGCGGGCGCAGGCGCGCACGGCCTCTATCTGCTCGGGCGTGATCTCGACGCGCCGGATGGTCTCGGGCTGGCGCCGGATGTCCAGGGTGGGGCTGCGGAAGCCGCGCGGGCACAGCCGGCGTTCGCGGGCCCACCGATAGACGCTGCCGAGCGTGGAGACGTCGCGGTTGACGCTGCTGGGCTTGTAGCCGTGGGCCAGCATGGCCGCGGCGGCGGTCTCGACCTGCTCAGAGGTCAGGGACCAGGCGCTCACGGTGCCAAAGGCCTCTACCCACTTCTTCAGGCGCCAGTCGCTGTCGCCGATGTTGACGCGCGTGTAGTGGCGCACCAGCTCGGCGAGCGTGAGCTCGGCAGCGGGTTGCTCTTGGACGGCCTGCACGGCCGCGGAAAGGTCAATCTTGAGACGCACATCGATCTCCTACAAGCACTGTCCGAACAGCGGACGGAAGATCGTCGCAAGCGCACGTCTAAATCATTGATCCCAAAGAGCTTTTCAGGAAACTTGGTGGGCGGTGCAGGGTTCGAACCTGCGACCCCTGCCGTGTGAAGGCAGTGCTCTACCGCTGAGCTAACCGCCCGGGGCTGGTGTGTCCCGGAAAGCCGGCCATTATGCCACTGGCGCGAGCGTGCGCCAGACGGTCTTGCCGCCGCTGGCCTTGTCCAGGTCTTGCAGCCAGGCCTCGTGGGCGGCTTGTTCCTCGGTGCTGGGTTCGACGAGGGGCAGGCGGTAGGCGCTCAGGTCGATGCGGAGGCCCGCGCTGCCGTCGGCGCCGGCCGCGTCGGTGGCGTCGATGACCAGCGAGTCCTGGCCGCGCGTCATGCGCACGTAGACCTCGGCCAGCAGGCCCGCGTCCAGCAGCGCGCCGTGGAAGGAGCGGTGGCTGTTGTCCACCTCCAGGCGCCGGCACAGCGCGTCCAGCGAGTTGCTCTTGCCCGGGAACATGTTGCGCGCCATCGCCAGCGTGTCGGTCACACGCGTGGCCAGCTTGCGCAGCGCAGGCTGGCCCAGGCGCGCGAGCTCGGCGTCGAGGAAACCGGTGTCGAAGGCGGCGTTGTGGATCACCACCTCCGCGTCACGCAGGAACTCCAGCACCTCGGCGGCGTGCTCTGCGAAGCGCGGCTTGTCGGCAAGGAACTCGTCGCTCAGGCCGTGGACGCGCGCGGCGTCCGGGTGAACGTTGCGCTCGGGGTTGAAGTAGCGGTGCAGGTGGCGGCCGGTCAGGCGCCGACCCACCATCTCGATGCAGCCGATCTCGACGATGCGGTCGCCGGCGGCAGCATCCAGGCCCGTGGTCTCGGTGTCGAGGAAGACTTGACGCATGGCCTGATTCTGCTTCAGCGCCCGGACTCGCGGGCCCCGCCTGGCGGTCGCAGCATCAGCCATGCGCCGGCGATCACCATGGGCAGGCACAACCACTGCCCCATGCTCATGCCCAGCGCCAGCAGCCCGAGGAAGGCGTCGGGCTCGCGGAAAGCCTCAGCCACGAAACGCAGCACGCCATAGCCCAGGAGAAAGGCGCCCGAGACCTGGCCGGCGCGGCGCGGCCGGCTCGAATACAACCATAGCAGCACGAACAGCAGCAAGCCCTCGAGCGCGAACTGGTAGAGCTGTGACGGGTGGCGCGGCAGGGCCGAGCCCGACTGCGGGAAGACCATGGCCCAGGGCAGCGTGGCGTCGGCCGCGCGGCCCCAGAGCTCGCCGTTGATGAAGTTGCCGATGCGGCCGCTGGCCAGGCCAACGGGAACGCAGGGCGCGATCAGGTCGGTCACCTGCCAGAAGGGCCGGCCGCGTGAGCGCGCGAACAGGGCCATCGCGACAATGACGCCCAGCAAGCCGCCGTGGAAGGACATGCCGCCCTGCCACACCATGAGGATCTCCAGCGGGTGCTGCAGGTAGTGGCCGCCCTTGTAGAAGATCGCATAGCCCAGGCGGCCGCCGACGATGACGCCCAGCACGCCCCAGAACAGAAGGTCCTCGACGTCGCGCCGGCTCCAGCCGGCCTGGGCCAAGGCGGGCTGCCCCACCCGGCGCGCCGCGAGCAGGTAGAACAAGCCGAAGGCGACGAGGTAGGTCAGCCCGTACCAGTGCACCTGCACCGGGCCGAGCGACAGCGCCACGGGGTCGAACTGGGGGTGCATGAGCATCGTCGAAGTCTCTCCTCCGCCGCGATTGTCGGCCTTGCCCGCGCCCGGCCAGGGTTGCCGGCGCAGCGGCTAAAGTGTCGGGTTTCGCCAGCAGTTCACCCGGAGACCGCCCCGATGGCCTACAACCGCCGCTCGAAGAACATCACCGAAGGCGTGGCGCGCGCGCCCAACCGCTCCATGTACTACGGCATGGGCTACACCGAGGGCGACTTCGGCAAGCCCATGATCGGCGTGGCCAACGGGCACTCGACGATCACGCCCTGCAACTCGGGCCTGCAGAAGCTGGCCGACGCCGCGGTGGACGGCCTCAAGGCCGCGGGCGCCAACCCGCAGGTCTTCGGCGTGCCCACCATCAGCGACGGCATGTCCATGGGCACCGAGGGCATGAAGTACAGCCTGGCGTCGCGCGAGGTGATCGCCGACTGTGTCGAGACCTGCGTGGGCGGCCAGTGGATGGACGGCGTGGTCGTCATCGGCGGATGCGACAAGAACATGCCCGGCGGCATGATGGGCATGCTGCGTGCCAACGTGCCGGCCATCTACGTCTACGGCGGCACCATCCTGCCCGGAAAGTACAAGGGCCAGGACCTGAACATCGTCAGCGTCTTCGAGGCCGTGGGCCAGTTCAGCGCCGGCAAGATGAGCGAGGAGGACTTCTGCGAGATCGAGCGCCGGGCCATCCCCGGCAGCGGCTCGTGCGGTGGCATGTACACCGCCAACACCATGTCCTCGTCATTCGAGGCCCTGGGCATGAGCCTGCCGTTCTCGTCGACGATGGCCAACGTCGAGGACCCGATCGTCGCCTACACCGCCGAGGCCGCGCGCGTGCTGGTCGAGGCCGTCAAGGCCGACCTGAAGCCGCGCGACATCGTCACGCGCAAGTCGATCGAGAACGCGGTGTCCGTCATCATGGCCACCGGTGGCTCCACCAACGCGGTGCTGCACTTCCTGGCGATCGCGCACTGCGCCGGCGTGGAGTGGACGATCGACGACTTCGAGCGCGTGCGCCGCAAGGTGCCGGTGATCTGCGACCTCAAGCCCAGCGGTCGCTACATGGCCATCGACCTGCACCGCGCCGGCGGCATCCCCCAGGTGATGAAGGTACTGCTCGAGGCCGGCCTGCTGCACGGCGACTGCATGACGATCACCGGCAAGACCGTGGCCGAGAACCTGGCCGACGTGCCGGCCCAGCCGCGCGCCGACCAGGACGTCATCCGCCCGATCAGCAACCCCATGTACGAACAGGGGCACCTCGCCATCCTGAAGGGCAACCTGTCGCCCGAGGGCTGCGTGGCCAAGATCACGGGCCTGAAGAACCCGGTCATCACCGGGCCGGCGCGGGTGTTCGACGACGAGCAGTCGGCGCTCGAGGCCATCATGGCCGGCAAGATCAAGGCGGGCGACGTGATGGTGCTGCGCTACCTGGGCCCCAAGGGCGGCCCGGGCATGCCGGAAATGCTGGCGCCCACCGGCGCGCTGATCGGCCAGGGCCTGGGCGAGAGCGTGGGCCTGATCACCGACGGCCGCTTCTCCGGCGGCACCTGGGGCATGGTCGTGGGGCACGTGGCCCCCGAGGCCTATGCGGGCGGCCTGATCGCGCTCGTGCACGAGGGCGACTCGATCACGATCGACGCGCACCAGTTGCTGCTGGAGCTGAACGTGCCCGCGGCCGAGATCGCCGCGCGCCGCGCCGCCTGGAAGCAGCCGGCCCCGCGCTACACGCGCGGCGTACTCGCGAAGTTCGCCCGCAACGCGGCCACGGCCAGCCGCGGCGCGGTGCTCGACGGGGACTGAGCGGCGTCGCGGCAGGCTTGAGCACGCGCAGCCCCTGTGGCTGCGCCCCGGGCTAGGCTGAGGTTCTTGTTGTGAACGCCAGCCCGCCCATGCCTCCCCCCCAGGAACTGCACACCCGAAGCCCGGCTTTCAGCCCCTCTCCCCTGGTGGGAGAGGGGAGTCAAGCCCGCGAACTTCCTGGCTCGGCCGTTGGGCACACACGCCGCGAGGTCCACGGCACCCTGCTCTCGGCCACGGCCACGGCGCTGCTGGCCGGCTCACCGGGGTGGGCGTTCGCCTCCGGCGACGAAGATCTGGAGAAGGATTCGGCGCGTGCCCTGGGCACCCTGTACCGCCAGAACCCGACCGCGGCCGCGATCGGCAAGCAGGCCAAGGCCATCCTCGTCTTCCCGAAGATCGTCAAGGCCGGGCTCGTGCTGGGCGGCAGCTACGGCGAGGGGGTGCTGATGCAAGGGGGCCGCGTGACAGGGCACTACAACTCGGTCAGCGCCTCCTGGGGCTGGCAGGCAGGCGCCCAGACCTATTCCTACGTGCTCTTCCTGATGACCGACGCCGCCCTGCGCCAGATGGAGCAGGCCAAGGGCTGGGAGCTGGGCGTGGGCCCGACAGTGGTGGTCGTCAACGAGGGTGTGGCGCGCAACCTCTCCACGCAGACGCTGAAGGACGACGTCTACGCCTTCATCTCGGACCAGCAGGGCCTGATGGCGGGCATCAGCATCGAAGGAACGAAGGTCACGCGGCTCAAGCGCTGAGCGTCATGGCGACCGTCCGGCCTGGGGCCCACCTGGCCACCTCATGGGGAGCGCCTCACTCCCAACTGGGCGCAGGCTTGGGACAGACCGGGTCGTCGCTGTAGATGCCGCCGACCACGATGCCCTGGAGGTCGAGCTCGACCTGGTACCACTTGCAGTCGTTGTTCTCGTAGCGGTAGGACCACAGCTCGGTGGGCGTGATGCCCATGCGCTGGCGCTGCGCGGGCGGGCCCAGCGTCAGGAGCAGCTCGTCGCGGTTCATCCCCACGGGGATGCGGGCGAACTGCGCCTCCCCCAGGGCCTGGTTCCAGCGCCGCACCCGGGACTCGCGATCGACGTCGACCATGTAGGTGTGCTTGCCCATCGGCCCGCGTGCGAAGACGAGGCGGTGCCCGCTGCCGTCGGGCAACGGCAGGCGCAAGGTGGGCGGCCCCATCACCGCCACCACCGCGGCCTCGGCGGCGCCGGGCCGCAGGTCGGACGGTGGCGCGTAGCCCGCGCAGGCGGACAGCAGCAGGGCCGCGCCCAGCGCGGCGGCCCGGCACCAGGCCGGGGTTGGCAGATGGCACAAGTTCCTCATCAGGCGATGGTACTGCGCCCGGCCAGCGCCTGCGCGACGCCGTCGACGCGGGCCCGCAAGGTGTCGAGCTCGCAGCCGGTGTCCAGCCTCAGCAGCGGGCCCTCGGCGGGCTCGGGGGGCTCGCGGGTGCGCTGCTGCAGCGCGAGCACGGCCTCGTCGGCGTCGGACGCGTCCCGGGCCTCGGCGCGGCGACGGGCCACGCGCTCCCGCAGGGTCGCCTCCGGGGCCGCGCAATCGACGACGACGCATTCGACGCCGCGGCCCGTCGCCAGTTGCCGCAGCGCCTCGCGCTCCGCGCGCCGGTTGAAGACGGCATCGACGACGACGCTGATGCCGCCGTCCAGCGCCGCGGCGGCGACGGTGGCCAGCCGGTCGTAGGTCCTGGCGTTGCTGACGGGGTTGTAGATCAGCGCCGGGACGGCGGGGCGCTGCGTGGGCGCCAGGCCATGCAGGCGCTTGCGCTCCACGTCGGAGCGCACGCGCACCCCGCCCAGGGCCTCCACCAGCTGCTGCGCCACCGTGCTCTTGCCGCTGCCGCTCGGGCCGCAGGTCAGCACCAGCCGGGCGGGTGCCGGCGGAAAGGCCAGGGCCTGGGCCAGCATCACGCGGCGCAGCGCGGTGGCGGCGGCATCCGGCGCCTGCCCCAGCAGCGCCACCTTGGCGCGCACCAGGGCCCGGTAGACGGCGCACCAGCGCAGCAGCGGCAGGCCGTCGTGGTCGCCGCCCTGCTCCAGCACCCCACTGAGCCAGCGCCAGGCAAGGCGCGGCAGCCCATGGTCCAGCAGGTCCATGAAGACGAAGGCCAGGTCGGCCATCCGATCGGCGTGGCGCAGGCCGGGCTCGAACTCGATCGCGTCGAACAGCAGCGGCGCGCCCTCGTGCCAGACGATGTTGGCCAGGTGCAGATCGCCGTGGCCCTCGATCACGGCGCCGGCGGCGCGGCGGCGCTCCAGCAGCGGCGCCAGTTGCGCGTGGCGGTCCAAGGTCCACGCGGCCAGCGCCTCGAGCGCGGGCGCGGCAACCGGCGCCACCGCGGGGCGACGGTCGATCAGCGCGCGCAACTCGGCCAGGTTGTCCTGCGCCCAGCGCAGCAGCCCGGCGGGCTCACCCCAGCCGGGCGGCGAAGGCAGGCAGGAAGCCTGGAAGGCAGCCACGCAGCCCGCCAGCGCATCGACCTGGGCCTCCTGCAGACGGCCGTCGCGCGCGAGCCGGTCGAACAGCCCTGCCCCGTCGAAACGCCGCATCCACACGCCCCAGTCGACGGCCGCCCCGGGCCCGCCGACGCGCGGTGCCTGCGTGCTGCCCGTCAACGGCAGGACGTCCAGGTACAAGGCCGGCGCCGTGCGCGCGTTGATGCGCAGTTCCTCGCGACAGAAGTGCTCGCGGCGCTCGAGCGTGGAAAAGTCGACGAAAGGCAGCCGCAGCGGCTTCTTCAGCTTCAGCGCGTGGTCGCCGGCCAGCAGCACCGTCGAGATGTGGGTTTCCAGGCGTTCGACGCGGCTACCCGGCGGCAGCGCGACGGGCCAGGTGCCGGCGGACGAGGGGTCCCGCTCCACGGCGCGAACCAGCGCGTCGACCAGCGCGCGATGAGCCGCCAGCGCCGCCGTGGCGGTGCCGGCGGTCTCGCTGTCGTCAACGCGCGGCGTGCCCATGGCGGCATGATCACACCGGCGACGCCGCCGCGCCTTGACGCGCGACAGCCCCGTCAGCAGCCGCCCGCCTCCAACAGCAGCGACATCCGGTGCGCCGCCAACCCGGGATCGGCCAGCAGGCCCGCCTGGTCGGCGAGCCGGAAGATCTCACACAGGTGGGGCAGCGAGCGCGCGCTGTGCTGCCCGCCCACCATGCTGAAGTGCGACTGGTGGCCGTTGAGCCAGGCCATGAAGACGACGCCGGTCTTGTAGAAGCGCGTGGGCGCCTTGAAGACGTGGCGCGACAGCGGCACCGTGGGCTCGAGCAGCGCGTGGTAGCGCGCGAGGTCGCCCGTGGCCAGCGCAGCCAGGGCAGCGCTGGCCGCCGGGGCGATGGCGTCGAAGATGCCCAGCAGCGCGTCGCTGGCGCGGTGCACCGGCTCGGCGCCCACGCCGTCGCCGGCGATGAGCCCGGGGTAGTTGAAGTCGTCGCCGGTGTACATGCGCACACCCGGTGGCAGGCGGCGGCGCATCGCCACCTCACGGCCGGCGTCCAGCAACGAGATCTTGATGCCGTCCACCTTGGCCGGGTGCGCGGCGATGACACCGAGCGCGGTGTCCGTCGCCGCGTCCAGGTCGTCATGTCCCCAGTAGCCCGCCAGCGCGGGGTCGAACATGTCGCCGAGCCAGTGCAGGATCACCGGCTCGCGCGCCTGGCGCAGCAGGCGGTCGTAGACGCGCTCGTAGTCGGCCGGACCGCGCGCGACGCGCGCCAGCGCCCGGCTGCACATCAGGATCAGCCGGCCCCCCAGGGCCTCGATCGCCGCCATCTGCTCCTCGTAGGCGCGGATCACGTCGTCCACCGAGCGCGCGGCCGCGGGGTCGAGGTGGTCGGTGCCGCAGCCGCTGGCCACGCGCGCGCCGGGCGCCTCGCGCGCGGCCTGCAGCGTCAGGTCGATCAACTTCAGCGAGGCGCCCCAGTCCAGCCCCATGCCGCGCTGCGCGGTGTCCATGGCCTCGGCCACGCCGAGCCCGAGCGACCACAGGTGGCGCCGGTAGGCGATGGTGGCGTCCCAGTCCACGGCGCACTGCAGCCAGGGGTCGATGTCGGCCCGCGCATCGGCCACGACGTGCGCCGCCGAGTAGGCGATGCGGTTGAAGGCGGGCACCGAGGCGGGCGGCGCCACGGGCGGCCGGCCTCTCAGCGCGTAGGGGGCGAGCCGGCCGTCGGCGGTGAGCAGCTTCAGCGTGGGCATGGCGGGAGGGGGCAATGACGGGGTCGTCGCACGGGCGGTCAGGGCCGGGGCTCGGGGCTGGCGCCTGCGGGCTGGCGCAGGCGCTCCATCGCGCCGAAATCCGGCAGCACGGCGCTTGCATAGCCCGGGCCGCGCAGCGAGCCGAACTCGAGCCTGCCGGCGCGCAGGCGGACGCGCGTGACTTCCAACCCGTCGGGCGCGCGCACGCGCTCGTACAAGTCGGGGTGGGCGGCGGCGAAGGCCTGCTGCTCGGCCGCGGGCCGGGCGCGCATGCCGTCCACGTAATGGTGGCCGTTGCGCTCGGCGTGTGTCAGGCCGATCAGATCCACCAGCGCCAAGTCCTGCTGCAGCGCGAGGCCGGGCTGCAGCGTCAGGTCCTCGGCCGACATGAAGTAGCGCCCGGGCGTGCCTTCCTCGGCGTTCCAGGCTGCGCAGCGGGCCGCGTTCAGCAGGGATTTGTAGACGCCCTTGCAGGTCTTGCTAGAGATGCCGCGGTAGCCGCAGGCGCGCGCCTGCACGAAGGCATCGAGCGTGCCGTCGGATTCGTCGACGATCACCGGCCAGGGCAGCGGCCGCTCGCGCAGGTCGGCGTCGAAGGCGTGCTGGCGTGCGATGGGCTGCTCGACGAAGAGCACACGGCGCGCCAGCCCCTGCAGCGATGGCGCGGCGCGCAGGCGCTGCAGCAAGTCGTCGACCGCGACCAGGTCGGCGTACTGTTCATTTCCGTCCAGTGTGACGGCGTAGTCGCCGGCCTCGGCGTCCAGCACCGCGGCCACGGCTTGCAGCCGGGCCAGGTCGGCCTCGGCCTGGCCCGAGACCTTGAGCTTGAAGTAGCGGTGCCCGTAGCGCCGCACCACCTGCTGGAGCGTCTGCGGCAGGCCATCGTGCAGCGGTTCGGCCACGTCGGCGTCGGTGATGGGGTCGGCCAGGCCCACGGTGTGCCGGGCGTGCAGGCCCCAGGCCGGGCGCAGCCCGGCCAGGAAGGCTTCGAAGTCCAGACCGGCGAAGGCCGGGTGGCGCCCCCCGATGCCCGGCAGGTTGGCGCGCACAGCGTCAGCGAAGCCCAGGCCCGCAGCGCGGCACAGCGCATCCAGCACGGCGCGGTCGACCAGCGCGGGGCCGTAGGCGGCCAGCAGCGGGTTGTGCCCGCGCGTGGCGGCCGCGCGCTGGTGGGCCTCTTGGTGGCGCGCGAAGTGGCCGAAGGCCGTGTCCGGCCCCGCGTCCGAAAGGTAGGCCTGCGCCGCGAGTCGCAGTACCACGCGCAGGTGGTCGATGTTCTGTTCGTGGCTGAGCGCCGGGTTCTTGTCGAACCACTTCGGCCCCATGATCTCGGCTGCGCCGCCGACCCCGCAGCGGCCGTCCTCGAGCGCCACCTCGGCCCGCACCCAGGCCTGGTGCGCGTGCGTCATCGTCACGACGCCGAAGCGAAAGGGCATGCGCAGCGCCACCGGCGCCTCGAAGAGCTCGAGGGCGGTGATGCGCAGGCGCGGCGGCGGGTTCACGCGGGGTCGCGTCCGTTCACGCCAGCGCCGTCGGCGGCCGCGGCGGCGTGCGGTCCGCCAGCCCCTCGAGCAAGCCCTGCAGGTATCCAGCGGCCCGCGCCGCGCACCCCGGGCCATCGGGCCGGTAGTCGAAGGGCTCAACCGCGAGCCAGCCGTTGTAGCCCACCTCGCGCAGCGCCTGCAGGACCGGGCCGAAGGCCATCGCGCCCTGCCCCGGGCCGCGTCGGTTGGGGTCGTTGAGCTGCACGTGGGCGAGCAGCCCGCTCGGCCACCAGCGGCGGATCAGCGACGGCAGCGGCTCGGACTCGGCGAGGCCGGCGGAGCTGGTGTCGAGCATGGTGCGCAGCGCGGGCTGCCCCACGGCACGCACGACTGCGGCCGCCTCGGCCACGGTGTTGACCAGCGGGGTCTGGTCGCTCGACAGCGGCTCGATGCAGTAGGTCAAGCCGCAGCCGGCGGCGGCCTCGCCGGCTGCGGCCCAGGCGGCGGTGGCGCGCGCCAGGGCATCAGCCGGGGCCTGGCCCGGGTGCAGGGCCCGCTGCGCGGGCGAGCCGTGCACGAGATAGCGCCCGCCGAAGGCGGCGCAGAGCTCGCACAGGTGGCGCATGAGGTCGACGCTGCGGCGGTGCACGGCCGCGTCCGGGCTCGTGATCGACAGGCCGCGGGGCTCCATCAGCAGCCAGTGCAGGCCGGTGATCTCGAGGCCGTGGTCGGCCGCCACCGCGCGCAGGGCCCGCGCCTGGGCCGGCGTCATCGCCTCGGGCTGCGCCGCCACCGTGTAGGGCGCGAGCTCCAGCCCCTCGTAGCCGAGCGTGCGGGCCAGCGCGCACTGGGCCGCGAAATCCAGCGGTGCCAGCACCTCGTTGCACAGCGCGAGCTTCAAGCGCCGCTCCAGGGCAGGCGCCGGCGCACGGCCGGCAGGCGCAGCACCACGACGAGCACGATGATGCCGCACAGCACCGCCGAGATCGGCCGCGTGAAGAAGGGCGTCAGGTCGCCGTCCGACAGCACCAGGCCGCGGCGCAGGTTCTTCTCCATCAGGTCGCCGAGCACGATGCCCAGCACCAGCGGGGCGACCGGAAAACGGTACTGCCGCAGCACGAAGCCGATCACGCCGAACAGCAGCATGGTCCAGACGTCGAACAGCCGCTGCGCAAGCGCGTAGGTACCCACCACGCACAGCACGAAGATCATCGGCACGATCAGCGTCGTGGGTACCTTCAGCACCTGCACCAGCAGCCTGGTCAGCGTCAGGCCGTAGATCAGGATGCCGAGCGTGGCGATCAGCATCATGGCCACGACGTCGTAGACGAACTGCGGCGACTCGACCATGATCATCGGGCCGGGCTTGACGCCGTGGATCAGCATCGCCGCCAGCAGCACCGCGGCCGGCGCCGAGCCCGGGATCTGCAGCGTCAGCACCGGGATGATGGCGCCTGGCACGCAGGCGTTGTCCCCGGTCTCGGCGGCCATCAGGCCTTCGACCGAGCCTTTGCCGAACTTCTCCTTCTCCTTGCTCGCGCGCTTGGCGGCGGCGTAGGACGACCACGCGGCCACGTCCTCGCCGACGCCGGGCACGATGCCGACGAAGGTGCCGATGACGCCCGAGCGGATGATGGTGCGCCAGTACTGGAACACGTCCCGGATCTTCGGGATCACGCTATCGAAGGGGTTCACCCGGGGCACCGGGCGGCGCTCCTTCATGGCCACCAGGATCTCGGCGAAGCCGAAAGCGCCCACCAGCGCCGGCACGAGCGAGAAGCCGCCCGCCAGGTCGCGGTTGCCGAAGGCGAAGCGCTCGTGGGCGTGGATGCCGTCCTGGCCGATGGTGGCGATGAACAGGCCGGCGATGCCGGTGATCCAGCCCTTGAGCGCGTCGCCGCCGGTGAGCGTGGCCGAGATGATGACGCCGAAGATCGCGAGCCAGAAGAACTCGTAAGCGCCGAACTTCAGCGCCACGTCGCCCAGCATCGGCGTGAACAGCGCCAGGAAGAACATGCCGATCAGCGTGCCGAGCACCGAGCCGCTGGTGGCGATGCCCATCGCCCGGCCGGCGTGGCCCTGGCGCGCGAGGGCATAGCCGTCCAGGCAGCTCGCGGCCGAGGCCGGCGTGCCCGGGATGTTGAGCAGGATCGCGCTGCGGCTGCCGCCGTAGATCGCGCCCACGTAGGTGCAGATCAGGATCAGCAGCGCCTGGCTGGAGGGCAGCTTGATCGTCAGCGTGGTCATCAGCGCCACGCCCATCGTGGCCGTCAGGCCCGGCAGCGCGCCGATGATCACCCCCACGAGCGAGGACGCGAGCGCGAAGAACACCGACTCCGGCGTCATGAACGACGCCAGCGACTGCCCGAAGGCGACCAGGCCCGAGAACATCAGGGCAGCCTCACGAGGAAGATGTGCTCGAAGGCCAGGGTCACGAGTGCGCTCCAGCCGGCGCCGTAGATGGCGGCCCGCAGCCACTGCTGCGCCACGGCACGGCCGAGCAAGCGCTGACGTTCACGATCGAGCAGGCCGATGAAGACGGTCACGAAGACGAAGGTGCCCAGCCAGAACGGCAGACCGGTGCCGACCAGCAGCAGCGCGTAGGCCAGCGTCAGGCCGAAAACCAGGGCCATGGCGCGCGCCGGCGCCGAGTCAGCTCGCGCGAGCGGTTGCACGCCCGCCGGCGCCGAGGCTGTGACCCCATCACCCGAAGCCGGGCCTGCCGCCGCCCGCAGGCGCGCAAGCGAGCGCAGCGCCAGCACCCCGCCCAGCACCACGAGGCACAGGCCCAGCAGACCGGGCACCAGGCCCGGGATCTCGTAAGGGTTGATGCTCAGCCGCTCGAGCCGGTCCATCCGCCACGCGCCGACACTGATGGCCGCGCCGATGACGATCCACACCACCGCGGCCACAAGGTCGCTGCGCGGGGGCAGCGGGCCGCCTTCTTCGGTCTCTGCGCTCATGCGGGGGCTCGGTGGATCCGGGCGGCGGGCCGGGCGAACCGCGGTCCGCACCCAGCCCGCCCGAGGTCCGTCAGGGCTTGGGGATCCCGACCGTGTCCGGCGCGACCTTGGTCTTGCCGCCGGCGTGCAGCAGCCAGGCGTTGGCCTGCACGGCCGGGAACACCGCCGCCTGCGCGGCCTCGCCCGCCGCCGGTGCGAACAGCGCGCCGCGGTTGGCGGCGTAGCGTTTGAGCGCCGCGTTGTTGGCGATGTGCTCGGCCCAGACCTTCTCCAGCGTGGCGATCACCTCGGCAGGCACGCCCTTGGGCACGAAGATGCCGAAATAGTTGGGCGGGGCCTTGAAGCCCGGGATGGTCTTGCTCAGCGGCTCGATGACGCCGTAACCCTCGATCTCCAGCGGGCGGTCGGACACCGTGGCCAGGGGCCTGATGCGCTTGCCGCGGATCATCTCGGCCTGCTCCACCGCGAGCTGCGGCACGACCTCGGTCTCGCCCGAGACGGTGGCCACGACGGCCGGGTTGCCGCCGTCGTAGATGACGTGGCGGTACTTCACGCCGGTGGCGCGCGCGATCGCCTCCATCGCGTTGTGGCCGCTGGAGGTGACGCCCGCGGTGGCGACCTTGATGTCGGACTTGGCCTTCATCGCGTCGAGCAGCTGCTGCATGTTCTGCCATGGCGTGTTCGGGTTCACGCCGACCACAGCGATGTTGGCCACGTTCAGGAACAGGTGCCAGTCCTTGATGCCCGCGTTCAGCATGCCCAGGGTCTGGTAGACCCCAAGGTCCTGTCCGGCGCCGGCGACCCAGGTATAGCCGTCGCGCGGCGCCTCCCAGGCGTTCTTGCTGCCGATCGAGCCTGAGGCGCCAGGCTGGTTGACGACGACGATCTTCTGCCCGAGCACCTTCTCGAGCTCGGCCGCGGTCACGCGCGTGACCTGGTCGGTGGAGCCGCCGGCGGCCCAGGGGACGATCAGGTTGATGGGCTTGGTCGGCTTCCACTGGGCCTGGGCCTGGGCCGTGCCGGCCAGGGCCAGCGCGGCAGCGGCGGCCAGCGCCGCGCGGGTGAGGGTTCTGCGCTCGATCATCGGGGTCTCCTTTGCCGGTGCTCCGGTCTGGGTTGCGGGTCTTCAGTCTGCGAGCCAGCGCGCGCGATGGGCACGCACGAACTCGTCGTCGTTCAGCATCGGGTGCACGTGCTGCACCCGGCTGATCTCTTCGGCCTGGCCGGGGCTCAGGCCCTCGGCCGGGTCCAGGCACCAGATGCCCTCGAGCAGGCCCTGGCGCCGCAGTACCTCGTGGCAGCCGGCGATGCAGCCGGCAAAGTCGTGCGAGACGTCGAAGAAGGCCGCGTTGGAGTCGGTCACGCGCGCATCGAGCGCGAGCAGTTCTGCATCCACCCGCCCCACCGCAGCGGCAGCGTGGCAACGCTCCAGCAGCTCGACCGCCCGCCGCGTCCACACGCTCCAGTGCCCGAGCAGGCCGCCGCGGATGCGCACCGTGACCTCGGCGCCGTCGCGCGGCACGGCGAAGGGGGTGACGAGGTCGAGCACGATGTGGTCGTCGTTGCCGGTGTACAGCGCCACCCGCTGCTCGGCCCGCGCCGCGACGACGCCGCGCACGACGTCCAGCGTGCGGTAGCGGTGGAAGGGCGCGATCTTGATCGCCACCACCTGCGGCAGCGCGGCGAAGGCTTCCCAGAAGGCGGCCGACAGCAAGACGCCGCCGACCGCCGGCTGCAGGTAGAAGCCCACGAGCGCGATCTCCTGCGCGACCTCGCGGCAGTGCGCCAGGATGGCCGCCTCGGACGCGCCACGCAGCGCCGCCAGGCTGAGCAGCCCGGCGTGGTAGCCCAGCTCGCGCGCCAGCGCGGCCTCGCGCCGCGCCTGCGCAGTCGGCCCGGCCAGCCCGGCGACCATGACCAGCGGGCGCGCGCCGCCGAGCGGCTGCCAGTGGTGCGCCGTCTCCATGGCGAGTTCGAGCACGGGCCGGTACAGGCCGGCTTCGCGGATCGCGAACTGCGTCGAGTGCACGCCCACGGCCAGCCCGCCGGCCCCGGCGTCGAGGTAGTAGCGCGCAAGCGCGCGCTGGCGCCGGGTGTCGAGCCGGCGCTGCGCGTCCAGCGCGAGCAGGTGCGCAGGGATCACGGTGCCGCGCTGCAGCGCCGCGCGCACCGGCGCCGGGATGCGGGCGACGACGGGGTCGAGCGCGGCGGCCTCAGTACTGCCCATCGCGAACCTCGAAATGCGTCGGCTTGCCCAGCGAGCGGCCGCCGCGCAAGGCCCAGGCGGCGGTCCAATCGAGCAGGGTCTCGAGCGCCACCGGCGGCGGGCCCCAGATCGCATCGGCCTGGGCGCAGTCCACCAGCCAGGCCGTGGGCGCCTCGCTGCCGGTCAAGCGCGCGGCGCAGCCCAGGCGCTGCGCCAGGCCCAGGGCCGCGCGGCGGATCGAGACCACGGGCCCGCTCAGGTTCAGCGGCCGGGTCGGCACGGCACAGGCGGCCAGGGCCCGCAGCGCACGCTCGTTCGCGTCGCCCTGCCAGATCAGGTTGGCGTGCCCCATGCCCAGAGGGATCTCGGCACCGGCGAGCAGCTGCCGCGCCAGGTCGTGCAGCACGCCGTAGCGCATGTCGATGGCATAGGACAGGCGCAGCAGCACGCCCGGCGTGCCGTGCAGGTGCGAGAAGTGCTGGAACATGCGCTCGCGCGCGACGCAGGAGTTGGCGTACTCCCCGGGCGGCGTCAGCGGCGCGGACTCGTCGGCGCCCGGGCCGTCGGTGCGGGCGAAGGCGTACACGCAGGCGGTGGAGAAGGCGACGATGCGCGATCGACGGTAACGCTCGGCCACGAGCGCCGGCACATGGGCGTTCATGGCCCAGGTCAGCCACTCGCTGCCCTGTGAGCCGAACTTGCGGCCGGCCATGAAGACCACGTTGGCGGCCTCGGGCAGCCCGGCCAGGGCCTCGCGCGAGAGCAGATCGGCCTCGACGCACTCGATGCCCTGGGCCTCCAGGCGGGCCCTCAGGCCGCGCTCGCTGAAGCGCGCCACGCCGATGACGCGCTTGTGCGGCGCCGCGCGCCGCGCCATGCGCGCGAGCGTGGGCCCCATCTTGCCACCGACACCGAGCACGAGGATGTCGCCGTCCAGGCGCGCGAGGTCCTCGACCAGCGCGGCCGAGGGGCGCGACATCACTTCCTCGAGGTGCTCCTCGCCGTCGAAGGCAGCGGGCAGCACCGCGTCGGCACCTGGGGCGCTCACGACAGCCGCGCCTCCTTCTTCACGAGCGTCAGCCGCGCCATCTCGGGCGACTTCTTGTAGTGCGCATCCAGCGGATAGCAGCCCGAGACCATGCCGTTGCGCGGCGCGGTCGTGCAGTCGCTGAAGGTACGGCACAGGCGCTTGCGCTGCAGCGGCCGCCCGGCCAGCATGTCCGCGGGCAGTTCGGGATAGGCCAGCACCATGCGGCCCAGGCCGACGAAATCCGTCCAGCCCTGGCGCACCGCCGCCTGGGCGACGTGGGGCAGGAACTCCTGCAGGTAGGTGTAGCCGCTGCCGACGAAGACGGCGTCAGGAAAGCGCGACTTCAGGTCGCGCACCGCCTCGAGGTGCCGCATCACGCCCACCAGTGGGTCTTCGGGCGGCTGGTAGCCATCCGAGGGCGGGTACAGCGCCGGGCGGGTCAGGTGCGGGTTGTAGTAGGGGCTGCCGAGGGTGATGTTGAACAGGCGGATGCCGAGCCCGCACGCGACCTCGATGAAGCCCGTGGCCTCGTCGATGCCGGCGCGCAGGGGATCGGCCTCGTCCACGCCGAAGCCCCAGCGGTAGGGCATGGCGGCGGACGCGTCCACCGGCACCCCGGGGCCGAGCAGGTCGGGCGTCGAGCGCGCCGGGTCGGGCCGGAAGGGGAGGAAATCGAAGGCCGAAAGGCGCACGCCGATCTCCAGGCCCGGGGCCTCGGCGCGGATGCCGGCCACGATCTCGCGCAGGAAGCGCGTGCGGTTCTCGAGCGTGCCGCCATAGGCGCCGTCTCGCGTCTTGGCCGAGAGGAATTCGTGCCCGAGGTAGCCGTGGCAGTGCTTGAGATCGACGAACTGGAAGCCCGCCTGCTGCGCCCGCCGGGCCGCGGCGACGAAGTCGTCCACGAGGCGCCGGATCTCGCCGTCGTCGAGCACGCGGATCCGATCGGCCGGGCCGAAGCGCCCGTCGAGCAGCGGGTGGCGGTAGAGGACGAGCGGGTCCATGCGGCCCCAGTCGTCGGGCTTGCAGAAGCGCCCGGAATGCGTGAGCTGCAGGCCGACGACAAGACCGTCGTCGCTGCCCAGCGCCTGACGATGCGCGGCGACGAGATCCTCGCGCAGGCGCGCGATGTCGCCCTGGGTGCGCGCGTCCAGCAGGAGCTGCTGCGGGTTCGCCCGGCCGTCGTGGCGCACCGCCACTGCCTCGCCGCCCCACACGAGCTTGGCGCCCGTGGCGCCGAAGCGCTGCCAGCGTCGGCGCGTGTGTTCCGAGGGCCGGCCGTCGGCCTGGCCGTCCCAGCCCTCCATCGGGTGCACGCACCAGCGGTTGCCGATGGACCAGCCGTGCACTGCCAGCGGTGCGGCCATGGGCGCTGAGGCGCCGGTCTCCAGCGCGCCGTCGCAGGGCATGGCCAGACCCAGGTGGCGCAGGTGGTCCTGGAACCCTGCGGCATCCTGCAGGGACTTGAGCTTGACGTGGTCGCCGAATTTCACAATCATCAGATGATAAGCAGGCAGGCGCGGCCTGGAACGAGGGCAAACCCCCTGCCCTGGGGCGCGCGGCGGGCGGCTGGTTCCCGCGTCAGGCCCGCCGCCGGGGCCCGGGTCGGGCAGGAGTTCAGGATGACCCCACTTCCCGAAGACCGTACGCCGGACACCGGCCTGCGCGTGCTCTTCACCACCGCGCCCGACGCCGGGACGGCACAGCGCATCGCGCAGGCGCTGGTCGACGCGCGCCTGGCCGCCTGCGTCACCGTGCTGGCCCCGGCGACCTCGGTCTACCGCTGGCAGGGCGCGGTCGAGACAGCCCAGGAATGGCCCTTGATGATCAAGACGGCTGCGGCGCGGTTGCCGGCCCTGAAGGAGACCCTGGTCCGGATGCACCCCTACGAACTGCCCGAACTGATCGCGCTGCCCGTGGTCGACGCACTGCCCGGCTACCTCGGCTGGGCGCTCGGCGCGTCGGCCCCGGAGGACGACGCCGCCGCACCGCCCTGAATCATGGCCTCGGGGCCCGATCTTCGCGGTCGGGCAAGGGGTAGCTGTCCGCGGTGTAGGCCGGCCCCTTCATCACCATGACGACCACGCAGCCGATGGCCGCGGCGAACACGAGCGACCAGTGCAGGCCCACCACCCCGAGCAGGCGGTAGGCCGCGAGCAGCAGCTCGCGCTCCTGCGCCGGCGTGGGCAGGGCCGGGGCGGTGAACCACAGCCAGGCAAGCACGGCCACCGGCAGCGCCGAGCCCCAGGCCATCATGGCCGGCAGGCGCTGCCAGAGGGCCCATTCCAGGCCGGCGGGCGCGCGCGTCCGGCCGGGGACCGGGTCCAGCCATCGCATCAGGCCACCCTGGCCGCCTGTGGCTGCGCCAACAGGCTGTAGAAGTTGCGCAGCATGGACGCGGTCGCGCCCCAGATGAAGAACTCCCGTGCCGGGCCCGTCCCCGACTCGGGGCGCCAGGGCATGGACAGGAACTGGCGCGAGCCGCCTTCGTGGCGGTAGAGATGACGCCGGTGATGCGCCGGGTTCATCAGGAAGGCCAGCGGCACCTCGAAGACCTCGGCCACCTCGCGCGCGTCGGGCTGCACGTCGAACGGCGGCCGCACCAGGGCGACCACCGGCGTGATGACGAAGCGGGACACCGTGGTGTAGGTGGGCAGGCGACCGACAATCTCGACGTGGCGGTGGTGCAGGCCGATCTCCTCCTGCGTCTCGCGCAGCGCGGTGGCCTCGGGGCCGGCGTCCTCGGGCTCGGTCTTGCCGCCGGGGAAGCTGATCTGCCCCGGGTGGTGCTTCAGGTGCGAGGTGCGCTGGGTCAGCAGCACGTGCAGGCCGTCGTCGCGCTGCACCAGCGGCACGAGCACCGCCGCGGGCGCAGGGGCACGGTCGCTGGCAAAGCGGCCGTCACCCCGGATCTCGGGACACCAGCCCGGCGGGATGGGAAAGCGCGCGCGGATGGAATCCGCGGCCAGCCCCTCCGGCGCCACGGCCGGCAGGTGCGTGTCCACACAGTGCACCGGCACGGCGTGCGGATCGGTGATGCGTGGAGGAGGAGCGGGCGGCGAAGACATCCGACCTGCGATCCTAGCGGCAAGCGCCTCGATGTGCGGCGCTGCGCGTCAGCGGCACCGGGCGCGCCCGGTGCCCCCACGGGCCGCTCAGTCGAGCTTGGCCTTGATGCGCGCCGACTTGCCGCTGCGCTGGCGCAGGAAGTACAGCTTGGCGCGGCGCACATCGCCGCGGCGCTTGACCTCAATGCCGGCGATCAGCGGGCTGTAGAGCTGGAAGGTGCGCTCCACGCCCTCGCCGCTGGAGATCTTTCGCACGATGAAACTGCTGTTCAGGCCGCGGTTGCGCTTCGCGATGACCACGCCCTCGTAGGCCTGCACACGCTTGCGCGTGCCTTCGACCACGTTGACGTTGACGATGACGGTATCGCCGGGGGCGAAGGCAGGAAGGCTCTTGCCCAGGCGGGCGATCTCTTCCTTCTCGAGGGTCTGGATCAGGTTCATCGGAACTCCGGGAACGATCGTGCGCGGGCGGTTGTGGGTGTAGGCAGGCTGGACAGGCGCTCGCGCCTGCACGGCGTGCAAGCTCTCGAACCTGGGGCAGCGGCAGCGTTGCCGCCGCGCCATGCCTGCCAGGCTCGAGGTTCCCGGCAGAGGATCGCAAAACCCGAGATTATAGGCCGAGGCGCGCGAGGAGGCGTTCGTCCGCAGGTGACACCCGACCCGCGGCTCGCGCGGTGGCCAGCAGGTCCGGGCGCCGGCGCGCCGTCAGCTCCAGCGCACGCTCGCGCCGCCAGCGCGCGATCTCGCCGTGGTGGCCCGACAGCAGCACCGCAGGCACCGCCCTGCCGTCGGGCAGGACCTCGGGGCGCGTGTAGGCCGGTCCCTCGAGCAGGCCGTCGGCAAAGCTCTCCTGCTCGTGCGAGGGCGGGTGCAGCACACCGGGCTGCAGCCGCGCCACCGCGTCCAGCAGCACCAGCGCCGGGAGTTCGCCCCCCGACAGCACGTAGTCGCCCAAGCTGAGTTCGAGCGTCACGTGCCGGTCGATCACGCGCTGGTCCACGCCTTCGTAGCGCCCGCACAGCATCACCGCGCCCGGGCCGCGGGCGATCTCCTCGACCAGCGTCTGGTCCAGCCTTCGGCCGGAAGGCGTGAAGTGGATGACCACGACGCTCCCGCCGTCGGCAGGCAGGCCGCGCTCCGCCCGGACTGCCGCCAGCGCGCGCTCCAGCGGCTCGGCCAGCATGACCATGCCCGGGCCGCCACCGAAGGGACGGTCGTCGACGCGCCGGTAGGCGTCGACCGCGTGGTCGCGCAAGGGCCACAGGCGCACGTCCACGAGGCCGGTCTCGAAGGCGCGCCGCGTGATGCCCTGCGCCAGATGCGGCGCGAACAGTTCCGGGAACAGGGTGATGACGTCGAAGCGCATCGCAGGGGGGGGAGCGGCGGCCGCGCCGGGCAATGCGGAGCGGCCGAGGGGCCGGTCAGTAATCAGCGCCCCAGTCGACACGGATGCTGCGCGACGGCAGGTCGACCTCGTCGACATAGGCGGCCACGAAGGGAATGAGGCGCTCGGCAGCCGCCTCGGCCTGCACGCGCAGCACGCAGTGCGCTCCAGTCTCCAGCAGGCCGATGACGCGACCCAGAGCGTCGCCGGTGCGGTTGACGACGTCCAGGCCGATCAGGTCGACCCAGTAGTACTCGCCCTCGCCCGCCGTCGGGAAGCTCCCGCGCGAGACGAACACGCGCGCGCCGCGCAGGGCCTGGGCGGCGTCGCGATCGTCGATCTCGTGCGCGGAGGCCACCACGCTGTCACCGTGCTCACGCACCTGGGTGATGCGCAGCAAGTCGGGAAGGGTAGCCAGTGCCCCAGGCGCGGACGAGCCGGTCCGCGGCCGCTTCGCCGCCGCGACCGCCGGCGGGGGCGTCAGGGCGGCTTGGGCCGGCCTCAGGAACCAGCGCCGGGAGGAGAAAAGCGCCTGAGGGTCGGCCGAGAAAGGCTCCACCCTGAAGGCTCCCTTGACACCCCAAGCCCCGGCGATCCAGCCCACCTCGACGGCATCGGCCGGAAAGGACGGCTCGACTGCGTCCTGCACCGCGGGGGCCCCGCTCGACTGCCGGGACGCTGCTGCCGCGCTCAGGCGGCGGTGGCTGCCTTGGCCTGGCCGACCAGGCGCTCGACCGTCGGGGACAGCTTGGCCCCGACGCCGGCCCAGTAGGCCACCCGGTCGAGGGCCATGCGCAGCGGTTGCTCGCCGCCGGCAGCCATCGGGTTGTAGAAACCCACGCGCTCGATGAAGCGCCCGTCGCGCCGCTCGCGCGCATCGGCGACGACCACGTTGAAGAAGGGACGGCCTTTGGCGCCGCCCCGAGCCAGCCGGATCACGACCATGGTGAACTCTGCCTTGTCGATGTGTCGGTGACCGCCGCTCCAGGAGACACGCAGGTGCGGGCAATCAAGATTGGTCCGGGACGCAGCGCTTTGTTGCGCAAGCCGGCCCGGGCCGCTGCTCCGGCGCCGTAGATACGCCCCTGCCGGGGCCGTCGCCGAAAACCGCGCATTATAGTGCTCTGCCGCAACGACCGAGGCCTCCCGGATGCCCGCCGCGCACTACCGCTCGAAGACGCTCACCACCTGGATCGCCGTGCTCGGGGGCGCCTTCGGCCTGCACCGCATGTACCTGCACGGGCTGCGTGACCCCTGGGCCTGGCTGCACCCGCTGCCCACGGCGCTCGGCCTGATCGGCGTGCAGCGCCTGCGCGATCTGGGCCAGGACGACCGCCTGGGCTGGGCGCTGTCACCGCTGCTCGGGCTGATGATCGCCCAAGGCATGCTGTGCGCCATCATCCACGGCCTCACCCCCGACGAGCGCTGGGACGCGCAGCGCAACCCGGGGCACGCCACGGTGCGCACGAGCTGGGGCGCGGTGCTCGGCGTCATCGCCGCGCTGCTGATCGGAGCCGCGGCGCTGACGAGCAGCATCGCCTACGGCGTGCAGAAGTACTTCGAGTGGCAATTGCAGGCGCAGCGCACGGACGGGGCCACCGGCGCTCAGGGCGAGCCCAGCGCAATGCTCTCGATCAGCTTGGCCACGTCCTCGCAGCGGTCGGTCACGGCCTCGAGCTGTTCGTAGACCGCCTTCAGCTTGATCAGTTCGCGCACGTCGGGCTCCTCGCGGAACAGCAGCCCCACGGCCTCGTGCATGACGCGGTCGGCGTCGCTCTCCAGGAAATCGATCTCGGCGCAGGTCTTCATCATGGCCTCGCCGACGTCGGCATCGCCCAGGCGCTGCAGCAGACTGACCGCGTGCTGCACCCGCAGGCAGCAGCGCAGCGTGATGTCGGCCAGGCGGCGCAGGTTGGGCGGGATGACACGCACGTCGTAGAGGGGCAGCATGCCGGTGACATCGCGCAGCAGGTCCAGCACATCGTCCATGGCGCTGATCAGCGCATGCACGCGCTCGCGCCGCGCCGGCGTCAGCAGGGATTTGCGCAGCGCCTCGTTCACCTGCGCCGTGACGTGGTCGGCCGAGCGCTCGGCCGCGTCCACCGCGTCGGCATGCTGGGCCCGCAGCGCCTCTTCGGCATAGTGCTCGATCATCGCGGCGAAGGCACGTGCACCGTCGGCGATGCGCTGCGCATGCTCGGCGAAGAGGCCGGAGAAGCTCTCCTCGCGCGGCAGCAGCTTGCCGAAGATCACGCGCGCTCCGGGGCGTCGGGGCCCGTCCCGCCCGGAGATGCGCCCGCGTCGTCGCGCCGCGCCGGGCGGCGCCGGCGGCGGCGCTTGCGGCGCTCCACGCCCTCGCCCGCGGCCCCGTCGTCGCCCTCCGCGGCCGGCGCCCCCGTGGAGCCGGCCGCGGCGCTGCCGGCGCCTTCGGCTGGCTTGGCGGTCTTCGCGCCTGCGTCCACCGCCGCCGCGGGGGCTCCGGCGGGCGCTGCCGACCCACCGCGGCCGCCCCGCCCACCGGGCACGCGACGGGTCTGCGACGTGCGCAGCTCGGCCAGCAGCGCCTCGCGCTCCTCGTCGCTGCCCAGCGCGTAGTCCTCCCACCAGTCGGCCAGGTCTGCGGGCGCCTCGCCGACGTCCGCGCGCAGGCGCAGGAAGTCATAGCCGGCGCGGTAGCGGGGCTGCTCGACCAGCGCCGGCACCGAGGCCACTGTGCGGCGCTCGAAGCGGGGCTGCATCTGCCAGATCTCGCGCATGTCCGCGGCAAGCTTGCCGCGCCCGGAGATGTCGCCGATGCGGGCGTCGAAGACTGCGTCGATGGCCTGCTGCAGGGCCGGGAAAGCCCCCTCGCCCGCCGCGCGCAGCGCGCTCCAGCGGCCCTGCACGTCGTGCCAGAGAAGGCAGGCAAGCAGGAAGCTCGGCACGACCGAGCGCCCCTCGGAGACGCGGCGGTCGGTGTCCTCGAGCGCCAGGCGGATGAAATTCTGGCGTACCGGGTCGCTCGCGCTGCCGGCCAGGGCCGCCTCCAGGATGGGGAAGACCCCGACGACGAGCCCGTGGCGCTGCAACTCCTCGACACTGGCGATCGCGTGCCCGGTCTGCAGCAGCTTGACCATCTCGTCGAACAGGCGCGAGCCCGGCACGTTGGCCAGCAGCGGTGCGAGTTCGCGGATCGGCGCGAGCGTGCGCGGCTCGATCGAGAAGCCGAGCTTGGCGGCAAAGCGCACCACCCGCAGCAGGCGCACCGGGTCCTCGCGGTAGCGCGTGACGGGGTCGCCGATCATGCGCAGCGTGCGGGCGCGCACATCGGCCAGGCCCCCGTGGTAGTCGACGACGATGCGCGACACCGGGTCGTGGTACATCGCGTTGACGGTGAAGTCGCGCCGCGCCGCGTCCTCGACCTGCGGCCCCCAGACGTTGTCGCGCAGCACACGGCCGCTGGCATCGACGACGTGGGTCTTGCCGGCGAGTTCGGCGCGCGAGGTCTTCTCGTTGCCCTCGACCTGATCGGCCCCATCGGCGGCCAGCAGCGCGCGGAAGGTCGACACCTCGATGACCTCGTGCTCGCGCCCGCGGCCGAAGACCACGTGCACGATGCGGAAGCGCCGCCCGATGATGAAGGCACGCCGGAACAAGGCCTTCACCTGCTCGGGCGTGGCGTCGGTGGCGACGTCGAAATCCTTGGGCCGGCGCCCGACCAACAGGTCGCGCACCGCGCCGCCGACGATGTAAGCCTCGTGCCCGGCATCCTTGAGCGTGCGCACGACGCGCACCGAGTGCTCGTCCAGAAGACCAGGGTCGATGCCGTGCTCGTCGGCGGAGATCTCCACGCGCTGGCCGAGCACGGGCGCGGCCGGTGGCGGAGTGGGCGGCGGATCAGCGCTCTTGCCGAGCAGGCGGTCGATGAATTTCCTGATCATTCGAAGAGTTTCAGCACGGGCCAGCCGCGCTCTCGCGCGATCGCCTCGAGGGCCGGCGCCGGGTTGGTGGCCACGGGCCGGGACGCCAGTTGCAGCAGGGGCAGGTCGTTGGTCGAGTCGCTGTAGAAGGTGAGCTCGGTGCAATCCTCCAGGCGCTGCCCGCGCCCGGCCAACCACGACTGGACACGGGTGATTTTGCCTTCGCGCAAGGCCGGCACGCCGCGGATGCGGCCGGTGACCCGCCCGGCGGCGTCGCGCTCGAGCTCGGTAGCGATGAGTTCGTCGATGCCCAGTGCGCGCGCGATGGGCCGCGTGATGAAGTCGTTGGTGGCGGTCACGATGGCCAGCAAGTCGCCCACGGCGCGGTGCCGCTCGACCAGCGCGCGCGCCTGCGGCCGCAGCGCCGGGGCGATCACCTCGGTCATGAAGCGCTCGGACAGCCGCGCGATCTCCTCGGCGGCCCGGTCCCGCCACGCCAGGGTGGCGAACTCGATGTAGGCCTCCATGTCCAGGCAGCCGGCCTGGTAGTCACGGTAGAACGCGTCGTTGCGCCGACCGTGCTCGGCCGCGTCGGCCCAGCCGATGCGCACGACGAATTCGCCGAAGGCGTGGTCGGAGTCGATGGGCAGCAGCGTGCCGTCCAGGTCGAACAGGGTCAGTCTCATGCCGGGTCCTCGATCGCCTCTTCCGCGAGCATCTGCCGCAGCAGCGGCACGGTGACCGGCCGCGCGCGGGCCAGCGCGTAATCGTCCAGGCGGTCCAGCAGACGCATCAGGGAGCCGAGGTCGCGCTCGAAGCGGTGCAGCAGCCAGCTCAGGACCTCTTCACCCAGGGCGATGCCGCGGCGCGCCGCCTCGCGCAACAGCACGGCGCGCGTCCCCGCCTCGTCCAGGCCCTGCAGCGCGAAGACGTGGCCCCAGCCGATGCGCGTGCGCAGGTCCTCGCGCAGGGGCAGGTCCACGGGCGGGGCAGAGCCGGCCGCGGCCCAGGCGCAGCCCTGGCCCTGGGCCTCGACGAGGGCAGCGAACAGACGCTGCTGCGCCGCTGCGTCCAGGGTGTGCACGTCGTCGACCAGGAGCAGCGCGGTGCCAGGGTCGATCGCGGCAGGCAACGCCGGCGCGTCGTCGAACCAGGCCACCGCATGCCCGGATTCAGCGCAGGCCCGCGCCAGCGCGCGCAGCAGATGCGACTTGCCGCTTCCGGGCGGCCCCCAGAGGTAGACCGGCGCGCGCGGCGGCGTGGCCGCGCGCAGGTGCGCCAGCGCGGCCGCATCGGCACCGGCCACGAAGCCTTCGAAGGTTTCCTGCGGCTCGGGCCGCAGCGCCAGCGGCACCTGCCTCATTGACGGAAGAGCTCGCTGCGCAGGTACAGCGACTTCAGGCGCCGCACCGCCACGAGCGCGACGGCGCTCAGCGGCAGCGCCACCAGCACGCCGACGAAGCCGAACAGGTGCCCGAAGGCCATGAGTGCGAAGATCACGGCCAGCGGGTTCAGGCCGATGCGCTCGCCCACCAGGCGCGGGGTGAGCCAGAAGCTCTCGATCAACTGGCCAATGCCGTAGACGACCGCCACCGCCAGCAGGCCCTGCAGCGAGGCGAACTGCAGGATTCCCGCCATCAACGCCAGCACCAGCCCGAGACCGAAGCCGACGTAGGGGATGAACACCGCGAGCCCGGTGAACACCCCCACAGGCAGCGCGAGGTCGAAGCCGAAGAGCGCCAGCCCCGCGGAGTAGTAGGCCGCCAGCACCAGCATCACGGCCAGCTGCCCGCGCAGGTACTGACCCAGCAGGCTGTCGCACTCGGAGAAGAAGCTGTCGGTGGCCCCCTGCAGGCGCGGCGGCACGAGCGCGCGGGCCCGCTGCACCATGGCAGGCCAGTCCATCAGCAGGTAGAACAGCACCACGGGCACGAGCAGCGCATTGCCCAGCAGCGCCAGCGCCACGCTGCCGCCGATGCGCAGCGAACTGAGCAGGGCCGCGCCCCACTCCTCGGCGTTGGCGCTGAGGTACTTCAGCACGAAGGCCTTGATGCTGGCCACGTCCAGCCGCAGGTCCAGGCCCAGATCGGCCAGCCGGGGCGCGAGCCAGGCGTTCACCTTCTCCGCCAGCAGCGGGATCTGGGCCTGCAGGAGCGGGATCTCCTTGGACAAGATGGGCACGATCAGCAGCGCGACGGCCAGCAAGCCGGCGATCACTGCGAGTTCCACCGCCAGGACCGACAGCAGGCGCGGCACCCGCCGCGCCACCAGTCGCTCCACCAGCGGGTGCAGGGCATAGGCCGCGATGGCGCCGATCAGGAAGGGCGTCAACACCGGCGCCAGCAGGGCCAGCAGCCACAGCACGACCATGGCGATCGCGCCCCATGCCAGGGCGCGGCGCTGCGTCAGGCTCAGGGTCAAGCGCGCCACCCGGGGGCGTCGCCGCCGCGCAGGCCGGCCAGACGCGCCCGCAGCGCTGCCGCGTCATCGGCATCGTCGCAGTGCTCGAGATAGATCTCGATGTCGAGGGCGGCGGCGTCGAGCCGGCCCAGTTCGGCCAGGGCCAGGCCGCGGTCGCGCCGCTCGTCCCAGGCCTGCGGCAGCAGGATCACCAGGCGCTGCTGGACGGCCAGCAGCTTGTCCCACTCGCCCGCGCTGCGGTGGATCTCCTTCAGGTTGCGCAGCAGCCGCGCCAGGATGTCACGTGCCGAGGCGGTCTGCAGGAACAGCCCCAGCGGCACCTCGAACTCGCCCACCAGCCCGCGCTGCCGGCGGTAGGGCGCGAGCCGCTCCTCGAGGTCTTCGCGCGAAAGCGAATGGCCGCTGAAAGGGTCGATGACGACCTCGCCGCGCGGCATGCGCAGCTTGACGAGGAAATGGCCCGGGAAGCCGATGCCGCGCGCGGTGAGGCCGGCGTGGCTGGCGAACTCGATGTACAGCAGCGCGAGCGTGATCGGGATGCCGCGCCGGCTGTCCATCACCTGGTGCAGGTAGCTGTTGGCCGGGTCGTAATAGTCGTTGACGTTGCCGCCGAAGGCCAGCTCGTCGAAGAAGTAGCGGTTCAGGAAGCGCAGGCGCTGCAGCGGCACGGCGTCGGCCGGGATGCGCCGCGCCAGACGGCGGCCCAGGGTGTCGAGCTCCACCAGCACGGCCTGCGGGTCCAGGTCCGGGTCGACGTCCTGGCCGACCGCGATGGCGGCCTCGAGCAGCGGCAGGCCCTCGTCCGCGGCCACGAGCGTGGCGAAGTAGTCCAGGCGCGAAGGCGCCTGCAGGCGTATCGCATTCATCGCGGGTAGGCGGACAGGGTGAGCACAGCGCGAGTCTAGCCGCAGGGCCCCGGCTCACGGCCGCCCGCCTGCGGGCAGGCTTCAAGTCGCGCGGCGGGCGAACTGGCGCAGCCGCAGCCCGAGGAGGTGCAGCAAGCCGAGGTAGAGCACGGCCGCCGCGCCCACCAAACCGGCCAGCCACAGCGCGCGCAGGCCCGGCGTGCGCTGGAGGGCGAGCCAGTCCAGGCCCTGCGCCGCGACCGCCAGCAACGCCGCGAGGGCCGCACAGCCCAGGAGCACACGCGCCAGGAAGCCGCCCCAGCCGGGCGCTGGCCGCCAGACGCCGCGGCGCAAGAGACCGCCGAGCAGCCAAGCAGCGTTCAGCAGCGCGCCCAGGCCGATGGACAGCGCCAGCCCCGCGTGCGCGAGCCAGGGCACCAGCACCACGTTCATCAGCTGGGAGCCGACGAGGACGACGACCGCGATCTTCACGGGCGTGCGGATGTCCTGGCGCGCGTAGTAACCCGGCGCCAGGACCTTGACACCGATGAGGCCGACGAGGCCCACGCCGTAGCCGCGCAGCGCCAGCACCGTCTGTGCCACGTCAGGCTCTCCGAAACGGCCGTAGTGGAAGAGCACGGCGACCAGGGGCTGCGGAAAAACGAGCAGAGCCACCGCGCAGGGCAGCGCCAGCAGCACCGCCAGGCGCAGCCCCCAGTCCAGCATCTCCGAGGTGGCGGCCGCGTCCTGCCGCGCCTGGGCGGCCGACAGTTGCGGCAGCAGCACCACGCCCAAGGCCACGCCCAGCAGCGCGGTCGGGAACTCCATCAGCCGGTCGGCATAAGTCAGCCATGAGACCGAGCCTACCGCCAGGTGCGAGGCGATCTGGGTGTTGATCAGCAGCGACAGCTGCGCCACCGACACACCCAGCAGCGCCGGCGCCATCAGCGTCAGCACGCGCTTGACACCCGGGTGGGCCCAGGCGCGGCGCAGCGCGGGCAGCGTCAGGCCGATGCGCGGGCACATGCCGATGCGCCGCAGCGCCGGCCATTGCACGGCCAACTGCAGCACGCCCCCAACCATGACGCCGGCGGCCACGGCATGGATGGGCTGCCAGCCCAGGGAGGAAAACCAGGGCGCGCCCCACCACGCAGCCGCGATCCAGCACAGATTCAGCAGCACCGGCGTGGCCGCCGGCACGGCGAAGCGCCGCCAGGTGTTGAGCACCCCGGCGGCCAAGGCCACCAGCGACATGCAGGCGATGTAGGGGAACATCAGCCGCGTCATGAAGACAGCCTCGTCGAAGGCTGCCAGACCGGCCGCCATCGCCCACACCAGCAGCGGTGCGCCCACCACGCCGACGGCGACGGTGGCCACCAGCGCCCAGGTCAGCACCGTGGCCACGGCGTCGAGCAGCAGGCGCGTCGCGTCGTCGCCGTCTCGCTCGCGCGAGGCCGCCAGCAGCGGCACGAAAGCCTGCGAGAACGCCCCTTCCGCGAACAGGCGGCGCAGCAGGTTCGGGATGCGGAAGGCGACGTTGAAGGCGTCGGTGACGGCGCTCGCGCCGAAGGCGGCGGCCATGATCTGCTCGCGCACCAGCCCGGTGATGCGGGAGGCGAGCGTGAGCAGCGAGACGGTCGATGCCGCCTTGAGCAGGTTCATGGTCGGGCAGCGTGCACGGTCGGCGGACCGCCGGGGCCGGGGTCGGCGCCAGCCCGGTCCGGCCGCATCGTCAGTTTACGGGAGGCTGGCCCGCGGCAGCGCCCCGACCCACCGCACCGGCGCAAACCGGGATATACTCGACGGTCTTTGCGTTGTGCAACGCCCGTGAGTGTGCCGTCAGGTACCCGGGACAAGCCCGGCGCGCTTTCGAACACCGTCCACGACCGACCAGCCCACAGCCCATGGCCACCTCGTCCAAAGCCAAGAAGAGAACCGTCCGCCTCGCCTCGGGCCGCAAGCGCGCGCGCCAGGACGTCAAGCTGAACGCACACAACAGCTCGCTGCGCTCGCAGTTCCGCACGGTGGTGAAGAACATCCAGAAGGCGGTCACGGCCGGCGACAAGACCAAGGCAGGCGATCTCTTCAAGGCGGGCCAGAGCGTGATCGACTCGATCGCCGACAAGGGCCTTTTCCACAAGAACAAGGCGGCTCGACACAAGAGCCGTCTGTCGGCCAAGATCAAGGCCCTGGCCGCCTGATCCGGGCTGCCGCCTCAGCCGAACAAGGCCTGCGCAAGCAGGCCTTTTTCTTTGGCCCCGGCACGGCGCGCAGCCGGCTCAGCGCGGGACCGGCGGCGCGTCGGCCGGCGCGTCGGGCAACAGGCAGGCCTCCACGACGCGAAGCTCGTTGTCACGGGCGAAGTTCATGACGAAATCCCAGGCCATGGGCTCGACCTCGCGCAGGCCTTCGTCGACGATCACGCACTTCACACCGTCGATCACCCGCGGAAAGCACAACGGCGAGTAGCCGATGTGGGCGCCGATGCCCGCTCTGGCGCCGCCGGGACGGAAGCTCGACATCGCCCCGGCCAGGCGCTCCGACCAGTCGCTGGGCCGGAAGGTGCGCCCGTCCCGGGTGATGCCCTGGATGAAGACCTGACGCTGGGGTTGGGGTGGCATGGAAGAAAGGCCGTCCGGGCAGGCCGGAGGACCGACCTCGGCCGCAGATCACGGCATTGTGCCGCGACCGTGTTGCGTCGCAGCATCGCCGCGGACGCTGGCGCACGGCTGACAGCGTCCGCTCGCGTCGCACGCGCCCCTAGAATCAGATTCGGCCGGTCAGCGTCGAAAGGTGCCCCGGCCGTTTCTTTTCCACCCCCGCAGGAGAAGCCGACCGATGAACGCGCCCGCCCACCCCGCCGTCACCCGGCCCATGCCGCACGTGATGAACACCTATGGCCGACTGCCGATCGCGCTGTCGCACGGCCGAGGCTGCAGGGTCTGGGACACCGAGGGTCGCGAGTACCTCGACGCGCTGGGCGGCATCGCCGTCAATACCCTGGGCCACGGCCACCCGAAGCTCGTGCCGGCGCTGCAGGAGCAGGTCGCGCGGCTCATCCACTGCAGCAACTACTACGAGGTGCCGCTGCAGGAGCAACTCGCCGCCACGCTGTGCGAGATCTCCGGGCTCGAGAGCGTCTTCTTCTGCTCCACCGGGCTCGAGGCCAACGAGTGCGCGCTGAAGATCGCGCGCAAGTACGGCCACGACCGCGGCATCGAGCGACCCGAGGTCATCGTCTACGAGCGCGCCTTCCACGGCCGCTCGATCGCCACGCTCTCCGCCACCGGCAACCCCAAGGTCCAGAAAGGCTTCGAGCCGCTGGTCGAAGGTTTCGTGCGCGTGCCCTTGAACGACCTGGCGGCCGTGGAGCAGGTGGCGCGCACCAACCCCAACGTGGTCGCGGTCTTCCTCGAGACCATCCAGGGCGAAGGCGGCATCAACCCGGCGCGCAACGACTATCTGCAGGGGCTACGCCGCGTGTGCGACGAGCGCGGCTGGCTGCTGATGCTCGACGAGGTGCAGTGCGGCATCGGCCGCACCGGCCGGTGGTTCGCGCACCAGTGGGCCGGCGTCGTGCCCGACGTGATGCCGCTGGCCAAGGGCCTGGGCTCGGGCGTGCCCATCGGCGCCGTCGTCACCGGGCCGAAGGCCTCGGGCGTGCTCGGCCCGGGCAACCACGGCACCACCTTCGGCGGCAACCCGCTGGCCATGCGCGCCGGCGTCGAGACGCTGCGCATCATGCGCGAGGACGGGCTCCTGGAGCACGCCGCCTCGGTCGGCGCACGCCTGAAGGCGGGCCTCGAGCGCGAGCTCGGCGGCCTGTCCGGCGTGAAGGAGATCCGCGGCGCGGGCCTGATGCTGGGCGTCGAGCTCGATCGCCCGTGCGGCGTGCTGCTGTCGCGCGCGGCGCAGGCCGGGCTGCTGATCAGCGTCACCGCCGACAGCGTGATCCGCCTCGTGCCGCCGCTCATCCTCTCTCCCGAGGAGGCCGACGAGATCGTGGCCCGCCTCGCGCCGCTGGTGCAGGCTTTCCTCGCGGAGCCTGCCGCATGAAACCGGGGGACCGGCTGATGAAGCACTTCCTGCAGTTCAAGGACCTGCGCGCCGAGGAGTACGCCTACCTGTTCGAGCGCACCCGCATCATCAAGACGCGCTTCAAGAACTACGAGCGCTACCAGCCGCTGGCGGATCGCACGCTGGCGATGATCTTCGAGAAGGCGAGCACGCGCACCCGCGTCAGCTTCGAGGCCGGCATGTACCAGATGGGGGGATCGGTCGTCCACCTGACCACCGGCGACAGCCAGCTCGGCCGCGCCGAGCCCATCGAGGACAGCGCGCGCGTGATCAGCCGCATGGTCGACCTGGTGATGATCCGCACCTACGAGCAGCACAAGCTTGAGCGCTTCGCGGCGCACTCGCGCGTGCCGGTGATCAACGGCCTGACCAACGAGTACCACCCCTGCCAGATCCTGGCCGACCTCTACACCTACATCGAGCACCGCGGCTCGATCGCGGGCAAGGTCGTGGCCTGGGTGGGCGACGGCAACAACATGGCCAACACCTGGCTGCAGGCGGCCGAATTGCTGGGCTTCACGGTCCACGTGAGCACGCCCGCAGGCTACGCCGTCGACCCAGCCGTGGCCGGCGTGCGCGACAGCGCCTGCTACCGCGTCTTCGACCACCCGATGGAGGCCTGCGCCGGCGCCCACCTGGTGACCACCGACGTCTGGACCAGCATGGGCTACGAAGCCGAGAACGAGGAGCGCCGCAAGGCCTTCGTCGACTGGTGCGTGGACGAGGACATGATGGCCACGGCCGCGCCCGACGCGCTGTTCATGCACTGCCTGCCGGCCCACCGCGGCGAGGAGGTGGCCGCCGAAGTCATCGACGGCCCGCAGTCGGTGGTCTGGGACGAGGCCGAGAACCGCCTGCACGTGCAGAAGGCGCTGATGGAATACCTGCTGCTCGGCCGCATCGGGTGAGGCGGCAGGCCGCACGGCTGCGCCCTGTCACGGCGTCGCCCGGGGGCGACGCGCAGGTCGGGGCTCAGGTGTCGAGGCCGCGCAGCGCCTGCGGGTTGTCGCGCCGGCAGTCCTCGATGTAGAGGCGGATGATCTCCTCGAAGCTGGACTCGGCCTGCAGACCGAGTGCGTTCGCCCGCGGCGTGACCACGCCTCGCGGCCAGTTGGCCACGATGCCGGCGATGCGCTCGTCGCGTTGCGGCTTGACGCGCGCCCTGACCTTCGGGCCCGCGACCTTCTCGAGGGCGTCCAGCATCTCCTGCACGCTGACGTTCAGGCCGGGCAAGGTGATCGCCGAGCGGCCGACAAAGGCCTCGCGGCTGGCCTCGGCCACCGCGATCAGGCCCCGCACCATGCTGTGCACCGAGGCCACGGGGTGGCGTACCGTCGCATCCACCGGCAGCAGCGCCTCCTCGCCCGCCAGGGGCTCGCGGATGATGCCGCTGAAGAACGAGCTGGCAGCGCCGTTGGGCCGGCCGGGCCGCACCGTGACCGTCACCAAGCGGGCCGCCCGGCCGTCGATGTAGCCCTTGCGGGTGTAGTCCGCGATCAGGTGCTCGCACACCAGCTTCTGGGTGCCGTAGCTGGTCTGCGGCATCGGCAGCGTGCTGTCGCCGACGAGCTCGGGGAAGGGGTAGGCAGGGTCGGGCCCGAAGACGGCGATCGAGCTCGAGAACACCAGGCACGTCGGCGCCGCGCCGCGCTCGGTGCGGTGGCGCAGCGCGTCCAGCAGCGCGCGCGTGGAATCCAGGTTGGAGCGCAGCCCGAGCTCGAAATCCGCCTCGCACTCGCCCGACACGGCAGAGGCGAGGTGGAAGATGGCGTCGAAGGGCTCCTCGCGCAGTGCCTCGCACTGGGCCAGCAGTGGGCCGGTGCGCACCTGCACCCGCGGGTGTGCCGCCATCTCGGGCCGCGCCGGGAACTGGTCGGTCAGCACCACGGTGTCGACCGGGCGGCCGCCGAGGTGGCCGCGCTCGAGCAGGGCACCCGCGAGCCGGGTGCCGACGAAACCGGCGCCGCCGGTGATCAGGATCTTCATGGGGAGGTTCTCCGCGAGAGGGGGGGTGGGTTTCGGGGGGCCGCCGTCCGGGCGGCCAGCGGCTTGGGCGGCAGGGCCAGCGAGGGCAGGTCGCCGCGGGTGGCGAGCACGTGCTCGATGTCCTCGGCCGCGCCGTCGATGAGCTCGATGATGGCGCGCTCGGCCTCGGCCGGCCGGTGCGCCGCGACGGCGTCGAGCACCGCGCGGTGCAGCGGCAGGGAGTGCACCGCGCCCTGGGCGCGGGCGGTGGAGATCTCGAAGCTCGTGCGCAGCAGCGCGCCGAGCGCCTTGCTCATCTGCACCAGCATGCGGTTGTGGGAGGCGCGCAGCAGCCCCTGGTGGAAGCGCAGGTCGTGGCTGACGTAGTCGCCCCCGCATTCGACGGCTTCGCGCATGCCGGCATAGGCCGCCTCGAGCCCGGCAAGGTCCTGCGCGTCGGCGCGCTGCGCCGCGAGCCGCACGGCCGCGGGCTCGACGATGCGGCGCAGTTCCTGCAGGTCGCGCAGGAAGTCGCGCGTCAGCCCGGCGGCGCCCTGCCAGGCGACGAGCTCGGGGTCGAACCAGTTCCAGTGGTCGGCCGGCAGCACCCGGGTGCCGAGCTTCGGCCCGGTGACGAGCATGCCCTTGGCCACGAGCGACTTCACGGCCTCGCGCACCACCGTGCGGCTCACCCCCAGCGTGGCCCCCAGCGTCGGCTCGGGCGGCAAGGTCGCGCCCGGCGGATGGCGGCCGGCGGCGATCGCCAGACCCAGGGCGTCCAGGGCGTGGGCCAGGGCGTTCTTCATCGGTGGCGGCGGCCAGCCTGATGGGGTTGAGACAGCCCCGTCGCGACAGGCCGGCTCAACCCCGCACGAAGGCGGTGACGAGCGGCTCCGGCCCCACCTGCCGGCTCCAGTGCCCGTGCACGGCCGCATCGAAGGTGGCGCCGGGCGGCAGGGTGTCGGCGGAGTAGAAGTGCTCACCCGGGCTGAACAGGCGCGAGCTGCCATCCTGCAGGCCGATCTCCATGCAGCCCGACAGGATGAAAACCCACTGCGGCGTCACGGTGCAGTGGAAGCTGCTGCGGAAACCCACCGGGCTCATGCGCAGCTGCAGCCCGCCGGTGGGCATCAGGCGCGACAGCATCGCCTGCGGCGTGCCTTCGTCGAGCGCGATCGGCGTCTCGAGAAAGCGTGCGCGGCCGTCGGGGCCGGTGTCGAGGATGACTTGGGTGAAGCTGGCCATGGTCAGAGCGCGGCGGTGACACCGCCGTCCACGTAGAGGATGTGTCCGTTGACGAAGCGGCCGGCGTCGCTGGCCAGGAATACGGCCGCCGGGGCCAGGTCCTCGACCTCGCCCCAGCGCCTGCTCGGCGTGCGGTTGACGAGCCAGGTGCTGAAGGTCTCGTCGGCCACGAGCTTCGCGTTGAGTTCGGTCTTGAAGTAGCCCGGCCCGATGCCGTTGACGGTGATGCCGTGGGGCCCCAGGTCCACCGCCATGCCCTTGGTCAGCATCTTCACCCCGCCCTTGCTCGCGGTGTAGGGCACGACGCTGGCGCGGCCGAGCTCGCTCATCACAGAGCAGATGTTGATGATGCGCCCGCGCTGGCGCGGCACCATGCGCCGCGCCACGGCCTGGCCGACGAAGAAGACGCTGTCGAGGTTGGTGCGCATCAGTTCCTGCCAGTCGGCGTGCGGGAACTCGTGGAAGGGCGCGCGGCGCTGGATGCCGGCGTTGTTGACGAGGATGTCGATCGGGCCGATGCCGGACTCGATCTCGGCAATGGCCGCCTCCACGGCGGCGGCGTCGCAGACGTCGAAGGCACGCTCGTGCACCGTGAGGCCCTCGGCGCGTAGCGCTGCCGCCGTGGCCGCGAGCCGGCCGGCGTCACGCCCGTTGAGGACGACCGCGGCGCCGGCCTGGCCCAGCCCGCGGGCCAGGGCGCGACCGATGCCGGCCGAGGAGCCCGTCACCAGGGCGAGGCGGCAGTCGAGCCGGAAGGTCTTGTCGTCGATCATGGCGCGGGGTTCTGCAAAGCGGCGGCGGCGAGCGCGGCCAGGGTTTCGGGGGGGTGGTCGATCGTGAGCGCAACAGCGCGCTCGTCAGAGCCGGGAGGCTCCAGCGTCTGGAGCTGGCTGTCCAGCAGCGAGGCCGGCATGTAGTGCCCGCTCCGCCCGGCCAGGCGCTGCGCGAGCAACTCGCGCGGGCCGTGCAGGTGGACGAAACGCAGGGCTGGCGCCGCGGCGCACAGCCGCTCGCGGTAGCGCCGCTTCAGCGCCGAGCAAGAGACGACCACACCTTCGGGCAAAGCCGCCAGGCGGGCGGCGATCGCGTCGAGCCAGCCGGCGCGGTCCTCGTCGGTCAAGGGCGTGCCCGCCGCCATCTTGTGCACGTTGGCCGGCGGGTGGAGCTCGTCACCCTCGACGAAGGGAAGTCCCAGACGCGCAGCCAGCAGCCGCCCGACCGTGGACTTGCCGCAGCCGGACACGCCCATCACGACCACCGGGTGCATCGTCACTGTCACAGGGCAGGCGTCGTCAGCCCGGCGCGCACTCCGGCACCGGGCTCAGCACCGGACGGCCGGCAAAGTGCTCGCGCAGGTTGCCGAAGGCGAGGTCGGCCATGGCCTGGCGGGTCTGCGTCGTCGCGCTGCCGATGTGCGGCGCCAGCACCACGTGCGGCAGGCCCATCAGGCGCGCCGGCACGCGCGGTTCGTCCTGGAAGACATCGAGCGCGGCGCCGCCGAGCGTGCCGCTCTCCAGGGCCTCGACCAGGGCGCCCTCGTCGACCACCGAGCCGCGCGCCACGTTCACCAGGATGCCCTTGGGGCCGAGGGCCTGGAGCACACGGGCGTCGACCAGGTGCCGGGTGGCGGTACCGCCGGGCGTGATGACGACCAGGAAGTCGCTCTCGGCCGCGAGCGAGACCGGGTCGGCGTGGTATGCGTAAGGCAGCCCGGGGCGGGCCGAGCGCGCGGTGTAGGCGATGCGCATGTCGAAGGCCTGGGCGCGGCGCGCGATGACCTGCCCGATGCGGCCCATGCCGACGATCCCCAGGCGCGCGCCCGAAACCTTGCGCGCCAGCGGCATCGGGCCCTGCAGCCAGTGGCCGCTGCGCACGTAGCGGTCGGCCGCCGGCAACTGGCGCGCGGCGCAGAGCATCAGCCCGATGGCGAGGTCGGCCACGTCGTCGTTGAGCACATTGGGGGTGTGCGTCACCATGACCCCGCGCTCTCGCGCGGCCTGCACGTCGATACCGTCGTAGCCCACCCCGAAGACCGAGATGATCTCCAGCGCCGGGAGTGCGGCGATCAACTCGGCGTCCACCCTGGACTCCCCGCTGGCCGCGACGGCGCGCACCGAGGGGGCGATGCGCGCGAAGGCGCCAGGGTCGGCCTGGTGCAGGCGATCATGCAGCGTGTAGGCAGCCTCGAGCTGCGAGAGGTACAGAGGCGACAGCTTGGCCGCGCCCAGGACTTGGATGTCGGACACCGGGGTTTCCTCGGGGCCTGTAGGGCCCGGTTGCTTGCAATCGTCATACCATAATAGGCTGACCCAAGGACAGGATACCCCCGGGAAAGCGAGCAGCCCGATGAGCGACGACCAGAATTCCCCCTCCGACAAGCCACGGCGCGACCCCTCCACGCTGCGCAGCCAGCAGTGGTTCGGCCGCCAGGACCGCGACGGTTTCGCCTACCGCAGCTGGGTCAAGGGCAAGGGTGTGCCGCACGACCAGTTCGACGGCCGCCCGGTCATCGGCATCTGCAACACCTTCAGCGAGCTGACGCCCTGCAACTCGCACTTCCGCACCCTGGCCGAGCAGGTCAAGATCGGGGTCTACGAGGCCGGGGGCTTCCCGCTCGAGTTCCCGGTGATGTCGCTGGGCGAGACCCTGCTGCGGCCGACCGCCATGCTCTACCGCAACCTCGCGAGCATGGACGTCGAGGAAAGCATCCGCGGCAACCCGATCGACGGCGTGGTGCTCCTGTTCGGCTGCGACAAGACCACGCCCAGCCTGTTGATGGGCGCCTCCAGCGTCGACCTGCCCACCATCGGCGTCTCGGGCGGGCCCATGCTCAACGGCAAGTGGCGCGGCCAGGAACTTGGCTCGGGCACCGGCGTCTGGAGCATGAGCGAGCAGGTGCGCGCCGGCACGCTGAAGCTGCAGGATTTCTTCGAGGCCGAGAGCTGCATGCACCGCAGCCACGGGCACTGCATGACCATGGGCACCGCCAGCACCATGGCCAGCATGGTCGAGGCCCTGGGCGTGGGCCTGCCCGGCAATGCGGCCTACCCGGCCGTGGACGGCCGGCGCAACGTCATCGCGCGCCAGGCGGGCCGGCGTATCGTCGAGATGGTGCACGAGGATCAGAAGCTGTCCTCGATCCTCACGCGCGAGGCCTTCGAGAACGCGATCCGCACACTCGCGGCCATCGGCGGCAGCACGAACGCGGTCATCCACCTGATCGCCATCGCCGGGCGCATCGGCGTCAAGCTCACGGTCGACGATTTCGAGCGCCTGGGCAGCGAGATGCCCTGCCTGCTCAACCTGCAGCCCAGCGGCAAGTACCTGATGGAGGACTTCTGCTACGCCGGCGGCCTGCCGGTGGTGATGAAGGAGATCGCCTCCACGCTGCACCTGGGTGCCGTCACGGCCAACGGCCGGACGGTGGGCGAGAACATCGCCGACGCGCAGAACCATAACCCCGAGGTCATCAAGACAGTGGCCGAGCCCTTCAAGGAGAAGGCCGGCATCGCCATCCTGCGCGGCAACATCGCGCCGCGCGGCGCCGTGATCAAGCCCAGCGCGGCCACGCCGACGCTGATGCAGCACACGGGCCGGGCCGTCGTCTTCGAGGACAGCGACGACTTCCACCGTCGCATCGACGACGAGAGCCTGGACGTCGACGAGACCTGCATCCTGGTGCTGAAGAACTGCGGCCCCAAGGGCTATCCGGGGATGGCCGAGGTCGGAAACATGCCCCTGCCGCCCAAGGTGCTGCGCAAGGGCATCACCGACATGGTGCGCATCAGCGACGCGCGCATGAGCGGCACCGCCTACGGCACCGTGGTGCTGCACACCAGCCCCGAGGCCGCCGCCGGCGGCCCGCTGGCGCTGGTGCAGAACGGCGACCTGATCACGCTGGACGTGGCGGGCCGGCGCCTGCACCTGCACGTGGACGATGCCGAACTCGAGAGCCGCCGCGCCGCCTGGGTTCCGCCGACCCCGCCGCTGAGCAGCGGCTACTGGAAGCTCTACATCGACCACGTGCTGCAGGCCGACGAGGGCGCGGACCTGGACTTCCTGGTCGGCAAGCGCGGGGCCTTCGTACCCAAGGACAACCATTGATCGCGGGGGCACCCCGCCCCCGCCAGGAAAGCACCCATGTCCAAGATCGCCCTCGTCACCGGCGCCAGCAGCGGCATCGGCAAGGCCTGCGCCCAGGCCCTGCTGCGCGCAGGCTGGAGCGTGGTTCTCACGGGCCGCCGCGCTGACGCGCTGCAGGCCGCGGTGGACGCCTGCGGGGCCGACGCGCCGCGCGGCTTCGCTTTCGCGGCCGACGTCTCCAAGGAAGAGGACGTGCAGGCCCTGTTCGCCGAGGTACGCGCGCGCCACGGCCGCCTGGACCTGCTGTTCAACAACGCCGGGGTCTCGCCGCGCGCGACCACGCCCGACGACCTGTCTGGCGCCGAGTGGCGCGCGGCCGTGGACGTCAACCTGCACGGCATGTTCTATTGCCTGTCGGCGGCCTTCAAGCTGATGCGCGAGCAGCAGCCCCAGGGCGGGCGGATCATCAACAACGGTTCGATCTCGGCCACGGCGCCGCGCCCGGGCTCGATCGCCTACACCGCGACCAAGCACGCGGTCAGCGGGCTGACGAAGACGGCCTCGCTCGACGGTCGGCCCTTCGACATCGCGGTCGGCCAGATCGACATCGGCAACGTCGCCAGCGACATGACCGCGCGCATGGCCGTGGGCGTGCCGCAGGCCGACGGCAGCATCCGCCCCGAGCCGCGCATGGACATCTCGGCCGTGGTCGAGACCTTCATGGCCATGGCGCGCCTGCCGCTTTCGGCCAACGTGCTCTTCACCACCGTGATGGCCACGAAGATGCCCTTCGTCGGCCGCGGCTGAGCAGCCCTCCCGACACCCCCCTCCAGGAGACGGCCCATGGCCAGGATCGGATTCATCGGCGCCAGCGGCATGATGGGCCATGGCATGGCGCGCAACCTGCTCGCCAAGGGCCATGCGCTGGCGCTGACCGTGCACCGCAACCGCGAACGCGTGGCCGACCTGCTCGCCGCCGGGGCGACCGAGGCCGCCTCGGCCGCTGCGCTGGCCCGCGACAGCGAGATCGTCTTCATCTGCGTCACCGGCTCGCCCCAGGTCGAGGCCGCGGTGAGCGGCCCGGGCGGCCTGCTCGAGGGCGCCCGGCCGGGCCTGATCGTCGTGGACTGCTCGACGAGCGAGCCGGAGTCCACCGCGCGGCTGCGTGAGCGCTGCGCGGCCGTCGGCGTGAGCTTCGTCGACGCGCCGCTGTCACGCACCCCGGTGGAGGCCGAGGCCGGGCGGCTGAATGTGATGGTCGGCGCCGACACCTCGCTGTTCGACTGCCTGCTGCCGGTCCTGAAGTGCTTTGCCGAGAACGTGTTTCACGTCGGCGGTCCGGGCGCCGGCCACACCATCAAGCTGCTCAACAACTTCATCGCCCAGGCCATCTGCACCGCCACGGCCGAGGCCTTTGCCGTGGGCCAGCGCAGCGGGCTGAAGCTTCAGGCCCTGGTGGACCTGATCTCCGCCGGCCCGGTGAACTGCGGCCTGTTCCAGGCCATGGCCAAGACGCTGAACGGCCAGATGGACGGGCTGAAGTTCGAGCTCGACAACGCGCGCAAGGACGTGCGCTACTACACCCACCTGGCCGAGGGTCTGGCTATCCCCAGCGTGATGGGCGAGGCGGTGCACCAGTCGCTCACCCTGGCCAGCGCGCTCGGCCACGGACGCAAGTTCGTGCCCTCCCTGGTCGAGGCCCAGGAGCAGTTGACAGGGGCGCGCATCGTGCCGCGCGCGCCGTGAAAAGGCAACGGATCCCACGCTGGCGGCGTTCACGCCGGCCTGATGGATCGGCCTGCGGTCGGGCTGATACGCTCTAGGCACTCCTTGAGATCGGCCACTGAAACGGGTTTGGTGAGGAAGTCGGAGACCCCGACAGCGGCACATCGCCGGCGGGTTTCCTCGAAGACGTCCGCGGTCAGAGCCACGATGGGTACCGCAGCCTTGACAGTGTCGGAACCCGCGCGTATTGCACGCGTCGCCTCGAGGCCGTCCAATTCGGGCATGTGCAGATCCATCAGGACGATGTCCCAATGGTGCAGATTAGCCATCTGGACCGCCTCAACACCGTCGACAGCAAACTGAACATCGTGCCCAAGTTGCCCGAGGATGGCCTCCATCACGAGACGATTGACCTCATTGTCCTCGGCAACAAGGATGCGAAGGCGGGAAATGGGCACATGTCCGATGTCGCTTGCCTCACCCGAAATCTGAACCTCGGTGTCGTGGCGGCGTACAGCGTTGGCACCCTCTGCGGGGACCTCACCCGCGGCGTGGATCGACTTGAAGTCGCGTGTGCGATACCCCGCATTCCCCGTGGTCGACTCGCTGAGCGGCTCGACCCACGGCACGCTGACCACGAATCTGCTTCCCTCACCGAGCTTGCTCGTGACCGATATGTCGCCGCCCATCAATCTCACAAGCCTGCGCGATATCTCGAGTCCAAGCCCGGTCCCGCCGAAACGACGTGAGCGCGAGTCGTCACCCTGGGCGAAGCGTTCGAAAAGGCGAGACATCACTGCTTCGTCCATGCCGATTCCCGTGTCGCTGATCACGAAGCTCAGCGCTATCACGGGACTCGAGTCGTCAGCTTCACGAATCAGAGCCGCCTCAAGCGTGACCGAGCCGACCTCGGTGAATTTGATCGAGTTGGATAGGAGATTGAACAGCACCTGGCGAACGCGCGTGGGGTCGAGATGAGCCCAAAGCGGCAACCCCGGGAGTTCGACGAGGCGAAACTGCAGGCCCTTCAGCGCCGCCTGGGGCTGCATCAACGCCTCGACCTCGGCGAGCAGGTCATCGAGGCGAACTGCAGAGGGAACGATCTTCGTAGCGCCAGAGTCCAGGCTCGAGGCGTCGAGGATGTCGTTGAGGATGGCCAGCAGATGGCTTGCCGAGGATGATGCAATGCGCAGGAAATCCGCCTGACTTTGATCCAGTCGGGTCTTACCCAACAATCCGAGCATGCCCTGCAGACCCTGAAAGGGCGTACGGATCTCGTGGCTCATGTTGGCCAGGAATGCACTCTTGGCGGCCGCAGCGGATTCCGCTGCGCGCTGGGCCTGCGACAGACTCAGGGTCAGTTCCTCAAGCTGTCGGCGCTTTTTCTGTTCGCGCTGAAGCTCGCGGAACGTCAGCGCCGCGAAACCGGCAGCCAGGAATGCCAGCATCAAGGTCATGAGCAGACCAAACCGGTTCTGCTCGCGTCCCGCCTCGGTCAAGCGAGTTGCCGACGCTGCGACCAGATCCGAAGCGCTCTGGGTCAAGGCCCGCATTTCTGCGTCGAGTGCGATCAGTTCCGAGTACAAAGCGGCAAGTTGTGCGGCTCGGGGCTGGGGAACTCCCGAGCCCAGCAGGGCATCGGCACGCGCCACGAAGGCTTCTGCGGCCACCAGGGCCCGAGCAATCTCTGGCTGCAGGGCCATCTGTCGAACGCGTCCCGAGTCTCGCAAGACGCCAATACGGCTGACGAAGATGTCGTATCGCAGCTGCAGCGCGGCGACGTCAACGGAGACCTCAGACGCGGGCCTTGGCCATGATTCACGCAGCCTCAGGTACTCGTTGTCGGCCTGATACAGGAAGTGCGCATTGTTGTCGCCTCCCAGAAGCAGCGTCTCGGACACCAGTTGGCTCTGACGCCACTGCAGCCAAGTGACCGCACCCAGGATGAGCAAAAAAACAGCGCCGACCCATAGGAGCCAGAGAGAGCGCCGGCCCACACTTCGCGGCCCATCGGACGGCCCAACGCCCGGTTGGGGTGGGCCAGTCACAGCCTCTCGAGCCTCTGACGTGGATTCCAAGGCAGAACTTCCTCGACCGGAGTCAGACGACCTCGAGCGTCCGCAACTGCCACGCGCAGCGAGCGAAGTAGGTCGCAGCCCGCAACTCGGGCCGGTCATCAAAAGGGTAGATGATGAACAGCGGCCCCTTCTCGCGCACGGGCATAGGCCGGTCGTCGAGTAATCGTGCCATCACCACATCGATCTTCTGGGCGTCCTCGAACGGGATCTCGACCTTGTAGTCGTTCAATGCGATGGCCCGGATCGTCGCCCCCCTGGCACCGCTGGCGGCCAGCACGTCTCGCAACAACGGGCCGGTGAATCTCCGCGCTGACTCGTACCATGGCGTCTTGGTCGTGACGCTGCTCTGAGGCATGCGCTCGAGCATTGGCATGTCGAAGTCGGCGGTGCCGCTTGCATTCGTGATGGAGACCTTGCCTCGGATCGACAGGATCACTGGGCCCGAGGGACGTGGCAAGGTGGATGAAGTTGCAACACCGACGAAGCCACCGGCGGCCGCGACGGCACCCCACGCCAGCAGCGATCTGCGATCTTTTCCCATGCTGCTCTCCAGTGAAAACAAACGCCGATCAGACACGAGTTTTCAGTGACCGGAAACGCCTCACCACGAAATCCAGCTTTTATCAGCTCTTCAAGCACTCCACTCATGACTCGCGGCGAAGTCCAGAGGTGGTTCGGGGCCTCTGAAACGACCCGCCCACAATACTGTTGGCGCACACGCTTCGCGGCGGTTCTGTCGGTGTGCCCGGTGACGGCGTACAGACGCCCTGTGCGGGAGCAAACCGATTGACTCAGCCCGAACCCTCGGCTTAGAGTGTAAGACCGCCACGCATCAACCTACGGACCGAGGGAGCCTAAACCCGATGCCACTTGCCTGCGTCATACACGCCGCTCTTGACCTGCGCCTCCAGCACGAGAGCCCTCGACCGCTTGGGAATGAAGACGTGCTGCTGCGCCTGGGCGCAGGCGGTATCTGCGGCTCGGACCTGCACTACTACAAGGAAGGCCGCGTGGGCGCCTTCGTGGTGCGCGAGCCGCTGGTGCCCGGGCACGAGGCCTCGGGCGTGGTCGAGGCCGTCGGCAGCGAGGTCACGCGCGTGCGTGCGGGCCAGAAGGTGGCCATCAACCCCTCCCACCCCTGCGGCCGCTGCGACTACTGCCGTGCCGGGCGCGGCAACCTGTGCCGGCACATGTTCTTCCTCGGCAGCGCCAGCGTCTTCCCGCACGCCCAGGGCATGTTCCGTGAGCGCTTCGTCATGGGCGAGCGCCAGCTCACCCCCATCGAAGAGCCTCACATCTCGCTGGGCGAGATCGCCTGCGCCGAGCCGCTGTCCATCGGGCTGCACGCCGTGAACCGCGCCGGCTCGCTGCTGGGCGAGACCGTGCTCGTCACCGGCGGCGGCACGATCGGCTGCATGACGGTCATGTCGGCACGGCTGGCCGGCGCGGCGCACATCATCTGCTGCGACATCACCGACCGCGCGCTGGAGATGGCGCGCACGGTCGGCGCCGACCGCACGGTACGCAGCGACCAGATCGACCCGGCCGAGCTCGCCGACATCGCCGAGGTCTCCTTCGAGTGCGCGGGCAGCACCCCGGCCCTGGCCACCTGCCTGAAGGCCACACGCCGGGGCGGGCGCATTGTGCAGGTCGGCACACTGCCACCCGAGGTGCCCTTCCCCGCCAACAGCATCATGGCGCGCGAGCTCGACTACCGCGGCGTCTTCCGCGCCCACCTCGAGTTCGACTGGGCGGTGCAGGCCATCCGCACGCGCCGTGTCGACGTGCGCCCGCTGATCAGCGCGCAACTGCCGCTGCAGCGCTCACGCGAGGCCTTCGAGCTGGCGCTGGACAAGACGCGCAGCACCAAGGTGCAGGTCGTCGCCGAGGCCTGAGAAGCTGGCCGGCCGCCGGCCGGCCGGCGCAGGGCCCATGCGCGTCGCCGGCGCCACGCCCGACACAATACCCACCGCGTCCCATCCACCACAAGCTGACCAGGAGACCCCTTCCCATGTCCCAGAGACTCGCCGGCAAGACCGCCTTCGTCACCGCCGCCGGCGCCGGCATCGGCCGCGCCACGGCGCTGGCCTTCGCGCGCGAAGGCGCACGCGTCATCGCCACCGACCTCAAGACCGAACTGCTGGCCGATGTCGCCGGCACGCCGGGGCTGGTGATCGAGCCGCTCGACGCGCTGGACGCCGCCGCCATCGCCGACGCGGCGCGCCGCCACCCAGGCGTGGACGTCCTCTTCAACGCGGCCGGCTACGTGCACCACAACACCGTGCTCGATTGCACCGAGGAGCAGTGGGACTTCGCCTTCGACCTGAACGTGCGCTCCATGTACCGCACGATCAAGGCCTTCCTGCCCGGCATGCTCGAGCGCGGCAACGGCTCCATCGTCAACGTCGCCTCGGGCGCGAGCAGCGTCAAGGGCGCGGCCAACCGCTTCGTCTACGGGGCGACCAAGGCGGCGGTCATCGGCCTGACCAAGTCGGTCGCGCTCGACTACATCCGCCGCGGCGTGCGCTGCAACGCCATCTGCCCCGGCACCGTCGAGTCCCCCTCGCTGCGCGACCGCATGCAGGCGCTCTCGGCCAGCAGCGGCCAGAGCCTCGAGCAGGTCGAGGCCATGTTCGTCGGCCGCCAGCCCATGGGCCGGCTCGGCACGGCCGAGGAGATCGCGATGATGGCGGTCTACCTCGCCAGCGACGAGTCGCGCTTCACCACCGGCACCACGGCCCTCGTCGACGGCGGCTGGTCGCTCTGAGAGCCTGAAAGTCTTTCCCCCATGCCCGCCTTGCACGCCAAGATGCCCCGTCTCGTCGTTGCAAATCCGCGCCATAGCCCGAGCTATGGCTGTGGTTTGCGCCTAGATACGGGGCGTTTTGGCGCGCCTTTCGGGCACGGCGGAAAAACTCTCAGGCTCTGAACCGCCCTCCTCCACCCTCACCCCCACTGAACAGGAAGTCCCGATGAAGCTCCTCCGCCACGGCCCCAAGTCCCACCCCAAGCCCGCGCTGCTCGACGCCCAGGGCCAGGTGCGTGATCTGTCGGCCCTGCTGCCCGACATCACCCCCGCAACGCTCTCGCCCGCCAGCCTGGCCGCGCTGGCCAGCGTGGACGTCGCCACGCTGCCCGTGGTCCCCCAGGGGGAGCTGCAGGTGCCCTGGTCGGGCATGGGCAAGTTCATCTGCATCGGCCTGAACTACAGCGACCACGCCGCCGAGACCGGCGCGGCCATCCCCAAGGAGCCGATCATCTTCATGAAGCCCACGAGCGCCGCCGTGGGCTGCAACCACGACGTCGTGCTGCCCCAGGGCTCGGTCAAGAGCGACTGGGAGGTCGAACTGGGCGTAGTCATCGGCAGCACGGCACGCTACGTCAGTGAGGCCGACGCGCTGAAGCACGTGGCCGGCTACTGCGTGGTCAACGACGTCTCCGAGCGCGAGTACCAGATCGAGCGCGGCGGCACCTGGGACAAGGGCAAGGGCTGCGACACCTTCGGTCCGGTCGGCCCCTGGATGGTCAGCGCCGACGAGGTGGCCGACCCGCAGAACCTGGCAATGTGGCTGGACGTCAACGGCCACCGCTGGCAGAACGGCAGCACGAAGACCATGATCTTCGGCGTCGCCCACCTTGTCTCGTACGTCAGCCGCTTCATGACGCTCTACCCGGGCGACCTCATCACCACCGGCACGCCCCCGGGCGTGGGCCTGGGCGCCAAGCCCAACCCGGTGTTCCTGAAGCCCGGCGACGTCATGCGCCTGGGCATCGCCGGCCTCGGCGAGCAGCAGCAGACCGTCTACGCCTGGGACCCGGCGCGCATCGACGCGTGAGCGGCCGAGAGTCCATTCCCCAAATGCCCGACCAGCCCATGACCGCGACCACCGCCCCGACCATCCGCATCCACCCCGAGGACAACGTCGTCATCGCCCGCCGGCAACTGCTGGGCGGCACGGTGCTGGCCGAGGAAGGCGTGACGGTGGCCGGGCTCGTGCCACCGGGGCACAAGGTGGCCACGCGGCCGATCGCGCCGGGCGAGGCGGTGCGGCGCTACGGGCAGATCATCGGCAGCGCGACCCAGGCCATCGCCCCCGGCCAGCACGTGCACGTGCACAACCTGGCTTTCAGCGATTTCGCGCGCGCGCACGAGCCCGGGGCCGGGGCCCTGCCCACGGCCTTCGCAGCCGAGCCCGCCACCTTCGACGGCATCGTGCGCCCCGACGGGCGCGTGGCGACACGCAACTACATCGGCGTCCTCACCAGCGTGAACTGCTCGGCCACGGCCGCGCGCGCGATCGCCGACCACTTCCGGCGCGACATCCGGCCCGAGGCCCTGGCGGACTACCCCAACGTCGACGGCGTGGTGGCGCTGACGCACGGCATGGGCTGCGCCACCGACAGCGCGGGCGAGGAACTGCTGGTGCTGCGGCGCACGCTGGGCGGCTACGCCCGGCACGCCAACTTTGCCGCCGTGCTCGTGGTCGGCCTGGGCTGCGAGACCAACCAGATCCAGGGCCTGATCGCGCAGGAGGGTCTGGAGGAAGGTGCCCACTTGCAGACCTTCAGCATCCAGGACACGGGCGGCACGGCGAAAACCGTGGCGCGCGGCATCGAACTCGTCAAGCGCATGCTGCCGCACGCCAACCGCGTGAAGCGCCAGCCGGTGCCGGCCAGCCACCTCACGGTGGGTCTGCAATGCGGCGGCAGCGACGGCTATTCGGGCATCAGCGCCAACCCGGCACTCGGCGCCGCGGTCGACCGCCTCGTGCGCCATGGCGGGGCGGCCATCCTTTCGGAGACGCCCGAGGTCTACGGCGGAGAGCACCTGCTGACGCGGCGCGCCATCAGCCGCGACGTCGCCGACAAGCTGCTGGCGCGCATCGCCTGGTGGGAGGCCTACACCGCGCGCAACGGCATGAAGATGGACAACAACCCCTCGGCCGGCAACAAGGCCGGCGGGCTGACGACCATCCTCGAGAAGAGCCTGGGCGCGATCGCCAAGAGCGGCACCACCGCGCTCGTGGACGTGGTCGAGTTCGCGCAGGCCGTCAAGGCGCGCGGCTTCGTCTACATGGACACCCCCGGCTACGACCCGGTCTCGGCCACGGGCCAGGTCGCCGGTGGCGCCAACCTGATCTGCTTCACGACCGGGCGCGGCTCGGCCTACGGCTGCGCGCCCAGCCCCTCGCTGAAGCTGTCGACCAACACCGCGCTGTGGCACAAGCAGCAGGAGGACATCGACATCGACTGCGGCACCATCATCGACGGCCTGGAGTCGGTGGACGAGGTGGGCGAGCGCATCTTCCGACTCATGCTCGACACCGCCTCGGGCCGCGCCACCAAGAGCGAGCTGCACGGCTACGGGCAGAACGAGTTCGTGCCCTGGCAGCTCGGCGCGGTGATGTGAGGGTTGGGGCCGCTTCAGGCCTCCAGCGTCGCCGGGTCCGTGTTCGCGCCGCAGACGATCACGGCCACGCGCTCCTGCGGGGCCGGCCGGACCATGCCCTCCCACAGCGCCGCCAGCGGCAGCGCCGCCGCCGGCTCGACGGCCAGGCGCAGTTCCGCCCACATGCGCTGACGGGCGCGGGTGATGGCCTCGTCGTCCAGCAGGTGAGCGCCTTGGACCTGAGCCTGCAGCGCCCAGGCGATGGCGCCGATGCGGCGCGCGCCCAGCGAATCCGCGGCCACGCCGCCGACCTCCACGTCCACCGGCGCGCCGGCGGCACGCGCGGCGTGCAAGGTCGGGGCACGGGACGGCTCCAACGCGTCGATCCGGCAACGTCCGGCGTACCAGGCGGCCAGGCCGGCGACGAGCCCGCCGCCGCCCACGCTGACGAGCACGCGATCAGGCACACCGGCGTCGGCATCGATCTCCACGCCCAGGGTGCCGGCGCCCGCCACGACCTCGGGCTGGTCGTAGGCGTGCATCAGCAGAGAGCCGGTCTGCGCCTGGCGGCGCAGGCAGGCCGCCAGGGCTTCGGGGTAGACAGCGCCCTCCACCGTGACCTGCGCGCCCAGGCCGGCCAGCCGCGCGCGCTTGGCGGGCGTGGCGACCTCGGGCAGGAAGACCTCGCAGCGCACCCCGAGCGCCCGCGCTGCGTGCGCGGCGGCGATGCCGGCGTTGCCGCCGGAGGCGATGACGACGCCGGCCTCGGGCACCTGCGCGCTGCGCAGGCGGTTGAACATGCCGCGCGCCTTGAAGCTGCCGCTGGCCTGCAGGTGCTCGAGCTTGAGCCAGACCTCGGCCACGTCGAGGCCGAGCGCGCGGCCCGGCAGGCGCCACAGCGGCGTGTGCCGCACGTCGGCGGCGATGCGGCGCGCCGCGGCCAGCACGTCGGCGCGGTCCACCCCCGCCTCCGCGGGGCCTGCATTCAGGTCGGTCTTGTCCATCGGGCTATGCTACTGCGATGGACCAGCCCTCTGCCGCCGCCCTCGAATGGGCGCAGCGCCTCGTGCGCTTCAACACCGACAGCCACCAGTCCAACCTGGCGCTGATCGAATGCATCGCCGACCACCTGCGCACGCTCGGCGTCGAGCCGCGCCTGACCTGGGACGACGAGCGCCGCAAGGCCAACCTCGTGGCCACGCTGGGCGCTGGCAAGCCCGGCGGCGTGGTGCTGTCGGGCCACACCGACACCGTGCCCTGGGACGGCCAGGACTGGAGCCTCGACCCGCTCGGCGGCGAGGTGCGCGACGGGCGGCTGTGGGGCCGCGGCAGCGCCGACATGAAGGGCTGGATCGGCATCGCCGTGGCGCAGGCGCGCGCATTCCTCGAGGCCGACCTGCCGCACGCCATCCACTACGCCTTCAGCTACGACGAGGAGGTCGGCGGCTTCGGCGCGCGGCGCCTGATCGCCGACATGCAGGACGCAGGCTTCGCGCCCACGCACTGCATCGTCGGCGAGCCCACGGCCATGGTGCCCGCGGTGGCGCACAAGGGCGTGCACCGCTGGCGCTGCTGCATCCGCGGCAAGGCCGCGCATTCCTCGCTCACGCCGACCTCGGTGAACGCGGTCGAGGCCGGGGCGCGCCTGGTGGCCCACATCGCCGACATGGCTGACCGCTGGCGCGACCAGGGGCCCTTCCAGGCCGGCTTCGATGTGCCGTACACCACGGCGGCCACCTGCGTGATGCACGGCGGCATCGCCGACAACGTGGTACCCGAGGAGTGCCGCGTGCACTACGAGTTCCGCAACCTGCCTGGCACCGACGAGGACGCGATGCAGCGCGAGGTGCTGGCCCGCGCGGCCCAGCTCGAGGGCCCGATGCGCAAGGTGGACGCGGCCAGCGGCTTCAGCTTCGAGGCTTTCGCCTCCATGCCGGCCTTCCAGGCGCCCGAGGGCGATCCGGCGGTGGCGCTGGCCCAGCGCCTGGCCGGCACGGCGCAGACCGCGCTCGTGGCCTTCGGCACCGAGGCCGGCCTGTTCCAGCGCGCGGGCATCCCCACCGTGATCTGCGGGCCGGGCTCGATCGCCCAGGCCCATCAGGCTGACGAATACGTCAGCCTCGAGCAGCTCGCGGCTTGCGAGCGCTTCCTGCGCGGTCTGATGGCCGCCTGATCACCACTTGCGCAGCCGCGTCCGCAGCCGGGTGATGGCCTGGCTGTGGAGCTGGCACACGCGCGACTCGGTCACCCCGAGCACGGCGGCGATCTCCTTGAGGTTCATGTCGTGCTCGTAGTACATGCTCATGGTGTACTGCTCGCGCTCAGGCAGGTCGTTGATGGCGGCCACCAGGGCTTCGCGCATCCGGCGGTCGGCCAGCACGCCCAGCGGGTTGGCGTCGTGGTCGACCATGTGGCGGTCGAGGAAGTCCTCATCCCCCTCGTCGCCGGACATGTCCTCGAGGTAGACGAGCTGGGTGCCGCGCACCTTGGTCAGCAGGTCCTGGTAGTCGCCGAGCTTCATGCCGAGCTCGGCAGCGATCTCGTTCTCGTGCGGCGGACGTCCGAACTGGTGCTCGAGCTTGTGCACGGCGGCCTCGATCGAGCGCTGGTGCTTGCGGTCGCCGCGGCTCATCCAGTCGTTGCCGCGCAGTTCGTCGAGCATCGCGCCGCGGATGCGCTGCGTGGCGAAGGTCTCGAACTGCACGCCCTGCGAGGCGTCGAAGCGCGCGAGCGCGTCGTTCAGCCCGATCATCCCCGCCTGGATGAGGTCGTCGATCTCGACGTTCGCCGGCAACTTGGCGATCATCTGATGGGCCAGGCGACGCACCAGCGGGCTGTACTGCCGCAGCATGGCGTTGGAGTCGAGGCGGCCCTTGGCGGTGTACATGGCAGCGTCCCCCGAGGCGTCAGTTCCTGCGGTCGGTCAGCGCCAGGGGCGCGCCGCCGGTGCTGCGGGACCAGGCCTGCTGCGGCACGCTGTCGTCGACCTCCAATTGGGCCACCACCAGGCGCATCAGTTCCGGGCTCGGCGGCTCTGTTGCGTGGCCCTTCGGGTCGAGCTTCGTCCAGTCGTGCAGCGCCGCGCTGATGAACTGCTCGGCGCAACTCGCCAGACTGTCGGCAATGCGCGAGGAGCGCGGCGCCTGCACGGCCGACAGCAACAGCAGGTCAAAGCTCATCCAGCCCGAACGCTTGGACAGCAGCTTGAGCGAGGCATAGGCGTGCTTCACGCTTTCCGGGTGGTCGCTGGCCAGCAGCATCGGCCGCGCCGGCCGGTGCGTGAGCAGGCGCGACAGTTCCGGCCCCGGGGCGTGCAGCACCACGACGTCGACCCGTGGCGCGATGCGCTTGAACTCCTCCAGCAGCGAGGCGGAGGACCCATGGGTGTCGACATAGCGCCGCGACAGGCCGCGCGCCGCGAGGTAGCTGACGCGCGGCGTCAGCCGCTCCACGCAGGCGCCCAGATCGAGCGCTGCCGCCTCCGGCGCCGGCGGCGAGGTCTCCCCGGCATCGACCACCAGCGAGCGCAAGCCCAGCAGCGACAGGGCTGCGGTGAGGCGTTCCACCGCCACGCCCGAGTGCCGGACGTGCGGGTTGGACACCAGAGTCAGATAGCGGCGCTGGGTGCGCGCGAACATGCGCCGCAGGCCTTCGGCCTGATCCAGGGGCACACGTTCGATCAAATCTTCGAAGTCCTTCATGCCTGCTCCATCCCTCGAGCTTCAATGGGCCGCGGCCATGCCGCCGTTGCGCGGCGAGGCGCCGGCAAAAACCAGGTTGACGTCCGACGGGTCCAGCCGCCAGGCCGTGCTGCCTGCGGCGCGCAAGGCGCGCTGCACCAGCGTGCCGGCCGACAGGCGGTGCCAGTCCTCGGGCACGCGCTGCCCGTTGGCCACGGCCAGCACCTTCAGCCGATGACGGATCAGCGCGTCCAGCGCCGGCCCGAGCTTGACCGCCTCGTCGACCTTGGTCAGCACCACGCCACGGCACTGCGCCGCGCGGTAGGCCAACAGCGTGTCCTCGATCGTCTCGCCCTGCGAAGCGGCGTTGATCACCAGCAGGCGCTGCACCGAGGGCTGGGTCACCATCTCCAGCAGCTCGGCCGTGCGCGCGTCGCGCTGCGCCAGACCACCGGTGTCGATGAGCACCATCTTCTTGCCCGACAGCAGGTCGAGCAGATCCTCGAGCGAGGCGCGGTCGTGCGCCGTGTGCACCGGCACACCCAGGATGCGGCCGTAGGAGCGCAACTGCTCCTGCCCGGCCATGCGGTAGGCGTCCAGCGAGATCAGGCCCAGCTGACCCGCGCCGTGGCGCGCGGCGAAGCTGGCTGCCAGCTTGGCCGTGCTGGTCGTCTTGCCCACGCCGGTGGTGCCGATCAGGGCGAAGATGCCGCCCTCGTCCTCGAGGGCCGCGCCGCGCTCGCCGGTGGCGAGGTTGCGCTCGAGCACGCTCGCCGCCCAGGCGCTCTCGTCGCCTTCCTCGGGCAGGCTGCCGACGAGCTTGCGGATCAGTGCCGGCGAGAAGCCGCACTCCAGCAGCTTCTGCGCCAGCGTGGCCTGGCGCGGCTGGCGCTGCAGCTTCTCCATGAAGGCCAGGGCGCCGAAGCGCTCCTCGATCAGGCCTTTCATCGAGCGCAGTTCGTTGAGCATCTCCGAACGGTCGGTCGTCAGGTCGGGCGCCTCGCGCCGCAGGGCGGCCGCCCCCACCGGGTCGGCGGCGGCGGCGGGAAGCACCGGGCCGCGGCCCGGGGACACCCGGGGCTCGAAGACCTCGTCCATGAGCACCGGGGCCGCCGCGGGGTTCCGCGGCGGTGCGGCGGCGGCCTGCCCTGCCGGCCGGGCAAAAGGCAGCACGGCCGCCTCGCCTGCCGGCTCGGCGCGCGGCGCGGTGGTCTGACCGTCGAGCTCGGCCTTGCGCCGACGCAGCATGCGCTCGCGCACGTAGTCCTGGAAGGACAGCGTGCTCATCGAAAGCTGTTCGACGTCATCGCTCACCGAGGAGGTCTCGAACACCGGCTCCTTGCGTTCGTCCAGCCCGCCCCGGCCGGAGCCCGCGGCGCGCTCGACGGCGGCGGGTGCCACCGGTCGGTTGGCGGGCCGCTCGACCGCTGGGCTGTCGTCCGCACGGGGGCGCGGCTGCGCGGGACCAGCGAGCTTCTCGAAATGGCCCACGGAGTCCGGCGCCATGGCCAGCACCTCCACGCCCTCGGGGCAGGGGCGGGTGGACAGGACGACCGCGTCGTCCCCGAAGGCGGCCTTGACCAGCTTCAGGGCGTCGCGCGAGGCGCGTGCGGTGAACCGCTTGACATTCATGCCGTGGCTCCGATGATCGAGGCGATGCGAATCGAATGGGTTTCAGGAATCTCGCTGTGCGCCAGCACACGCAACCGTGGGGCCGCGCGCTTGAGCAGGCGCGACATCGCGCTGCGGATCGGGTCGGGCACCAGCAGGCAGGCGGGCTGGCCCATGTCCTCCTGGGCACGCGCCGTCTCGGCGGCGCGGCGCGTCAGCGTCTCGGCCACGCCGGGGTCTAGCGCCGCGCCGTGCGGGGAGGTCAGGGCCTGGGTGATCAGGCGCTCCAGCTCGGGGTCCATCGCGATCACCTCGAGTTCCTTGGCCGGGCCGTAGATCTGCTGCACGATGGCGGGCGCCAGGTGCACCCGCACGCGCTGAGCCAGCTCGGCTGGGTCCGTGACGGTTGCGGCGTGCTCGGCCAGACACTCGACGATCGAGCGCATGTCGCGGATGTGCACACCCTCCTCCAGCAGCAGCTGCAGCACCTTCTGCAACGTGGTGACACTCACCATCTTGGGGATGACGTCCTCGACGAGGTTGGGAGAGGTCTTCTTCACGTGGTCCACCAGGGCCTGAGTCTCGAGGCGGCCCAGCAATCGGGCCGCATTCACCTGCATCAAGTGTGAAAGGTGGGTGGCCACCACGGTCGCGCAATCAACGACCGTAAATCCCCCCATCTGCGCCGTCTCGCGATGCCGCTCCTCGATCCAGACCGCGGGCAGGCCGAAGGCGGGGTCGGTCGTCTTCGTGCCGGGCAACTGCTGCGTGGCCCCACCTGGGTTGATGGCCAGCAGCATTCCGGGGAAGGCCTCGCCCTCGGCCACCACGGCGCCGCGCAGCGTGACGCGATAGGCCGCCGGCCGGAGCTCGCCCAGGTTGTCGCGGATGTGCACGGGCGGGGGCAGGAAGCCCACGTCCTGGGCGAACTTCTTGCGCACGCCCTTGATGCGCCCCAGCAGCTCGCCGTTGCGCACCTTGTCGACCAACGCGATCAGGCGGAAGCCCACTTCCAGCCCGAGCGTATCCACGGGCGTCAGGTCGTCCCAGGTCGCCTCGGCGTTCGCTGACGGGATCTCGTTGGCATCGGCGCCACGCTGGGGCTCCGCGGGCTTGCTCTTGCGTCGATGCGTGGCCCAGGCCAGCGCGCCCAGCCCGCCGCCGATGAGCAGGAAGACCAGGTGCGGCATGCCGGGCACGACGCCCAGCGCGCTGACGATGCCGGCGGTCACGCCGATGGCGCGCGGCGAGTCGAAGACCTGACTGCGGATCTGGCTGCCCACGTCCTGCTCGTTGCCCACGCGCGAGACCACCATCGCCGCCGAGACCGAGATCAGCAGCGCCGGCACCTGGGCCACGAGCGCATCACCCACCGCCAGCAGCACATAGCTGCGCGCGGCGTCGCCAGCGGAAAGGTCGTGCTGCAGCATGCCGATGAGGAAACCGCCGACCACGCTGATGAACAGGATCAAAAGCCCGGCGATCGCGTCGCCGCGCACGTACTTGCTCGCGCCGTCCATCGAGCCGAAGAAGTCCGCCTCCTCGCCCACCTCGGCACGCCGGCGCTTGGCTTCCTTCTCGTCGATCAGGCCCGCATTCAGGTCGGCGTCGATGGCCATCTGCTTGCCGGGCATCGCATCCAAGGTGAAGCGCGCGCCGACCTCGGCGATCCGCTCCGCACCCTTGGTGACGACGATGAAATTGATCACCACCAGGATCGCGAAGACGAGCAGGCCGACCGCGAAGTTGCCGCCGATCAGGAAGTGGCCGAAGGACTCGATGACCTGGCCGGCGGCACCGGGCCCGGTGTGGCCCTCCATCAGCACCACGCGCGTCGAAGCCACGTTCAGGCTCAGGCGCAACAGCGTCGTCACCAGCAGCACGGACGGCAGGGCCGCGAAATCCAGCGGCCGCTTCATCGTCGCCGCCACCATCATCACCATCATCGACAGTGCGATGTTGAACGTGAACAGCAGGTCCAGCGCGAAGGGCGGCAGCGGCAGCACCATCATCGCCAGGATCAGCACGATGAAGATGGGCGCCGTGAGCGCCTTCAGCAGGCCGGCATCGGGGCCCAGCAGGCCCTGCGCCCGCGTCACCCAGGGATTGCCCTTCAGGCCGGCGATCATGCATCACCCCCACTCAGGCTCGGGCGCGGGTCCTGCGCCGCCGGGTTCTGCGGGTCGAGCTCCGGCGGCACCGGCAGGTCGGGCAGCGGGCCGGGCTCGCGGCCGCGTCCGGCCATGGCGTTGCGCAACTGGTAGACCCAGGCCAGGACCTGCGCCACCGCGGCGAACAGGGCCGCGGGGATCTCGCGATCGATCTGGGCGTGGGCGTACAGCGCCCGCGCCAGCGGCGGTGCCTGCAGCACCGGCACCGCAGCCGCGCGCGCGGCGTCACGGATGCGGAAGGCCATCAGGTCGGCGCCCTTGGCCAGCACGATGGGGGCGGCCATGCTCGCGCCGTCGTACTTCAGCGCCACGGCGTAGTGCTCGGGGTTCATCACCACGAGGTCGGCGCGCGGCACCGCGGCGAGCATGCGGCGGTTGGCCATCTCGCGCATGCGCGCCTTCATCTTGGCCTTGATCTCGGGGCTGCCCTCGACGTCCTTGAACTCCTTCTTGACTTCCTCGTGGCTCATGCGCAGCCCGCGCAGCCAGATGAAGCGCTGCAGCGGCACGTCCACGAGGGCGAACACGCCCAGAGCCACGAGCAGCAGCACCACCCCGGCCCAGATGGCGCTGCCGGCGTGCTCGAAGGCGGCCGGCAACGGCAGCGCGAGCGTGTGCGCGAAGCGCGCGAGGTTGGCCTTGACGAACAGCGCGGCGATCACGCCCAGCAGCACCGCCAGCAGGCAGGCCTTGAGCATCTGGCCAACCTGCTGCCCCGACACCATGCGCGTCAGGCCGGCGATGGGGTCGAACTTGTCCCAACGCGGCTCGAGAGCCTTCAAGCTGAAGATCCAGCCTCCCGAGGCCATGCCCGAGGCCACGCCCACGAGCACCATCAGCAGGCCCAACGGCGCCACGACAGCCATCAGCACCAGCCCCAGGTCGAGCAGGCGCTCGGTCATGCTGCCCGTACTGGCCAGGGTGGCGGCATCGAAACGCAACGCCTGCGCGAGCACGCGTTTCAGGGCATGAGTGGCCTGCGGAGCCAGGGCAACGATCACCAGACCAGCGCTGAACAGGGCGGCGAAGTGCCCCAGGTCGCGCGAGCGCGCGACCTGCCCGTCCTCGCGAGCCTTGGCAATCTTGCGCTCGGTCGCGGGCAGAGTGCGGTTCTGGTTGTCGGCCATGTCCTCGGTGCAGCTACGGGCGCCCCAGGGCATGCGAATGCATGCCTGGCCCGTGGCGCCAGCCTCCGCATGGTGCCTTCGGGCCCACGCGAGCGAGGCAGGAAAAAGGGCGCTCGAGGCGCCCTTTTCAACGCATGGGCGGCACTGCCGCCCGGTGCCCGCTCAACGCGGCGGCGCGCGCTGGATCAGGCCGGAGGCCGGCCCCGCGGGCACCGTCGGCTCAGCCTGCTCGGGGGCGTCACCGCCGCGCAGGAAGCGCTCCTCGGCGTCGCGGTTCATCACGATGATGCTGATGCGGCGGTTGACGGGCGCGGTTGGGTCCTGGCGGTCGTAGGGGCTGCTCGCCGCCAGCCCCTGCACACGCAGCACGCGCTCCTGCGGCAAGCCCCCGGCCAGCAGCTCGCGCCGCGAGGCATTGGCGCGGTCGGCCGAGAGCTCCCAGTTGGTGTAGCCCTGCCCGCCAGTGCCGAAGGGCGTGGCGTCGGTGTGGCCCTCGAGCGTCAGGCGGTTGGGCACCTCGCCCAGGATGGAGCCGATCTCACGCAGCAGCTCGCGCATGTAGGGCTGGACCGCCGCGCTCCCGCTGGAGAACATGGGCCGGCTCGCGGCGTCGACGATCTGGATGCGCAGCCCGTCGCGCGTCATGTCGAGCTGGACCTGGTTGCGCAAGCCCTCCATGCGGCTGCCGGCGATGCGCTGCTCGAGCTCGCCCTGCAGCTTCTCCAGGCGCGCCCGCTCGGCCCGCGTTTGCTCGGCCTTCAGCGCCTGCAGGTTGATCGTGCTCTTCTTGGCCTCGACATCGCCCTGCCTGACCTGGCCGTGCGACCGCGAAAGATCCTCACCCCCACCCTTGACCACGGAGGAGGAGTCGCCCGAGCCCGAGCCGCCGCCCAGCAAGGCCACCTTCAGCGGCGAAGTGAAATAGGCGGCGATGCCCTTGCGGTCTCCCTCGGTGGTCGAGCCGATCAGCCACATCATCAGGAAGAAGGCCATCATCGCGGTGACGAAGTCCGCGTAGGCGATCTTCCAGGCGCCGCCATGCGCGCCGTGCCCGCCCTTCTTGACGCGCTTGACGATGATGGGCTGGAGCTTCTTGGTGTCACCCGCCATGGCCGGCCTCCACCTTCAAGGACGAGCGGCAGCTCACTTCTTGCCCTTCACGTGGCTCTCGAGCTCATTGAAGGTCGGACGGTGGTCATGGAACAGCACCTTGCGCCCGAATTCGATCGCCACCTGCGGCGCATAGCCCTGCATGCTGGCCAGCAGCGTGGTCTTGATGCACTGGAGTTCCTTGGTGCCCTCTTCCACCTTCTGCTCGAGCAGGCCAGCCAGCGGCTCGGCGAAGGCGTAGGACAGCAGGATCCCGAGGAAGGTACCGACCAGCGCCGAGCCGATCATGCCGCCCAGCACCGCGGGCGGCTGCCCGACCGAGCCCATGGTGTTGACCACGCCGAGCACGGCGGCGACGATGCCGAAGGCGGGCAGCCCGCCGGCCAGGCGCTGCAGCGCCATCACCGGCGCGTGCGCCTCGTGGTGGTGGGTGTCGATCTCGCTGTCCATCAGCGTCTCGATCTCGTGCGCGTTGAGGTTGCCGGTCACCATCATGCGCAGGTAGTCGGTGATGAACTCAGTGACGTGGTGGTCCTCGAGGACGGTGGGGTACTTCTGGAAGATCGGCGAGTTCGCCGGATCCTCGACGTCCTTCTCGATGGCCATCAGGCCCTCGCGCCGGGACTTCTGCAGGATGTCGTAAAGCAGCGCCATCAGGTCCATGTAGCGGGCCTTGTTGTACTTGCTGCCCTTGAAGCACTGCCCGAGACCGACCATCGTCGCCTTGACCACCTTCATCTGGTTGGCGGCCAGGAAGGCGCCGGCGGCTGCGCCGAAGATGGTCGTCATCTCGAAGGGCAGCGCCTTCAGTACGGGCGCCATGTTGCCCCCGTGCGCGATGAACACGCCGAAGACGCATGCCATCGCGATGACCCAGCCGATGATGACGAACATGATGTCGGAGTCAGAGGGTGGAAGTCAGGGGGAAGATCAGGAAGGCGCCCGGGCGTGGCCGCGCGCGGCGCACACGCGGCCCGGGCCGGCAGGCATCTGGGCGCGCACCATGTTCCGCTACTCTATATCGGCCGGCGGCGCCGGGGGTTGAGTCCGGATCGCGTTGCGCGGCGGGACGCGGTAGGCGAACACCCGTCGGCCACCACCGGACGCCGGCCCGGCCTCGTGGGTCGGCGTCACGCCCTGTACCGGAAATTCCAGGCTCAGCAGCCAGCTCCCGGGGCGCATCTCGGCACAGGCCTTGCGCCAGGCCGGGGCCATGGACTCGGGCCGCTGGAAGAAGTAGACAAGATCGTACCGGGCCCAGGAAGCGGCCCACAGGTCGCCCCGGCGTACGCGGGCGCGAACCCGCCGACGCAGCGCGCAGGCCAGCACCAGCAGGCCGCTGCGCTCCACGCCCTCGAGATGGGCCTGCGGGAAAGCGCGGCGCAGGGCCGTCAGCCCGTGCCCGAGTCCGCTGCCGGCGTCCAGCACGCGCGCCCCAGGTGCCAGGCGAAGGCGGGGCGCCAACCACGTCAGGGCATCGGGCGGGGTCGGGAACAACGGCGCATCGCGCCAGGCCGACACCGGGTACAGCGCCAGGAGCACTCCGGCCAATGCCAGCCAAGCCCAGGCTGGCGCGCCCTGCTGCAGCAGAAGTGCAGCAGGCAGTCCGCAGGCAGCGATCAGGCGCCGCCAGCGGCCGACGACGAGGAAGGCGAGCGCGAGCGAAGGCGCCCAGGCCAGCGCCAGCAGGGGCCAGCCCCCCCACCCCACGGACGCGCCGGCCCCGAGGACGAGCCAGCCGGCGAGCCAGGCCGCCAAGGCCGGCCCTGGCCATCGCGCGAGCCCGCAGGCCACGCGCTCGAGCAGGGTCTTGCGCGCGGGCTCAGCCGCACTGCTGGCGAGCACAGTCTCGGCGCGCGCAGGCTCACGCTGCGGCGCGAGGCTCGGCATGTCGTGCCCGTGCAAGGTAGGCCTCGGCCGTGGCGAGTGCCACGGGGTCGTCGGCACCCGCCACCTCGGCCCCATACGGCGCGTCGTCCAGGGACATGTCCCTGTCGTCCTGCGCGCAACCCAACCGCAGCGATCCCGCCGCCCGGCCCTTGCCCGCCCGCGCCGGCGGGTTGCACAGCCCGCACACATAGTGCCGCGCGATCTCGTGCGGGTGCGTCACATAGTGCCCCCCGCAGCTCGAGCACCGCGTCATCGTCAGCATCCCGTTGTCCACGAACTTCACCAGCCGCCACGCCCGCGTCACCGACAGCATCGGCTCCAGCCCCTGCGCCTGCACCTGCTCCAGGTACAGCCGGTAGGCCTTGATCACCGCGTCGATCTCCTCCAGCGCCGCCACCTTGTTCAGGTACTCGTGCACGTTCAGGAACAGGCTCGCGTGGATGTTGGGCTGCCAGGTCATGAACCAGTCGGTGGAGAACGGCAGCTGCCCCTTGCTCGGGCTCTTGCCGGCAACCTCCTTGTACAGGCGCAGCAGGCGCTCGTAGCTCAGATCGGTCTCCGACTCCAGCACCTGCAGCCGCGCCCCAAGACCGATCAGCGCCACCGCGCGCTCGATCTGCCTTGCCTCGCCCAGGATGCTCTTGCTGCGTGCCATCGTCGTTCTCCTGCCGTTCCGCGCTGATCTCTATGTCTGTTGAATGCAAGGGCCCTCGGGCCGCTGCCCGCTCAGGCCGCTTCCTCGTAGCGCCCGGCCATCAGGATGCTGGCATGCAGCCGGCTCACCCCGTCGTTGGCCGCCGCGCCCTTGCCGTGGTTGGTCAGCAGGTTCCACACCAGGTCGTCGTTCATGCGGAACTGGCACAGCAGCGTGCTGCCCGAGGCCATCTTCATCACCTGCGCCGGGCTCAGCGTGGCCAGGATGTCGGCCGTGCTCTCGCCGATGCCCAGCCTGAACATCGCCTGCTCCCGGTCGGCGCGCAGCAGGCTCTGCGCCAGCATCAGGTACGACAGGTTCGTCTCGCGGATCTCCGCCAGCATCTGCTCGCTGTTCATCGGGGCTTCCTTTCGGTCTCGGTCTCGGTCTCGTCCTGCACTTCACCGGCGCCCCCGCAGCCCGAAGCTGCCCTGGTTTGCCGCCGCTCATCGCTTGTTTCAGCGTGTGACGAATTGTGAAAACGCAAAGAAGCCGCCGTTATCGGCCCCACTCCACGACTTGAGTCGGCGCATCGCCATCACCCGTGTAGGGAAATTTCCGACAAACAGCGGGTTCGAGCGTCATCGTTGCGCTCGCGCCCGGTCTTCGCCCGGTGCGTACACCGACAAGACGCCCCACTCACACGGCCGTGGCCCCAAACCCGGCGAGCGAGCGGGCCATTGCGCGAAATGAGCCCGAAACACCCTCAAGTTCCTCGCATTGCCGCCCGATAAGCATCCCAACGGGCCCGGGAAATCGGGTCCGTGGTCCGGTTAGGCGGCCAAGGAAGCGGGGAAGGCGCATGCGCCGGGGCCGCCTCCGCGTGTCCTCTAGCGTCGGGCGACCGTCGGCCATGTGCCGAGCCGGCGGTCAGGAGGCAGCAGCCGCGCAAGAGAGGGGCTGCCGCGGCCGGGCCGGCGCAAGAGCCGGGCATGTTCAAACCGAGAAGGAGTACCGACATGGCTCAGACGATCAACACCAACGTGATGTCCTTGAACGCGCAGCGCAATCTGTCCAGCACGCAGAGTTCGCTCGCAACGACGATGCAGCGCCTGTCCTCGGGCCTGCGCGTGAACTCCGCGCGCGACGATTCCGCCGGTCTGGCGATCGCCGAGCGGATGAGCGCGCAGGTGCGCGGCATGAACGTCGGCATCCGCAACGCCAACGACGCCGTGTCGCTGGCGCAAACGGCCGAGGGCGCGCTCGGACGCATCACCGACAACCTGCAGCGCATGCGCGAGCTGGCGGTGCAATCGGCCAACGGGAGCAACAGCGAGGACGACCGCGCCAATCTCAACACCGAGTACGTGGAATTGGCCGATGAAGTCGAGCGAGTGCTGAACAACACGGTGTTCAGCTCCAGCACCTACCTGCTGAACGCGGAAGCGACGCTGACCTTCCAGGTCGGCGCCAACAATACCGAGGTGGATAAGGTCGACATCGATACCACCGACCTTAGGGCCGGCACGGGCATGGCTGCAGTGCTGACGGGGGCCGATGCCGCTGGCATCGGGGGTGTTTCCACCGCCGATGCGCTGAACGCCATGGACAATCTCGATGATGCCATCGACGAGATCACGAGCTCGCGCGCCAAGTTCGGCGCGGCAGCCAACCGCTTCGAGTCGGTGATCGGCGCGCTGCAGACCTCTTCGGAGAACGCAGCCGCTTCGCGCGGCCGCATCGTCGACGCCGACTTCGCGGTGGAGACGGCCAACCTGTCGCGCACGCAGATCCTGCAGCAGGCGGGCTCGGCGATGCTGGCGCAGGCCAACCAGATGCCCCAGATGGTGATGAACCTGTTGCGCTGAACCCTGCGCGCTGCGCTGCAGTGCCGGCGGCCTGCCGGCCTCGGGGCCCCGTCCTCCCAGGACGGGGCCCCTTTTCTTGTGCGCCCGGCACGGGCGCACTCTTGGAGGTGCAAGTCCTCCCGTGAGTTGATCACAGCGAACGAAGCGAAGCGCAACTGCGTGAGGGCGACCGAGCGTGGGGAGGAAGCGTAGAGCGAA
>JBILNB010000087.1:0-15070 GCA_044375195.1 Rubrivivax sp. | reverse complement strand
CCACGGTCCTCGCGGGGGCGCCGCCGGCCCGTGCCGACGCGCCCTTTGCGGAGCTGCCCGCGCCTGCCGCCGGCGCCGAGACCTGGTCGCTGTCGAGCGAGGGGCGCTTCGCCGGCCAGTCCTGGGCGGCGATCGAGCGCGAGACGCTGAAGCTCGCGAAGCTGCGCGTGGGCTCCTTCGAGGGCGCGCCCACCGGGCCGGCCTGGCGCGAGCGGCCGGTGCGCATCCACTACCGCGTCTACGAGGCGCTGGCCGAGACGCGCGGCGCGGTCGTCGTCGTGCCAGGCTTCACCGAGGGCGCGACGATGTACCAGGAGCTCGTGCACGACCTGGTGCGCAACGGCCACTCGGTCTACATCCACGACCACCGCGGCCAGGGCTTCTCGACCCGGCTGCTGGAGGGCGCGGGCGAGGCCGACAAGGGCCACGTGGACCGCTTCGACCACCTCGTGCGCGACCTCGGCTACTTCTTGACGCTGGTGCGGGCCTGGCGCGGCGAGTCGCGCGCGCCCATCCACCTGCTCGCGCACTCGATGGGCGGGGCGGTGGTCTCGCTGTACCTGGCGCGCGCCGGGCGCGAGACGCCGGTGGCCTCGGCCGCGCTGGTGACGCCGATGCACGAGCCCACGGTGCGCCAGCCGGCGCAGGCCGGCGTGGCCGACCGCGCGATCACGAGCTGGTGCGAGGAGCTGTCGTTCCGCCTGCCCTTCGAGCTGCCCTGGGTCTCGGCGCGGCGCGTGCAGGGCGAGGGCTTCGACGCCGAGCGCGCCGCCTTCTTCGCCCAGGCCGACCTGGCCGACAACGACATGTCGCACAGCGTGGAGCGGCTGCGCCGACGCTGGGCCGACCGCGACGCGCGCTGCGAGGGCCCGCACTGCGGCCACGGCGACGCCCGCGTCTCGGGGCCGACGCTGCGCTGGGTCGGCCAGGCCTGCGCCGCCGCGCGCGAGGCGCGCAGCCCCGAGGCGACGGCCCGCATCGCGGTGCCGGTGCTGCTGCTGCAGGGCGGGCAGGACAGCATCGTCCAGGCGCAGGCGCAGCAGCAGTTCTGCGCCCGCGTCAATGCCGGCGCCACGGCGCCCGGGCGCTGCACCGGCTGGCGCCTGCCGGCCGCGCGCCACGCCCTGCTGGTCGAGCGCGACGACCTGCGCAACCCGGCGCTGGCGGCGGTGCTGACGTTCTATTCGGCGCAGTCCGGTACCGGGCGTTGAGCCAGGCTCAGGGGCCGCAGCGCTTGCAAGGTCGGCGCGGTGAGGGCAGGACGCAGGGTGCCCTCACGCCAGCGAGTTGTCCCCGCTCATGTAGACGCTGACCGCGTCGAAGCGACCGTCACGCACGCTGAAGAAGTTGCAGTTGTGCTTCACGCGCAGGCTGCCGTCGTGCAGCGTGTTCTCCACCCGGAAGCGGCTGGCGATGCGTCCGGGCGGCTGCACGACGTGGTCGAAGGCGCCGTGCCAGACCCGGGCGTAGCGCGCGTTCAGGCGCTCGAACATCGCGCGGATCTCGCCGTCGCGGCCGCGGAAGACGCTGTCGTAGGTGGCGATCGTGAAGCTCGCGGCGGGCTCGAAACAGGCGAGCGTGGCCTCGACGTCCATGCGGTCGACGGCGGCGAAGTAGCGCTCGACGAGCGCGATCAGGGCGGCGGTGTCCATGTGGGCAGGGGCTGGTGCTCGGGAGAAGCTGGATGATGCCGCGTCGCTCGGGGCCCGCCTGGCCCGGGCGTCAGGCCGGGCCCGGATACCGCCGCAGCCAGGCCCGCACCAGGCGCTGCAGGTCGGCGGCGGCCAGGCCGGCGTGGTGCAGGGTCTGCTCGTGCGACAGCGCCACGCCGCCCAGCCCCTCGGCTAGGTTGGTGACGGTGGCCACGGCGGCGACCTTCAGGCCGCAGTGGCGGGCGCTGATGACCTCGGGCACGGTGGACATGCCCACGAGGTGGCCGCCGAGGATCTGCATCATGCGGATCTCGGCCGCGGTCTCGAAGCAGGGGCCGGGCGTGGCGACGTAGACGCCTTCGTGCCAGGGCAGGCCCTCGTCCTGCGCCGCATGGCGCAGCAGCGCGCGCAGCGCGGGGTCGTAGGCGTCGGCCAGGCTGAAGAAGCGCGGGCCGAAGCGCTCGTCGTTCGGCCCCACCAGCGGCGTGCTGCCGAGCAGGTTGATGTGGTCGGTGAGGGCCACCAGCGCGCCCGGGCCGACGGCCGGCACCAGCGAGCCCGCGGCGCAGGTGACGAGCAGGGTCTCGCAGCCCGCCAGCTTGAGCGCGCGCACGGCCTGCGTCATCACCGCCAGGCCGTGGCCCTCGTAGACATGGGCGCGCCCGCGCAGGCAGGCCACCGGCACGCCCTCGAGCCGGCCGAGCACCAGTTCGCCCGCGTGACCATGCACCCCGGCGGGCGGGAAGCCGGGCAGCTCGGCGTAGGGGATGCGCGCCGCGCCGTCCACCGCCTGCGCCAGGCCGCCGAGCCCCGAGCCCAGGATCAGGCCCACGCGCGGCACGAGGCCGCCCGCGCGCGCGCGCATCACGGCGGCGGCGAGTTCGCAGGGAGCGGGGGTGCTCATCACCAGCGCTTCAGCATCTCGACCGCCAGGCGCTCCAGGCGCGGCGCGTCGATGTCGAGGACGACGTCGACCAGCGGCTCGCCCAGGCCCGGGCCCAGGTGCGGGGCCCAGCTCAGCGTCTGGCCGTAGCCGGCGGCGAAGGTGGTGTCGACGTCCACGCGCAGCGTCTCGCGGCGCGTGACAAGCGTCGGGTCGAGCCAGACCCCGGCCGCGACCTCGTCCCACATCGGCAGCTGGCGCCCGAAGCGGCCCAGGTAGCGCGCCACCGGGCTCGCGCCGGCGCCGACCTCGGCCTGGTGCCCGGGGCGCCAGAAGGTGCGCGTGGTCGCGTCCACCGGCACCTGCGTGATGCGCCGCCAGGGCTCACGCAGCACGAGCGCGGCGGCCTCGGGGTCGAAGCGCAGGTTGAACTCGTGCCGCGGCGAGTACTGGTACTCCTGCGCGAAGACGTGGTCGGCGGCCACCGGGCTGAAGCTGCCGCCCATGAAGACGAGCTCGCGCGCCAGCGCGGCGAAGTCCGGCTCCAGCCGCGCCGCGAGCGCGAGGTTGGTCATCGGGCCGGCGGCCCATACCGTGACCTCGCCCGGGTGGCGGCGCACCGTGTCCACGAGGAACTGCGCGGCCGTGCCCGGCGCGGCCGCAGTCGTCGGCAGGCCCTCGGCCAGCGCGGGCACGAGGTGGGGCTGCGCGTGGTGCTCGCCTTCGCGGTAGCGGCCGTCGATGAAGTGCTCGGTCCAGGCGCCCTTCCAGAACAGGCGCCCGTGCAGCGCCTCCCAGCGGCGCATGCGCTCGGCCGTGTTCAGCAGCGGGAAGGTGGCGCCGCGGTGCACCGGCACCTCGGTGCGCCCGGCGATCTCCAGCAGGCGCAGCAGGTGGGCCGTGTTCTCGGCGCACCAGCCGTCGCCGCTGACCACGCCGATGCCCAGCACCTCCACGTCCTCGGCCGCCAGCAGCATCAGCAGCGACTGCAGGTTGGTCGACGCCGGGCCGTGGGCGTCCTGGTCGATGACGAGCTTGCGGCGCAGGGTCATGGGTTCGTGGGGCCGCTGCGGCGCGGGTGCTTCGGCGCCAGCGGCGTGCCGATCGGCTGCGGCGCTATCGGTTCAGGCCGCATCGGCGGGGTTCAGCATCAGCGGCGCCGGCGCGCGCGCGAGCGCCGCGTCGATCTCGGCGCGCGGGGCCATGGCCGCGGCGGTGCCGGGGCGGGTGACGGACAGGCCGGCGGCGGCGTTGGCCAGGCGCACGGCCTCCAGCGCGCCGCGGCCCTCGACCAGCGCCACGGCGTAGGCGCCGTTGAAGGCGTCGCCGGCGCCGGTGGTGTCCACCACCGGCCCGCCGGCCTGGGCCGGCACGTGCGCGGCCTGCGTGGCATCCACCAGCACCGCGCCCTGGGCGCCGAGCGTGATGGCGACCGTGCCCGCGCCGCGCGCGCGCAGCGCCCGCGCGGCGCGCAGCGCGTCGGCGGGGGTGCGGATGGCGATGCCGGTCAGCGCCTCGGCCTCGGTCTCGTTGGGGGTGAGGTGGTCGCACAGCGCGAGCAGCGCATCGGGCAGGCCGCCCGCGGGGGCGGGAGCGGGGTTCAGCAGGGTGGGCACGCCGAGGCGCCGCGCCACGCGCAGCCCGGCCTCGACGGCGGCCAGCGGCTGCTCGAGCTGGGTCACGAAGAGCCCGGCCTCGCGCAGCGAGGGCTCGGCCGCCTCGATGTCGGCGGGTGACAGCCCGCCGGCGGCGCCCGGCACGACGATGATGGCGTTGTCGCCGGTCAGCGCGCTGACGTAGATGAAGGCGGCGCCGGTGGACTCGCCCTCGGCGCGCACGACGTGGCGCGTGTCGACGCCGGCTTCGCGCCAGGTGCGCAGCGCGATCTCGCCGAAGGCGTCGGCGCCGATGCGGGTGACGAAGCGCACCGCGCCGCCGGCGCGCGCCGCGGCCACCGCCTGGTTCGAGCCCTTGCCGCCGGCGCCGAGCTGGAAGGTCTCGCCGATCAGCGTCTCGCCGATGGCCGGCAGGCGCGTGGCTCGGAAGGCCAGGTCGGCGGCGAAGATGCCGAGGATGACGATGCCCTGGCGCGGCGCCGGAGCAGGGGCGGCTGCGTTCATGCGCGGCAGTGTAGGGCGGAGGCCCGGGCGCGCCCGGCGCGCGGCCCGCGCCGCCTCATGCCGCCCCCTGCGGCTGGAAGCCCGCGTCCTGCAGCGCGCGAAAGCGCGCCAGCGCCTCGCGGTGCTGCTCGAAGGCCTGCGCCGACAGCGGCTGCCCGAGCCGCCGCTCGGGCACGAAGTGCCCGGCGTCGCGCCCGCGCACGCACAGCGCCGAGGGCTGCACCGCGCCAACGGGCCGCACCTGCGCCGGGATGTAGCTGATCGCCAGGCCGATGCGCCGGTCGTCGCTGTCGTTCGGCCCCGAGGCGTGGACGAGATCGGTGTGGTGCAGCGACATCTGCCCGGCGAGCACCGGCATCGGCGTGCCGCTCTCGCCGTCGAAGCGCCCGCTGATGCCCTGGCCGCGCCGGATCATGTTCATCGGCTCGGGGCGGTCGTCGTGCTCGAAGGCGCCCCAGCGGTGGCTGCCCGGCAGCGCGCGCATGCAGCCGGCCTGCACGGTGGCGTCCGACAGCGCCACCCAGGCCGTCACGTGCAGGTGCGGCTCGAGGTAGAAGTAGGTGCTGTCCTGGTGCCAGCGCACGTAGGCCGGGGTGCGCGCCTCCTTCAGGAAGAGCGTGGAGTGGTAGAGGAGGATGTCCGGGCCGATCACGTCCTCCACCGCGTCCAGCACCTGCGGGTGGTGCACGAGCCGGTCGGCCCAGGCGAAGAGCAGGTAGGACTTGGACTTCTCGGGGAAGTCGATCGCCGCGCCGCGCGCGCGCTCCCAGGCCTCGAGCTCGCCGCGGCAGGCGCGCACCTCGTCGGGGGTGAGGACGTCCACGGGGAAGACGAAGCCGTCGCGCTCGTAGGCGGCGACCTGGGCGGGGGTGAGGTGCTTGGGCATGGGGGTGCGGTGTCAGGGCAATCCAGGGGCGGCAGGGCTCTCAGCACGGCACCTGGGCAAACCCGAGGTCGGACGCCGCGCCGGCCAGTCGCGCGTCGTACGTGGCGAGCCCGGCCTCCAGGCCGCTGTCGCGCAGGAACACCAGCGTGGCCAGGTGCAATGCGTCGAGCGTGCGCAGCGGCTGTGCAAAGGGCCTCAGCGCGCGTTCGAGCACCGCCTGTGTCATCTCCACCAGGTGAACCCGGTCCACCAGGCGTCGCGCGGCCTCACCATGGGAGGGGCCGGCGCCGCGCGCGTGCACGCGGTTGAACACCTCGTACTCCAGCAGCCGGCTGGCGACCAGGCGCTGCTTCCAGAAGGCGTCGGGCGGAGAACGGTCCTCGGCGAACAGCCGCGCCAGCACGACTGAGGTGTCGACGTAGACGATCAACGCCCGTCCCGGCTGTCGTCGAGATCGCGCAACACCTCGTCCAGCGTCGCCCGTGGCGCGCGGCGGGGCAGGCGAGCCTGCGGCCCCGCTTTCGCGGGGCTCAACACGCCCTGCCGCATCAGCTCGCCCAACTGCCGTTCCTCGGCAGAGGCGTCCTCCTGCACGCGGGGCGCGATCAGCTCGGCCACGACCCGCCCGCGGTCGGTGACGAGCACGGTCTGACCTGCGGCGGCGACGCGGACGTACTCGCTCAGGCGGTTCTTCAGGGCCTTGATGCCGACTTCCTGCATGCGTGGCAATGTAGCCACCAGAGGCTACCGTGTCAACGACCCGACCCGATCGCCCCGACGCGTCAGCCCCTCTGTCCGCAGCGGCCTTCCGCAGCGGCCGTCCGCAGCGAGGCCGCGGTGGCTGGGCCGGCGCAGGGCCGTTCAGCGCCCCTGCACCGCCGCGGCCAGGCCCCGGCCCGAGCGCCAGGCGTCCTCGACGCCGGCGCCGCCGAGGAAATCCCCGCACACGCCCAGGCCGAGCGCCGGGTCCCACCACCAGGGCGTGTCGCCCGCGGTCCGCGGCGCCCCGGGCCGGGCGTAGCGCCAGCGGTGCACGGTGGCGTGCGTCCAGGCGATCGGCTCGCCGACGCAGGCCTCGAGCGCGGCGGCCAGCTGCGCCTGCACCCAGGCGGCGGGCTGCTCGAGGTGGGCCCGGGCCCAGGACGGGCTGGCGTGCGCGACCCAGTGCGCCTCGTCGGCGGGCGCGGCACGGCCGGGGCGGGCGTCGGCGCGCATGACCCAGGCCAGCGGCCCCTCGGTGGGCTGGGCGAGGTCCCAGCCCGTGGCCCGTGCCGGGCGCCGCGCCACGCCCATCAGCGTCCAGCAGGGCTCCATCACCGCCTGCGCGGCCTGCGCCGCCCAGGCGGGCGCGTGCGGCGCCAGCAGCGGCGCGGCCTGCGCCGGCGGCAGCGCCAGGACGACGCGGTCGTGGAGCCCCGGCAGCAGGGTGCCCGCGGCCTCGAGCTGCCAGCCGCCAGGGCCGCGCAGCAGGCGGTCCACCTGGAAGGACCGCGTCACCTCGATCCCCTGCAGCAGCGCGCGGCACAGGGCCGGCATGTCCGGCTGCGGCAGCAGCAGCGGGCCGGGCTCCGGCAGCGGGCGGCTGCCGGCCTTCAGGGCCGGGGTCCACGCGGCCAGGCCGGCGGGCCCCAGCGCCGCGCCGGCAAAGTCCGCGAAGGCGCGGTCACCAATGGCGAAGCCCGGCGCGCCGTGGTCGAGCCGGGCCTGGCGGGTGGCGCCCTGGTCGTCGGCCCATTGCAGCCGCTTGGTCGCCATGCGTCCGCCGGCGCCGCGCGACTTGTCGACCACGTGCACGGCGCGGCCCGCAGCCTGCAGGAGGCGCGCGCAGGTGGCGCCGGCGATGCCGGCGCCGACGATCGCGATGCGGGAGGGGGCGCGGGGGTGGCTCATGGCGCAGGTGAGGAGGGCTTCAGCCCCGCGTCGCGGCCCGCCGCCAGCATGGCCTCCAGCATGTCGAGCTTCGGGTGCATGGGCTTCGGGTACCCCGCCCGGCTGTGCGTGAGACCCGCGCCCAGCAGGGCGAGCGCGATCTGGTAGCTCAGCGGGCCGGGGTTGATGACCGGCACGGGCAGCCGGGTGGCGAGCCAGGCATGGGCCTGGTGCATGGTGGTGGAGCCGAGGATCAGCACCTCGGCGCCGTCGTGCTCGACGGCCTTGCGCCCGGCGGCCTCGAGCAGCGGGAAGACCTCGTCCTCCTTGCCCGACAGCAGCGCCTGGTTGTCGGGCGGGACCTCGATGGCGCGCACCGAGGCGCACTTGTGGTGCAGGCCCAGCTCGTCCAGCGCCTTCTTGTACAGCGGCTTCCAGCGGCTGGCCATCGTGAGGATGGAGAAACGGTCGCCGAGCATCAGGGCGGTGAGCATGGACACGCGCCCCGGGCCGAAGACGGGGATGTCGAGCACCGAGCGCAGGGCGGCCACGCCCGAGTCGCTCATGGTGTCGATGCACACGGCGTCGAATCCCTCGGCCTGGGCGCGGCAGCCGGCCTCGAAGTTGGCCACGTCGGCGAGCACGAAGTCGTGGTGGCTCGAGTAGTTCACCGGCCCGGCCTTGACCGGGCGGAAGACGAACTCCACCCCCGGCCCGAAGGCCATGCCCTGCGTCTGCGCCTGGCGCAGCAGCAGGTTGGCGGCCGACATCGGGAAGGGGACGATGACGAGGACGCGCCGGGCACGGGCGCCCCCTGCTGTGGAACTGCCTGCGCCGGGAGTACCGGGGCTCGCCTGTGGGTTGATGATCTGGCTCACGGGTGTCCTCATGTCAGGGCGTGGCCACCGCCGCGCAGCGGGGGCGGAGCTGGTCAAGAATGCAGGGCCTTGTGGCTACGCGCCCTGCCATGCGATTGCAAGCTGACTCCGTCGAGACGATACGTCGCGTCGTGCGTGACGAGGCCGGTGCACGTGCGCGCGTGCGGCTGTTCGGCTCCCGGCTCGACGACGCGGCCCGCGGCGGTGACGTCGACCTGCTCGTCGATCTGCCCGAGATGCCGGCGCACCCCGCGCTGCTGGCCGCGCGCGTGGCCGGCCGGGTGTCGCGCGCGATGCACGGCCGCCGCGTCGACGTGCTGCTGGTCGCCCCGGGGCTGCGGCGCCTGCCGATCCACGACATCGCCGAGCGCGAAGGGGTGCTGCTGTGAAGCTGCCCGAGGCGGCCCGGCTGCGCCTGCAGTTCCTGTGCCGCGTGGTGGAACGCGAGACGCGCTACCTGCAGCAGACCACGCAGCGGCTGTTCACCGATGCCTTCACGGCCCAGGCCGTGGCGCAACTCGAGTCCGACCCCGACCGCGCGGAACGGGTGGAGGCCTTCGTCGGCCGCTTCGGCCGCTTGCAGGACACCCTGGGCGACAAGCTGATCCCGGCCGTCCTGGCGGCGCTGGGCGAGCATTGCGGGGCTGCCGCAGACAACCTCGATCGCGCCGAGCGGCTGGGTTTCGTCGCCAGTGCGGACGAGTGGTTCGCGATGCGCGGCCTGCGCAACCAGATGGTGCACGAGTACGTGGAAGACCCGGCCGTGCTGTGGGACGCCCTCCAGGCCGGGCGGCGCTACGTGCCTGCGCTGGCCGATACCGCGCGGGCGCTGGTGGCCGAGGCGGCCCGGCGCGGCTGGCACCCAGCCCCGACGGGCTGAAGCCGGCCGGCAGCGGCCGTTCCGGACGGGACCCGCAGCCCGCATCAGCCCAGCTCCTCCAGGCTCTGCGCCGTGCTGCGCACGCGTCCGAACAGGCGCTGGAAGTTGCGCATCGTCACCTGGTGCAGCTCCTCGTGCGTGGTGCCGCAGGCATCCTCGACCAGGGTGACGAGGTAGCCGCGGTCGGCGGCCTCGCGCGCGGTGGTCTCGACGCACATGTTGGTGGACACGCCGCACAGCCACAGCTGCTCGGCGCCGAGCGCGCGCAGCAGGCTGTCGATGTTGGTCGACGCGAAGGCGCCGATCGTCGTCTTGCGCAGCAGGTGCTCGCCCGGCAGCGGCTTCAGCGCGTCGATGATCTCGTGCTCGCGGCTGCCGAGGTGGTTGCGCGTCTCGACGAAGAGCTTGCGCATGTGCGGCGGCGCGTCGCTCGCGTCGGGCAGCGCGGCGCCCACGGTCACGTGCAGCACCGGGCGGCCGAGGGCGCGGAAGCGTTCGCGCAGGCGCAGCGCGTGGGGCGTGACCAGGCGCTCGATGCGGTCGAAGCGGTAGTCGCCCACGGCCGAGCCTTCGGCCCGCAGGCGTCGGCCGAGCGCGCCGTCGCGCGCGCCCGAGGCGTTCTGCATGTCGATGATCAGCAGCGCGGCGCGCGCGGGCGCGACCGCGCGCTCGGTCATGAAGTCGCGGATGTAGTCGGCGGAGGTGGACATGGGCAAAGGGCTCTCAGCCTGTCAGGCAAGCGGTGGCGGGGGCGGCGGCGCCTGCGCGCGCCAGGCCTCGACGATCTCCTGCCCGGTGGCGCACCACACCCCCGGGTGGCCGAGCACGTGCTCGAGCGCCTGCGCCAGCGGCTCGATGCGGTGCGGCTGGCCCATGATGAAGGGGTGGACGGCGATGCACATCACGCGCCCGCCCTCGGCGTAGAGGGTCTCGAACTCGTCGCGGATCTTCTGCGCGAAGGCCGGCGCCTCCATACCGCGGCGCCAGCAGATGCTGTCGTTGACCTCCATGCTGTAGGGCAGGCTGACGAGCCCGCCGCGGCGCACGCGCACCCAGGTCGGCTGGTCGTCGTGGTAGAGGTCGCACAGGTAGTCGATGCCGGCCTCGGCCACCAGGTCGGGCGTGTTCAGGGTGTTGGAGGCCGCGGGCGAGAACCAGCCAGCCAGGCCGCGCCCGGTGTGGCGGCGGTGGATGGCCTGGCACTGCTCGATCGCGGCGCGCTCCTCGTCCTCGGTGAGGTTCCAGTGGTAGCGCGTGTTGTACAGGCCGTGCGACATCAGCTCCCAGCGGCGCTCGAGCATCGCCTGCGCGATCTCCGGGTAGAGGTCGAGCACGGCCATCGACAGCGAGACGGTGCAGCGCAGGGCGAAACGGTCGAAGACCTCCATCAGGCGCCAGACGCCGACGCGGTTGCCGTAGTCGCGCAGGCCGTAGCCCAGGATGTCGGGGTGCGGCGTGCGCGGCCAGGGGTCGCGCACGCGCACCTGCGCGGGCAGGTACTCGTAGTGCTCGATGTTGGGCGCCACCCACAGCGCCAGGCGCGCGCCGCCGGGCCAGCGCAGCGGCGCGCGCTCGGGCAGCGCGCTGTACTCGAGGCGGTCCTCGAGCCTCAAGCCTGCTGCGCCTTCCAGGCGTCGACGATCTCGGCCCCGGTGGCTGCCCAGACGCCGCGGTGGCGCATGATGTGCGCCAGCGCCTCCTCCAGCGCGCCGATGCGGTAGGGCTGGCCGATCACCCAGGGGTGCAGCGCGATGGCCATGATGCGGCCGTCGGCCGGTGTGGCCTCGCGGTACAGCAGGTCGAATTGGTCGGTCAGCGCGTTGCGGAAGTCGTCCTCGGTGTGGTGGTTCTGCACCAGGATCGTGTGGTCGTCCAGGTCGATCGGGTGCGGCATCGCCACCAGCCCGCGGCCCGGCTGCACACCCGCAGGGCTGCCGTGGCCCGGCGCCTGCTGGTAGTGCGCCGGTGTGTTGCCCAGCGCACCGGTGACGGTGCGCATCGCATACGGCATGTCGTCGTTGACCCAGTCGCACAGGTAGTCCAGCCCCGCCTCGGCCACGAGGTCGGGCGTCGCGTGGGATTCCGACTTCGCCGGCGAGAGCCAGCCGCGCACCGCGCCGCCGGCGGCCGGGCGCAGGATCTCGAGCGTGCGCGCGATCAGCGCGCGCTCCTCCTCCACCGGCAGGGCGCCGTGGTGCAGGTGGTCCATGTCCAGGCCCTTGGCGATGACCTCCCAGCCGGCTTCGCGCACGTCGCGCAGCAGCGAGGGGTAGCGCGCCGCGACCGCGGCGTTCACCGCGGCGCTGGCGCGGATGCCGTGGCGTTGCAGCGCCTGCATCACGCGGTAGATGCCCACGCGATTGCCGTAGTCGCGCAGCGTGTAGTGGCGCAGGTCGGGGTAGGCGGTCTGCATCGCGCCCGGCGGCTTGAAGGGCTGGCCCTTCATGTCCAGCGGGAACCACTCCAGCGCCACCGTGATCCACAGCGCGATGCGCGCGCCGCCGGGCCAGGCCACGCCGCGGCGCTGGTGCAGTTGCGTCCAGTCGTAGCGGTCATGGTCCATGCCATGGCGGCGCAGCGGGTACTCCAGGTAATCGGCAGGCAGGCTGCTCATGGCGCGTCTCCGATGGGCTCGGCCGCGGCGGCGAAGGCGGCGTGGTGGTGCGTGTTGAAGTGCTGCGCGATCTCGCGCCCGGTGGCCAGCCACACGCCCTCGTGGCTCGTGATGTACGACAGCGCCTCCTCGAAGGCGGCCAGCCGGTAGGGCAGGCCGATCAGGTAGGGGTGCAGCGGGATGCACATCACCGTACCCGAGTGCTCGCCCTCGGCGTAGAGCCGGTCGAACTGGCGCTTGAGGATGTCGCCGTAGCGCCGCGGCGAGACGAGGTTGACGTTGTAGACGATGGTGTCGTTCATCTCCAGCGAGTACGGGATGCTCGCCAGCGTACCCTGGCGCACCTTCACCGGGCCGGGCTGGTCGTCGTGGAAGAGGTCGCACACATAGCTCAGCCCCATCTCGGCCACGAGGTCCAGCGTGCGCTCGGTGTAGGTCAGCGCCGGCGCGAGCCAGCCGTCCAGGCGCTGGCCGGTGTGGTCGCGGATGGTGTCGATCGAGTCCTGGATGACCGCGCGCTCCTGCGCCTCGGTCATGTTCATCAGGTAGCGCGTGTTGTAGGTGCCGTGGGAGTAGAACTCCCAGCCCGCGGCCGCGCACTCGCGGATGATCTCCGGGTGGTGCTGGCACATCGCCACGTTCAGCGAGACGCTGCCGCGCATGCCGCAGCGCTGCATGGACTCGAACATGCGCCAGAAGCCGGCGCGGTTGCCGTAGTCGCGGTAGGAGTAGTTCAGCACGTCGGGCGCCGGCCGCGCCCAGGGCGCGCGCGAGGGGTTGCGCGGCGGGTTGAGCTCGTAGAACTCGATGTTGGGCGCCACCCAGAAGGCCACGCGCGCGCCGCCGGGCCAGCGGATCACCGGCCGGCGCGGCCACGGCAGGTGGTCGTAGAAACCGGGGTCGCGCTTCACTTCATGCCCCCCTTGGGCGGCAGCGCGCACACCTGGGCCAGCGTCTCCTGCACCGAGATGACGTCGGCGTACTTCAGCGCCATGTCGTAGAGGTTGGCGAAGTGCGGGCTCTCGTGCTTGTCGGCCACGCATTCCTCGGGCACGATGGTGCGGTAGCTGCGCTGCAGGCTGTCGACGACGGTGGCGCGCACGCAGCCCGAGGTCGAACCGCCGGTGACGACCACGGTGTCGACGCCGTGGAAGTTGAAGATCGAGCCGAGGTTGGTCTCGAAGAAGGCCGAGGCCATGCGCTTGTTGACGATGATGTCGCGCACGCGGTCGATGCGCAGCCGGTCGTCGAACTCCGAGCGGCGGCTGCCGACCTTGATGTTCTGCAGCGAGTCGGGCGTGTTGGTGCGCGTGCCCCAGATGCCGCAGTCCTCGCCCGACTCCATGTAGGCGACGTAGGTCCACACCACCGGGAAGCCGCGCTCGCGGAAGGCGTCGGCCAGCTCGTTGATGTAGTCCATCTGGCGCGGGTCGGTCTCGTAGGCGGTGACGAACTCGCCCACGCAGGTGTAGGCCTTCTGCGGGTCGACGTTGATCAGCGCCGGCACGCGGCCCATGCCGAAGCGCTTGCGCGTGGGGTTGGCCTTGATCTCGGTGTAGAGCTGCCGGGCGGACTTGTCGGAGGTTTGCATGGGCGTTCGGGAGGGAGGGGTGTTGCGGGGCGGTCGGAACCAGGTGGGGACATTGTGACGAGGGTCGGGCAGGCGGCCCGCGCGAGGCCGGTCAGCGCGTGGGCGCGAGCTTCAGCAGCGCCGTCCAGGACGGCAGGCTGCCGCCGCCGGCGCACAGGTCGAGCGTGGCGTCGAGCAGGCGCTCGGCGTGGGCGCGCGGCCAGACGCGGCCGCACAGGTCCATGAACTTGGCGGTCAGCTCCTGCGCGGTGTAGGGCGCGGCATCGTCGCCGCGGTTGACGCCGGCCTCGCCCACGAGGCGGCGGCCGTCGTGGGTGGTGATGACGACACGCGCCGGGCGCTCGCGCGGCAGGCGCGCGGTCATCGCCGGGTCCTCCGCCAGGTCCACCCGGCGCGCCAGCGCGAGCGTGCGCTCGTCGCGCACCGCGTCCCAGGTGAAGCTGGCCAGCGCGCTGCTGCCGCGCACGATGCGCGTGGCCACCGCGAAGGGCACCGAGAACTTCGCCGCCAGCGTGTTGCGCGGCGCCGGGTCGTCGAGCTCGGCCGCGAGCGCGTAGCTGCGCACCTCGATGCGCGCGATCTCGTCGGGCGCCGGCAGCGGCCCGCGCGCGGCGATGGCGTCGATCGCGTCCAGCGTGCCGTGGTTGTAGCGGCAGCACGAGTGCAGCTTGAAGTAGTTCTGCAGCAGGTGCCAGTCCTCGCCCAGGCTGTGCACCACCTGCTCGCGGTCGAAGCGCTCGGAGACCACCTGCCCGAGCAGCGAGCCCGGGCCGTCGTGCTCGCCGGTGTAGCCGCAGGCCGCGAGCTGGGCCGCGAGCAGGCCGTTGCGGTTGGCCAGGCCGGCGTAGACGTTGCGCACGAGCCCGCCCTCGAGCATGGTGCGCTTGGAGGTGGCGGTGGTCATCGAGGCGGCGATGTTGATCGTCTCGCGCATCGCCGCGGTGTCGGCGCCGAGCACGCGCGCGCAGGCCGCGGCCGCGCCGATCGTGCCCCAGGTGCCGTGCGGGTGCATGGCCCCGCGCAGCTGCGCGGCCGCGCCCAGGCGCGACCCGACCTCGTAGCCCGCGACCAGGGCTGCGAGGAAGGTGTCGGCGTCTGCGTTGCGCTGCTCGGCCAGCGCCAGCGCCGCCGGCAGCACGTGCACCGCGGGGTGCCCGCGCGAGTAGCGGTTGCCCTCGTCCATCTCGAGGAAGGTGCCGGCGGTGCCGTTGACCAGCGCGGCTGCGTCCGGCGCGGCCGCGCGCCCGAGGCCGATGAGCGTGGTGGCGTGCCCAGGGCCGCCGCTCGAGGCCGGCGCGCCGTGCAGCGCGGCCAGCGCCTGCAGCTCGGGCTCGGCCGAGCCGGCGGCGATGGCGGCGACGGTGTCGGCCAGGATCCAGCCGGTGTGCGCGCGCACGGCCTCGGGCAGCGCGGGAAAGCGCAGCCCGGCGGCGAAGGAGGAGAGGGTGTCGAGGTAGTTCATCGTTCAGGCCGTGCCGGGGGGAGGCTGGAGCCCCCCTCCCCCCTGGCGGGGGAGGGGTGGGGGGAGAGGGGGGTGAGTGCCGAGGTCTTGGCGTTCCCCCCTCTCCCCAACCCCTCTCCCGCGAGGGGAGAGCAACTGTGTTGCGTGTCAAGCGTTTTGGGGGACATTGGCGTGCTTGCTGAGGTCCCACGCGACGCCGTCGCGGACCATGGCGTTGAGGATGATCAGCAGCTTG
>JBILNB010000032.1:0-46893 GCA_044375195.1 Rubrivivax sp. | reverse complement strand
CGCGATGCCTTCCGGGTGAAGGGTCAAGCGGGCGGGTCTCCTGCCGCGGGTGCGTGTCCAGGCCGGGCCGTGGTTAGGATCCCGGTCTTCGACGCCGCAATGCCCCTTGTCCGCAGAAGGATGGACCCACCATGCGCTCATTTCTCGCCCGCAGTCTTGCGGCCCTGCTGCTGGCCGTGCTGGCCGGCTGCGCCGTCAGCCCCGACAGCGCGCAGGGGCGCAGCCAGCATGACGCTCTCTGGCAGGAGGCGCAGCGCCAGCGCCAGGAGCAGGTGGCGCGGCAGCCCGCGGACCGTCCGCGGCTGCTGGTGCTCGCCGTGGGGTTGAGCGACGAGACCAAGGCTTTTCCTGGCGATGTCAACGGCATCGTCGCCAGCGTGCGCTCGCTGCGCCCCGATGCCCTGGTCTGGCAGATGTGGAACCCGCCCTTCGGCGAGGCCGTCTCCGCGCCTTTCGCCACGCGCGAATCACTGCAGGCGGCCGTGGCCGAGATGCGGGCGGCGGCCCGGCCGGGGGACCGCATCCTCGTTATGCTCACGTCCCACGGGCACCACAACCTGCTGGCCCACGTGGCTGCCAATCGGCGCCTGCCGCCCTTGCGTGGCCAGGAACTGCACGACCTGCTGCTGCCCCTGTCTGGCTTTGACACCGGCGTCATCATCTCGGCCTGCCACTCCGGTTCGCTGATCCCGGCACTACGGCACCCGCGGCGCTGGATCATGACCGCGGCGGCGGCCGACCGGGTGTCCTACGGTTGCCAGTTCCACGGTCAGCAGACCTACTTCATCCAGGCGCTGCTCCAGGCCCAGGCGGGGCCGGACACGGGGCTGGACGCCTGGCATGCCCAGGCGGCGCAGATCGTGCGGCGCGGCGAGGAACTCGGCAGGTTCACGCCCTCGCTCCCGCAGCTGTGGGTCGGCGCGTCGGTCGCCCCCTACCGCCAGTCGCTGCGTGCGTTCTGGCAGCCCTGAAGCGATCTCGACGCAAGAGCCGGTACCCCCTCCCGTGGCCTCGCATTTCCGACCTGTGGCCCTGGAACATGCCAGCCGCCTGCTCAACCACGGCCCGACCGTGCTCGTGACGAGCGCCCATGACGGGCGGCGCAACGTGATGGCGGCGGCGTGGTCGATGCCGGTGGAGTTCACGCCCCCGCGCGTGGCCGTCGTCATCGACAAGCGCACCTTCACGCGCGAGCTGGTCATGGCCTCCGGCGCCTTCGGCCTGTGCGTGCCGGGCGCGGCGCTCGCCGACGCCACCTACGGCGTGGGCAGCGTCAGCGGGCGCGAGGGGCCCGACAAGTTCTCCCGCCACGGCCTGCGCCCGCAAGCCGGGCCGGTGCTGGGCCTGCCGGTCCTGGAGGACGGCTGCTGCGCCTGGGTGGAGTGCCGCCTGATCCCCGAGCGCCACACCGAGGAGGCCTACGACACCTGCTTCGGCGAGGTCGTGGCCGCGGCCGCCGACCCGCGTGTCTTCGACGGCGGGCGCTGGCGCCTCCATGACGGCAACCCGGCCCTGCACACGCTGCACCACCTGGGCGCAGGCGCCTTCGCGGTGGCCGGGAAGGTGGTGCAAGCGCGGATGCTCCGCTGATCGTTTTTTCAGAATTCAATTCCGAAATATTGCGATTTGTGACGCGGCCGGGTAGCATGTCGCGGTGGTTCGACCTCGATCCCCTGACACCGACCCCGTGCTCGCGCTGGCGCGCGGCTTCCAGGTGCTGGACTGCTTTGCCGTGGCGCGGCGCCCCCTGGGCAATGGCGATGTCACCCGTATCACCGGCATCCCCAAGGCCACGGTCGCGCGCCTGATCGGAACGCTGGTCGGGTTGGGTCAGTTGCGGCCGGTCCCTCAAAGCGAGCGCTACGAGCTGGCACCGGGCGTCGTGCGCCTGGCCCAGGCCTTTCTGGATGGGCTCGACCTGCGCGGCGCCGCCCGGCCCTTGCTGCAGGCGCTGGCGGAGGCGACCGGCGCCTCAGCCTTCCTCGGGGTCCGGGACGGTTCCGACATGTTGGTCATCGAGGGCGGGCGTGCCCGTTCGCCGTCGGCGCTGGTGCTGGCCGCCAGCGTCGGCACGCGCATGGCCCTCACCACCTCCGCTCTCGGCCGGGCGTGGCTGGCGGGAGTGGACGATGCCACCCGGCGTGCGGCGCTGGGCGACGTGGCCAACGCCGGCGTCCAGGCCGCCCTCGCCCTGGCGTCGCGGCATGGGCATGTCCTGTCTCTCGGGGACTGGCACCCGGCCATCATCGCGGCCGCCGTGCCGGTCCGCACCGCGCTCGGCGAGGTCGTCGCCCTCAACTGCGGCAGCCCCGTGGCCCTGATGTCGGTCGAGCGCCTGCAATCGGAAGTCCTGCCTCGCCTGCATGCCACCGCCCAGGCCTTGGCTGCTTGCATCGGCGGCGTGGCCGGCCTGGCACTGATCCAACACAACCAACGCAAGGAGACACCCTCATGAACAGAAGACCCTGGCTCGCCGCTGCGGCGGCGCTCGCCTGCCTGGCCGCGGTGCCGCCCGCCATGGCGCAGGCCGAGGCGTGGCCGTCCAGGCCGGTCACGCTGGTCGTGCCCTTCGCGCCGGGCGGGCCGACGGACACGGTGGCGCGCCTGCTGGCCGAGCGCCTGCAGGCGCAATGGAAGCAGACCGTGCTGCTGGACTACAAGCCCGGCGGCGGCACGATGGTGGGAACGCAGTTCGTCGCGCGCGCGCCTGGCGACGGGTACACGCTGGGCATGGCGATCAGCGCGCTGATGATCAACCCCGCGCTGCAGCCCAGGATGCCCTACGACACGCTGAAGGATCTCGCGCCCGTGGCGCTGATCGGGCAGGCGCACTTCGGCCTGTTCGCCCACCCGTCGCTTGAGGTGCGCAACATGGCCGAACTCGTGGCCCATGCGCGCCGCAACCCGGGCAAGCTGTCCTACGCGACCCCGGGCGTGGGCACTGGCACGCACCTGGCCGGCGAGCTGATGCAGACCCTGGCCGGCATCCAGATGGTGCACGTGCCCTACCGCGGCAGCGCGCCTGCACAGCAGGACGTCCTGGCCGGCCGGGTGCCGCTGTTGTTCGATGTCCAGTTCTCCGCCATGCCCTTCGTGCGCGAGGGCCGGCTGAGGCTGCTGGCCCTGGCCAGCCCGAAGCGCGCGCAGCTGACCCCGGACGTGCCTACGATGGACGAGACCCTCCCCGGCTTCAGTGCCATGAGCCTGATCGGCGTGATCGCCCCCGGCAGCACGCCCCGCTCGCTGGTCGACCGCATCGCCGCCGACGTGGGGACGGCGGTGCGATCGCCGGAGATGGGTGCGCGCATGGCCCAGCTCGGCATGGAGCCCGTGGGCTCGACCGCGACGGAGTACGAGACCACCGTCCGCACCGAGATCGCGAAGTGGACGCAGGTCGTCAAGGCAGCCGGCATCAAGCTCGACTGAAGTCTTCCAGGGGATCCCATGAACTGGCATGTCACACCGCTGGAGCCGCTGGCCGCGCGCGTGGAGGGCGTCGACCTGGGCCGACCGCTCGGGGCCGACGGGGTGCGGCGGATCGAGGCGCTGATGGACACGCACGCGGTGCTGGTGTTCCCTGGCCAGCGCCTGGATCAGCACCAGCAGATCGCCTTCGCGCGCCAGTTCGGCCCGCTCGACCTGGGGCTGAGGCGGCTCAAGGGCGGGGCGCACCGCTTCGAGTACGCGGAGCTGGCCGACATCTCCAACGTCAAGGTCGACGGCAGCATCGCCGGGCGCGACGACCCCAAGATCGTCGGCAACGTCGCCAACCAGCTCTGGCACAGCGACTCCAGCTTCCAGCGGCCACGGGCCAAGTACTCGATGCTGCACGCGGTGGTCGTGCCCGACTTCGGAGGTCAGACCGAGTTCGCCGACCTGCGCCTGGCCTGGGACACCTTGCCGGACTGGCTGCGCCAGCGCGTGCAGGGCCGAAGCGCGGTGCACTACGCGCTGCACTCGCGCTTCCTGCTCGGCGACACGGGCTACACCGAGGCACAGAAGGCCTCGATCCCGGCGGTGCGCTGGCCGCTGGTGCAGACCGACCCACGCTCGGGGCGCACGGTGCTGTTCGTCGGCGTGCACGCCTGCGAGGTGCCAGGCATGAGCCTGGCCGAGGGGCGCATGCTACTGGCGGACCTGCTCGAGCATGCCACGCAGCGTGCCCATGTCCACACCCACGAGTGGAGCGTCGGCGACCTGGTGATGTGGGACAACACGACCACGGTGCACCGCGGCCGCTGGTACGACTTCACCCAGCGGCGTGAACTGCGCCGGGCCACGACGGAGGAAGTCGCCGTGCCCGCCGAAGCGCAGGCCCTGACAGTCTGAAGAAGGAGCGGCCAGGGTTCGGTGCCGCGACGACCTGGCCTGGCCGGCGCGCCCGCAACGCGGCTGACGCTGTCAGCGCGGCACGCCCGCCGTCAACGACAGGCCGCCGTCCATGACGAAGTCCTGGCCCGTGACCCAGCCGGCGTCTTCGCCGCACAGCCAGGCCACGGCCTGGCCGATCTCCTCGGGCGTGCCGATGCGGCCGATCGGGTGGGAGCGGATGCGCGCGGCCAGCAGCGCCTGCGGGTCGGGGGCCTTGGCGATGGCGCCGAGCGAGAGCTCGGTGGGCACGAGGCTGGGCGAGACCGCGTTGACGCGCACCTTGCGCGGCGCCAGGTCCAGCGCCATCTGGCGCACCATGCCGACGACGGCAGCCTTGGCGCTGCAGTAGGCCACGCGCTCGGGCTGCGGCACCGAGGCCGTCACCGAGGCGATGGCGCAGATCGCGCCGCCCTGCGGCCCCATGTGGGGCACCGCGGCCTGGCTGTAGAGAAACACGGGCCATACGCTCGCGCGCATGACGCGTTCGAAATCGGCCAGTTCGGCCTGCAGCACCGAGCCCACGCCGCCCTGCCCGGCGCTGACCACCAGTGCGTCGATGCCGCCCAGCGTGGCCACGCACTCGGCGACCACGCTCTGCACGTCGGCCGGCACGGTGGCGTCGCCTGCCAACCAGTGGCAGCACCCGGCCGGGTGCTGCGCCTGCGCCTGGGCCAGACGCTCGGCGCGCCGGCCGGTCAGGAAGACCTGCCAGCCGCGCGCGGCCAGCGCCAGGCTGCTGGCCAGCCCGAGCCCGGTTGCACCGCCGACGATCAGGGCGCGTGGCATGCCGTTCTCAGGCCAGCGTCAGCTCGACCGGGATGTTGCCGCGCACGGCGCGCGAGTACGGGCAGGTCTGGTGCGCGGCATCGACGATCGCCTGGGCGGTGTCGCGGTCCACGCCCGGCAGGGAGATGCGCATGCGAACCGCGAGCCCGAAGCCGGCGCCCGCCGGCCCGACGTCGACCTGCGCGTCGACCGCGCCGTCGGCCGGGAAGGCCAGCTTGCGTGCGCCGAAGTGGAAGCGCAGCGCGCCCATGAAGCAGGCCGAGTAGCCCGCGGCGAACAACTGTTCAGGGTTGGTCGCGCTGCCCTGGCCGCCCATGGACTTGGGCAGCGTCAGCGCGACGTCCAGCAGCTTGTCGTCCGAGGTCGAGCGGCCGTCGCGGCCGCCGGTGGTGTGGACGTTGGCGGTGTAGAGCACCTTGTCGATCGTGAGCATGGGAGGTCCTGTCGGGGTGGTCCGCGCCAGCAGGTGTGGGCGCAGTGCGCGGATTCTCGGCCAGCACGTGAAAACACGCTGGCATGCCCGGAATCGGCGGCCCGCGGGCCCGTCATGGCGCCAAGACCCCGGGCCACACGGGCCCGCGGCGCCGGGGACAATGTCCGGACGATGAATGCAAGCTGGGGATGGATCCTGGCCGCGCTGGCGGTCGCCGTGGGCTGGCATCAGTGGGGCTGGCAGGGCGTGGTGCTGGCCGTGACGGTCACGGTCTTCTGGCTGCTGCTGCAGTTCAACCGCGCCGTGCGCGTGATGCGTCAGGCCTCGGGCGCTCCGGTGGGCCACGTGGCCAGTGCCGTGATGCTGCACTCGCGCCTGCGCCAGGGCATGCGGCTGCTGGAGATCATCCCGCTCACGCGCAGCCTGGGCCAGCGCTTGGACGACCCGGCGTCCGCCGACGCCGCGCTCGAGCGCTTCGTCTGGAGCGACGCGTCTGGTGCGAGCGTGCGCGTCGAGCTCTCTCGCGGGCGCCTGTGCGCCTGGACGCTCGAGCGCCCGTCGGCAGAAGGCGACGCATAGAATTCGGCACTTTTTCGCGCCCGCGGGCGCGACCAGCCCCCACACAGTGCGCAGCGAGGTGAACGATGTCGATGTCCGACCGTGACGGCAAGATCTGGATGGACGGCCAGCTGGTGGACTGGCGCGACGCCAAGATCCACGTGCTGACGCACACGCTGCACTACGGCTGCGGCGCCTTCGAGGGCGTGCGCGCCTACAAGACGCCGGCCGGCACGCAGATCTTCCGCCTGCGCGAGCACACCGAGCGCCTGTTCAACAGCGCCAAGATCCTGCGCATGAAGATCCCCTTCACGCCCGAGCAGGTGATGGACGCGCAGCGCGAGGTGGTGCGCGCCAACGCGCTAGAGAGCTGCTACCTGCGCCCGCTGGTGTGGATCGGCGACCAGAAGCTCGGCGTCAGCCCCAAGGGCAACACCATCCACCTGATGGTCGCGGCCTGGGCCTGGGGGGCCTACCTGGGCGAGGAGGGCCTCAAGCGCGGCATCCGCGTCAAGACCTCGAGCTACACCCGCCACCACGTCAACATCACGATGACACAGGCCAAGGCGGTGAGCAACTACACGAACTCCATCCTCGCCAACATGGAGGCCACCGACGAAGGCTACGACGAGGCGCTGCTGCTCGACCCCGCCGGCTTCGTCGCCGAGGGCGCGGGCGAGAACATCTTCGTCATCAAGAAGGGCGTGGTCTACACGCCCGACCTGTCGGCCGGGGCGCTGAACGGCATCACGCGCGACACCATCTTCGCGATCTGCCAGGACCTTGGCCTGAAACTGGTGGAGAAACGCATCACGCGCGACGAGGTCTACATCAGCGACGAGGCCTTCTTCACCGGCACCGCCGCCGAGGTCACGCCTATCCGCGAGCTCGACCGCGTGCAGATCGGCGCGGGCGAGCGCGGCCCGGTCACCGAGAAGATCCAGAGCGCCTTCTTCGACATCGTCGGCGGCCGCAATCCGAAGTACGCGGCCTGGCTCAGCCCCGTCTGAGCGAGGGTTCGCGATGAGTGCCGCCACCCCCCCCAAGGCCCTGGTCGAGCTCGCCGCGCGCGAGCTGCAGGGCCCGGGCGTCACCTTCTGCCCGAACCCGAAGATGCCGCTGTGGAGCAACCACCCGCGCGTCTTCATCGACGTGGCCACCACCGGCGAGGGCGCCTGCCCCTACTGCGGCACGGTCTACCGCCTGAAGGCCGGCGAGAAGCTGCACGCGCACTGATGCGCGACCGCGAATTCATCCTGACGCTGTCGTGCAAGGACACGACGGGCATCGTCTACGCGGTGTCGGGCCTGCTGTTCCAGGCCGGCTGCAACATCCTGGACTCGCAGCAGTTCGGCGACGTCGAGGGCGAGGACGCGACCGGCCTGTTCTTCATGCGCGTGCACTTCGCGGCCCCGCCGCAGCTGGCCGACGTGCCGACGCTGGAGCGGCTGTTCGAGCACGTGCGCCAGCAGCACGGCATGCAGGCGGCCATCCACGCGGTGGCGCAGCGGCCGCGGCTGCTGCTCATGGTCAGCCGCTTCGGCCACTGCCTGAACGACCTGCTGTTCCGCTGGAAGAGCGGGCAGCTCGCGGTGGACATCCCGGCCATCGTCTCCAACCACCCCGACTTCGAGCCGCTGGCGCGCAGCTACGGCATCGCCTTCCACCACCTGCCGCTGGCCGACGGGCGCGACGCCGCGGCCAAACGCGCGCAGGAGCAGCAGGTGCAGGCCCTGGTCGAGCGCGAGCGCATCGACCTGGTCGTGCTCGCGCGCTACATGCAGATCCTCAGCGCCGAGTTCTGCGAGTCGTTGCGCGGCCGGGCCATCAACATCCACCACAGCTTCCTGCCCAGCTTCAAGGGCGCCCGGCCTTACGCGCAGGCGCATGCGCGCGGCGTCAAGCTCATCGGCGCGACCGCACACTACGTCACCCCCGACCTGGACGAGGGCCCGATCATCGAGCAGGACGTGGCGCGCGTGGACCACTCCCTCTCGGCCGAGGACCTGGCCGCGCTCGGGCGCGACGTCGAGAGCGTGGTGCTGGCGCGCGCCGTGCGCTGGCACGTCGAGCGCCGCGTGCTGATGAACGGCCACAAGACCGTGGTCTTCCGCTGAGATCCGCCAGGACGATCCCATGACCCGCCCCACGAAGCCGCCGCCGGCCGCCCTGATGTCCTCGCCCGAGGACACCGAGGCCCAGTTCTACGAGGCGCTGCAGCAGGCCGACATCGACCGCCTGATGTCCGTCTGGGCCGACGACGACGAGATCGCCTGCATCCACCCCGGCGGCCCGCGCGTCATCGGCGCGGCGGCCATCCGCGCCAGCTTCGAGGCCATCTTCGCCAACGGCAGCATCCCGGTCGTGCCCGAGCAGGTTCACCGGCTGCAGGCCCTGGGCAGCGCCGTGCACCACCTGGCCGAGCGCATCAGCGTCCAGACCAGCGAAGGCCCGCGCACGGCCTGGGTGCTGGCGACCAACGTCTACCTGAAGACGGCCCAGGGCTGGCGCCTGGTGCTGCACCACGCCAGCCCCGGAAGCGTCGACCAGCCGCCGATGGCGGTGGGCGAGGTGCCGGCGGTGCTGCACTGAAGGCGGCTCGCGCGCCGGCAGCCCTGGCTGACTCGCGGCACGGCAACGCGCGCATGCAAAGGCTCACCCACGGCAAGCGCGCGCAAGGCATGCCGGGTGTGACGAGACGGACCGTTCGGCGATGACCTGGCCCGCGCCTGGAGCACCGTCGGCCTACCGGGCGCCGCGCTGGCTGCCCGGGGGCCACCTGCAGACGATCTGGGCCGCCAAGCTCGCGCGCGCGCACGGGGGCCCGCCGCCGGCCTTCGAGCGTGAGCGCTGGACTACGCCCGACGGCGATTTCGTCGATGTCGACTTCCTGCCCGCGGCCGCCGCCGCCGGTGCGGCCGGACCGGCGCCGCTGCTCGTGCTCTTCCACGGCCTGGAGGGCTCGTCGGCCAGCCCCTACGCGCGCGCCTTCGCGGTGGTGGCGCGCGCGCGCGGCTGGGGCTTCGCGCTGCCGCACTTCCGCGGCTGCTCGGGCGAGCTCAACCTCGCGCCGCGGGCCTACCACTCCGGTGATTTCGAGGAGATCGGCTGGATGTTGCAGCGTCTGCGGCTGCGCAGCGCCGAGCCGGTGCGCGCGGTGGGTATCTCGCTCGGCGGCAACGCCCTGCTGCGCTGGGCCCAGGAGGCCGGCGAAAGCGCGTCGGCCGTGGCGCGCGCGGTGGCGGCGGTGTGCTCGCCCATCGACCTGGCCGCCGCAGGCCGCGCCATCGACACCGGCTTCAACCGCCTGGTCTACGCGCGCATGTTCCTGTCCACCATGAAGCCACGGGCCCTGGCCAAGCTGCGGCAGCACCCCGGCCTGTTCGATGGCGAGCGCGTGCGTGGCGCGCGCACGATCCACGACTTCGACGACGCCTTCACCGCGCCGCTGCATGGCTACGCGAGCACGCTCGACTACTGGGCACGCGCGTCGGCGCAACCGCACCTTGGGCGGCTGCGCATCCCCTCGCTCGTGCTGCACGCGCGCAACGACCCCTTCATCCCGGCGGCGAGCCTGCCACGCGCGGGCAGCCGCCACGTCATGCTGTGGCAGCCCACCGAAGGCGGACACGTCGGCTTCCCGAGCGGTCGTTTCCCCGCCCACGTGGACACGATGCCCCGGGCAGTGCTGGACTGGCTGGCGCAGCACTGATCGGCGGGACTGACAGGCGAGGACCGACAGGCGGGATGCGGCACCGAGCCGGACCCCGGACGGCCACCGGAAACCGCTGCCCGCCCGCCCCCGCGCCCGAACGACTCCCGGGCGTCGGAAACAGGCCAGAATCGATACCCGATGTCCCTTGCACTGCATACGCTCGCCGCGTCCCCGCCCGGCCCTTCCCGCCGGGCCTTGGTCGGTCTCGGTCTGGCTGCCGCTGTGTCCGCTCCCAGGCAAGCCCAGGCCGCCACCACGCTCACGGTCGGCGGCGTCGGTGCCGCCATGCCGCTGATGCAGCGCCTGGCCGAGGCCTATGAGCGCGCCCACCCGGGCACCCGGGTCGCTGTCGTGCTGCCGCCGCTGGGCTCGGCAGGCGCCCTGCGCGCCTTGGCCGCGAGCCGGCTGGACCTGGCCGTCATCGGCCGCCCGCTGCAGCTGGGCGAGGCTGTCGTGTCTGCACCCTGGCTGCGCACGCCGCTCGTCTTCGCCACCTCCGACGGGGTGCTGTCCGGCCTGGACGCGGCACGGCTGGAAGCGGTTTACACCGGCCAGTTGACGCGCTGGGACGACGGCCGGCCGCTGCGCCTGGTGCTGCGCGGGGCCCAGGAATCCGAGACCCTGATCCTGCGCAGCCTCTCGCCGGGGCTTGACCGCGCCGTCGGGTCGGTGCTCGAACGGCGCGACCTGCCCATGCCCGGCGACGACCTGGAAGCGCTGGAGTTCCTGGCCCGCATCCCGGGCTCCTTCGGCACCAGCGCCTACGGCCTGGTACAGATGGCGCGACCGGCAGCGCTTCGCCTGCTCGCCTGGGGCGGCGTCGCACCGGGCCTGGAGGCGTTGGCCGAAGGCCGCTATCCGCTCGCCCGCGCCTACCTGCTCGCCCGACGCCCCGACGCCCCGGCCGCAGTGGCGCGCTTCATCGATTTCCTGCGTTCAACGCCCAGCCTGCGGCTGGCCCGCGCCCTTGGCCACCTCGACGTCGACCGCTGACGCTGCGTCGCCGCGCGCCGACGCCCCGCTCACGCGCACGGTCCAGTCGGGCAGCCGACTGCTGCGCTATGTGGCCGTGGCCTCGGTCGTCTTCGTCTGCCTGGCGCCGCCGGTGATGTTCAACATCCGGCAGTTCAAGGAGCTCGAGGAGGTGCTGCAGAGCGACGCCCGCATCCAGGCGCGCCTGATCAGCCGCTACGCCACCGCCTACCCCGACACCTGGGCCTACAGCGGAGGCCATCTCGAGGCGCAGCTGCACGAGGTGCTCGAACCTGGGATGGTCACCGAGGTGCTGGCCGAGGGCCAGACGGTCATGCGACTGGGCCCGCCTGTGGTGGAACGCCCGGTGGTCACGGCCGAGCACCCGGTGCTTGCCTACGGGCGCACGGTGGGCGTGCTGCGCGTATCGCAGTCGCTGCGCGAGCGCGTGCCCTACATGGCGGCGGCGCTGGTCGGCGGCAGCCTGGTCTCTTTCCTGATGCTTTTCGGGCTGCACCGGCTGGTCTTCCGCCGCTTGCGCCAGGCCGAGCAGTCGCGGCAGCTCGTCCAGCAGCGCCTGACCGACATCGCCGAGCTCTCCTCGGATTGGTACTGGGAGACCGACCGCGAGCACCGCTTCAGCGTCAACACGCTGTTCGACCAGGACGGGTGGTCGCCGGACGCTGCGCTCGGACGCACGCCCTGGGAACTGACGATCGAGCTCGACGCGCCACGCTGGGCGGCCGTGCGCGCGGACTTCGACGCCCACCGGCCCTTCGCCCTGCGCTACCCGATGCGCACCGCCCGGGGCCTGCGCTGGCACGAGGTCCACGCCAAACCCTTGTTCGACGAGCAGGGGGCGTTCACGGGTTTCCGCGGCACGGGCCGGGACATCAGCGACGACGTCGAGCGCGAGCAGGAGCTCGCCCGCCACCGCGACGACCTGCAGGCCCTGGTGCGCGAGCAGACCGCCGACCTGCTGGAGGCCAAGCGCCAGGCCGAGGTCGCCAACGAGGCGAAGTCGCTGTTCCTGGCCAACATGAGCCACGAGATCCGCACACCGCTGAACGCGATCATCGGCATCTCGCACCTGGCGCTGGAGACTCGGCTCGACGCCCGGCAGAGCGACTACCTGCTCAAGGTGCAGCGCTCGGGCCAGCACCTGCTGGGCCTGATCAACGACATCCTGGACTTCAGCAAGATCGAGGCCGGCAAGCTCAGTGTCGAGACCGTGGACTTCGAGCTCGACCGCGTGCTCGGCGACGTCGTCGCCATCGTGATGGAGCGTGTCCAGGCCAAGGGTCTGGCCCTCGTCGTCGACTGCCCCGAGACCCTGCCGCGCCACCTCAGGGGTGACCCGCAGCGCCTGGCGCAGGTGCTGCTGAACTACCTGAACAACGCGGTCAAGTTCACCGAGCGCGGCCAGATCGTGCTCAGCGGCCGCAGCCAGCCCGAGGGTCCCGGCCACGCGCGGCTGCGCTTCGAGATCACCGACACCGGCATCGGACTCAGTGCCGAGCAGCAGGGGCGGCTGTTTCGCAACTTTGAGCAGGCCGACGCCTCGACCACGCGCCAGTTCGGCGGCACCGGTCTGGGCTTGGCCATCTCGCGCAGCCTGGCCGAGTTGATGGGGGGGGAGGTTGGCGTGCGCAGCGAGCTCGGCAGCGGCTCGAGCTTCTGGTTCACCGTGCGCGTGGGCGTGCGGGAGAACGCGGTGGCGACAGCCGGTGAGGGCCAGGAGCGCCCGCGCGTCGAGGGCGCGCGCTCGGCCCTCGTACCGCTGGCGGGCGCAAGCGTGCTGGTCGTCGAGGACAACGAGTTGAACCAGCAGGTCGCGCGCGAGCTGCTGCAGATGGTCGGCATGCAGGTCGAGGTCGCCGGCGACGGCGCCGCCGCGCTGCAGTGCCTGCGCGCGCAGGACTTCGATCTCGTCCTGATGGACATGCAGATGCCGGTGATGGACGGCCTGAAGGCAACTGCCGAGATCCGTCGTGAGACGCGCTGGGCGGCCCTGCCTATCGTCGCGATGACGGCCAATGCGATGCCGCAGGACCGCGAGCGCTGCCTGCGCGCCGGGATGAACGACCATCTGTCCAAGCCGATCGAGCCGCCGCGGCTGTGGAACATGCTGCTGCGCTGGCTGCCGCGCCGCGCGGTTGTCGAAGCCAACGTCGACACCGTGGCAGCAGGCCGGGCACCCGGGCCGAAGCCCCTCCCCACGGCCTCCGCCTCCGCCGGCCTGCCGCGGATCACCGGCCTGGACATGGCCCGTGGCATCGGCCATTGCGGCGGCCGCGAGGCTTTCTATCTCATGCTGCTGCGCAAGTTTGCGGCATCCTGGGGCGATGCGCGCAGCCGCTTCGAGCCTGCGCTCGCACAGCAGCGCTGGGCCGATGTTCTGGCGCTCGCCCACAGCCTGCGTGGGGTGTGCGCCAACGTGGCGGCTGACGAGGTCCAGGCGGCCGCGGCTGAACTCGAGCAGGCGTGCCGTACCCTCACCCAGCGGCCGCACGCCGCACCGGACGACGGCGTCGCCTCGACGCCGCTGGCCGTGGCCCTGCGGGTGGACGCCGTACTCGGCAGCCTGGAGCGTCTGCTGGCTGCGCTGGGCGACAGCGGCTTGCTGGCCGAACCCGCCGGCGGCCCATCCCCCGGCGCCGTGTGACGCATCGTCTGCACGCTGCCGCCCGAGCCCCGCCACCCTGCAGTCCCGACCCCGCCCGACACACCATGGACCCCCTCGTTCAAGCCGCGCTGCGCAAGTGGCCGAACGTCCCGCACTGCCACGGCTGGCTGGCACTGGACGCCCGGGGCGACTGGTACATGCGCGACGAGCGCATTCAGGCGGCTGGCCCCTTCCCGCAGATCAAGGGCAGCGTGATCCGCCACGACAAGCTGCGCGATTTCATCCACCGCAACTACGTGCGCGACGCGCAAGGCGCGGCCTATTTCCAGAACGGGCCGCAGCGGGTGTACGTGGACCTGGAGGCGGCGCCCTACGTCTGGCGTGTCGGCGACGCGTCACAGGGCTGGCCGGTCACGGCCCACACCGGCGAGGCTGCGCAGGTGCTGCAATCCTGGTTGGACGAGCAGGGGCGCCTGTTCCTGGGGTGTCGGCTGAACTCGGTGGGCGAGGCCTTCGGCCTCGTGTACACGCTGGACATGGCTGCCGCAGCCGAGGCCGTCGAATCCGGGCGCTGGGCGCCCCAGGAATGCCGCTTCGAGGAGATGCCGCAGCGCTTCGGCTACGTGCTCAGGCCGCGCGCCTGAGCGCCCGCCGCATCACTTGGCCGGCGCGCTGGCCGCAGCGGCCGGGGCCTTGGGCTCTTCGAACTTGCCGCCCGACTGATTGGCCAGGTAGACCACGGCGCGGCCGATCTCCAAGTCGGAGTAGTCGCCGCCACCCTGGGCGCCCATCGCGCCCTTGCCCTTGAGCGCCGAGTTCAGCAGCGCGTCGTAGCCGGTCTTGAGGCGCGGCGCCCAGGCAGCGGCGTCGCCCGTCTTCGGTGCGCCGGCCGCGCCGACGCTGTGGCAGGCGGTGCAAGCGGCCTTGTAGACCTCTTCGCCGCTCTTCAGCGTGGCCGCGTCAGAGGCGTCCCGCAGTTCCACCCGGCCGACCGGCGCGATGCGCTGGGCGACCGACTCGGCGTCCATCGCGCGCGATCCCGCACCGGTCTTGTCGCCCATGGCGACGTAGTTCACCAGCAGGATGATGGCGATGATGGGCACGACGAAGGAGGCCACCACCGCCCAGACCAGTTGCTTCGGGGTCTTGATCGGGCCCGTGTGGGCTTCGTGGGCGTCGTGCTGCGTGTCGCTCATGGGGGGCCTCGGAGGGATCGTCGTTCTTGTCACGCCGGCGCCCGGGCAGGCTGCGGGGCAGCGGGTGCGGATGGGCTCGTGTCTGACAGGTGTTCAGCGCAACCTGCAAGTATAAGGGTGCACCCTGTTACCGGGCGTCCGTCGCGGCCGCGGTAGGGGCCCGCGGGGTAGAATGCAGTTTGCTGGCGACCGTGGTGAAGTGGATATCATGCAGCCCTCCGAAGGCTGCGGCGCAGGTTCGATTCCTGCCGGTCGCGCCAAGCCTCCACCAGGGTCCGGCGGTCACTCCACCCGGCCTCGGCCCACCAGCCGAGCCCCGACCATGGACCTCTCCCGCTTCCCCCGCCGCCGGTACACCGAGGGCGCCACGCCGATCGAGCCGCTGCCGCGCTTCAGCGCCGCGCTGGCGGCCAGCTGCCCGGGCGGCCGCGGCCCCGAGGTCTGGGTCAAGCGCGACGACCTGCTCGGCCTGGCCCCCGGGGGCAACAAGACGCGCAAGCTCGAGTTCCTCGTGGCCGACGCGCTGGCGCAGGGCGCCGACACCCTCGTCACCTGCGGCGCGCCGCAGTCCAACCACTGCCGCATCACGCTCGCCGCGGCGGTGAAGGAAGGCCTGAAGTGCCGCTTCGTCATCGAAGAGCGCGTGCCGGGCAGCTTCTCCGAGACGGCCAGCGGCAACCACTTCATGTTCCGCCTGCTCGGCGTCGAGGACCTGACCGTGGTGCCCGCGGGCACGGACATGGGCGCCGCCATGCGGCGCGTGGCTGACGACCTGGCCCGCCAGGGGCGCAAGGCCTACGTCATCCCTGGCGGGGGCTCGAACGCGCTCGGCGGCCTGGGCTACGTGGCCTGCGCGCAGGAGCTGCAGCAGCAGCTGTACGAGCAGGGCCTGGCCTTCGACCGTGTCGTCGTCGGCTCGGGCAGCTCGGGCACGCACGGCGGGCTGGTGGCGGGCTTTCTCGGCAACCGCATCGCGATCCCGCTGCTGGGCATCGGCGTGAGCCGCGACCCTGACACCCAGGCGCCGCTCGTGCTGAAGGAGGCGCAGGCGGTGTGCGACCTGCTCGGCCTGGGCCTGAGCGTGCCGGCCGAGGCCGTGCAGTGCGTGGGCGGCTGGTGGCAGCCCAAGTACTCGGTGCCCAATCCCGCCATGGTCGAGGCGGTGCAGATGCTCGCCCGCACCGAGGCGCTGCTGCTCGACCCGGTCTACACCGGCAAGGTCATGGCCGGGCTGATCGGCCTGGCGCGCCAGGGCGTCATCGGCGCCGACGAGCGCGTGCTCTTCCTGCACACCGGCGGCATGCCGGCGCTGTTCGCTTACCAGGACGTGCTGCTGGGCTGAACCAGCGTCTCGCCGGCGCCCTGCCCGTCAGCGCCCGCCGGTCACGTCCACCACCGTCCCGGTGGTGTAGCTCGCGTCGTCGGACAGCAGCCAGACGATGGCGGCCGCCACCTCGTCGGCGGAACCGGCGCGCTGCATCGGCACCTGCGGCGCCATCTGGCGCGCGCGGTCGGGCAGGCCGCCGCTGGCGTGGATGTCGGTGTCGATGATGCCGGGGCGCACCGCGTTGACGCGCACGCCCTCGGCGGCGACCTCGCGCGCCAGCCCGAGCGTGAAGGTGTCGACCGCGCCCTTGCTCGCGGCGTAGTCCACGTACTGTGACGGCGCGCCCAGCCGCGCCGCGGCCGAGCTCAGGTTGACGATCGCGCCGCCGGGCCCGCCGTGGCGCCGGCTCATGCGGCGCAGCCCCTCGCGGGCGCAGACGAAGGTGCCGGTCAGGTTGATCGCCCACATGCGCTGCAGGCGCGCGACCGACATCTCCTCCACGCGCGCCGGCAGGTCGACGACGCCGGCGTTGTTGACCAGCCCGGTGAGCCGGCCCAGGCCCTGGTCCACGGCGGCGAACATCGCCAGCACCTCGGATTCCTCGGCCACGTCGGCCTGCACGACCAGCGCGCGCCGGCCGGCCGCGCGCACGCCCTCGGCCACCGCCTGCGCCGCGGCGGCGTCGCGCGTGTAGTTGACGGCCACGTCCCAGCCGGCGCGGGCCGCGCGCAGCGCGGTGGCGGCTCCGATGCCGCGGCTGCCGCCGGTGACGAGCAGCACGCGCGGCGCGGCCGCGGCGGCGGGGTGGGCGGTGTCGGACATGGTCATCGGGCTCCTGGACGAGGGGTGGGGGGCGACAGCCCCGGGGCGCGCTGCGACGCCCCCGGGCCTGGGATCGCCCCGATGGTAGGCGCAGTGGCGACTGCCTAAAGTTCCTTCAGAGTCATTCAAGCTCGCAGGCCCTGAGCCGGCATCGTCGGTGACCGGGCTGCATCAACCACGACAGGAGCGCAGGAGACCATGGCCAAGGATTTCGACTCGATGGAAGACAGCAACCGCAGCGCCAACCCGAGCATCCACGAGGTGTCGCTGCCGGCGCGTCGCACCGTGCTGCGCGGCGGTGCCGCCGCCTCCCTGGCGGCCCTGCTCGCGCCGCTGGCCGGTTGCGCCGGGTTGGACCTGGGCTCGCCGCTGCCGGCCGGCCCGAAGCTCGGCTTCAAGGGCATCCCGGTGGGCATGGGCGATGCGCTCGTCGTCCCCGAAGGCTATGTGGCGAGCGTCATCGCCGCCTGGGGCGAGCCCGTGGGCGTGCCCGGGCGCATGCCAGCCTTCCGCTTCGACGGCTCCAACAGCGCCGACGATCAGGCGGTGCAGATGGGCATGCACCATGACGGGATCGTCTTCTACCCGCTGAACGCCCAGGGCACGCGCGGCCTGCTGGCGATGAACCACGAGTACACCGACGACGGCCTGCTGCACCCGGGCGGCTTCGCCGACTGGTCGGTCGAGAAGGTGCGCAAGAGCAAGAACGGGCACGGCCTGTCGGTGATCGAGGTCGCGCAGCAGGGCGACGGCAACTGGGCCATGGTGCGGCCGTCGAGGTACGCGCGCCGCGTCACGATGGACACGCCCTTCGACGTCGGTGGCCCCGCGGCCGGCCACCCGATGATGCGCACCGCGGCCGACCCCGGCGGCCGACGCGTGCTGGGCACGCTGAACAACTGCGCCAGCGGCATGACACCCTGGGGCACCTACCTCTCGGGCGAGGAGAACTTCGCCTTCTACTTCGCCGCCGGCAAGACCCTGGACGCGCACCAGCGCCGCTGGGGCCTGCGCGAGACGAGCTCGTACCGCTGGAACGAGCACGATCCGCGCTTCGACGCGGTGCGCAACCCGAACGAGCCCAACCGCTTCGGCTGGGTCGTCGAGCTCGACCCGATGGACCCCACCAGCACCCCCGTCAAGCGCACCGCGCTCGGCCGCGCCGCGCACGAGGGCGCCTGGGTCGCGGTCACGAAGGACGGCCGCGCCGTCGTCTACTCGGGCGAGGACGCGCGCTTCGAGTACATCTACAAGTTCGTCAGCCGCGACCGCATCCAGCCGGCCGGCAACGGCCTGACCGACGCCCAGGCCAACCGCGAGCTGCTCGACCACGGCACGCTGTACGTGGCGCGCTTCGATGCCGACGGCACCGGGCGCTGGATCCCGCTGGTGCACGGCCAGGGCCCGCTGACGGCCGCCAACGGCTTCGCCGACCAGGGCGAGGTCGTCATCAAGGCGCGCCAGGCGAGCGACGCGCTCGGCGCCACGAAGATGGACCGCCCCGAGTGGCTGGCGATCGACCCGAAGGACGGCTGGGTCTACTGCACCCTGACCAACAACTCGTCCCGGGGCGCCCCCGGCCAGCCCGGCGTGGACGCGGCCAACCCGCGCGCCAACAACACCATGGGACACATCATCCGCTGGAAGGAGGACGGCGACTTCGACGGCGCCGCCTTCCGCTGGAACCACCTGGTGATGGGCGGCGACCCGGCCAACACGCGGGCCGAGGCGCGCGGCAACATCCGCGGCGACATCTTCGGCTGCGCCGACGGCATCGCCTTCGACACCCGCGGTGTGCTGTGGATCCAGACCGACGCCCACGCCACGCAGATGTACAAGGGCGAGTTCGAGCGCCTGGGCAACAACCAGATGCTGGCCTGCGACCCCGCCACCGGCGAGGTGCGGCGCTTCCTGACCGCGCCGACCAACTGCGAGGTCACCGGCGTGACCTGGGCCGAGGGCGGGCGCACGATGTTCATCAACATCCAGCACCCGGGCGAGACCCCGAGCGACCGCAGCGACCCGGCGCAGCCGCGCCGCTTCTCGAACTGGCCCGACTACCGCCCCGACGGCCGCCCGCGCTCGGCCACGGTGGTGGTGCGGCGCAAGGACGGGGGCGTGATCGGGGCCTGACCAGGGCCCGCGCTCCGCGCCATCGGGTTCCGAGGCGCAAGTCGGTCGCGCCAACGGCGCCGCGTGAACCTCTGCCCAAGCGGGAAGTGGGGCGGGAAGCCTCTCGCGCCCGCCGCATGGTTCCTGGGCAGGCGTGGCGGGACGGGATGCAAGATCCACGGCCGGCGCGTTCTCAGCGCCCCAGCTCCTCCGCCCGCGCCCGGGCCGCGCGCAGCGCGCGCACGAAGGCGGCCTTCACGCCCTGGGCGTCGAGCGCGCTGATCGCGGCGTGCGTGGTCCCGCCCTTGGAGGTGACGCGCGCGCGCAGCGTCTCGGGCGTCTCGTCGGATTGCATGGCCAGCTGCGCGGCGCCGGCAAAGGTCTCCTGCGCGAGCCGGCGGGCGGCGGCGGGCTCGAGCCCCATCTCCGCCCCGGCCTGCACCATCGCCTCGATGAAGTAGAAGACGTAGGCCGGGCCGGAGCCCGACAGGGCCGTCACGGCGTCGAGGTCGGCCTCGCGCTGCACCCACAGCGTGCTGCCGGTGGGCGCCAGCACGGCCTCGACGCGCGCGCGCTCGTCCGCCGCGACCTCGGGGCGGGCATAGAGCCCCGCGATGCCGCGCCCGATCAGCGCCGGCGTGTTCGGCATGGCCCGCACGACGCGCGCGCTGCCGGTGGCCGCGACCACGGCCTCGCTGCGGATGCCGGCCATGATGCTCAGCTGCAATGCCCCGCTCACGCGCGCGGCGCATGGGGCCGCGGCCTCCGCGAAGACCTGGGGCTTGACCGCCCACACCACGAGACCGGCCTGCGCCAGCCGCGCATCCGCCTCAGGCTGGGCCTCGATGCCGAGTTCGGCGCGCAGCCGCTCGCGCTGCGGTGCGTGCGGCTCGACGACGACGAAGCTCGCGGCCGGGGCGCCGGAGCGGCGCAGCCCGCCGAGGATGGCGACGGCCATGTTGCCGCCGCCGATGAAGGCGGTGAGGATGGGACGATGCAAGGTCAGTTCCTCCCGGGACACGAACGGTTGGCAAGGCGCTTGCGCCGGGCGCGATTCAGCGCGAGGCCGCGGCGCCCGGCGTGGCCGCCGCCCCGCCGGGCAGCGTGATGCCGGGGGCGAGCGGGATGTCTGGCGTGAGCTCGATCTTCGTCACGTAGTGCCGCGTCTCGCCGAAGCAGCGCGTGGGCAGGCCCACCTTCTCCTCGTAGTGCAGGCTCACGCGCTTGCCCATGGCCTTCATGATCTGCTGCGCCACGGCCTCGTCGCGCACGGTGAAGTGGAACTTCTCCACCGTGCTGCCGGGCAGGGAGACGAGCGCGAGTTCGCCCTCCCAGGTCTTGCAGACCCAGCCCTTGTGCGAGAGCTTCTGCACCCAGCCGGCGCGCTCGCCGGTGGAGTAGCTCCAGGTCAGGGCGATCCAGATCCACGCCGCGAACAAGGCGGCGGCGGCGAGCAGGGCGGCGATCAGGTGCTTCATCGGGCAGGGGTCAAGGGGCGGGGCGGGCAGAGGACTATCCTCGCACGGTTCGCGCCGCCGCCCCGGGGGCACTACGATACGCTCCCGCGCCGGCCGCCGCCTGCGCACGGTGGCCTGACCACCCGAAGAAACACCCCCACCCCAGGACGACACCGCCATGAAGCTCACCCGCCGCCATGTCCTCGCCCGCGCCAGCCTGGCCGCTGCCGCCACCCCGCTCCTGTGGGCCGCGCCGTCGTGGGCCCAGTCCGCCTGGCCGACGCGGCCGGTGCGCATCGTCGTGCCCACCGGCCCGGGCAGCTCGCTCGACCTGATCGTGCGCGCGATGAGCGACAAGCTCGCCGCGCGCTGGGGCCAGCCGGTGGTGATCGAGAACCGGGCCGGGGCCGGCGGCATGCTGGGCATGGACCTCGTCGCCAAGGCCACCGACGGCCACACGCTGGGCATCGGCTTCAACGGCCCGCTGGCCTACGCGCCCTTCCTGTACGCGAAGACGCCCTACGACCCGGCCAAGGACCTCAAGGCCGTCGTGATGACCACGAGCCAGCCCAACGTGCTGGCCATCAACGCCGACGTGCCGGCCCGCACCGTGGCCGAACTCGTCACCTGGGCCCGGGCGCAGGGGGGCAAGCTCAACTTCTCCTCCCTCGGCAACGGCAGCTCGGCGCACCTGACGATGGAGCTGTTCCTGGCCGAGGCCGGCATCAAGGCCACGCACGTGCCCTTCAACGGCTCGCCGCCGGCAGCGATGGCGGTGGCCCAGGGTGAGGCGCAGATGACCTTCATGGTCGCGCCGGCCATGCTGCCCCACGTCAGCAGCAACAAGGCGCGCCTGCTGGCTGTGACGAGCGCGCAGCGGCCCGACAGCCTGAAGAGCCTGCCCACCATGGCCGAGGCGGGCTTCCCCAACGTCGAGGCCGTGGGCTGGAACGGCCTGGTCGGCCCGGCCAGCCTGCCCGACGCGGTGGCGCAGCGCGTGGCCGCCGACGTGACCGAACTGCTCAAGGACCCGGCCGTGCGCACCCTGCTGGACAACGCCGGCCTGACCGCCGTCGGCGGCAAGCCCGAGGACTTCCGGCGCTTCATCGACGCCGATGTCAAGCGCTGGGGCCCGGTCATCACCCGCCTGGGCGTGAAGCTCGGCTGACGGCGTCGCCGCCAGCCTGGCCCCCGCCCTTCCCGCCAACCGACGCCTGCCTGCGACACCGTGGTCACCTTCCCTTCCTACTCCCAACCCGCCGCCGCGCCGGCGCCCGCCGACGACGCGGCCGAACTGTCCTTCGACGTCACCGAGGCCGATTTCCGCCAGACCGTGCTCGAGCGCTCGCTCGACGTCCCGGTGCTGCTGGACTGTTGGGCGCCCTGGTGCGGGCCCTGCCGCAACCTCAAGCCCGTGCTCGAGAAGCTGGTGCGCGACTATGGCGGCCGCTTCGTCCTGGCCAAGCTGAACACCGACGAGGCGCCGCAGATCTCGGCGGCGCTGCAGATCCGCAGCATCCCGCTCGTGGTGCTGTTCGTCGGCGGCCGGCCGGTGGACCAGTTCATGGGCGCGCAGCCGGAGGGCGCGGTGCGCAAGTTCCTCGACAAGCACCTGGGCCCGCAGGTTTCCGAGGCCGAGGCCCTGCGCCTGGAGGCGGCCGAGGCCCCCGACGCCGAGACCGCCGAGGCCATCCTGCACGAGGCGCTGCAGGTCGAGCCGCGCAACGCCGCGGTGTTGCAGGACCTGGCCGAGCGCGTGATCGCGCGCGGCGGCCTGGACGAGGCCGAGCGCCTGCTCGCCGCGGTGCCGGCCGACGAGCGCAAGGACCGCCATGCCGGGCTGCTCAAGCGCATCGAGCTCGCGCGCAACCGGCCGCAGGGGGACCCCGCGGCGCTGGCCGCGCGCATCGCCGCCAACGGCAAGGACTTCGAGGCCCGCTTCGCGCTCGCCGCCCTCCTCGCCTACGAGGGCGACTTCAACACCGCCTTCGACCAGTTGCTCGAGGTGGTGCTGCGCGACAAGGCGGAGTGGCGCGAGAAGGCGCGCAAGCAGCTCGTCGACTGGTTCGACGCCTGCCCCGACCCCGCCGTCGTCAGCCGCGGCCGCCGCTACCTGGGCATGTACCTGAACTGAACCCCGTTCAGGGCTGCGGCGCGGCCGGCGCGGGCCGGGCGCCGAACACGGCAGTGCCCACGCGCACCAGCGTCGCGCCCTCGGCGACGGCGGCCTCGAGGTCGTCGCTCATGCCCATGGACAGCGTGTCCAGCACCAGGCCCTGCGCGTTCAGGGCCTCGAGCAGCTCGCGCAGCGCCCGGTGCGGTGCGCGCTGGGCCTCGAAGCCCTGCGCCGGCGCCGGGATCGACATCAGCCCGCGCAGGCGCAGCCGCGGCAGCGCCGCCACCGCGCGCGCCACCTCGGGCAGCTCGGTCGGGGCCAGGCCGCTCTTGCTGGCCTCGCCGCTGACGTTGACCTGCAGGCACAGCTGCAGCGGTGGCAGCCCGGGCGGGCGTTGCTCGGACAGGCGCTGCGCGATCTTCAGCCGGTCCACCGAGTGCACCCAGTCGAAGGCCTCGGCCACCGGCCGCGTCTTGTTGCTCTGCAGCGGCCCGATCAGGTGCCACTCGATCTGCGCGCGCAGGTCGGCCAGCGCGGCGATCTTGTCCAGCGCCTCCTGCACGTAGTTCTCGCCGAAGGCGTGCTGGCCGGCGGCGACGGCCGCGCGCACCGCGTCCGCCGGCTGCGTCTTGCTCACCGCCAGCAGGCGCACGCCCTCGCCGGGGCGGCCGGCCTGCGCGCAGGCGCTGTCGATGCGGCGGCGTACCTCGGCCAGGCGGGCGGGCAGCGCGGCGGGGGAGGGGGGCTGCGTCGTCATAATCTTCCAAGCTTAGCGCCCCGCCCGCAGGCCTGCCTTGCGGCCGTGGCGGCCTGCCCCCCATGGACATCACCCAGCTCCTCGCCTTCGCGGTCAAGAACCGGGCCTCCGACCTGCACCTGTCGGCCGGCCTGCCGCCCATGATCCGCGTCCACGGCGACGTGCGGCGTCTCAATGTGGAGGCGCTGGACCACGAGCGCGTGCACGCGATGGTCTACGACGTGATGAGCGACGCGCAGCGCAAGCAGTTCGAGGAGACGCTGGAGTGCGACTTCAGCTTCGAGGTGCCGGGGCTGTCGCGTTTCCGCGTCAACGCCTTCAACCAGCACCGTGGCGCGGGCGCGGTCTTCCGCGCGATCCCGAGCAAGGTGCTCACGCTGGAGCAGCTCGCCACCCCGCCGCTGTTCGCCGACCTGGCGCTGCGCCCGCGCGGGCTGGTGCTCGTCACCGGGCCCACCGGTTCGGGCAAGAGCACGACGCTGGCGGCCATGGTCAACCACCGCAACGAGAACGACCACGGCCACATCCTGACGATCGAGGATCCGATCGAGTTCGTGCACGAGAGCCGGCGCAGCCTGGTGAACCAGCGCGAGGTCGGGCCGCACACGCGCAGCTTCGCCAACGCGCTGCGCGCCGCGCTGCGCGAGGACCCCGACGTCATCCTGGTGGGCGAGATGCGCGACCTCGAGACCATCCGCCTGGCCATCACCGCGGCCGAGACCGGGCACCTGGTGTTCGGCACGCTGCACACCAGCTCGGCCGCCAAGACCATCGACCGCATCGTCGACGTCTTCCCCGCGGCCGAGAAGGAGATGGTGCGCACCATGGTCTCAGAGAGCCTGGTGGCGGTGATCTCGCAGGCGCTGTGCCGCCGCGCCGACGGCTCCGGCCGCGTGGCCGCCTACGAGATCATGGTCGGCTCGCCCGCAATCCGCAACCTGATCCGCGAGAACAAGGTCGCGCAGATGTACTCGGCCATCCAGACCGGGCAGGCCTTCGGCATGCAGACGCTGGACCAGCACTTGGCCGACCTGGTGCGACGCCAGCTCGTCGCGCCGGTGGAGGCGCGCAGCAAGGCGCGCATGCCCGAGAACTTCCCGGGCTGACGGCCTGAGAAACCTTGCGCCATGGACACCGACCAGGCCCGCCGCTTCGTCCACGATCTGCTGGGCCTGATGACGCGCAGGCGCGGCTCGGACCTGTTCCTGACGGCGGACTTCCCGCCCGCGATCAAGGTCGACGGCAAGATCACGAAGGTGGCGCCCCAGCCGCTGACGGCCCAGCACACGCAGGCCCTGGCCGCGGCGCTGATGAGCCCGGCCCAGGAGGCGGAGTTCGAGCGCACGCGCGAGGCCAACCTGGCCGTCGCCCCGCCCGGGCTCGGGCGCTTTCGCGTCAACGCCTTCGTGCAGCAGGGGCGCGTGGGCCTGGTGCTGCGCGCGATCCCGACCGAGCTGCCCTCGATCGACGAGCTCGGCCTGCCGCCGGTGCTCAAGGACATCGCCATGCACGTGCGCGGCATGGTCGTGCTGGTGGGCGGCACCGGCTCGGGCAAGAGCACGACGCTGGCGGCGCTGCTGGACTGGCGTAACGAGCACTCGCAGGGCCACATCGTCACGGTCGAGGACCCGATCGAGTTCGTGCACGCGCACAAGAACTGCATCGTCACGCAGCGCGAGATCGGGCAGGACACCGAGGGCTGGGCCGTGGCGCTGAAGAACGCGCTGCGCCAGGCGCCCGACGTCGTGGCGATGGGCGAGATCCGCGACCGCGAGGCCATGGAGCATGCGCTCGCCTTCGCCGAGACTGGCCACCTGTGCATGGCCACGCTGCACGCTAACAACACCAACCAGGCGCTGGACCGCATCCTCAGCTTCTTCCCGGCCGACCGGCGCGCGCAGCTGCTGATGGACCTGGGCCTGAACCTGCGTGCCTTCGTCTCGCAGCGGCTGCTGCCGCGCAGCGGCGGGCGCGGCCGCGTCGCGGCGGTGGAGGTGCTGCTGAACTCGCCGCTCGTCACCGACCTCGTGATCAAGGGCGACGTGCCGGGCGTGAAGGAGCTGATGAAGCGCTCGCGCGAGCAGGGCATGCAGACCTTCGACCACGCGCTGTTCGATCTGTACGAAGGCGGGCACGTCAGCTACGAGGACGCGCTGCGCCACGCCGACTCGGTCAACGACCTGCGGCTGCAGATCAAGCTCCACAGCCGGCGCGCCCGGGGCGAAGGCGGCGAAGGCGGCCCCGGTGCGGCGCCCGGCGGTCTGGCCATCGTCTGAACCCCCAAGCCGACCCCCCAACCCGAACCCGCAACCCCACCCCACCATGAGCACCCGCAGCTACGACCCCATCCCGCCCCGCACCGTCACCTTCCTCGGCCTGGGCGTGATGGGTCATCCCATGGCCGGCCACCTGGCCCGCGCCGGTCACCGCGTCACGGTCTACAACCGAACCGCCGCCAAGGCCGCGGCCTGGGTGGCCGAATACGGCGGCGCCAGCGCGCCCACGCCGGCGCAGGCCGCGCAGGGGGCCGACTTCGTCTTCGCCTGCGTCGGCAACGACGACGACCTGCGTGCCGTGACCACCGGCGCCGACGGCGCCTTCGCCGGCATGAAGCCCGGGGCCGTCTTCGTCGACCACACCACGGCCTCGGCCGAGGTCGCGCGCGAGCTGCACGCCGCCGCGCGCGAACGCGGCCTGCATTTCGTCGACGCGCCGGTCTCGGGCGGCCAGTCGGGTGCCGTCAACGGCGTGCTGACGGTCATGTGCGGCGGCGACGCCGAGCCTTTCGACGCGATGAAGCCGGTGGCGCTGGCCTACGCGCGCGCCATCACGCGCGTAGGCGACAGCGGCGCCGGGCAGCTCGCCAAGATGGTCAACCAGGTCGCGATCGCCGGGCTGGTGCAGGGCCTGGCCGAGGCCATCGCCTTCGGCCAGCGCGCCGGGCTGGACATGAAGCTGGTGCTCGACGTCATCGGCAAGGGCGCGGCGCAGAGCTGGCAGATGGACAACCGCGGCAAGACCATGGTCGACCGCCAGTTCGACTTCGGCTTCGCCGTCGACTGGATGCGCAAGGACCTCGGCCTCGTGCTCGACGAGGCGCGCCGCAACGGCGCGCGCCTGCCGGTGACGGCGCTGGTGGACCAGTTCTACGCCGACGTCCAGACCGCCGGGGGGCGGCGCTGGGACACCTCGAGCCTGGTGACGCGGCTGGATTGAGCGGCCGCCGCCGCGCCCCGCCGGGGCTGGCGACGGTCTGCCCCGGCCCCGGGCTTACTTCTTCGCCGCCGCGTCCTTGGCGGCAGGCTCGGCCGCGGGTCGCTGCAGTTCCTTCAGCTCGGCCTCGCTGATGATCTCGAAGACGCGGACCACCTTCGTCACCCCGGGGACGCCGCGGGCGGCCTCGACGGCGCGCGCCGCTTCGCGCTCGGTCACGCGCCCGAGCAGGTGGACGACGCCGCGCTCGGTGACTACCTTGACCGTCTGCGGGCTGAGCTCGAGCGCGTCGATGAAGGCGGCCTTGACACGGGCCGTGAGGATGGCGTCGTTGGAGCGTGCCGTCAGCGAGGTCTTGCCCATCACCGCCACCTCGTTGACGACCGCGCGCACGCCCTCGATGCGGCTGACGGCCTGCTCCACCGTGGCCCGGTCGGCGGCCTCGGGGGTCTCGCCGGTGAGCAGGACGAGCCGGTTGTAGCTCGTCACGTTGACGTTGGTGCGGTCGGCGGTCAGCTCGCGGATGCGCGCGGCGGCCTTGAGCTCGATGCCCTGGTCCTCGACCTGTGTGCCGGGGCTGCGGCGGTCCGAGGCCATCAGCGCCCCGCCCAACACGGCCCCGCCGATCAGGGCGGGTGCGCAGGCGCTCAGCGCAGCGGTGGCGGCCAGCGCCATCAGGGCGGCCCGCCACGGAGCCAGGGTCTTGCGGGAGAGGGTCTTTTTCATGCGGGTTCCAGTTCGCCCATCAGTTGAAGATCGACCGCATCGCACAGGCAATGCAGCACCAGCAGGTGCGTCTCGGCGACGCGGGCCGGCCGCTCGTGCGGCACGGCCACGAGGACATCTGCCTCACCCAGCAGCGGGCGCCACGCCGCGGCGTCGGCACCGGCCAGCACGGCCAGCGTCATCTCTTGGGCCTGCGCGCAGCGGGCGGCCTCCAGCAGCGGCGCGGCCGCGCCGCCGGCATCCACCAGCAGCAGCAGGTCGCCCGGCTGCCCGAGCGCGCGCACCTGCTGCTCCAGGCGCTGCAGCGTGTCGTCGTGCAGGGCCAGCGCCGCCAGCGGGGGGCGCTCGCGCTCGAAGCGGCCGGCCAGGTTGGCCGCCAGGATGCGCGCGAGCGCGCTGCCGGCATCGCTGCCGGCCACGAGCACCTTGCCGCCACCGGTGACGCAGCCGAAAACGGCCTCGGCCAGCGCCGCGACCGGGCGCCCCAGCACGCCGGCGGACTGGCCGAGCAGGTCGGCGCACTCGAAGAACTGCTGCTGGATGCGCTGCTCAAGCATGGCTAGCGATGATAAGCCAGCGCCTGTCCGGTGAAGCCGGCCAGGCTCAGCGTGGCGGTCACGCGGCGTCGAAGGCGCCGCGCAGCCACTGGATCGCGTCGCCGTCGATGGCTACCACGTCGAAGCGGCAGGGCGGCAGCTCGGGCAGGCGCAGCAGCCAGTGCCGGGCTGCGTAGACGACGCGCTGCTGCTTCGAGCGGCTGACGCTGGCGGCCGCGCCGCCCCAGGCGCCGGCCGGCGCCGAGCGCGCGCGCACCTCGACGAAGACCAGGGTGCCGTCGGGCTCGCGCAGGATCAGGTCGACCTCGCCGGCGCGCGCGCCCGGGCCACGGGCGACCCGATAATTCCGTTGCACCAGGCGCAATCCGGCGCCTTGCAGGTGCTGCAGCGCCAAGTCCTCGGCGCGACTGCCGGCCTCGCCGGGTGTCCCGCCCGGCCTCCAACCCTTGACCATCGACGCCCCCCACCTGCTGCACGCAGCGGCCCGGGCCGCCGGCGCCCAGCAGTATCCCGCGCCGGCGCTGTACCTGGTGGCCACGCCGATCGGCAACCTGGCCGACCTGACGCTGCGCGCGTTGCACGTGCTGGCGCTGGCCGACACGGTGGCCTGCGAGGACACGCGCAACACCGGCGCGCTGCTGCGCCACCTGGGCCTGGACAAGCCGCTGCTGGCGCTGCACGCGCACAACGAGTCCGCCGCGGCGCCGCGCGTGGCCGCGCTGCTGGCGCAGGGGCAGCGCGTGGCCCTGGTCAGCGACGCCGGCACGCCCGCGGTGTCCGACCCGGGCGCGGCCCTGGTGGCGGCGGTGGTCGCCGCCGGGCATCGCGTCGTGCCGGTGCCGGGGCCCAGCAGCGCCGTGGCGGCCGTCAGCGTGGCCGGGGACGCGCAGGCCGAGGGTTTTCGCTTCCGCGGCTTCCTGCCGCCGCGCGGGGCCGAGCGCGCCCAGGCCGTGGCCGCGGCGGTGGCGGACACTGGGCAGCAGGTGCTGTTCGAGGCCCCGCACCGCATCGAGGCTCTCGCGCGCGAGCTGGCCCAGGCCGCGCCCGCGCGGCCCCTGACGCTGTGCCGCGAGCTCACCAAGCAGTTCGAGACCGTGGCGACGATGGACGCCGTCGCCCTGCCCGCCTGGCTGGCCGCCGACGCGAACCGGCTGCGCGGCGAGTTCGTCGTCGTGCTGCACGCCGCGCCGCCGGCGGCCGCCGCGGCGGGCGCGCTGCCGTCCGCAGCGCTGCAGGCGCTGCGGGTGCTGCTGGACGAACTGCCGCTGAAGCAGGCGGTGGCGCTGGCGGCGCGGCTGAGCGGCGCGCCGCGCAAGGCCCTGTACGCCGCGGCGCTGGCGCTGCGCGACGGCGCCGGGGACCCGGACGACACGGTCGATGCCGCAGACTCACCCAGACCGGACGGGGGCGACCCGACCTGAGCGTCGGGCCGCCCGCGCATTGAGGCCGCGCAGCCGGCCGGTGCCCGACGCCATGCCCATGGCCCCCGCACAGCCGGGGCCGGCTCCTAGAATCGATCGAACCACCTTACAAGGATCCCGCCATGATCTCCCGCGAACCGACCCTCGAGCGCCTGGCCACGGCCCAGTCGCTGCTGCTCGAGCCCTTCGGCCTGGGCGAGACGACGCTGCGGCGCGCGCTGGCACTGATCTCGCAGCACGAGATCGACGACGCCGACCTGTACTTCCAGACCACACGCCACGAGGGCTGGAGCCTGGAGGAAGGCATCGTCAAGAGCGGCAGCTTCAGCATCGAGCAGGGCGTGGGCGTGCGCGCCGTGGCCGGCGAGAAGACGGCGTTCGCCTACTCCGACGACCTCTCCGAGGCCTCGCTGCTGGATGCCGCGCGCACCGTGCGCACCATCGCCGCTGCCGGCCAGGGGCGGCGTGTGCAGGTGCCGCGGCGCGCGCAGGTCGCGCCCAGCCGCGTGCTCTACGCCCCCACCGACCCCATCGGCACGCTCGACAGCACGGCCAAGGTGGCCCTGCTCGAGAAGGTCGAGAAGATGGCGCGAGCGCGCGACCCGCGCATCGTGCAGGTGATGGCCGGCCTGGCGGCCGAGCACGACGTGGTGCTGGTGGCGCGCGCCGACGGCACGCGCGCGGCCGACGTGCGGCCGCTGGTGCGCCTGAGCGTGACCGTGATCGCCGAGCAGAAGGTGGGCGGCGAGGTCCGGCGCGAGGTCGGCAGCGGTGGAGGGGGCGGGCGCTTCGGCCTGGCCTGGTTCAGCGACGAGGTCATCCGCTCCTATGTCGACCACGCCGTCGACGCCGCGCTGACCAACCTGGAGAGCCGGCCCGCGCCCGCGGGCGAGATGGCGGTCGTTCTCGGCCCTGGCTGGCCGGGCGTCTTGCTGCACGAGGCCGTGGGCCACGGGCTGGAGGGCGACTTCAATCGCAAGGGCTCGAGCGTGTTCTCCGGTCGCATCGGCCAGCGCGTGGCGGCCAAGGGCGTGACGGTGCTCGACGACGGCACCATCAACGACCGGCGCGGCTCGCTCAACGTCGACGACGAGGGCTGCGCCTCGCAGCGCAACGTGCTCATCGAGGACGGCATCCTCAAGGGCTACATCCAGGACCGCCTGAACGCGCGCCTGATGGGTGTGCAGCCCACCGGCAACGGCCGGCGCGAGAGCTACGCCCACGTGCCGATGCCGCGCATGACCAACACCTACATGCTCGGCGGCGACCGCACGCGCGAGGAGATCGTCGCCAGCGTCAGGCGCGGCATCTACGCCACCAACTTCGGTGGCGGCCAGGTCGACATCACCAACGGCAAGTTCGTCTTCTCCGCCAGCGAGGCCTACTGGGTCGAGAACGGCCGCATCCAGTACCCGGTGAAGGGCGCCACGCTGATCGGCAACGGACCTGAGTCGCTCAAGCGCATCAGCATGATCGGCAACGACATGGCGCTCGACACCGGCGTGGGCACCTGCGGCAAGGACGGCCAGAGCGTGCCCGTGGGCGTGGGCCAGCCCACGCTGAAGATCGACCGGCTGACGGTGGGCGGGACGGCCTGAATAGACCCGCCCGGCAGTTCAGGACACTGCCGCCTCCACCGCCAGCGTCGCCACCTCCTCGTACAGCGCGACGATGCTCTCGCGCGCCTGCGGGTGCACGCGGTTGGACAGCAGCACGTGGAACAGGCGCCGCGGCGGGTCGATCCACAGCGCGCAGCCGGTGAAGCCGGTGTGGCCGAAGCTGCCGGGCCGCGGGTGCCGGCCGCGTGCGCGCGACAGCGGGGTGTCGATGTCCCAGCCCAGGCTGCGCCGCTCGGCCAGCGCCGGCGGGGTGGCCACGGCGGTCATCCGCGCCACGGTCGACTCGCGCAGCACGGTGGCGCCGTCGAGGCGGCCGCCCTCGAGCACCATGCGCGCGTAGCGGGCGATGTCGGCCGCGGTGCTGAACAGGCCGGCGTGACCGGCCACGCCGCCCATGCGGCGCGCGGTGGGGTCGTGCACGACGCCGCGCAGCAGGCGGCGTGCGCCCGTGTCGTCCACCCACTCGGTGGGCGCGATGCGCGGGGCGGGCAGGTGCTGCAGCGGCCGATAGCCGCTGTCGCGCATGCCCAGGGGCTCGAAGATCCAGGCCCGGGCCAGCGCGTCCAGGGGCCGGCCGGCCAGGCGCAGCGCGATGTCGCCCAGCAGCACGAAGTTGACGTCGGAGTAGCGGAACAGCCCGTCCGGCGCGTGCGTGGGCTGGCTGCGGCAAGCCAGCGCGACGGCCTCGTCGTGGCCCGCCCAGGGCGTCTCCAGCGGCAGGCTCGCGGGCAGGCCCGAGGTGTGCGTCAGCAGGTGGCGCACGGTGATGCCGTCGCCGCCGCCGAAGGCCGGGACGATGCGGCGCACCGGCGTGGCCAGGTCCAGCGCCCCGCCCTCGACCAGGCGCATCAGCACCGGGGCCGTGACCACGACCTTGGTCAGCGAGGCGGCGTCGTAGACGGTGGCGGCGTCCAGTGGCTCGGGCGCGGGCTCGAGGGCCTTGCGGCCGACGACGCTGTCGTGCACCGCTGCCCGGCCGGCGCCATGGTGCTCGACCCGCACCACCGCCCCCGGCAGGCGACCCTCGGCGACTGCGCGCGCCACGGCCGCGTCGATACGGGCCCAAGGACTGGCCGCGGACGCCGACGGCCCGCCCGGGACGGGCTGCGCCACGGCGCCCGGGGCGGCGGCCTGGGCGTCCGGGCCGACCCAGGGAGCCATGGCGCCGGCGACGCAGACCGCGCGCCGGGCAGGGTCACCGGGCTCGACCGGGCTCACGGCGGGCTCCGGTACGGCAGCCCACCCCCGGGACGCCGCCAGGCATCCGAGCTGCCGGGACGGTGCCGGTTCTCGGGGAAAGCACTCATGCGCAGGAGCATAGCGCGCCCGGACGCGTGCTACATTCCCATCCATGCGTCGCCCTGCCGCGTTTTACTTTGCGTACTTTTTCTTCTCGTGCCGCCTGGCGGCTGGAGAGGCCCACGCACAGTAGAGCGAGCGCGCCGACCCCAGAAACCGCCGGAACCCCCGGCGGTTTTTTTTTGGGCCCCGCGCGCCGACGACACCCCTGAACCCACGCCCAACCCGGAAAGGACCCCGTCATGCCCCACCGCTCCGCCGCCGAGGACTGGTATGCCCAGCGCGAGAAGACCAGCCAGACCGACGACCAGCGCATCAAGGACGTGACGCCCTTGCCGCCGCCCGAACACCTGATCAAGTTCTTCCCGATCGCGGGCACGCCGGTCGAGAAGCAGATCGCCGACACGCGGCAGGCCGTGCGCCGCATCCTGCACGGTGACGACGACCGCCTGCTGGTCATCATGGGGCCGTGCTCCATCCACGACCCGGCCGCGGCGCTGGAGTACGCGCGCCGCCTGAAGGCCGAGCGCACGCGCTTCGCCGACACGCTGGAGATCGTGATGCGCGTGTACTTCGAGAAGCCGCGCACGACGGTGGGCTGGAAGGGCCTGATCAACGACCCCTACCTCGACGAGAGCTACCGCATCCACGAGGGCCTGCGCATCGCGCGCCAGTTGCTGCTGGACATCAACCGCCAGGGCATGCCCGCGGGCAGCGAGTTCCTGGACGTGATCAGCCCGCAGTACATCGGCGACCTGATCGCCTGGGGCGCGATCGGCGCGCGCACCACCGAGAGCCAGGTGCACCGTGAGCTTGCCTCCGGCCTGTCGGCGCCGGTGGGCTTCAAGAACGGCACCGACGGCAACGTCAAGATCGCGATCGACGCCATCCAGGCCGCGGCGCGGCCGCACCACTTCCTGTCGGTGCACAAGAACGGCCAGGTGGCCATCGTCGAGACCACCGGCAACAAGGACTGCCACGTCATCCTGCGCGGCGGCAAGGCGCCGAACTACGACGCCGCGAGCGTGGCCGCAGCCTGCCAGGAGATCGGCGCGGCCAAGCTCGAGACCCGGCTGATGGTGGACTTCAGCCATGCCAACTCGAGCAAGCAGCACCAGAAGCAGGTCGAGGTGGCGCGCGACATCGCCGGTCAGCTCGCCGGCGGCAGCCGCGCCGTCTTCGGCATCATGGTCGAGAGCCATCTCCAGGCCGGAGCCCAGAAGTTCACACCCGGCAAGGACGACCCGGTGCAGCTGGCCTACGGCCAGAGCATCACCGACGCCTGCATCGGCTGGGAGGATTCGGTGGGCGTGCTGCAGACGCTCAGCGACGCCGTGCAGGCACGCCGAGCCCGGGCTTGAGGCGACAGGCGCGGCGGGGGGCGTGTTCGGGGGGGTGTGCGGGATCTCGGAGGCTCAGCTCAGCCTCCGGGCCTCTCACCCCCCCTCGCGCGCCAGTCGCTCGCTGCGCCAGTAGACGTCGTCGCCGCCCAGGCCGTCGAGGTTGGCGCGGTTGAGCACGCGCGCGAGCACGAACATCAGGTCCGACAGGCGGTTGAGGTAGTGGCGCGGCGCGTCGTTTACGGCCTCGCCCGCGCCCAGCGCCACCACCGCGCGCTCGGCGCGGCGGGCCACGGTGCGACACACATGCGCCAGAGCCGCGCTGCGCGTGCCCGCCGGGAGGATGAACTCCTTCAGCCGCGGCAGCGTGGCGTTGTAGTGCGCCAGGGCCTCGTCCAGGCCGGCCACGGCTTGCGCCTTCAGCAGCGTGTAGCCGGGGATGGACAGCTCGCCGCCCAGGTTGAAGAGCTCGTGCTGCACCGTCACGAGCAGCTCGCGCACGTCGTCGGGCAGCGGCTCGGCCAGCAGCACGCCGATGGCCGAGTTCAGCTCGTCGACGTCGCCCATGGCCTGCACGCGCAGGTGGTCCTTGGGCACGCGGCTGCCGTCGCCGAGGCCGGTGGTGCCGTCGTCTCCGGTGCGGGTGGCGATCTGGGTCAGGCGGTTGCTCACGGGGTTCAGGCGCAGCAGATGTGGGGGGCGGATTGTCCCTTGCCGCCGCCCGGGCGCGCCGGCGCACGGTCTTGCCCTGGTGCGAAGCTCCGGGCGGGGCCGGGTGGTGTCAAGATCCAGGCTGCCAGCGCCCGGCGGCGTCTCGACCCTGCCCAGGAACCGCTTCCCCCGCGTCCTCACCCCCCACGCGCGCCGTGCCACGCCCGACCTCCCCGATGCCATGAGCCCCCGCCCCAACTTCATCCTCTTCGTCACCGACCAGCAGCCTGCCGGCCTGCTGGGCTGCGAGGGCCAGGCCCTGGCACGCACGCCGGCCGTGGACGCGATCGCGGCGCAGGGCTGCGTGTTCGATGCCTTTCACGTCGCCACGCCGCTGTGCCAGCCCAACCGCGCCACGCTGATGACCTCGCGCCTGCCCAGCCTGCACGGCGTGCAGATGAACGGGCGCGAGCTCCCGCACGGCGAGCGCACCTTCGTCGAGCTGCTGCGCGCGGCCGGCTGGCGCACCGCGCTGGTGGGCAAGGCGCACCTGCAGAACATCACGACCACGCCGCCCGCCTGGCCGGCGCCGGGCGAGCCGCGGCGCCCGCTCGCGGCCCGTCACCCGGCGCCCGGCGCCCACGGCCAGGAGCTCTGGCAGCGCTGGGAGGACGACCCCGCGCATGAGCTGGAGCTGCCCTACTACGGCTTCGAGGAGGTGGCGCTGACGATCGGCCACGCCGACGAGCAGCACGGCCACTGGCGGCGCTGGTTGCGTGCGCACGCGCCCGACGCCGAGCGCCTGATCGGCCCCGGGGCGGCGCTGCCCGCCCCCGGCCTGGCGCTGGCCGCGCACCGCCAGGCCTGGCGCACGGCCCTGCCCGAGGAGCTGCACCCCACGCGCTGGGTGGCCGAGCGCTGCTGCGAGCTGCTGGAGCGCTGGGCCGCCGAGGGCGGGCGCGCCGGCGCCGGGGCGCCGGGTGGTCGGCCCTTCTTCCTGCAGTGCTCCTTCCCCGACCCGCACCACCCCTACACGCCGCCCGGTCGCTGGTGGGACCTGGTCGGCCCCGACGAGGTGCCGCTGCCGGCGAGCTTCGACGCGCCGCTGCACGACCCGCCGGCGGCCGTGCGCGCGCTGCGCGAGGCGGCCGCGCGCGGCATGGCGCGCAAGTCGGGCCATGGCGTCTTCGCCTGCACCGCGCGCGAGGCGCGCGAGGCCCTGGCGCTGAACCTGGGCAGCCTCGGCTTCATCGACGACGCGGTGGCGCGCGTGCACGCGACGCTGCGGCGGCTCGACCTGGACGACGACACGGTCCTCGCCTTCACCAGCGACCACGGCGACATGCTCGGCGACCGTGGCCTGCTGCTCAAGGGCGGGCTGCACTACCGCGCGCTGACGCGTGTGCCCTTCGTCTGGCGCGACACCGCCGCCCGGCGCCGGCCCGGCCGCTGCGCTGCGCTGGCGCAGACGCTCGACATCGGCACCACCGTGCTCGAGCGCGCCGGCGTCGAGCCGGCCCAGGGCATGCAGGGCGTCTCGCTGCTGGGCCTTATGGACGGTCCGATCGACCGATCGATCGACCACGCAGCCGACGGCCAGATCCCCGCCCCGATCGACGACCGCGTGCCACCCGCCCGCCCCCACCTGCTGATCGAGGAAGAAGGGCAGCGCCGCGACTTCGGCTGGAGCCAGCGCGTGCGCATGCGCACGCTGATGACGCCGCGCCACCGCCTGACGCTGTGGGCCGGGCAGGACGCCGGCGAGCTGGTCGACCTGCACGAGGACCCGCTCGAGCTGCGCAACCTGTGGGCCGACCCGTCCCGCCAGGGGCTGCGCGCGCAGCTCATCGAGCAATTGGCCCGCGCCATGATGGAGGCGGCCGAGACCAGCCCCTACCCCGAACGCGCGGCCTGAGGCGGCTGCTCAGGCCGGCGGCGCGGCTTCGCGCGGTGCCGGCGCGCGCGGCGTCCACGCATCGGGCGCCGGGCGGCGCGGCACGCGGGGCAGGCCGATGCGCGGGATCTCTTTGCGCAGGAACAGCAGCATCAGCAGCAGCGGCGGCGTGGCGTTGGCCAGCATCGCCAAAGTCGACTGGCCCTCGGGCCCGAGGCGCTGGGCGTACAGGGCCGCGCCGACGACGGCCAGGCCCACCAGGACGGGCAGCGTGCCGCGCAGCCCCGCGATCCAGCGCGCGCGGCGATGGCGCTCGTGGAAGCGCGGCGGCGGCTCGGCCAGCGTGCGCGTGAGGTGGGCCACGGTCTGCGCCAGGCGCTCCATCGCCAGCGCGCTGCGGCGCGGCTCCTCGCCGCGCAGGGCGATGGTGCCGATCCAGCCGCGCTGCAACGCGGTCAGGTGGCTCCAGGGGCCGCCCAGCACGGCCAGCAGGTCGTCGGGCAGGCGCGGCGCGGGGCCGTCGCCCTGCAGCAGTTCCAGCTCGGCCGGGTAGCCGCCCACGCCCGAGACGCGCGCGCGCAGCCTGAGGCCGGCCACGCGCGCCTCGGCCTCGCGCAGCACGGGGGCGGGCGCGGCGCCCCCCGGGCCCGGTGCCGGCAGGCGCTGCTGCAGCGCTACCACCACCCCGTCGACGACCAGGAACTGGCGCTGCGGCGGCAGGGCCTGCAGCCGCTGCAGCAGCGCGGCCGGGTCTTCGCCCTCCAGTTCCACCCGGGCCTCGGGCCCCTCGGCCGAGGTCAGGCTGCGCGCCAGCGTGCAGCGCCCGGGCTCGGGCTGCTCCAGCACCAGGGTCTGCGTCAGCGGCGGCAGCGCCGGCGCATCACCGGCCAGCGCCTGCGGGTGGAAGACGATGCGGCGCTGCACGCGGTCGCTGCGCGCCAGGTCGGGTCGGTGCCCGGCGCGCACGAAGGGCTCCACCAGCGCCAGGATCTCGTGGTGCGTCAGCGGGGGCAGGGCGGCGGGCGTCATGCGGGGGCGCGGTCGGCAGCGGGAGCCTAACAGGGGCGGGCTGTGGATGCCGTGGCGCGGCCGCTTCCTACAATCGGCCGATGGCGTCGTTTCCTCCTGTGCGCGCGGTCGAGCGCGCCATCGGGCTGCTGCAGTGCCTGAACCGGCAGCCCGTCTCGACGCTGGACCAGCTGCACCGGCAGACCGGGCTGCCCAAGCCCACCCTGGTGCGCCTGCTGCAGACGCTGGTGGCGCAGGGCCTGGTGCGGCCGGCGCCGCAGCCGGGCGCCTACGTGCTGACCTCTGCCGTGCGCTCGCTGTCCTGCGGCTACCACCGCGAGCCGCGCGTCATCGAGGCGGCCGCCCCGGTGGCCGACGCGCTCACCGCGCGCCACAAGTGGCCGGTGGCCGTCGCCGTGCCCGATGTCGACGCCGTGGTCGTGCGCTACAGCACCATCGAGCAGTCACCGCTGTCGCTGCTGCACTCCAGCATCAACATGCGCCTGTCGCTGGTCAGCCGCGCGCTCGGCCGCGCCTACTTCGCCTTCTGCTCGCCCGAGGAGCGCCAGGCCCTGCTGAGCCCGCTCGCGCACTCGACCCGGCCCGAGGACCGCGCCGCCGGCAACCCCGAGTCCCTGCGCGCGATGCTGGAGGAGACGCGCGCGCGCGGCTACGCGCTGCGTGACCCTGCGGTGAGGCCGGTGTCGAACACCCTGGCGGTGCCGCTTTACGAGCACGGCCGCGTCGTCGCGAGCATGGGGATGACCTGGTTCGCCTCGACGATGCCGGTGGCCGAGGCCGTGGCCAGCCTGGGCCCGCCGATGCGCGAGGCCGCGCGCGCGGCCTCGGCTCGGCTGGACGCGCTGGCCGACCGGGACGCAGGGGCTCAGCCGGGATCCGGCCGCTGACCGTTTTTTCCGCGGGCAAGCGCCTGATCGGGCGGAAGACTCACTCCGACGCGGCCGCGCCGGCCACCGCGCCCGGCGGCAGCGGGTAGTCGGCCTCGTTCGCGACCTTGCCCGGCGTGGTGGCGAAGTCCAGCCGCGGCGGCGCGAAGATGTCCACGAGCCAGGCCCCGCCGTCGTTGACGTTGCGGCTCGTGTGGATCACCTTGGGCGGGATGACCAGCAGCGAGGGGCTGTCCATCTCCAGGTGCTCGTCGGGCTTCCACTCGCTCAGGTCGGGCGTCCACGGGTGGCGCAGGTGGTGCACCCACTGCCCGCGCAGCGCCAGCGAGCCCTGCTCGAAGTCGGCGTGCGAGTGCGGGCTGAGCTTGCGCACGTCGCGCGCCACCGGGCGCGGCGTCATCACGTTGAGCATCAGCGTCGTGCAGCGGAAGATGCGCATGTTGGTGCCGGGCCGGGTGTGCTCGGCCAGCCGGTAGTGGCGCAGGCGCCAGCCGTCCGGGGGCGCGGGCCAGGGCACGAGCGGCGCGACCTCGGGGGCGCCGGCGGCGTAGACCGCGGCGTTGCCGGCAGCGGCCAGCAGGTCGGCCGCGCGCGCCGAGAAGACCCGCACCACGGTGCCGTCGCCCGTGGCCGTGACGCGGCTGGGCCCCGGCGGCACGATGGTCAGCGACTCGGGCCCGGCCTCGAGCACCTCGCCGCCGGCCTCGATGCGCGCGTCCAGGTCGGCGAGCAGCACCATGTGCTCGTCGGGCTGGTCCCGGCGCTCCAGCACGGTGCCCGCGCGCACCTGCGACAGTGCGACGACGAAGTTCGCGCCGCGGGTGATCCAGGTGTGCTCGCCCGGTGTCTCGCGCTGCGGTGCGGCGGCGTGGTGGCGCGCGGGGGTGGGGGCGGTGGCCAGGCTGGGCATGGGCGGGTCCTCGGGCTCGGGCAGGGGTGGAAGGGTGGGGGCGGCGCGGTGGCTCGGGTTCTCAGGCCCCGGGGTGCGCCGCGGCGGCCGCGCCCTGGCGCATGAAGGCCTGGTCGGAGCCGAAGACGAACCAGTTCACGCCCGCGGCGGCGTAGGCGTCGCGCTCGGCCGTGCTGCCGCAGAACACGCCCACCAGCTTGCCCGCGGCGCGCGCGGCCGCGAGCGCGCGCTCGGCGGCGGCGGCCACCTCGGGGTGGCGCGGGTCGTCCAGGCCCATCGCCAGGGCCAGGTCGGCGCGGCCGACGAACAGCCCGTCGACGCCGGGCACGGCCGCGATCGCGGCCGCGTTCTCCACCGCCTGCGGGCTCTCGATCTGGCACACGACCAGCGCGTCGTCGCCGGCCAGCAGGGCCTGCTTCATGCCCAGGCTGCCATAGCCGGCAAAGCGCGGCGAGCTCGAGTAGCCCCGGTCGCCGCCGCGAAAGCGCGCGTGGCGCACCACCTCCTGCGCGATCTGCGGCGTGTCCACGTGCGGCACCAGCAGCCCGGCGGCCCCCATGTCCAGCACCGACAGCACGGTGGCGGCCGCGGCGTCGGGGATGCGCACCAGCAGCGGCAGCCCGGCGGCACGGCCCGCGAGCATCATCAGGTCGATCGCGGCGCGGTCCAGCGGCGCGTGCTCGGCATCGACGACGGCGAAGTCCAGCGCAGTGGTGCCCAGCACCTCGACCACGTGCGGCGACGCGGTCTTCACGAAGGTGCCGACCTGGTAGCGCGCGCTCTGGCGCTGCAACGTGCGGGGGCGGTTCATCGGGGCGGGTCCTCGCGGCGGGCATCGGCGCGGGCCGGGCCCGGGCCTGCCGCGGCCGCAGGCGCAAGGCCGCCCGGCGGCGCCTGCAGCACCGGCCGCTCGAAGATCTGGCCCAGCGCTGCGTAGTAGGGCCCGCCCAGGCGCGCCACGGGCTGCAGCTTCACCGTGTCGACGTTGCGGCCGTCGAAGACGCTGCGGCCCAGGTGGAAGCCGAGCACGCGCCCGATGTAGAGCGTGTTCAGCGGCCCGAGGCTCAGCTGCGCGTGCAGCCGGCACTCCAGGTGCGCCGGCGAGACGGCGATACGGGGCACGGCGGTCCAGCGCCCGGGCAGCAGCGCCAGGCCCAGGGCCTCCGCCTCGCTGCGCTCGGGTGGGTACTCGGCCGAGCTCTGGTGCATGGGCTCCAACGTGTCGAGCGTGGCCACGTTGACGACGAACTCGCCGCTGCGCTCGATGTTGCGCGCAGTGTCCTTCAGCCCGGGGCCGCGCCGGCCGATGTTGACCGCCACCATCGGCGGGCTGTGGGCGACGTAGTTGTAGGAGCTGAAGGGCGCGGCGTTGACGAGGCCGTGCGCGTCCACGGTCGTGATCCAGGCCACCGGGCGCGGCGCCACCACACCGCACAGCAGCCGGTAGGCCGTGGCCGTGTCCATGCCCTCGGCGTCGAGGCTGGCGTGGTCGTGGTCGGCGGCGGGGTTCAAGACGCGAGGCCCTTCGTGCCGCCCTTGACGAAGACGCGCCGGCCGGTGTCGTGGCCCACGGCGCGCAGCTCCGCGGGCGTCAGCAGCACGGCCGCCTCGAGGAAGCGCGCGACCATCTCCCGGTAGGTGCCCGAGGAGGTGCCGATGTCCGAGCCCCACATCACGTGGTCGGCCCCGTACAGGTCGACGGCGCGCCGCAGCACCTTCTCCGCCGGGATGCCGGCCTCGCGGCAGATGTCGAGGTTGATCGAGGTGAACTTGAAGGAGATGTTCGGGCACTGCGCGAGCTGCTCGTAGCGCTCGTCCAGGCCGAAGTGCGCGCCCTCGTCCATCTCGGGCTCGAGCAGGTGGTCCAGCACGACGCGCACGTCCGGGTGGGCGCGCGCGAGCGCCATGATGGCCGGGATCGACGGGCCGCCGCCGCCCTGGGCCAGCACCTCCAGGTCCATCACGATGCCCGCCTCCTGCGCCACCTCCCAGGAGCGCAGCGCGGCCGGCGAGTCCAGCCAGGGCATGCTGCCGTCGGGCCGCCGGCCGCCGAACAGGCGCAGGCCCGCCAGGCCGTGGTCGCGGACCCAGCGCCGCACCAACGCCGGCGTGCCGGCGTCCTCGGCGTCCAGGATGACCACGGCGCTGAACAGCGCGGGGTGGGCGTCCGAGGAGTCGAGGATGTAGCTGTTGTCGTAGCGGTAGATCATCCGCTTCTGCACCGCGACGATGCCGTCGACGTTCTCCTCCTGCATCCAGCGCAGCAGGCGCGAGGCGTCGGGCACCTCGTTGACGGGGTTCGGCCCGTGCTGGCCGCCGGGCCGGCCGATCACGCCTGGGGGCCGGTAAGGCGCGTCGGGCGCGCGCTGCATCGGGTTGCGCGGGTAGCGCGCCTGGTCGTCGGCCACCAGGTGGGCATGGGCGTCGTAGAGCAGGGGGCGGGAGGTCGTCATCGGCGTGTGTCCGGCTCGGGGCGCGAGAGTGCGCGCGCCCCGGTGCTTGTCATTGCAGGGAGATCTTGGCCGCCTCGACCAGCGGCTTCCACTTCGCGGCCTCGCTCCTCATCAGCGCGCCCAGCGTCTGCGGCGGGGCGTTGACCTCGACCAGGCCGAACTGCGAGAGCCTGGCCCGGCCCTCGGCCGACGAGGTGTACTTGTTGATCTCCTGGTTCAGCCGGTTGGCGATGGCCGCCGGCAGCCCCGCCGGCCCGACGACGGCGAACCAGACCGTGGCCTCCAGGTCGATGCCCTGCTCCAGCGCGGTGGGCACCTGTGGCAGGCCGGGAAAGCGCGCGCGCGAGGTCACGGCCAGACCGGTGAGCCGGCCTGACTGGATGTTGGCGATGAAGGTGGAGACGGGCGCCGACAGGGCCTGGACCTGGCCGCCGATGAGATCGGTCATCAGCGCGGTGTCGCCTTTGTAGGGCACGACCTGGGCGCCGATGCCGGCACGCGCCTTCAGACCCTCGATCGCCAGGTGGCCGATCGTGCCGTTGCCCGGGTGGCCCATCGTCACCGGCGGCGTGGCGCCGCGCGCGAGTTCGACGAACTCGCGCAGGTTGGTCACCTTCGTCGCCGGGTTCGAGGCGATCACCAGCGGGATCTCGCCCACCAGCGCCACCGGTGCCAGGTCCTTGTCGGAGTCGTAGGGCATGGCCTTGTACAGCGACTTGTTGTTCGCCAGCGGGCCCGAGGTCGACAGGCCGATCGTGTAGCCGTCGGGGGCGGCCTTGGCGACGGCATCGGTGCCGATGTTGCCCCCCGCGCCGCCGCGGTTGTCGACGACGAACTGCTGCCCGAACACGCCGCTGAGGTGCTGCGCGATGGCGCGCGCGACGATGTCCGTGCTGCCCCCGGCCGGGAAGGGCACGATCAGCCGGACCGGGCGGTTGGGCCAGTTGTCCTGGGCCAGCGCCGGCGCGGTCAGCAGGGCCAGCGCGCTCATGGTGCTCAGGGCGGCCAGGCGGCCGAGGGCGCGGCGTCGCGGCGGGGTCTTGTGGGTCATGGGGCGGTCTCCTCTGCGTTGGGTTGGTCGGGGTCGGTGTCTCAGGTTGGCGGCGCCCCGAAGCGCGGCGCCGCCTCGCGCCGGGCGCGCAGTTCCTGCAGCACTTGCGGCAGGCGCTGCGCGGCGGCGTCGTGCAGGTCGGCGTAGAGGCTGCGGCCGTGCGCGTCGATGGCCACGGTGGCCGGCAGGTCGCGCACGCGCAGCGTGGTCAGGCGGAACTGCGAGATGTACTCGGTCCAGTGGCTGGCGACCACGGCCTCGATGGCGCGCGACAGCAGCGGGCAGCCCCCGCCCAGGAAGGACAGATAGGCGCAGCCGGCCTCGCGCAGCGCCTGCGCGCTGGCGGCGTCGAGCCCGCCCTTGCCGCCGACCAGGCGCAGGCCCAGCCCGCGCACGAGTGTGGGCATCCACTCGTTGTAGCGCGTGCTCGTGCTCGGGTTCATGTACAGCGCGCGCGGCAGCGCGGCGCCATCGGCCTCGTCCAGGTAGGCGCTGAGGTGGAAGAAGGCGCCGCCGCGCAGATCCACCGGCAGCGGGCGGCCGGCGGCGGCGTGCTCGGCCATCCGCCGGTGCGTGGGCAGGCCGATGCTGATGGTGATCTCGCCGCTGAGGGCGACGGTGTCGCCCACCACGAGCGCGCGCACGTCCGGCGCCGACAAGGGCAGGCGCAGTGGCGTCGCGCCTGCCGGGACAGCCGGCACGCCCGCGACCGGGGTGGCGCCCGGGGTCATCCGGTCCACTCCACGTGGCCGTCGGCGTCGATGCGCGCGCCGGTGCGGCGGTTGATCCAGCAGTTCAGCGCCACGGCCACCGGCATGAAGCCGTGGCTGCCGGCGTAGTCCACGTGCACGCCCATCGCCCCGGCCTGCCCGCCCAGGCCCATGGGGCCGAAGCCGAGCGCGTTCACGGCGCCCAGCAGGCGCTGCTCCATCGCCGCGATGGCGGGCTCGGGATGGGCCTGGCCGAGCGGGCGCAGCACCTGCTGCTTGGCCAGGCGGGCCGCGTGGTCGAAGCTGCCGCCGATGCCCACGCCCACGACGATGGGCGGGCAGGGCTGCGAGCCGGCGCGCGCCACGACCTCGAGCACGTAGGACTCGATCTGCTCCAGCGTCGGGTAGACGAAGGTCTTCAGCTCCTCCCAGCGGCCGCTGCCCATGGCCTTGGGCGCGCACACGATCTCCAGCCCGTCGTCGCCGTCGACCATGTCGAAGCTGACGATGGGGATGTCGCGGCCGGTGTGGCCGCGCTCGTGCGTCAGCGGGTGCGTGACCATCTTCAGGATCGGCGGGTCGATGCGGCGCACCAGCGCCTCGTAGCCCTGCGCGATCGCGGCGCGCAGCGGGCCCTCCAGGCGCGCGCGCGTGCCGACCTTGACCGAGTACACGGGGATGCCGACGTCGGTGCAGACGAGCGCGCCCTCGCGCTCGGCGGCGTCGGCGCTGTCGAGCATCATCATCAGCGTGCGCCGCCCGGTGCCGGACGACTCGTGGCCGAGCGCGGCCTGCAGCGCCCGGTGCGTGTCGGCTGGGATGCCCTTGAGCGCGCGCTCGTACAGCGAGCCGGCAACGTGCTGGATCAGCTCCGCGGTGATCATCGTGGGGCGAGGATGCAGCCCATCGCCGCCGCCCGCAAGCGGGACGACACGGGTTTTCGCGCTGCGAAATTCCGGGGTTGCGCTTGACGCCTCGCGCGCGGGCCCTCCTACACTGGCCCGAACCCGACTGAACCGCCTCTCTCGCCATGGAACGCGTCCTGCAGCACGGGCGCCTGCTGCCGCAGCTCGAGCAGGCGCTGGCGCGCGAGTTCGACATCACCCGCCTGCACGAGCAGCCCGACCCCGCCGCCTGGCTGGCGCGCCACGGCGCGGCCTTCAGCGGCCTGGTCACCTCGGCGCGCGTCGGCGCCGACCGCGCGCTGCTGTCGGCCCTGCCGGCGCTGCGCGTGGTGTCGAGCTTCGGCGTCGGCTTCGACACCTTCGACCTCCAGGCCCTGCGCGAGCGCGGCATCCCGCTCGGCTATACGCCCGACGTGCTCAACGACTGCGTCGCCGACGCCGCCTTCGGCCTGCTGATCGACGTGGCGCGCGGGGTCTGCCTGGCCGACCGCTTCGTGCGCAGCGGCGCCTGGGAGCGCGGGCCTTTCGTGTCGACGACGCGCGTCAGCGGCAAGCGCCTGGGCATCGTCGGCCTCGGGCGCATCGGCCGCGCCATCGCGCGCCGTGCCACGGGCTTCGACATGGCGGCGCGCTACCACAACCGGCGCCCGCTGCCCGACCTGCCGCAGGCGCACGAGCCCGACCTGCTGGCGCTCGCGCGCTGGGCTGATTTCCTGGTGCTCGCGGCCTCGGCCGGCCCGGGGGCGGACGGGATGATCGGCGCCGAGGTGCTGCGCGCGCTCGGCCCGCAGGGCTTCCTGATCAACATCGCGCGCGGCTCGCTTGTCGACGAGGCTGCGCTCGTGGCGGCCTTGCGGGACGGCACCATCGCCGGCGCCGGGCTGGACGTGTTCGCGCGCGAGCCCGACATCGACCCGGCGCTGCGGGCGCTGGACAACGTGGTGCTGATGCCGCACGCGGCCAGCGCCACGCGCGAGACGCGCGCCGACATGGTGGCGCTGGTGCTGGAGAACCTGCGCGGCTTCTACGCCAGCGGCCGCGTGGCGCGGGCGGTGCCGGGCACCGCGGACTGACCGCGCAAGGACCCGGGCTTACGCCCGGGCGGCGCCTACCCCACCCCGCGCGCCCGGTCGGCGTGGAACTGGCGGCGGAAGGCCTCGAAGCGGCCTGCGTCCAGCGCCTCACGCACCTCGCGCATCAGGTTCAGGTAGTAGTGCAGGTTGTGGATGCTGGCCAGCATCGGCCCGAGCATCTCGCCGCAGCGGTCGAGGTGGTGCAGGTAGGCGCGGCTGAAGCCGCCGGCCGTGCCGCCGCCGGGCAGGGCCTCGCCGCAGCAGGTGTGGCAGGTGCAGGTCTCGTCCAGCGGGCGCTCGTCCTCGCGGTGGCGGGCGTTGCGGATCTTCAGGTCGCCGAAGCGGGTGAACAGGTGGCCGTTGCGCGCGTTGCGCGTGGGCATCACGCAGTCGAACATGTCCACGCCGCAGGCCACGCCCTCCACCAGGTCTTCGGGCGTGCCCACGCCCATCAGGTAGCGCGGCTTGTGCACGGGCAGGCGGTGCGGGGTGTGCGCCATGATGCGCAGCATCTCGGCCTTGGGCTCGCCGACGCTGACGCCGCCGACGGCGTAGCCGGGCAGCTCGAGCTCGACCAGGCGCGCGAGCGACTCCTCGCGCAGGCCCTCGTACATGCCGCCCTGGACGATGCCGAACAGCGCGTTCGGGTTGCCCAGGCGGGCGAACTCGTCGCGGCTGCGGAGCGCCCAGCGCAGGCTCATCTCCATCGAGGCGCGCGCCTGCGACTCGGTCGTGAGCTGGCCGCCGGTCTCGTAGGGCGTGCACTCGTCGAGCTGCATCACGATGTCGGAGTTCAGCACCGTCTGGATCTGCATGCTGACCTCAGGCGTGAGGAAGAGCTTGTCGCCGTTGACCGGCGAGGCGAAGCGCACGCCCTCCTCGGTGATCTTGCGCATCTCGCCCAGCGACCAGACCTGGAAGCCGCCGGAATCGGTCAGGATGGGACGCTCCCAGCGCTCGAAGCGGTGCAGCCCGCCGAAGCGGCGCAGCACCTCCAGGCCCGGGCGCAGCCACAGGTGGAAGGTGTTGCCCAGGATGATCTGCGCGCCCATCTCCCGCAGCGAGCGCGGCATCACGCCCTTGACCGTGCCGTAGGTGCCCACGGGCATGAAGATCGGCGTCTCGACCACGCCGTGGTTCAGTTTCAGGCGCGCGCGGCGCGCGTGGCCCTCGGTGCGCAGGAGTTCGAAGTGCAGCATCAGCGGGATTGTCGGGGCGCCGGCGCGGACCCGCGCGGCCCGGTCGCCTTGACCCTGATCAAATAGGAATGATTCTCATTCGCTACACTATGGATTCCACCGGACGGCAAGCCCGCCCTGACCCAACGCGGCCGGCTTGCCCGGCCCCCCGCCCTGTGCGCCCTGCCACGAGGTTCCTGACCATGTCGATCCTGTCCCTCCGCTCCGCCCAGCCGTCCGCGCGCCCCGCGGCGCGGCGGCGCGCCGCCCTGGCGGCTGCCCTGCTGCTTGCTGCCGGCACGGCGGCGGCCCAGGGCGTGCTCAGCATCTACTCGGCCCGCCACTACCCCACCGACGAGGCGCTGTATGCCGGCTTCACCCAGGCCACCGGCATCCGCATCCAGCGCGTGGACGCCGACGACGCCGGCATCCTGGCGCGCCTGCGCACCGAGGGCCAGGCCTCGCCGGCCGACGTGGTGCTGCTGGTGGACGCGGCGCGCCTGTGGCGGGCCGAGGCCGACGGGCTCTTCCTGCCGGTGAAGTCGGCGCCGCTGGAGCAGGCCATCCCGGCGCAGCTGCGCGCCCGGCCCACGGCCGACGGCCGCACGGCCTGGTTCGGCCTGTCCACCCGCGCCCGGGTCGTCGTGTACGACAAGGCCGCGGTGCAGCGCGACGACGTCGACACCTACGAGGAACTGGCCGACCCGCGTCACAAGGGCCGGCTGTGCG
>JBILNB010000031.1:0-47853 GCA_044375195.1 Rubrivivax sp. | reverse complement strand
GTTGATCTCCGGGGGCATGGTGGCCGCCTGCTGGGCCTGCGCCGAGAGGGGGAAGCCGACGACGAGCGAGCCCGCGGCGGCGGCGCTGCCGATGAAGCGGCGGCGGCTGATGCCGGTGGCGGGCGCGCTGCCGGCGCTGCCGGCGGCCTGCGCCTCGAAGGCCTCCTGGTAGAGCTTGCTCATGTTCAGGCCCTCCTCGTCACGTGGATGATGTCCAGACCCGCGGTCTTGGCGTCGGCCCCGGCGGCGACCTTGATCGCCGCGCGCACGCGGTTGTAGGTGCCGCAGCGGCAGATGTTGGTCATGGCCTCGTCGATGTCGGCGTCGGTGGGCCTGGGCTTGTCCTTCAGCAGGGCCGCCGCGGCCATGATCATGCCGCTCTGGCAGTAGCCGCACTGCGGCACGTCCAGCGCTGCCCAGGCCTTCTGCACCGGGTGGCTGCCGTCGGGCGACAGGCCTTCGATGGTCGTGACCTTCTGCGTCGGCTGCACGGCCGCGGCCGGCAGTACGCAGGAGCGGATCGGCGCGCCGTCGATGTGCACCGTGCACGCGCCGCACTGGGCGACACCGCAGCCGTACTTCGTGCCGGTCATGCCGAGTTGTTCGCGCAGCACCCACAGCAGCGGGGTGTCGGCCTCTGCCTCGTAGTTCAGCAGCTTGCCGTTGACGTGGAGTTGGGGCATCGCAGGAGTCTCCGGGGTGGCGGGCTTGGCAGCCCATGTTCGACAAGTCGATCTGAGCATGAGCACGGGGGCGCTGTCGAGAGCGGCGGGTCTCACCAAGAAGGACGTAGGGGTTTTATCGGGTTTGTGTCTAAGTACAAACCCTGAATTCGAAATGCCGTTCGCGGTCCCGCCGCAGCCTCGACGGGCGGGCTCTGCCAGGCGAGGGTGCCGACGTCGCCGACAATTCAGGGTTGTCCGTGACTTTCCTGCCCCGAACTGACGGGGCCGGCCCCATGACCCCCCAGCCCACCCCCGCGACCCTCGCCCCCACGGCCTTGCTCGACAGCGACCACCCGGCCGTGGGCGACTTCGCGCGCCGCCACGCCCTGGGCGCCGACGACCGGCAGCGCGCCACGGCGCTGTACCTCGCCGTGCGCGACGGTTTTCGCTACGACCCCTACCGCATCGATCTCAGCGTGCCCGGCATGCGGGCGAGCAGCGTGCTCGAGATCGGCGTGGGCTGGTGCGTGACCAAGGCCGCGCTGATGGCCGCGGCCGCGCGCGCCGCCGGCATCCCCGCCCGCGTGGGCTATGCGGACGTGCGCAACCATCTGAGCACCGAGCGCCTGCGGCGCACGATGCAGACCGACGTCTTCGTCTGGCACGGCTACGTGGACCTGTGGCTGGACGGCGCCTGGCGCAAGTGCACACCGGCCTTCAACATCGAGCTGTGCGAGCGCTTCGGCCTGCTGCCGCTGGATTTCGACGGCGTGCATGACTCGCTCTACCACCCCTACGACAAGAGCGGCCAGCGCCACATGGAGTACATGCGCCACCACGGCAGCTTCGACGACATGCCGCTGCAGCGGATCGTGGAGGGCTTCCGGGCGACCTACCCGCAGTGGGTGGACTCCGACGCGCCCGCGCGCGCGTCGGACTTCGACGCCGACGTGGCGCGTGAGACAAGTTGAGCCCATGGCCGCCCGGGACTTGAATTCCCCGGTCGCGGCTCCAGGTGACGCGCTCTGGCCCGCGGCGGCCTACGGCGCTGCGCATCCTTCCTGCCCCTGAAGACAAGACGATGAACAAGCAGACCCACTCCTTCCAGGCCGAGGTGCAGCAGATCCTGCACCTCGTCACCCATTCGCTCTACTCCAACAAGGAGATCTTCCTGCGCGAGCTGGTCTCCAACGCGTCGGACGCCTGCGACAAGCTGCGATTCGAGGCGCTGGACAACGCGGCCCTCTACGAAGACCAACCCAACCTGGACGTGCGCGTCTTTTTCGACGCCGATGCGAAGACCCTGACCATCCGCGACAACGGCATCGGCATGAGTGCCGAGGAGGCCGTGGCCCACCTGGGCACCATCGCCAAGAGCGGCACGCGCGAGTTCATGGCCCGCCTGTCGGGCGACCAGAAGAAGGACGCCAACCTGATCGGCCAGTTCGGCGTGGGCTTCTACTCGGGCTTCATCGTCGCCGACCGCATCACGGTGGAGACCCGGCGCGCCGGTCTGCCCGCCCAGCAGGGCGTGCGCTGGAGCAGCGCCGGCACCGGCGACTTCGAGGTCGAGGCCCTGGACAAGCCCGTGCGCGGCACCGACGTGATCCTGCACCTGCGCGACGATGAGGCCGAGTTCCTCTCCACCTGGAAGCTCAAGTCCATCGTCTCCAAGTACTCCGACCACATCTCGCTGCCCATCCTGATGAAGAAGGAGGAGTGGGACGCCGAGGCCAAGAAGCAGGTCGTCAAGGACGAGTGGGAGACGGTCAACAAGGCCGCCGCGCTGTGGGCCCGCAGCAAGAGCGAGGTCACCGACGCCGAGTACCAGGACTTCTACAAGCAGATCAGCTACGACAGCGAGGCCCCGCTGGCCTACACGCACAACCGGGTGGAGGGCCGCACCGAGTACACGCAACTGCTGTACGTGCCGGCCAAGGCGCCTTTCGACCTGTGGAACCGCGACAAGCGCGGCGGCGTCAAGCTCTACGTCAAGCGTGTCTTCATCATGGATGACGCCGAGGCGCTGATGCCGGTGTACCTGCGCTTCGTCAAGGGCGTGATCGACTCGGCCGACCTGCCGCTGAACGTCAGCCGCGAGCTGCTGCAGGAAAGCCGCGACGTCAAGGCCATCCGCGAGGGCTCGACCAAGCGCGTGCTGTCCATGCTCGAGGACGTGGCCGAGAACCAGAAGGACAAGTACGCCGAGTTCTGGGGTCAGTTCGGCGCGGTGCTCAAGGAGGGCGTGGGCGAGGACTTCGCCAACCAGGAGCGCCTGGCCAAGCTGCTGCGCTTCGCTTCCACGCAGGCCGACGAGGGGGTTTCCTTCGCCGACTACGTCGCGCGCATGAAGGAGGGCCAGGAGGCCATCTACTACATCACCGCCGAGACCCTGGCCGCGGCCAAGGGCAGCCCGCAGCTCGAGGTCTTCCGCAAGAAGGGCCTGGAGGTGCTGCTGCTGACCGACCGGGTGGACGAGTGGATGCTCAGCCACCTCTACGAATTCGACGGCAAGCCGCTGCAGAGCGTGGCCAAGGGCGCGGTCGACCTGGGCAAGCTGCAGGACGAGGCCGAGAAGAAACAGGCCGAGGAAGCGGCCGAGGCCTTCAAACCGGTGCTCGAGAAGCTCCAGGCCGCGCTGAAGGACCGCGCCAAGGACGTGCGCACCACCACGCGCCTGGTCGATTCACCGGCCTGCCTGGTGGTGGAGGACGGCGCGATGAGCGGCCACCTGGCGCGCATGCTCAAGCAGGCTGGACAGGCGGCCCCGGCCAGCCAGCCCATCCTCGAGGTCAACCCGGGTCACGCGCTGGTGAAGAAGCTCGACGACGCCGCCCGCTTCGACGATCTGGCGCAGCTGCTGTTCGACCAGGCGGTGCTGGCCGAGGGCGGGCAGCTCGAGGACCCGGCGGCGCATGTGCAGCGGATGACCCGACTGCTGACTGCCTGAGCGCCAAGCCCTGCCAGGGTCGCCTTCGGCCACCGGCGCGGCTCGCGGGCTTCTGCCGCGAGCATGCACTCGCCCCAGAGCATCGACGGGCCGCGGCGCGGAGACCTGCGCGTACGTCCGCGAAACATCTCGAAACACGGCGATACCGCCGCGAAAGGACGGCTCCCCAGGGCGTCGGCAGGATGCAGGCCTGTCAACACCAACGGGCAAGCGCCCAAGGAGTCGTTCATGAAGACCTGGATCAAACGCACACTCATCGGCGTCGTTGGCGGCGCGGTGCTGCTGGGCGGCCTGGCGGCCTGCGGCCAGCGGCACGAGGGCTGGCAACGCTCGCAGATCAGTCAGGAGGACGCGGTGAAGTGGCGCGAACGCGTGCTGGAGCGCGCCGGGAAGGAGCTGCAGCTGGACGCGGGCCAGAAGCTCAAGCTCGGCGCGGCCTTCGACCAATTGCGCCAGCACCGCAACACGGTGGTGGCGAGCCTCGCCGATCCCCGCGCCGAACTGCGCTCGCTGGTCGGGGGCGAGCGCCTCGACCGGGCCCGCGCCCAGGCCTGGGTGGACGAGAAGACACAGGTGCTGCGCGGCGACAGCCCGCGCACCATCGGCGCGCTCGCGGACTTCTACGACAGCCTCCGGCCAGACCAGCAGGCGAAGCTGCGGGCGTGGCTGGACCGGCGCGGCCACGATTCCTGGCGCTCCTGACCACCGCCCGGGTGCATGTTGCGCGCGCCGGCAACCCTTGCGGTCCGGCGCCGCGAATGGGAGCATTGCGCTCATGCGTCACATCCTGCTGATCGACGACGACGACCGGCTCGCGGCGCCGTTGGCCGAGTACCTGATGCGCTTCGACCTGCGGCTGGACAGCGCCGCACGGCCCGGCCTGGGCCTGGCCCGGCTGCGCGATGGCGGCTATGACGCGGTGATCCTCGACGTCATGCTGCCCGAGATGGACGGGTTCGAGGTCTGCCGCACGATCCGCAGGGAGAGCGACGTGCCCATCCTGATGCTCACGGCGCGCGGGGACGTCATGGACCGTGTCGTCGGCCTCGAGCTCGGTGCCGACGACTACCTGCCCAAGCCCTTCGAGCCGCGCGAGCTCGCGGCCCGACTGCAGACAATCATGCGCCGGGCGCGCGGCGCTCCCCCGGGCACCGCGGCACGGCTGGCCTTCGAGGGCCTGGGCATCGACCTCGCGCGCCGCCAGGTGCGGCGCCTGGGCGAGCTGGTGGAGTTGACCGGCGCCGAGTTCGACCTGCTGGCGATGCTGGCGCGCGAGCCGGGACGGGTCTTCGACCGGGACGAGATCCTCAACCGGCTGCGCGGTCACGAGGCCGACCTGCACACCCGGGCCGTGGACATCCTGGTGAGCCGGCTGCGCCGCAAGCTCGAGCCCCTGGACTGCATCAAGACGCTGCGCAACGCCGGCTACACCTTTGCCGGAGCCGCGGCGTGAGGGCCGCGCGCCGGCTCCGGGCCCTGCTGGCTTCGCTGCGCATCCGGCTGGTCCTGCTCTTCGTGCTGATGGCCCTGGCCACGACGGCCATCTTCGTGGCGGGCATGCAGCGCGCGCTGTCGGCGGGCTGGGACACGCTGTTGCGGCCGCTCGTCGTGGACTATGTCGACCGCCTGGCGGCGGAGATCGGCACACCGCCGGATCCGGCGCGGGCCCGGGCGCTGGCGCAGCGGCTGCCGCTGTCGGTGCGCATCGAGGGCCCGGTCACGCAGTTCGACTCCCACCCAGGTCAGCGCCACTGGCATCGCCACGACGGATCGGACGACGAGGATCCCCGCCTGCTGCAACGGCAGACCGCGGACGGGCACCGCATCGTCTTCGGACTCGGCGATCGCGACTGGGCCGACGGGCCGCGGGGCATCGGCTGGCTGACCCTGGGCGGCCTGCTGCTGCTCACGGCGCTCGCCTACGGCCTCGTGCGGCACCTGGTCCGGCCGCTGGACGACATCCGTGCCGGGGCGCAGCGGTTCGGGCAGGGCCGCTTCGACCTCCCGATCCCCGTCCGTCGCCAGGACGAACTGGGCGAGCTGGCAGCCCAGGTCAACGCCATGGCCCGCGACATCCGGGCGATGCTCGACGCCAAGCGCGAGCTCCTGCTGGCCGTCAGCCACGAACTGCGCTCGCCCTTGACACGCGCGCGGCTGAACGCCGAGCTGGTGGCGGGCGGCGCCGCCCGCGACGCGCTGCTGCGCGACCTCGCGGAAATGGGGGACCTGATCACCGACCTGCTCGAAAGCGAACGGCTGGCCCAGGGGCACCGGGCCCTGCAGCGCGAGCCCTGCAGCCTGAACGCGCTCGTGCTCGAAGTGGTCGAAGAGCGCTTTGCGTCCGCCAGCCTGCAAGTGCAGCTGGAGCCGGGTCTTCCCGAGGCGCCGCTCGACCCCGTGCGCCTGCGCCTGCTCGTGCGCAACCTGATCGACAACGCCCTGCGGCACGGAGGATCTGCCGCGACCACGCCGCTGCTGTCCACGGCGCAGGTCCACGGGCGCCTGCGCCTCGCGGTGAGGGACTTCGGCCCGGGCATCGACGAGGCCCAGCTCAGCCGCCTTGGCGAGGCCTTCCACCGCCCCGACGCGGCGCGCCAGCGCAGCGCGGGCGGGGTCGGGCTGGGCCTTCACCTGTGCCGCGCCGTCGCCCGGGCCCATGGGGGCGAGCTTCGCTTCCGGAACGCGGGCCCGGGGCTGGAGGCGACCGTCGACCTGCCCTTGTAGGATCAAGGCATGCGGCGCCCGTCGACTCGGCCCTCGGATCCGGCGAACCCGACCCGATCCAGGTGCGGACCCCGCTTCGAAAAAACCGAAGGGCTTTCATGAGGGCCGAACTCGCTTCCGCGACCGAACGATTCAGGCGTTACGCCGCCGGTCCCACGGACGACCCTGACCTGCGCCAGCGACGCAGCATCATCGTCGCCTTCATGCTGACCGGTGTCGTGGTGTGGCACTCCTACGGCATGATCCACTTCCACCCTGCGCGCGAGGAGCAGGATGCCTCTGTGTGGGCGTCTGCGGTGTACGTCATCGGCGACGTGGCCGGCGCGCTGACGGCGCTCGTCTTCCTGATCCATGCCTGGACCCGCAGCTACCCTCTGCTGTTCGCCGTCTACAGCGGCATCCTGCAGGTCTCCGTCCTGATGATCCACTTGGCGCTGGGCGGCTTTGCCACCTCCGCGGGCATCCTGGCCTACGGCTTCCTGCCGCCGCTGATGGCCGCCTTCGAGGGCAGCAGGGCGAGCCTGCGCCTGTGGCTGCAGACCTCTGCCTGCATGGTCTTGTTGGCGATCGCGGCCGAGTTCGTCGGCGTCCTGCCCTCCGGGCCGGACGCCGCGACCATGGATCAGGCGACGTTCGCGGCCTACAACCTGATCGTCTTCTTCAGCCTGTCCATCGCCTTGATCGTGGCCTGCCTGGGGCAGATCGACGCCGCCCGACGCGGCGCCGTGGCCGAGCGCGAGGCGCGGCTGCGGGAGTCCGCCGAGAACCTCGCGCGCATGCGCGAGGTCGTCCGGCGGCAGCAGTCCACCGCCACGGTCTTGAAGGCCATCAACGAGTCGATCGCCGACCCCGTGCCAGTGTTCGACACCATCGTCGAGTGCGCTGGCGAACTGCTCGATTCCGATCATGTCGCGGTGTTCACGATGGCGGAGGACGGCTCGACGCACCTGGCGGCCCATCGCGGGGCCATCTTCCGAAGCGCGCGCCGGCTCTTCCCGCTCGCTCCCGGGGACTGGCCGGGCTCGCTGGGCTGCAAGGACACGCGCTGCACTCAGATCGCCGACCTGAGCTCGATGACGGATCCCTCGCCCGTGCTTGCCGAATTCCTTCGCGCCACCGGGAGCTTTTCCTGTGCGCTCATGCCGCTGGTGCGGCCGCAGACGCTCGAGACACTCGGGATCATCATGGTCGCCCATCAGCCGCCGCGCGCCCTGGGCGACGACGACGTGACGCAACTGGAAGGCTTCGCTACCCAGGCCGTCACCGCGGTGCGCAACGCGCAGCTGTTCCGCGCCGCGCAGCAGGCCCGAGCCGAGGCCGAGGCTGCAAGCCGCCACAAGAGCGAGTTCCTGGCCAACATGAGCCACGAAATCCGCACGCCGATGAACGCCATCATCGGCCTGTCGCACCTGGCCCTGCGCACCGGGCTGCCCCCCCGCCAGCACGACTACATCGGCAAGGTGCACCGCGCTGCCACGGCGCTGCTGGGCATCCTCGACGACATCCTGGACATCTCGAAGATCGAGGCCGGCCGCATGGATCTCGAAGTGCTCGAGTTCGAGCTCGACGAGGTGTTCACCCGGGTGTCGACCTTCACCGCCAGCAGGGCGGTGGACAAGGGCCTGGAGCTGGACTTGAGGATCGAACCTGGAGTACCCCTGGGCCTGAAGGGGGACTCGCTTCGCCTCGGACAGGTACTCACGAACCTCGTCAACAACGCCATCAAGTTCACCGGGTCGGGCCGCGTCAGCCTGGTGGCGAGCGCCGAGCAAGCCGGCGAGACCACGGCGCGTATTCGGTTCGATGTCACGGACACCGGGATCGGCATCGCGGCGCCGGACCTGGAGCGTCTGTTCCAGCCCTTCACTCAGGCGGACGGCTCCATCAGTCGCCGCTACGGGGGCACGGGCCTGGGTCTTGCCATTTCCCGGCGACTGGTGGAGTCCATGGGAGGAGAGATCACCGTGGTCAGCCAGCCCGGAGCGGGTTCCACCTTCTCGTTCGCGATCACCTTCGAGCGCGCCGTCGGGCCCCGGCGTGCCGACGCCTTCGCGACGAGCCGCCCTCAGGCTGTCGAGGGGCCGATCGGTGAGAGGGCCGAGCCCGATCCTTCCAGCCTGACCGGGCTGAGGGTCCTGCTCGTCGAGGACAACGAGATCAACCGGCAGATCGCCCGCGAGCTGCTGAGCGACGCCGGTGCCCAGGTGACGGAAGCTCACAATGGCGTGCAGGCCCTGGACGCGCTGGCCCGTCTTCCTGCGGACCACTTCGACGTCGTGCTCATGGATGTGCAGATGCCCGACATGGACGGCATGGAAGCCGTGCGCCGCATCCGCCTCGACGAACGGCTGCGGTCCCTGCCCGTCGTTGCCATGACGGCGCACGCGATGCAGCGCGAGCGCGAGCAGTGCCTGCGCGCCGGCATGGACGACCACGTGCCGAAGCCGCTGGACCCGGACGCCTTCCTGCAGACGGTTCTGCGCTGGGGCCGTCGTCGCCAGGTGGTCACGTCACCGGAGGAGGGCACTCGCGCCGCTGCGTCGGGCGAAGAACCTGTGCTCGACAGGGACGAGGGACTTCGCCGTGCGGGCGGCAAGGCCCGCTTGCGCCGCGAACTGCTGCAACGCTTCGTCGACTCGCATCACGCGCTGCTGCAGCCTCTTGACGAGGCCTTCGCCCGGGGTGACCCGCAGGCCGCAGCCCGGGCCAGCCATACCCTGCGCGGCGTGGTGGGCGCCCTCGGCGGACTTCGGTTGCAGGCCTTGCTGCGGCAGCAGGAGCATCGGTGGGCCGAAGACCAGGCGATGTCCGACCCGGACGCGAGCCGGGACGCGGTTCGGCGCGCGTGCGAATCCCTGGTGCGCGCGGTGCGGGACGAGCTGGAGGCCGCGCCGGCCGTGCTCGCCGTGCCGGACTCCGAACCGGCCGAGTCGGCCGGACCCGGCGCCCCGGCGACACTCTCCGGAGAGGCTCTCGTGCACCTGCTGAGCGAGCGCCTGCGCGAGCGGGACGGGATCGCCGTTGACGTCTGGAGTCAGAGCGAGGCCGCGCTGCTCCGGCATCTGGGCGACCCGGTGCGGGTCGCGCGAGTGGGCGCGCTGATCGGCGAGTTCCGCTTCGCCGAGGCGCTGCAAGAACTGGAGAGCCTATCGGGGCCTGGAGGAAACCGATGATCCACCCGCAGCCGGCCCAGACCGTCCTGGCCGTCGACGACACCCCGTCCAACCTGCGCATCCTGACCAGCGTGCTCAGTCCGGCCTTCAAGGTTCGCGTCTCGACCAGCGGCGCCGAGGCCTTGGCGCTGGTCCGCACGCCGCCCGTGCCCGACCTGATCCTGCTCGACGTTGTGATGGACGGCATGGACGGCTACGAGGTGTGCCGCTGCCTCAAGTCCGACCCCCTGACCGCTTCCATCCCCGTGATATTCCTGACTTCGCGTGCCGACGCTGCCGACGAGATGCGCGGCTTCGAACTCGGTGCGGCGGACTACGTCACCAAGCCGATCAATCCGGCCATCCTGCTGGCACGGGTGCGGACCCAGGTCGAGATGAAGTCCTGGCGCGAGTTCCTCGCGAACAAGAACGAGTACCTGGAGCGGCAGGTCCGCGAGCGAACTGCTCGCGTCCAGAAGATCCAGGACGCCACCATCCTGGCCATGGCATCCCTCGCGGAGACGCGCGACAACGAGACGGGCCACCACATCCTGCGCACGCAGCGCTACGTGGAGGTCCTGGCGCGCCATCTGCAGGACCATCCCCGGTTCCGCGCCGAGCTGGACAAGGAGTCCATCCGTCTCATGGTGAAGTCGGCGCCGCTGCACGACATCGGCAAGATCGGGATCCCGGACCACATCCTGCTCAAGCCGGGCCGGCTCACCGAGGAGGAGTTCGCGGTGATGAAGACCCACACCACGCTCGGGCGCCAGGCGATCGAGCGGGCAGAAGCCGCGCTCGACGGCGAGGACCAGTTCCTGCGCTACGCCAAGGAGATCGCGCACAGCCACCAGGAAAAATGGGACGGCAGCGGCTATCCGCTGGGGCTCGCAGGCGATGAGATCCCTGTGTCGGCAAGGCTGATGGCGCTGGCCGATGTCTACGACGCGCTGATCAGTGCCCGGGTCTACAAGCCGGCCTTCAGCCACGAGGTGGCATGCGGCATCATCATCGATGGCCGGGGACGCCACTTCGACCCCGACGTGACCGATGCCTTCGTTCAGAACGCAGGGCGCTTCGCGCAGATCGCGGAGGCTTTCAAGGACGAGCCCGGTTGAGACGAGACGGCGTCGACCCCCTGGCGGACAAGTGCGGTGAGGCCGTACTCACGTGCTTGCGTGGGCCAGGAGCGCACGCGCCGCCTCGATGCGCAGCGCCAGCGGGACGGCGGCGTCGTTCATCACGGCCCTCAGGAAGGCGGCGGGGTCGTCGTGCGGGCCGCCCAGGTCGGGCATCTTTCGCGCTGCGTCGGTCGTGACCCGATCTACCCCATCCCCCGTGGAGCCCGGGGCGAGCCCGGGCGCGGTGGCCAGGGTGGGTACCGCCGTAGCGGCGTCCTGGCGCAGCGCTCGGTGGGCGCGCGCCCAAGCCGCGGCGCTGACGCAGTCGCCTCGGGCGACCAGATCGGCCTGGGCCTCGTCGCCCGGGTCGATGTCGAGCGTCGGCTCGTCGCCGAACACGGCGGCGAGGTCGGGCGCCACGAAGGCCGACCAGCGCGGTTGCGGCCCTGCCTGACGCGCCGGGACCGGCGCCGCGTGCTGCCATGTGCCGTCGGCCTGCGGGCTCGGGCGTGGCCAGACGGTCAGGTGTGTGGCGATCGCCGGACCGGAAGCTCGCGGCAGCCAGCGCGCGGCGAGCGCCGCCGCCGCCTCGTGGGCCTCTCGTGCCGCCACCGGCTCGGCCAGCGAGATCCAGAGCTGGAAGGCGTCGCATCCGTTCAGTGCGATCAGCGGTGCCGGCCAGCCGAGCTCGGCCTGCACCGCTTTCCACAAGGGGCGCAGCGTCTGCCAGTCGGCCGGCCTGCCCCATTCGACGACGAGGGTGCGTGTGCGTCCCCCGTGGACGTCGAGCAGGGGCGCCAGCGAGCCGTCAGTGCCGGCGTCGGCGGCAAACAGACGCCGCCATTCGGTGTGCAGGCGTTTCACGGTGCAGTGCTCGTGGCGTTCAGCTCATCCGGTCTGCCTGCTCGAGCAGCAGCACCGTCTGGTCGGCCCAGTGGTTGGGCGAGCCGAAGCCCGGGAAGGCGCGCGGGAAGGCGGGGTCCGTCCAGCGCTCGGCGATCCAGGCGCTGTGGCGCAGCAGGCGCAGCGTGCGCAGCGGCTCGATCAAGGCGCGCTGCGCGTCGTCGAACTCCATGAAGTCCTCGTAGCCGCGCAGCAGCGCGTCGAGCTGGCGTCGCCGGCTCTCGCCCTCGTGGCCGTCGAGGAAGAGCCACAAGTCCTGCATGGCCGGCCCGCTGCAGGCGTCGTCGAAGTCGACCAGGTGCAGCGTCGTGTCGCGTTCGAGCAGGTTGCCGCGGTGCGCGTCGCCATGCAGGCGCAGCAACGCCGGGGCGTCGGTGCCGGCACCGAGCACGCGGCCGAAGACCCGCTCGACCGCATCGGCGGCGGCCCGGGCCGCTGACTCCCAGCGCGGGCGCAGGCCAGGCTCGACCACGTCCAGCGCGATCAGCGTCTGCACGGCGCGCTGGGCGAGGCTGGCGTCCAAGTGCAGGCGGTGGGCGAAGCGGCCGCGTGCGCCGACCGCGTGGACGCGGCCGATCAGGCGGCCCAGGCGCTCGAAGGCCTGCGGGCTCTCTACCTCGGGGTCGCGCCCGCCGAGCCAGGGGCTGAGGCTCACGCGCAGCGGTGCAGCGCCGGGGCCGGCCTCGGCGTCGGGCCAGTGCAGCAGCGTGCCGCGGTCGCCTGACACCCCTGCGCCTTCGGGCCATGCCCTCGGGGGGCCCGCCAGCAGTTGCATTGGCAGCGGCGCCAGCACCGGTACCTCGGCGGCTGCCAGCTCCAGCGTGAAGGCGTGCTCCTCCAGGATCTGCGCGTCGCTCCAGCGCCCGGGGCGGTAGAACTTCGCGACCACGGCACCGCCGTCCTCGAGCATGACGCGCCAGACGCGGTTCTCGTACGAGTTCAGTTGCAGGATGCGGCCGTCGCCGCGCAAACCCACGGCGTCCAGCGCGGCGAGCACGGTCTGCGGGGTCAGTTGGCCGAAGCCGCCGGGGGGTGGTGCGGGCGGCAGGCTCATCGAGGCAGCATGGCTTGGGTCACAGGCGATATACTATTTGGCTTTCCCCGAAAACGGCAGGGGAGAGTTGTGCATCACTCCGATATCGCCGGGGCTCGCAGCAAAGCGGCGAGGTACCGGCGAATCCGGGGGTCCGAGAGGTCGCATGCCGCCGTGGGTGAGAGCCCGCGGTCGGCGCCACAAGCGATGCCGAGGACCGAAGGCACGAGACAGCCGTGATTCGGCGCGGGGTTCCGCGCCATTGTGAAAGACCCTCATGAAGACCTTCAGTGCCAAGCCGGCCGAAGTGAAGCACGAGTGGTTTGTGATTGACGCCACCGACAAGGTGCTCGGGCGAGTTGCCAGCGAAGCAGCAGCCCGTTTGCGCGGCAAGCACAAGGCCATCTACACGCCTCACGTCGATACCGGTGACTTCATCGTCGTCGTCAACGCCGAAAAGATACGCGTCACCGGCTCCAAGGCCACCGACAAGATCTACTACCGCCATTCGGGCTTTCCTGGCGGCATCACGGCCACGCCCTTCAAGGACATGCAGGCCCGCTTCCCGGGCCGTGCGCTCGAGAAGGCGGTCAAGGGCATGCTGCCCAAGGGCCCGCTGGGCTACGCGATGATCAAGAAGCTGAAGGTGTACGCCGGGCCCACGCACCCGCACACCGCGCAGCAACCCAAGACGCTCGAGATCTGAGGTTGGCCATGATCGGACAATGGAATTACGGCACCGGCCGCCGCAAGTCGTCGGTGGCTCGGGTCTTCATCCGCAAGGGTACGGGCCAGATCGTGGTCAACGGCAAGCCGCTGGATCAGTACTTCGGCCGCCAGACCTCGATCATGATCGTCCAGCAGCCGCTGCTGCTGACGGCCAATGGTGAGGCCTTCGACATCAAGGTCAACGTCCACGGCGGCGGTGAGTCCGGCCAGGCGGGCGCGGTGCGTCACGGCATCACGCGCGCCCTGATCGACTACGACGCGGCGCTCAAGCCCGAGCTCAGCCGGGCTGGCTTCGTGACGCGCGACGCGCGCGAGGTCGAGCGCAAGAAGGTCGGCCTGCACAGCGCGCGCCGGCGCAAGCAGTTCAGCAAGCGCTGATCCTGCAGGCTGGGTGGCCGGGTGCGAGCCCGCTCACCCAGCCCCATCCTCACGCGCCATGCGTTGGAAGCTGCTGCGCCGCCGCCTGTCGGTGAGCGCACCGCGCATGATCGTGCGCAGCCATCTGCCCTGGCCGCTGCGCTGGGCAGCCGCCGCGGTCGTGCTCGGATTCTGCGGCGCCATCGCGCTTTGGGCCTTCGAGTTCGGCAAGGGGATCGCCGGCCTGGACCGCGATGCCGAAGCCGAACTCGTCTCCCTGCGTGCCGAGGTGGCCCGTCTTCGTGTGGACAACGAGCGTGCCGTCGCGGTGGCCAACACGGTCGAGAGCCTGCTGCGGGCCGAGCGCGCCACCCAGGAGCGCCTGGCCCAGAACGTGCGCGAACTCGAGGATCGCAAGCGTACGCTCGAGTCGGATCTCGGTTTCTACGAGCGGCTGCTGCCTGCCGGCGGACCCGGGGTGAGCGTTCGTGGCCTGCAGGCCGAGGCCCGCGGGCCCGGCAAGATCAGGGTACGCATGCTGCTGACTCAGGGCGGTGCCGCCGCGCGGACCGAGTTCGTCGGCCGCTACGAGGTGACGCTCAGTGGCTTCCATGCAGGCAGGTCCTGGATCCGGACTCAGGCCGGGGACCCGCGTGAACTGCGGCTGCGCCAGGTCCTGCGGGTCGAAGCCATGCTCGACCATCCGGCCGACGCCATGGTAAAAGCTGTCCTGGTGAAAGTGCTCGATGAGGAGGGGGCCGTGAAGGCCTCCCAGTCCGTGGCGCTGTGAGGGCGCCGAGGAGACATGACGATGTTTGCCGCCCGCAAGAAGACGCCCTCCATTCGCAGCCTGATCGGTGAGGGCACGGTCATCCGCGGGCCCGTGAGCTTTTCCGACGGCCTGCGCATCGATGGCGAAGTCGAGGGTGACGTGCTCGGGAACCCGGCCGCACCCAGCATCGTCGTCATCGGGCCCAAAGCCAGGATCGTCGGAAGGGTCAAGGCCGGCCATGTGATCATCGGCGGCAGTGTGTCGGGCCCGATCGAGTCCGACGTGCTCGTCGAACTCCAGCCCTCCGCCCGGGTCACCGGCACGATCCGCTACGAGAGCCTGGAGATGCACCCGGGTGCGGTCGTCGACGGCGAGTTGCGGCCTCTGAAGCATGCCGAGCGCCCGGCCTTGAAACTCGCCGCTTCGAACGACATCTGACCTTCGCAGCGGGCCTGCGCGTGCGCGCGTCTCGCGCGACAATGAGGCTCTGCACCGAGATACCCACGAGAGAGGAACCCCGATGAACGCGATCGCCGAAGCCCTGGTCCCCGCCGCCGAAGAGATGCCGGCGCCGCTGATCTTCACCGACAGCGCCGCCGCCAAGGTGAAGGATCTGGTCGACGAGGAGGGCAACCCGGACCTGAAGCTTCGCGTATTCGTCCAGGGCGGCGGCTGCTCGGGCTTCCAGTACGGCTTCACCTTCGACGAGGTCGTCAACGAGGACGACACGCCGATGACGAAGAACGGCGTGACGCTGCTGATCGACTCGATGAGCTTGCAGTACCTGATGGGCGCCGAGATCGACTACAAGGAAGACCTGCAGGGCGCGCAGTTCGTGATCAAGAACCCGAACGCGACGACCACCTGCGGCTGCGGTTCTTCCTTCTCGGTCTGAACTGCGCCCGGCGCTGCGCTTCCCGCTCAGGCGGGATGCAGCACCCCCAGCACGCGCGGGCCGCGCGCGCCGGTGACTGACGGCAGATTGCCGGGCAGGCGCTCCACGAACCGGCGCGCGAGCCACGCGAAGGCCAGCGCCTCGACCTGATCGGGTGGCACGCCGCGGGCCGCCGTGCTGCGCACTTGCACTCCCGGGGCCAGCGCCGACAACCGCCGCATCAGGTGGCCGTTGAAGGCGCCACCGCCACACACCAGCAATTGTTGCGCGCCCTGGCCGTGGTTGGCCAGCGCATCCATGGCTGCCCTTGCGGTGAGTTCGGCCAGCGTGGCCTGCACGTCGGCCGCCGGCACCGGGCGGAGGCCTGATCGGGTGGCCGCGCCAAGCGCCGCCTCGAGCCATTCCGCATGGAATAGGTCGCGCCCCGTGCTCTTGGGTGGGGGCAGCGCGAAGTAGGGCTCGGCCAGCAGGCGCGCCAGCAGTTTCGTATCCACTTTGCCCGAGGCGGCCCAGTGGCCGTCGTCGTCGAAGGCCCGGCCGGTGTGTCGCTCGCACCAGCCATCCATCAGGGCATTGCCAGGCCCGCAGTCGAAGCCGCGCACCTCGGCGGGGTCGGCACCCAGCAGGGTCAGGTTTGCAATGCCGCCGACGTTCAGCACCGCACCAGACTGCCCAGGGCGGCCGAACAGTGCCGCGTGGAAGGCCGGGACGAGCGGCGCGCCCTGTCCGCCGGCCGCCAGGTCCCGGCTTCGCAGGTCGCAGACCACGTCGATACCGCTGCGCTCGGCCAGCAGCGCGCCGTTGAGCAACTGCACCGTGTAGCCCGTACCGTCATGCGCCAGCGGCCGATGGCGCACCGTCTGTCCGTGCGCACCGATGGCGCGAATGTCCGCGGGCGCCAGACCGCAGGAGCGAAGCAGCCCGTCGACGACGCCGGCGTAGGCCCGTGCCACACCGTTGGCCGCGAGCGCAGACCGGTGGATCTCGTCGGGGGCCGTGGTGTTCAGCGCCAGCAGCTCACGGCGCAGCGCAGGCTCGAAAGGCTGGTGCAGATGTCCGAGGACCTGGGGAGTGGTGGACCCGAAACCGGCCACGACACCATCGACGCCGTCAAGCGAAGTGCCCGACATCAGGCCCAGATAGAGCATCGACGCGGGCTTGGCGGCGGCGAATTAGAGGGCGGCCCGGACGGGCGCGTCAGCAGCGGCTCACTCGAACGTGGCGCGACTGCTCAGTGTCTCGGCCAGGTCGAGCTTGCCCTGGACGACGCGGGCGAGTTCGGCAAAGCGCGGACGAGACGCCGAGTCCAGTGCGAACGTCTCGGCCGTCTTCGCGATCTTCAGCGGATCTTGGTGCACGCCGCCGATGCGGAATTCGAAGTGCAGGTGCGGACCCGTGGCCCAACCCGTGGCGCCGACCGCGCCGATGTGCTGCCCCTGCTCGACCTTCTGTCCCTTGCGCACGTCGATGCGGCTCAGGTGCGCGTACAGCGTGACGCGGTCCTTGTCGTGACGCACCTGGACGACGTTGCCGTAGCCGTTCTGCCAGCCGGCGAAATCGACCGTGCCGTCGCCGATCACGCGCACCGCCGTTCCCGTGGGTGCGGCGTAGTCCACGCCCAGGTGCGCGCGCATGCGCTGCAGGATGGGGTGCATGCGCATCGCGAAGCCCGAGGTCACGCGCGAAAACTCGAGCGGGCTGGCCAGGAAGGCCCGCTTGCGGCTGCGACCCGTCGGGTCGAAGTAGGCGCCGGCACCACCGCTCTCGAACCAGATCGCCTGGTGCACCTTGCCAGCGTTGACGAATTCAGCCGCGAGCACCCGCCCTGTGCCCTGGTTCCACGGGACGGGCTCGCCGTCGGCGGCCAGGCCCTCGTAGACGACGCTGAAGCTGTCACCCTTGCGCAGCTCGCGGTGGAAATCGATGTCGATGGCGAAGATCTCTGCCATCTGCGTGGCCACGGCATCGGGGATGCGGGCCTCGTCGGTGGCAGCGAACAGCGAGCTGCGGATCGTCCCGCTGGACAGGCGGGTCTGGCTCTCGAGCGGCGCGGTCTCCGTGCGCGTCTGCCAGCGGCCGTCCACCGCCTCGGCAGTCAGGCGAGTGAAGTGGGTGGACGCTTGCTCGCGCTTGAGCGCCGGCATTCGCACGACCAGTTGCAGCACGCGCCCGCGGGCATCGACGCGGGATTGCACGACGCGCGGGCTGCCCGACTCGACCGCCCGGCGCAGCGTGGCGTCCTTGCGCAGCGCAGCCAGCGTGGCCGGGTCCGTGGCGCCGAGGCGGCGCAGCACGGTGTCGAATGCGACACCGCCGCGCAGGACCTCGCTGTAATTGAGCTCCAGCGCGTGTCCGGCCAGGGCCTCAAGCTGGGGCGCCACCTCCAGTGTGGTGATCTCCTGGCTGACCAGGTTCTGGGGCAGGCGCGCCGCATCGGGCGCCAGGGGCGCCACGGCAAAGGCCACAATGCCGAAACCGCCCAACGCGGTCGCGGCGGCCACCATGACGCCTGTGCCATGACGTGCCTTGAAACGCGTCAGGCTGTCAGCGGCGCGTGCCGAGAATCGATCCCATCCGTTCAAGACTCAGGTCCTGCCAACCCAGGTCCGAAGACCACTGATCACTCCGGATCAGCCCTGCATTTGCGGCGCTGCCGGTCTGAAGGCGGTGACCATGCCGTCACCTAGAATCCCGGCCTCCCCAGACCGGGCCTCGGGACCTCCCGCCTCTATGTGCAGGGTCACGACCCTGGCATATCAAGCGCCGGGCGCGCGAGTATATCCGCATCAGCGCCGACGGGGCTTCTGGAAAACACTGAAATCATGTCCCAGTCTGCCGATACCTCCCCTTCGCACCCGGTGGATGACCGTGTCCTCGAAGCCCTGTCCGTCTCGCGCCGCGGCTGCGACGAACTGCTGCCCGAGGCCGACTGGGTGCGCAAGCTGGCCCGCTCGCAGGCCAGCGGCGTGCCGCTGCGCATCAAGCTCGGCCTGGACCCGACGGCGCCGGACATCCACCTCGGCCACACCGTGGTGCTGAACAAGATGCGCCAGCTGCAGGACCTGGGGCACCAGGTGATCTTCCTGATCGGCGACTTCACGTCGATGATCGGCGACCCCTCGGGCCGCAACTCCACGCGCCCGCCGCTGACGCGCGAACAGATCGAGGCCAACGCGCAGACCTACTACCGCCAGGCCAGCCTGGTGCTGGACCCGGCGCGCACCGAGATCCGCTACAACAGCGAGTGGAGCGACCCGCTGGGCGCGCGCGGCATGATCCAGCTCGCCGCGCGCTACACCGTGGCGCGCATGATGGAGCGCGACGACTTCGCCAAGCGCTTCAAGGCCGGCACGCCGATCTCGGTCCACGAGTTCCTCTACCCGTTGATGCAGGGTTACGACTCGGTGGCGCTGAAGTCCGACCTCGAGCTCGGCGGTACCGACCAGAAGTTCAACCTGCTCGTGGGCCGCGCCCTGCAGTCCGAGTACGGCCAGGAGCCGCAGTGCATCCTGACCATGCCCCTGCTCGAGGGCCTCGACGGCGTCGAGAAGATGAGCAAGAGCAAGAACAACTACATCGGCATCACCGAGCCTGCGAACACGATGTACGCGAAGCTGCTGTCCATCAGCGACACGCTGATGTGGCGCTATTTCACGCTGCTGAGCTTCCTGCCCGAGCGCGAGATCGCGGCGCTGCGCGCCGAGGTCGAGGCCGGGCGCAACCCGAAGGACGCCAAGGTGATGCTGGCGCGCGAGATCACGACCCGCTTCCACGGCGCCGCGGCGGCGCAGGCCGCAGTACAGGACTTCCAGAACCGCGCGTCCGGCGGCATCCCGGACGAGATCCCGGAGCTCGCGCTCACGGGGGCGCCGCTGGCCATCGGCGCGCTGCTCAAGCAGGCCGGTCTCGCCCCGTCCACGAGCGAGGCGCTGCGCCTGGTGGACCAGGGCGGCGTGCGCGTGGACAGCGCCGTCGTGTCGGACAAGGGGCTCAAGTTGCCGGCCGGCTGCTACGTCGTCCAGGTCGGCAAGCGCAAGTTCGCGCGCATCACCCTCTCTTGACGCCCGGCGCATGCAGGTCCGCGCCTACCTTCAGCTCTCGGTCGCGGTCGCGGTCGCGACGATCGCGCTGAAGGCCGGGGCCTGGTGGGTGACGGGTTCGGTCAGCCTGCTGTCGGACGCGCTGGAGTCCGTGGTCAACCTTGCCGGGGCGGTGTTCGCGCTGCTGATGGTGACACTCGCCGCCCAGCCGCCCGACGAGGACCATCCCTACGGGCACCACAAGGCGGAGTACTTCTCCAGCGGCTTCGAGGGCGTGATGATCGTCTTCGCCGCGCTGGCCATCTGTGTCGCGGCGGCGCAGCGCCTGTTCGAGCCGCAGCCGATCGAGGCCGTCGGCCTGGGCCTGGCGCTGTCGCTCGTCAGCTCGGCGCTCAACGGCGCGCTCGCCTTCGCCATGCTGCGCAAGGCGCGCGAGCACCGCTCGATGGCGCTCGAAGCCGATGCGCGCCACCTCTACACCGACGTCTGGACCTCGCTCGGCGTCGTCGGCGGCCTGTTGGCCGTGCAACTGAGCGGCTGGCTCTGGCTCGATCCGCTGGCGGCGATGGCGATTGCGCTGAACATCCTGCGCGAGGGCATCTCGCTCGTGCGACGCTCCGCGGATGGATTGATGGACCGCGCCCTCGGGCCCGAGGTGCAGGCCGAGATCGAACGCACGCTCGAGGTCTTCCGCCACCAGGCGATCCGATTCGACCATCTGGTCACGCGCCGCGCCGGGCAGCGCCGCTTCGTCGACCTGCACATGCACATGCCGGCGGGCTGGACGCTCGGGCGCGCGGCTGCGCTGCGCACCTCGGTGGAGCAGGCGCTGATGAGCGCGGTGCCCGGCCTGCGGGCGTCGATCCAGCTGTTGCCGATGGACGTCGAGGCGCATTTCGACGACCCGAAGGACCTGCTGTGATCGCCCTGCTTCAGCGCGTGGCTGCGGCCCGGGTCGAGATCGATGGCCAGGTCGTGGGGGCCATCGACGCCGGGCTGCTCGCCCTGGTCTGCGCCGAACCCGCGGACACCCCGGCGACGGCCTCGAAGCTGGTGGACAAGGTGCTGAAGCTGCGCGTGTTCGCCGACGAGGCCGGCAAGATGAACCGCAGCGTCGTCGACGTTGGCGGCGGCCTGCTCGTGGTCTCGCAGTTCACGCTCGCGGCCGACACGCGGGGGGGCAACCGCCCGAGCTTCACCGGGGCCGCGCCACCGGTCCAGGGCCAGGCGCTGTACGAGGAGGTGCTTCGCTGCGCGCGCGAGCGTCACCCGGTGGTGGCCAGCGGGCGCTTCGGGGCCGACATGCAGGTGCACCTGGTCAACGACGGGCCGGTGACGGTCCCGCTGCGCATCGAGCCCTGATCTCCGATTCCCGGCGTGTTGCCCACGATTCGCCGGCAAAAGGAAAAGGCCGGCTGGGCCGGCCTTCTCTGGCATGCAGGGCCTGTCGGCCGGTAACCTGGGAGTCAGTCCGCGTACTGGCCGGCGGCCTTGATGACCGGGCCCCACTTGGCGATCTCGGCCTCGACGAACTTCTTGTGCTCGGCCTGGCCCAGGCGGCCGTCGGTGATCACGACGGCGCCCAGGGCTTCCTGCTTCCTGATGAACTCGGAGTCCTTCAGCGCGGCGCGCAGCGCGGTGTTCAGCTGCTCCTGGATGGCCTTGGGCGTGCCCTTGGGCGCGTACATGCCGTGCCAGATGCTGACGTTGAAGCCCTTCATGCCGGATTCGTCCAGCGTCGGCAGCTTGGCCAGCGCCGGCGTGGTCAGCCGCTTCGGACTGGTCACGGCGTAGGCCTTGATCTTTCCGCCCTCGATCTGGCCTGAGGTGTTGGTGGTCTGGTCGCACATGATGTCGACCTGACCGCCGAGCAGGTCGGTCATGGCCGGGGCCGTACCCTTGTAAGGCACGGTGGTCATGTCGATCTTCAGGCTCTGCTGGAACAGCAGCCCGCACAGGTGCGAGGCGGCACCCAGGCCAGCGTTGGCAAGATTGATCTTGCCCTTGTTGGCCTCGAGCCACTTCACCAAATCGGCGTAGTTGTTGGCCGGCAGCGTCGGGCGGCCCACCAGCGTCATCGGCACGTCGTTGACCATGCCGATGTACTCGAAGTCGCCCAGCGTGTCGTAGGGCATCTTGCGGTACAGCGCGGGCGAGGTCGCCATGCCGATGTGGTGGAGCAGCAGCGTGTACCCGTCGGGCGCGGCCTTGGCGACCTTGGCCGCGCCGAGCGTGCCGCCGGCCCCGCCGACGTTGTCGATGACGATGCTCTGGCCCTTGAGCTGTTTGGACAAGGCCACGCCCAGATCGCGCGCGACCCGGTCGGTGGGTCCGCCGGCGGCGAAGGGCACGACGATGCTGATCGGCTTGTCGGGATAGGCCTGGGCGGCGACGGCCAGCGTGACAGTGGCCAGGGTGGCGAGGATCTTCTTCATGGGGATCTCCAGCGGTGGGGACAACAAGGGTCGGCGTGACTTTGCTTGCACAACCCCTCGGGGACCGAAGGTGCAGGACATCGTGCCGGGAATGCGGGACATCGCGCAGATGCCGGGGACACGCTCAAGTGTACTTTCGCGCATCCTCGATGACCTTGCCGTCGTTGGGCAGCGTCCCGGGCGCCACGATCTCGACGTCGCAGCGCAGCTTGGTCACGTCGCGCACGGTGGCGGCCACCGCCTGCGCCAGGCCCTCGCAGGCGGCGCCGGTCTCCACGCGCAGCGTCATCGTGTCGTTCGCCATCTCGCCGGTGACCACCAGGCGCGCGCGCAGCAGGCCGGGATGGCGACGCACGATCTCGGCCACCTGGCTCGGGTGGACGAACATGCCGCGCACCTTGGCGGTCTGGTCGGCGCGTCCCATCCAGCCCTTGATGCGCCGGTTGGTGCGCCCGGTCGGGCACCCGCCGGAGAGCACTGCAGAGAGGTCGCCGGTGCCGAAGCGCACGAGTGGGTAGTCGGGGTGCAGCACGGTGACCACCACCTCGCCGACCTCGCCGTCGGGCACGGGGTCGCCGGTGCCGGGGCGCACGATCTCGACGATCACGCCCTCGTCAACGACCAGACCCTCGCGTGCGGCGGTCTCGTAGGCGATGAGGCCGACGTCGGCCGTGGCGTAGGCCTGGTAGCCCGCCACGCCGCGCTCGGCCAGCCAGTCGCGCAGCGACGGCGGGAAGGCCTCGCCGCTGACCAGGGCCTTGCGCAGCGAGGGCAGCGCGATCCCCATCTCGGCGGCCTTCTCCAGCGCGATGCGCAGGAAGCTCGGCGTGCCGCAATAGGCGTCGGGACGCAGGTCGACCATGGCCTGCAGCTGCAGCTCGGTGTTGCCCACGCCGCCGGGGAAGACGGCGCAGCCGATGGCCTGCGCGCCGCTCTCCATCATCCAGGCGCCGGGCGTCAGGTGGTAGCTGAAGCTGTTGTGCACCAGGTCGCCAGCCTCGAAGCCGGCGGCCACGAGCGCGCGCGCGATGCGCCAGTAGTCGGGCGCAGCGCCCTCGGGCTCGTAGATGGGCCCGGGCGACTGGTAGACGCGGCGCGCGCCGGTAAGGCCGCGCAAGGCCCGCCAGCCGATGGTGGAGTAGCCGCCGAAGGGGTCGGTGGCACGCTGCGCCTTCTGGCGCTCCAGCAGCTCGGGCTTGCGCGTGACGGGCAGCGCGGCGAGCGCGGCGCGGCTGGTGACCGCCGCCGGGTCGACGCCTGCCAGGGCCTCGGCCATCGCCGGTGCGGCGCGCGCTGCGGCGACGACGCCAGGCAGCGCCGCCATCAGCGTGGCCTCGCGCTCGGCCGGGGCGCGGGTCTCCAGGTCGTCCAGGTGGCGGGGCAGGGCCAGCCGGTTCGCGTCACTCATCACGATCGCTCCACTGGGCGAGCTTCTTCTTCAGGTCGGCGGTGCAGTCGCGCACGTCGGCCGCGGTCCGCAGGGTCCGCGCCTGCCACTCGGGGCTCGAACGCGCGGGCCGGCGCACGACGGCCGCGGCGATCGCGGGTCCGTCCACCGCGGCGCGCGCGATCGCCAGGCCGCGGCGCTCGAACACGCCCGCCCGCTCGGTCAAACCGAGCACGTGCCACTGGCGCCGCAGGCCCTGCAACGCCTCTTCGGGCTGGAAGGGCGGGGGCGCGAAACCCCAGCCGTCGTTGTCGCCGCTGCTCATCGTCCGGGCCCGCCGCCTCAGGCTCTCACGCCAGCCAGCGCTTGCGGCGCTTGTAGCTCTTGACGTCCTTGAAGCTCTTGCGGTCGCCGCCGCCCATGCCGAGGTAGAACTCCTTGACGTCCTCGTTCTCGCGCAGCGCCTTGGCCTCGCCGTCCATGACGACGCGGCCGTTCTCGAGGATGTAGCCGTAGTCGGCGTAGCGCAGGGCCATGTTGGTGTTCTGCTCGGCCAGCAGGAAGGTCACGCGCTCCTTGGTGTTCAGGTCCTTGACGATCTCGAACACCTCCTCGACGATCTGCGGCGCCAGGCCCATCGAGGGCTCGTCGAGCAGCACCATCTTCGGGTTGGCCATCAGCGCGCGGCCGATGGCGCACATCTGCTGCTCTCCGCCGGAGGTGTAGGCCGCCTGTGAGCTGCGCCGCGTCTTCAGGCGCGGAAAGTAGTTGTAGACCTTCTCCAGCGTCTGCGCCACGGCGGCCTTGCCGTCCTTGCGCGTGTAGGCGCCGGTCAGCAGGTTCTCCTCGATCGTGAGGTGGGCGAAGCAGTGCCGCCCTTCCATGACCTGGATCACGCCGCGCTCGACCATCTCGGAGGTGGTGAGCTTCTCGATGCGCTCGCCGCGCAGCTCGATCGAGCCCTTGGTGACCTCGCCGCGCTCGCCTGCGAGCAGGTTGCTCACCGCGCGCAGCGTCGTCGTCTTGCCCGCGCCGTTGCCGCCGAGCAGGGCCACGACCCGGCCCTCGGGCACCTGCAGCGAGACACCCTTGAGCACGAGGATCACGTGGTTGTAGATGACCTCGATGCCGTTGACGTTGAGGAAGGTGTTGCTCATGGGCGTGCCCGTTGCCTGCGTTGTGCGGCGCGTGTGCCGCTGCCTGCGTCTGCCTTGTCCGAGGGCCGCGCGCGGCGCTCGGACAAGGGCCCCTCGCGGGGCCCCTGCGTGGCGGGCGGACCTCAGTTCTGGCAGTCCGCCGGCGTGCGGCGGGTGAGCTTCTTCTCCGTCGCGTAGCGGTCGGCCGAGGCGCGAACCAGCGGCTTGATGATCTGCTCGTCGGCCTGCAGCCAGTCGGACGCCCAGGTGAACTTCGAGCCGTCCCAGGTGTGGACGCGCGCCCAGGCCGAGCCCATGTGGTCGTTGCAGCTCGTCGAGACCGGTCGCATCACGCCCTTGAAGCCCAGTGCGTCGAGCTTGGCCTGCGTGAGGTTGAGGTTCTCGTAGCCCCAGCGCGCCTGCTCGCCGGTCATGACCTTGCCCTTGCCGAAGCGCTCCTGCGCCGCGCGCACGCCCTCGACCGCCAGCATTGCGCCGACGACACCGCGCATGTAGAGCACCTGGCCGACCTCGTCCTTGGGTCCCGTGCCCTGGCCCTTGGCGTGAACCTTGTCCAGGATTTCCTTGACGACCGCGGACTGCGGCTCGGCGCCATGCTGCATCATGACCGCGCTGTAGCCCTTGGCGGCGGCGCCGATGTCACGCAGGTCGGGTTCCGCGCCCGACCACCAGGTGCCGAACATCTTCTCGCGCGGGTAGCCGGTGGCCACCGCCTCCTTGATCGCTGTCGGGGTCATCACGCCCCAGGTCTGCATGATCACGAAGTCGGGGCGCTGCTGGCGCACCTGCAGCCAGATGGCCTTCTGCTCGACACCGGGCGCGGGCACGGGCAGCAGCAGCAGCTCGAAGCCGTGCATCTTGCTGCGCTCGGTGACGATGGGCAGGAGTTCCTTGCCGAAGGGGCTGTCGTGGAAGACCACCGCGATCTTCTTGCCGCGAAGCTTGTCCCAGCTGCCTTCCTGCTTCGCGATGTGCTGGAGCACTGTGTCGCCGGCCACCCAGTAGTGGCCGATCAGCGGGAAGTTCCACTTGAACACGCCGCCGTCGGCGCTGTCGCTGCGGCCGTAGCCCGAGGTGATCATCGGGATCTTGTCGGCCGGGATCTTCTCGGTCAGCGCGAAGGTGATGCCGGTGGACAGCGGCTGGAACACCGTGGCACCGCCGTGCTTGCCCTTCAGGCGCTCGTAGCACTCGACGCCGCGGTCGGTGGCGTAGGCGGTCTCGCACTCCTCGACCAGGGTCTGCACGCCGTTGATGCCGCCGCGGGCGTTGACGAGCTTCATGTAGTCGGCGTAGCCGTTGGCGAACGGGGTCGCGTTTGGCGCCACCGGGCCCGTGCGGCCGGTCAGGCTGGGAAAGAACTGCACCTTGGCCTGCGCGAGCGCAGCGCCGCTGGCCAGCAGGGTGCTGGCCGCGGCGGCGGCCAGGGCCGCCGCCATCGCGATCGATCGGAACTTCATGGTCTGCCTCCAGTGGGGTGGGGATGGGTGGGCACGTCGGGGTGCCGGGCTCGGGGAACGCTTTCGCCGCTGTCGCGGCGCTTCAATGCGGAAACGGCCACAGCCGCAGCTTCTCCTTGGCGGTGGACCACAGCCGTGCCAGGCCGTGGGGCTCGACGATCAGGAAGAAGACGATGAGCGCGCCGAAGATCATCAGCTCCGCGTGCGCGATCATCGCCGTGCTGATCTCCACGCCGACCAGGCCCCCTGCCGCCGGCAGGAACTGGTTCAGGAAGATGGGCAGGATGACGATGAAGGCGGCGCCGAAGAAGCTGCCCATGATGGACCCGAGCCCGCCGATGATCACCATGAACAGCAATTGGAAGCTGCGGTCGATCGAGAAGGCCGCAGGCTCCCAGGAGCCCAGGTGCACGAAGGCCCACAGCGCGCCGGCGACGCCGACGATGAAGGAGCTCACCGCGAACGCCGTGAGCTTGGCATAGACCGGCCGGATGCCGATCACCGCCGCGGCGACGTCCATGTCGCGGATGGCCATCCACTCGCGCCCGATGTGGCTGCGCACCAGGTTCTTGGCCAGGATGGCGAACACCACCACGATGCCCAGGCACAGCAGGTACTTCTCGTGCGGGGTGTTGATCGAGAGGCCGAACACGTCCAGGTTCGACACCGAGACCGAGCCCGAGGTGCTGTTGTTCGTGAACCAGGAGATGCGCAGGAACATCCAGTCGACGAAGAATTGCGCCGCGAGTGTGGCCACCGCCAGGTACAGGCCCTTGATCCGCAGCGAGGGGATGCCGAAGAGCACCCCCACGACCGTGGCGCACAAGCCGCCCAGCAGGAAGGCCAGCAGCAGCGGCATGCCGTCGATGCGCACCATGAAGTTGTAGGCCGCGTAGGCGCCCACCGCCATGAAGGCGCCGGTGCCCAGCGACACCTGGCCGCAGTAGCCCACCAGGATGTTCAGCCCGAGCGCCGCCAGCGACAGGATGAGGAAGGGGATCAGGATGGCCCGGAAGGTGTACTCGTCGGCCAGCGCTGGCACCGCCAGCACCGCCACGGCCAGCATCAGCCCGATGGCGATGCGGTCCTGGGCGATCGGGAAGACCTGCTGGTCGGCGGCGTAGCTCGTCTTGAACTGGCCGTTCTCGCGGTAGATCATGCCCCCACGCTCCCTCTGCTCGCCGCCCCCCAAGGGGGCTCATGCTGCGGACCGGCGGAGCCGGATCCGCGCATGCGGCTTGGTTCAAGACACGGTGTCATCGGTGCTGTCTCCTCACACGCGGTCGATGATTTTTTCGCCGAACAGGCCTTGCGGCCGCACGAGCAGGACGAAGAGCACGAGGACGTAGCCGAACCAGATCTCGATGCCGCCGCCAAGCAGGGGGCCGAGGTAGACCTCGGAGACCTTCTCGCCCACGCCGATGATCAGGCCGCCGATGATGGCGCCGGGCACCGAGGTCAGGCCGCCCAGGATCACCACCGGCAGCGCCTTCAGCGCCACCAGCGACAGCGAGAACTGCACCCCGAGCTTGCTGCCCCAGATCACCCCGGCCACGAGGGCCACGAAGCCGGCCACGCTCCAGACGATCACCCAGATGCGGCTGAGCGGGATGCCGATGGACTGCGCGGCCTGGTGGTCGTCGGCGACCGCGCGCAGCGCGCGCCCGGTCGAGGTGTACTGGAAGAACAGCGACAGCACCGCCACCAGGCCGGCGGCGATGGCGGCGGCGTAGAGGTCTTCCTTGTTCACGAGCAACCCGCCCTGGAAGATCTGGTCGAGCACGAACAGCGGATCCTTGGGCAGGCCGATGTCGATCTTGTAGATCTCGCTGCCGAACAGGGTCTGCCCGAAACCGTCGAGGAAGTAGGTGATGCCCAGCGTGGCCATCAGCAGCGTGATGCCCTCCTGGTTGACGAGCTTGCCCAGCACGAGCCGCTCGATCAGCCAGGCCACCGCCACCATCAGCACCATCGCCGCGACGAAGGCCAGCACGTTGGCCAGCACCTTGCCCTCGAAGCCGAACCACTGCGGGAACCACTCCGAGAAGCGGGCCATTGCCAGCGCGGCGAACAGCACCATCGCGCCCTGGGCGAAGTTGAAGACGCCGCTGGCCTTGAAGATCAGCACGAAGCCCAGGGCGACGAGCGAGTACAGCATGCCCGTCATCAGGCCACCGATCAGAGTCTCGAGGAAGAATCCCATGGTCTGCTCCGCCCGGCTCAGTGGCTCGTGCCCAGGTAGGCCTTGATGACGTCCGCGTTGGCGCGCACTTCGCCGGGCGTGCCGTCGCCGATCTTCTTGCCGTAGTCGAGCACGACCACTCGGTCGGAGATGTCCATGACCACGCCCATGTCGTGCTCGATCAGCACGATGGTGGTGCCGAACTCGTCGTTCACGTCGAGCACGAAGCGGCACATGTCCTGCTTCTCCTCGACGTTCATGCCGGCCATGGGTTCGTCCAGCAGCAGCACCTGCGGCTCCATCGCGAGCGCGCGGCCCAGGTCCACGCGCTTCTGCAGGCCGTACGGCAGGCGGCCCACCGGTGTCTTGCGATGGGCCTGGATCTCGAGGAAGTCGATGATGCGCTCGACGAAGGCCCGGTGCTCGGCCTCCTCGCGCTCGGCTGCCCCCCAGCGGATGGCCTGCTGGAAGAGGTTGGTCTTCATCTTCAGGTTGCGGCCCGACATGATGTTGTCGATGACGTTCATGCCCTTGAAAAGCGCCAGGTTCTGGAAGGTGCGGGCGATGCCCATCTCCGCGACCTGGCGCGAGTTCATGTGGTCGAAGGTCTGGCCGCGCAGCGTGATCGTGCCCTGCTGCGGCGTGTAGACGCCGTTGATGCAGTTGAGCATCGAGCTCTTGCCCGCGCCGTTGGGGCCGATGATGGCCCGGATCTCGTGCTCGCGCACGTCGAAGCTGATGTCGGTCAGCGCCTTGACGCCGCCGAAGCTCAGCGAGATGTTCTTCACCTCGAGGATGACGTCGCCGATCCTGCGTTCTGCCATGTCGCGTCCCCGGGGCTCTCAGGCGGCCTGGCGCAGCGCGCCGAAGGTCTTGGCGTCGATGATCTTCAGCGTGGCGTTCACGCTGCCGCTGCGGCCGTCCTCGAACTTGACCGCGGTCTCGATGAACTGTTCGCTGCGGCCGCCGTACATCGCGTCCACCAGCACCTGGTACTTGTCGCCGATGTAGCCGCGGCGCACCTTGCGCGTGCGGGTGAGCTCGCCGTCGTCGGCGTCGAGTTCCTTGTGCAGCACGAGGAAGCGGCTGACCTGGCTGCCGGCGAGCTTGTCGTCCTGCGCCAGGTCGGCGTTGACCTGCTCGACGCAGTCGCGGATCAGCTCCAGCACCTCGGGCTTGCCCGCCAGGTCGGTGTAGCCGGCGTAGGGCAGGTTGCGCTTCTCGGCCCAGTTGCCCACCGCCTCGAAGTCGATGTTGATGAAGGCACAGACCTTCTCGCGCCGGTCGCCGAAGGCCACCGCCTCCTTGACGTAGGGGAAGAACTTGAGCTTGTTCTCGACGTACTTGGGCGCGAACATCGCGCCGTCGTTCGCGCCGCCCATCAGGCGGCCGACGTCCTTGGCGCGATCGATGATCTTCAGGTGCCCGTGGCCGTCCAGGAAGCCGGCGTCACCCGTGTGGTACCAGCCCTCGGCCGTCAGCACCTCGGCCGTGGCCTGCGGATTCTTGTAGTACTCCTTGAGCAGCCCGGCGCTGCGCACCATGATCTCCCCGTTGCCGGCGACCCGGATCTCCACCCCGGCGATCGGCACGCCCACGGTGTCGGCGCGGGCCTCGTGGTCGGGCTGCAGGCAGACGAAGACCGCGGTCTCGGTCGAGCCGTAGAGCTGCTTGAGATTGATGCCGATCGAGCGGTAGAAGGTGAAGAGGTCCGGGCCGATGGCCTCGCCGGCGGTGTAGGCCACGCGCACGCGCGACAGGCCCAGGGTGTTGCGCAGCGGCCCGTAGATCAGCAGGTCGCCCAGGCGCCACTTCAGCGCGTCGACGAAGGACAAGGGCTTGCCGTCCATGCGGTCGGGCCCGACGCGCCGCGCCACCGCCATGAAGGTCTTGTAGAGCCACTTCTTGACCGCGCCCGCGTCCTCCATGCGGATCGTCACGCTCGTCAGCAGGCCCTCGAAGACGCGCGGCGGAGCGAAGTAGTACGACGGCCCGATCTCCTTCATGTCGATAGAGACCGTGGCCGCCGATTCGGGGCAGTTGACGACGTAGCCGCAGGCCAGCCACTGCGCGTAGCTGAAGATGTTCTGGCCGATCCAGGCTGGCGGCAGGTAGGCGAGCACCTCCTCGGCGGCCGTGAGCTTGTCGAAATCGGCCCCTGCGCGCGCGCGGTCCAGCAGCGACCGGTGCGTGTGGACCACCCCCTTGGGGTTGCCCGTGGTGCCCGAGGTGAAGAACATTGCCGCCACGTCCTGCGGCTGCACCTGGTCCACGGCGGCGTCGAAGTAGCCGGGCTCTCGCTGCAGGCGCGCCTGCCCGGCCTTCAGCAGCGTGTCGATCGAGTCGAGCCCCGGCTCGTCGTAGTTGCGCAGGCCGCGCGGGTCGTCGAACCAGATGCGCCCGAGCTGCGGGCACTTTTCGCGGATCTCGATCAGCTTGTCGACCTGCTCCTGGTCCTCGACGACGGCGTGGGCCACCTCGGCATTGGTGATCGGGAAGACCATCTCGGCCGCGACCGCGTCCTGGTACAGCGGCACGGGGATCGCCCCCAGGGACTGGGCCGCCAGCATGCAGGCGTACAGGCGCGGCCGGTTGTCACCGACGACGACGAGGTGCTGGCCCTTGCCGAGCCCGGCCTCGGCCAGCCCGCAGGCGAGCGCGCGCACCTCGTCGGCCAGCGCGCGCCAGGTCGTGGTGTGCCAGATGCCGTATTCCTTCTCGCGCAGCGCCGGCGCGTCGGGCCGGGCCCGGGCGTGCTCGAGCAAAAGGCGCGGAAAGGTGGTCTCCAAGGGCATCTCCTGGCGGTCCGGTCCGTTCATGGCCCCGGGCGTGATCGGGACGTACGGCACGACGGCCGCATACTCTGCGCCGTCTCGATGCCCATGCTAGGGCCAAGTTTGACGCCAAGTTGTCGGTAGGATGACAATCCTAGGGTTGTCACGGAGGGGAGTTTCCCGGAGGTTTGATGTCGATCAACAGCCCGGTTCGCGAGCGTGCCCGAGCCGCCACCCCCGCCGAACTCGCCGGCATCTCCTGGCTGCGTGTCCTCTCCGAGCCCGACCGTGAGCGCGCAGTGCGCTCGCTGCGGGTGGCGCCGGCGCGCGCAGGCGAGCGCCTGGTGCGCGTCGGCGGCCCGCCGACCTACTGGTTCGGGGTTGTCGACGGGCTGCTGAAGATGAGCAACGACACCGCCGCCGGCGGCACCATCACCTACACCGGCATCCCCCCGGGCGCCTGGTTCGGCGAGGGCACGCTGCTCAAGCGCGAGCCCTACCGCTACAACATCGAGGCACTGCGCGACAGCGTCGTCGCCGGCCTGCCCATCGAGGACTTCCACGCCCTGCTCGACAGCAGCATCCCCTTCAACCGCAGCGTGATGAACCTGCTCAATGAGCGCCTGGGCCAGTTCATCGCTGCGCGCGAGATCGACCGCGAGTCCGACCCCGAGAGCCGGGTGGCCGGCAGCCTGGCGCAGCTCTTCCACCCGGTGCTCTACCCGGGCGTGGGCAGCCTGCTGCGCATCACGCAACAGGAGCTGGGTTATCTCGTGGGCCTGTCGCGCCAGCGCGTGAACCAGGCGCTCGCGGCGCTGGCCGGCCACGGCCTGATCCGGGTCGAGTACGGCGGTGTGCGCGTGCTCGACCTGGCGGGCCTGCGCGCTTTCCGGCCAGGTTGAGGCCTTGAGGTCTCAATGCACGAAGCCGATCGGGCTGCGCCGGCCGCCGCCGCCGGCCGGCAGGTCGCGCAGCTCGATGCGGTCGCGCCCGTCCAGGCGCGCGTTGCCGAAGGCGGTCATCCAGGCGCGGCGCATCTCGCGCGGGGCGAGCGCGGCCAGCGCGTCCAGCACCTCGTCGCCGGGCTCGGGCTCGAAGCGCCGGCCCCAGTCGTGGGCGGCGCGGATGCCGACGTACAGGCGCTGCGCGATCGCGCGCGCCGCGTCGCGGTCGGGCATCTGCACCTGGTAGACGTTCATCCGGTTCAGGATGGGCTCGGGGATGGCGCGCTCCTCGTTCGCCGTGGCCACCCAGATGAGCTGGCTGGCGTCGATCGGCACCTCGGCGAACTCGTCGGTGAAGGCCTCGGCGGTGTCGTGCTCGAGCAGGCTGTACAGCGCGCCAAGCGGGTCGTAGGTGTGTTCGCCACGGGCCTTGTCGATCTCGTCGACCACCATCACCGGGTTGGCGTAGGCCCCGTCCACCAGGGTCTCGAAGACCTTGCCCGGGCGGGCGCCCTTCCACTGGCTGGATGCGCCGCTGAGCACCCAGCCAGCGGTCAGGCTGCTCATGCTGACGAAGCCCATGCCGGTGCCCAGCAGTTGCGCCACGGCGCGCGCGAAGTGGGTCTTGCCCACCCCGGGCGGGCCCAGCAGCAGCATGGGCGTCAGCTCGAGCGCGTCGCCGCTGTCCTGGCACAGCGCGATCTGGCGCTTCAGGTCGTCCAGCGCCTCGTGGAAGTTCGGCAGCTCCTCGTACAGGTGGCCCATCGCCGGCAGCCCCGCAGGCTTGACCTGGAAGCGGTCCGGCCCTTTCTCGAGCATGCGCTCGTAGGTCGTGCGCAGGTGTTCGTGCTCGCGCGGCGGCAGCTTGTCCAGGCGCTTCTCGACATCGGCCGGCCGGAAGACGGTGCGCATGCGCGCGATCGGCAGACCGCTGGCGCGGGTCAGGGGCACGAGGTCGCTGCGGGAACTCATCGACATCCTCCTCCAACGGGAGTGCGGCTCCGGGGCGTGCCGCGCCGGCCTGCCGGAACCCCCGGGCCGACGCCTCGATTGAAACCCTTCCCGCACCGTGGCGGCCGCGGGAATTGGGCGAAGTTTGGGGTTAGATGCGCTTCGAGGCAAGTCAGCGCTCACCGGGCATGAGTGCTGACGGCGGCCTGCGGTGTGGGGCCCGCCGTGTGCGGCAGGCGGACGGTGCGGGGGGCTGGCGCAGAATCGGCGCACCATGACCGTCGGTGACGATGTTCCCCCTCTCCCGGTACGGGCTGGCACCGCAGCCTTGCCAGCCGATGCCGATGCGCTGCTGGCGCTGGCCGCGCGCAGCATGTTCGACGTCTTCGCCCGCACCGCGATGGGCATGCTGGTCGTGGACCGCGAGCACCGCGTGGTGTGGATCAGCGAGGGCTACAAGAGCTTCCTGCCGGCACTGGGCTTCGCGCACGAGGACGAGTTCGTCGGCCGCCGGGTCGAGGAGGTGGTGCCCAACACGATGATGGCGCAGGTCATCGACTCCGGGCGCCCCATCATGGTGGACCTGCTGAGCAACCGCGCCGGCACCTTCCTCGTCAGCCGCCTGCCGCTGCGCGACGGGTCCGGCCAGGTGATCGGCGCGATCGGGCTGGTGCTGATGGACCACCCCGAGACGACCATGCAGCCGCTGATGGCCAAGTTCGCGCGCCTGCAGGCCGAGCTGGAGTCGGCGCGCCGGCGCCTGGCCGAGCAGCGCCGGCCGCGCCACACCATCGCCGGCTTCATCGGCGCCAGCCCGGCGGCGCTGGACGTCAAGCGCCAGGCGCGCCGCGTGGCACCCACCGACGCGACCGTGCTGCTTCTGGGCGAGACCGGCACCGGCAAGGAGCTGCTCGCGCAGGCCCTGCACGCGGAGAGCCCGCGCGCGGGCCGGCCCTTCGTTGGCGTCAACATCGCCGCCGTGCCCGAGACGCTGCTCGAGGCCGAGTTCTTCGGCGTCGCCCCCGGGGCCTACACCGGCGCCGACCGCAAGGGCCGCGAGGGCAAGTTCAAGCTCGCCGATGGCGGCACGCTCTTCCTCGACGAGATCGGGGACATGCCGCTGGCGCTGCAGTCCAAGCTGCTGCGTGCGCTGCAGGAGCGCGAGGTCGAGGCGCTGGGCTCGAACCGGGTCGAACCGGTGGACGTGCGCATCATCGCCGCCACCAGCCGCGACCTCGAGGCCATGGTGGGCGAGGGCCGCTTTCGCGCCGACCTGTACTACCGCCTGAACGTGCTGCCGATTCGCCTGCCGGCGTTGCGCGAGCGCCTGCAGGACCTGGAAGCACTGGTCGAGGCCCTGGTCGACGACATCGCGCGCCGCAGCGGCCTGCCCGCGCGCAGCCTGGCGCCCGACGGGATCGAGCTGTTGTCGCGCCACACCTGGCCCGGCAACATCCGCGAGCTGCGCAACGCGCTCGAGCAGGCCATCCTGATGACCGACGACCTCGTGCTCGGCGCGCGCCACTTCCCGCGCGTGGCCGCGCTGCTCGGTCAGGGTCCAAGTTCGACCGAGGCGGCGGCGCCGGCCGCGCGCTCCGCGGCGGTGCCCGGGACGGCAAGCGCCGCACCGGCCGGGGTTGCGCCAGGGCCGGCTGGTGTCGGCCTGGGCGGCCCGGCGCCGGGTGCGGACGCGCGCGTGCGGCCGCTCGCAGAGCAGGTGGCGGATGTCGAGCGCGCGGCCCTGGCCGCCGCCCTGGCCGCCACCGGCGGCAACCGCGTCGCCGCGTCGCGGCTGCTGCGCATGTCGCGCGCGGCGCTGTACGAGCGCCTGGCGCGCTGGCCCGAGCTCGGCGAGCGGCGCTGACCGCCGAGGCCTGTGCGCGCGAACCCGGCCCCTCCATCCCGCCCCTTTTCACCTTCCCCGACCCACCCCGGAGACCGACCGATGAAACCTGCGATCGTCCTCGTCCATGGCGCCTGGGGCGGGGCCTGGATCTGGCGCCGCGTGCTGCCGCTGCTGCGATCTTCCGGGCATGAGGTGCACGCCGTCACGCTCACCGGGGTGGGTGAGCGCGCCCACCTGCTCGGCCCGGCCATCGGCCTGCACACCCACGTCGCCGACGTGCTGGGCCTGGTGCAAGCCGAGGAACTGCGCGAACTGGTCCTCGTCGGCCACAGCTACGGCGGCATCGTCGTCACCGGCGCGGCCGACCGCCTGCTCGACCAGGGGCTCGCGCTGCGCGGCGTGGTGCACGTCGACGCGGCGATCCCGCTGCCGGGGGAGAGCTGGAGCAGCCCGCACCCGCCGCAGGTCGTGGCCGAGCGCACGGCCCTTGCGGCGGCGCACGGCGGCGCGCTGCCGCCGCCCGACCCGGCGGGCTTCGGGCTCGAGGGGGCCGACCGCGACTGGCTGCTGCGCCGCCAGGTGCCGCACCCCTTCGGGCCCTACCGCGAGGCGCTGCACTTCGACGCGGCGAGGCTGGCGCGCCTGCCGCGCCTGTTCATCGACTGCGTCGCGCCCGCCTACCCGACCATCGCCACGGCACGCCAGCGCGCCCGCAGCCTGCCGGGCTGGACCGTGGTCGAGCGTCCCTGGGGCCACGCGCCCATGGTGGACCACCCACGGGAACTCTCGGCCTTGCTGCTGGGCTTCGGGCCGCTGGCGCCCTCGGGGCTCCGGTAGCCCGCGTGGGGCCCCGCGCAGGGGCTTTGTCCGATCGGCAGGCATTTGGCGATGTCTGACTCTCGGTCAGTGCCTGAAAATCAGTCAAGTTCACAGGTGTCAGAGGGTCTGTTGATGCCGCTGGCGTGCTTGCTCGAAGGCTTTCCATGCGCTTCAGGCGTCAAAACAAAGGGGAAACCCTTTAATCCAGCTTCTGGCATGACGCTTGCGCAGACAGCGCGCCCCCAGCACTGGCGGCCGGTTTCACCGCGCCAGCGCGTGGGCACACCACCCAGGAGACCCTCATGGCCCACACTCCCCGTTCCCGTGTCGCCCGCGCGCATGCCCTGCCGCGCCGCGACGCCCTGACCCTCGCCGCGGCAGCCGCCGTGACCGCGGCCCTGCCCGGCGTCGCCCAGGCCCAGGCCAAGGCCGCGGCCCGGCCCGACGTCAGGATCGCGCTGATCGCCGGCAAGACCGGCCCGCTCGAGGCCTACGCCAAGCAGACCATCATCGGCTTCAACATGGGCCTGGAGTACGCCACCGGCGGCACCATGACCTTGGCCGGGCGCAAGCTCGTCGTCATCGAGAAGGACGACCAGACCAAGCCCGACGTGGGCAAGGCCGTGCTGGCCCAGGCCTACGCCGACGACAAGGTCGACATCGCGGTGGGCACGACGGCGAGCCCCGTGGCGCTGGCGATGCTGCCGGTGGCCGAGGAGTACAAGAAGATCCTGCTCGTGGAGCCCGCGGTGGCGGACTCGATCACCGGCGAGCGCTGGAACCGCTACATCTTCCGCACCGGCCGCAACAGCAGCCAGGACGCCGCCGCCAACGCCGCGGCGCTGGACCAACCGGGCAACGTGGTCGCTATCCTGGCCAATGACAACGCCTTCGGCCGCGACGGCGTCAAGGCGGTCAAGGAGTTCACGAAGAAGGCCAAGATCGTCCACGAGGAGTACCTGCCGCTGGGCACGACCGACTTCACCGCCGGCCTGCAGCGCATCATCGACAAGCTCAAGGACCAGCCCGGGCGCAAGTTCCTCTCGGTGGGCTGGGCCGGCTCGCCCACGCCCTTCCCGAAGATCGCCGACCTGGACCTCAAGCGCCGCTTCGGTATCGAGCTGGCCACCGGCGGCAACATCCTGCCGGCGATGGTGGCCTACAAGAACTTCCCCGGCATGGAAGGCGCGCTGTACTACTACTTCGGCATCCCGAAGAACCCCGTCAACGAGTGGCTGGTGGCCAACCACTACACGCGCTACAAGGAGCCGCCGGACTTCTTCACCGCCGGCGGCATGAGCGCTGCGATCGCCGTCGTCGAGGCCCTGAAGAAGACCCGTGGCGACACCGCGACCGAGAAGCTCATCACCGCGATGGAGGGCATGAGCTTCGAGACGCCGAAGGGGAAGATGACCTTCCGCAAGGAAGACCACCAGGCGATGCAGGACATGTTCCATTTCCGCATCAAGAACGACCCGGCCTTCGCCTGGGGCGTGCCCGAGCTCGTGCGCGTGATCAAGGCCGAGGAGCTGCAGATCCCGATCCGCAACAAGCGCTGACCTCGCCCGGCGCCCCGTGCTCGAGACCTTCGACCTCACGATCCGGTTCGGCGGCCACGTGGCTGTCGACGCCGTGTCGTGCCGCTTCGAGCCGGGGACGCTGACCTCCATCGTCGGCCCCAACGGCGCGGGCAAGACGACCTACTTCAACCTCGTCAGCGGGCAGCTCCCGGCCTCGGCCGGGCGCGTCGTGCTCGACGGCGAGGACGTGACGCACCTGCCGGCGCCGCTGCGCACGCGCCGCGGTCTGGGCCGCGCCTTCCAGCTCACGCAGCTGTTCCCCAACCTGAGCGTGCTCGAGAACGTGCGCCTGGCGGTGCAGGCGCGCGAGCAGGGCCGCGCCGGTGGTGGCTTCGGCGGCCTGGACCTGTTCAAGGTCTGGCTCGACCGGTCCGACTGGATCGCGCAGGCGCGCGAGCTGCTGCGCCAGGTGCAGCTGGGCGACCGCATGGACCAGCCCGCGGCCTCGCTGCCGCACGGGGACCAGCGCAAGCTCGAGGTCGCGCTGCTGATGGCGCTCGACCCCAAGGTCTACATGTTCGACGAGCCGACGGCCGGCATGAGCCTGGACGACGCGCCGGTCGTGCTGGACCTGATCCGCGCGCTCAAGGCGCGGCGCGACCGCACCATCCTGCTCGTCGAGCACAAGATGGACGTCGTGCGCGAGCTGTCCGACCGCATCGTCGTGCTGCACAACGGCCGCCTCGTGGCCGACGGCGCCCCGGCCGAGGTCATCGCCTCGCCGGTCGTGCAGCAGGCCTACCTCGGGCTGGCGGCCGAGGAGGAGGCCGTGTCATGACCCTTCCCGGCCCGCCTGCCACCCCGCCCGCGCTGCTGTCGCTGCGTGGCGTGCACACGCACATCGGCGCCTATCACATCCTCCACGGCGTCGACCTCGAGGTCCCCGAGGGCCAGGTGACGATGCTGCTGGGGCGCAACGGCGCCGGCAAGACCACGACGCTGCGCACGGTGATGGGGCTGTGGCCTGCCAGCCGCGGCGAGGTCGCCTTCGCCGGGCAGGCGCTGCAGGCGCTGCCCACGCCCGACGTCGCGCGCCTGGGCATCGCCTACGTGCCCGAGACCATGGGCATCTTCGCCGACCTGACGGTGCAGGAGAACATGGTGCTGGCCGCGCGCGGCGCGCGACACGCGGGCGAGCTCGACAGCGCCCGCCTGGAATGGATCTTCGGCCTGTTCCCGGCCCTGCGCACGTTCTGGCTGCATCCCGCCGGCAAGCTCAGCGGCGGGCAGAAGCAGATGCTGGCCATCGGCCGGGCCATCGTCGAGCCGCGCCGCCTGCTGCTCATCGACGAGCCGAGCAAGGGCTTGGCGCCCGCCATCGTCGTCAACCTGATCGCGGCGCTGCGCGAGCTCAAGGCCCAGCGCACCACCGTCCTGCTCGTCGAGCAGAACTTCCAGGTCGCGCGCGCGCTGGGCGACACCGTGGCCGTCATGGACGACGGCCGCATCGTCCACCGCGGCTCGATGGCCGAACTGGTGGCCGACACCGCGCTGCAGCAGCGTCTGCTCGGCCTCTCTTTGGGAGCGCACTGATGGCCTCGTCAACGCCCGGCGTTTCCACCGCGCCCGCCGCCGCCGCCGCCGCCGCGCCCTCCGTGCCGCGCGCGGCCTTCGACTGGCGCCCGGTGGCGCTGCTGGTCGCGCTGCCGCTGCTGGCCTGGCCGCTGCTGGGCAGCGGCAGCACCTGGCTCACGCTCACCTTCGCCGGCCTGACCATGGGCCTGATCATCTTCGTCATCGCCTCCGGCCTGACCCTGGTCTTCGGCCTGATGGACGTGCTGAACTTCGGCCACGGCGTGTTCATCGCGCTCGGCGCCTTCATGGCCACGAGCGTGATGGCCTGGACCGCGGGCGCCGACGGCCCCACGGTGGCCGGCGTCTTCGCCGCCATGCTGCTGGCCATGGCCGTGGCCGGCGCCGCGGGCCTGGTGTTCGAGCGCGTGATCGTGCGCCCGGTCTACGGCCTGCACCTGAAGCAGATCCTCATCACGATGGGCGGCATGATCGTCGGCGAGGAGCTGATCAAGGTGATCTGGGGCCCGCAGCAGGTGGCCCTGCCGCTGCCGCAGGAGCTGCGCGGCGCCTGGATCGTCGGCGAGGCGGCCATCGAGCGCTACCGCGTGCTCGCCTCGGTCATCGGCCTGCTCGTCTTCGTGGCCCTGGCCTGGACGCTCAACCGCACCAAGCTCGGGCTGCTGATCCGCGCCGGCGTGCAGGACCGCTCGATGGTCGAGGCCCTGGGCTACCGCATCCGGCGCCTGTTCGTCGGCGTCTTCGTCGCCGGCTCGGCGCTGGCCGGTCTGGGCGGCGTGCTCTGGGGCCTGTACCAGCAGAGCGTGATCCCGCAGATCGGCGCGCAGGTCAACGTGCTGATCTTCATCGTCATCATCATCGGCGGCCTGGGCTCGACCTTCGGCTGCTTCGTCGGCGCGCTGCTGGTGGGGCTGATGGCCAACTACACCGGCTACCTCGCGCCCAAGGTGGCGTTGTTCTCGAACATCGCGCTGATGGTGGGCGTGCTGCTGTGGCGGCCTCAGGGCCTGTACCCCGTGGCCAACCGGTGACCCCCATGCTGCAACGCCTGCTGTCGCACGACCTGCCGCGCAGCCCCTGGCTGTCGCTGGCGCTGCTCGCGGTGCTGGTCGTGCTCGCCTTCGCGCCCTTCCTGTTCGAGGGCGCGCGCGCGATGTCGGTGGCGGCCAAGATCCTGATCTTCATCCTGCTGGTGGCCAGCTACGACCTGCTGCTGGGCTACACCGGCATCGTCAGCTTCGCGCACACGATGTTCTTCGGCATCGGCGCCTATGGCGTGGCCATCGCCAGCGAGCGCATGGGCGCCGGCTGGGCGGCCGTGGGCCTGGGGCTGGCCGTGGCGCTGGCGGTCTCGGCGCTGCTGTCGCTGCTGATCGGCCTGTTCAGCCTGCGCGTCAAGGCCATCTTCTTCGCGATGATCACGCTGGCCGTGGCCTCGGCCTTCCAGACCCTGGCCTCGCAGCTGAGCGAGTTCACCGGCGGCGAGGACGGGCTGAACTTCAAGAACCCGGCCTGGCTGAGCCCGTCCTTCGTGCCCTTCGAGGGTGAGATCCTGGGCCTGGCCATCGACGGTCGCACGCTGTGCTACTGGCTCATCTTCGCGGCCGTGCTCGGCCTGTTCCTGCTGCTGCTGCGCATCGTCAACTCGCCTTTCGGGCGCGTGCTGCAGGCCATCCGCGAGAACGACTTCCGCGCCGAGGCCATCGGCTTTCGTACCGTCCACTACCGCACCGTCTCCAACGTGCTGGCCGCGCTGTTCGCCACGCTCGCCGGCGCTTTGCTGGCGCTGTGGCTTCGCTACACCGGCCCCGACACGACGCTGAGCTTCGAGATCATGCTCGACATCCTGCTGATCGTCGTCATCGGCGGCATGGGCACGCTTTACGGCGCCGTCATCGGCAGCGTGCTGTTCGTGCTGGCGCAGAACTACCTGCAGGACCTGCTCAAGCTCGCCGGCGGCGCCGCCAAGGGCGTGCCCGTGCTCGAGGCCGTGCTGACGCCCGACCGCTGGCTGCTGTGGCTGGGGTTGCTGTTCGTGCTCTCGGTCTACCACTTCCCCACCGGCATCGTCGGCCGCCTGCGGGCGCGGGTGCGGGGCTGATTGCGTGTCGGCAATGGCGCCGCTGGCCACCTTGCCGCCGCTGCAGGCCGCGCCTGCGCCTGCAGCGTCGTCGGCCTCACGCCGGGCCGCGGCCGGGCTCCGCGCCGCCGAGCCCGGCCCGCGCTCGCGCTACCTCGCCTGCGCCGGGCTCGAGGTGCACGTCACCGAGTGGGGGCCGGCTGACGCGCCGGTGCTCGTGGCCTGGCACGGGCTGGCGCGCACCGGGCGTGACATGGACGACATCGCCGCCCACCTGGCGCCGCGCTGGCGCGTCGTCTGCCCCGACACCCCCGGGCGCGGCCTGAGCCAGTGGAGCCCCGACCCGGCAGCCGACTACTGCCTCGACGCCTACGTCCGCACGGCGGTGGCGCTGCTCGACGCGCTGGGCGTGGCCGAGGCGCACTGGCTCGGCACCTCGATGGGCGGCGCGATCGGCCTCGTGGCCGCGGCGGGGGCGCTGCGCGGGCGCATTCGCCGCCTCGTGCTCAACGACATCGGCCCGAGCCTGAACCCGGCGGCTGTCGAGCGCATCCGGGCCTACGCGGGCCGGCCGCCGGCCTTTGCCACCATGACCGAGCTCGAGCGCTACTTCCGCACCGTCTACGCCCCCTACGGCTGGCTCAGCGACGCGCAATGGCGGCGCCTGGCCGAGACCTCGACGCGGCGCCTGCCCGACGGCCGCGTGACGCCGCACTACGACCCGGCGATGGCGCAGCAGTTCGTCCACCACCCGCGCGACTACGAGCGCTGGGACGAGTGGGACCGGCTCGACCTGCCGGTGCTGTGCCTGCGCGGCGAGGATTCCGACCTGCTGCTGCGCGAGACGGCCGAGGCCATGCGCGTGCGCGGCCCTCGCGCCGTGGTGGTGGAGATCGCCGGCTGCGGCCACGCGCCGGCGCTGAACACGCCCGAGCAGTTCGCGGTGGTGGAGCGATTTCTGACGGCGTGAGGGTGCCACTGCGCGGCGGTGGCAAGTTGCCGGGATCCTGAATCTGGCAGAATATTGCCAAGTGGCATGAGAATGGAATGTGTCACGGCCCCTGGAGCTGCCAGATGAACACCCAATCCGCTGCCACGCCCCTGCAGGTGGGCCCCCAGGGCCGCATCGTCATCCCCGCGGCCGTCCGCCAGAGCCTGGGCATCGAGCCGGGTGATACCCTGGTTGCGCGGGTGGAAGACGGCTGCCTGGTGCTGGAAACCCGGGCGCACCTGCTGGCGCGGTTTTCCGCCCGGTTTGCCGGGACGAGGATGCAGCCGGCCGCCGGCGGCGCCGGCTCGGTGGTGGACGAACTGATCGCCGAACGCCGCGCCGAGCGGTCGTGAAGATGCAGGTGCCGTCATGGCCGTGACCGCCGCCGACGCACCCGCCGTCGTCCTGGATGCATCCGCGCTGCTGGCCTATGCCTTCGGCGAGCCCGGCGGCGAGGCCGTCGGCCCGCTGATCGCCGGCGCGTTGATCAGCGCCGCCAACTGGTCCGAGTGGTTCCAGAAAGTGGCGCAGCGCGGGGTGGCCACCGCAGGCCTGCGCGCCGAGCTCGAGGCCCTGGGCCTGGTCATCGTGCCGGTGGATGCCGAGCAGGCCGAACAGGCTGCGGGCCTGTGGCCGCTGACCCGGCCGCTCGGCCTGTCGCTGGCCGACCGCCTGTGCCTGGCGCTGGGGCAGGCGCACCTGCCGGCGCGGGTGGTGACGGCCGACCGGGCCTGGCTGGCCTTGCAGGCCCGTCTGCCCGAGGGCCTGATCGTCGATTGCGTGCGCCCGCCTCAGGCGCTGCACGAGCCGACCTGAGCGTGTCCTCCTACGGCCTCTCCATCGGGGCTGATCCATGCGAGGACGGGCTGGCTCGGCGATCCGGGTGAGGCTGCGCGATCCCGGACGGCGCCGCACCCCTACCCGGGTCACTCAGCCCAGATCCGGCAGTTGACCGCTTGTCTCCGCTGGCAAGTGCCTGACCACGCTGAAGATTCCGTCCACGGCCTGCATCACGCCGGGGGTGAGGCCGCCGCACACCCGATCGAGCCGCCCTCGACCGCGCCAGCGGCGTTGCGCATCCTCGCCATGGCACAGGCCATGGCTGCGGTGCGCGCCTTGCCGCGGGTTGCTCCATGACAACCAGCCGCAGGGTCTACTTCGCAGAGACCTCGATGCCGCGGGCGCGCGGCGGCGGCGCGCAATCGCCGCGCGTGCGTGCCTCGAGGAAGGCACCGATGGTCCGTATCGTGAGGGCCTCGCTGCGCTGCGCCAGCCCGTTACCCGCGAAGTGCATGTGTGTGGCGCCGTCGATCACGCCCAGCCACTTGCAGCCTGGTGGCAGGCTGGCGAAGGGCTCGGTGCGGGTCTCCCAGGAGCGCCCTCCGAGCTCGTTGTCGCGGGTGCCCGTGAGCAGCAGGGTCGGCTTGCGCACATCGGACCAGGCGTCTGCGGGAAAGATCGAGCCGCTGCCCTGCGGCGACAGCGCGATGTAGGCGTCGAAGGCATCTGCACCCTGCAGGCCCAGACGGTTGCGGGCGCCCGCTTCGATCATCACGGTCGCCGCGCCCATCGAGTGCCCGACGAGGATGGCCTGCGGCGCGTTGCACCGCGACGAGGCCCACTGCCGAGCGGCGGCGATGTCCATGAACCTGGCCCTGTAGGCTTCGGGCTCCGTGATCAGTTCCGCCAGGCCCTCGCGCAGACCCTGTCCTCGCGCGTGCTCGCGCAGGGCGAGTCGCCCGCTCTCCGGGTGACCGATCACCACGGTGAGATGGCCGATCGAGGCCAGCGCCTCGGCCAGATAGCGATAGCCCTGGGCGGATCCGCCTGCGCCAGGTGACACCAGCGCAATGCCACGGCAGGTCGCGCCGGACGGGGCCCGGACGGAGATCTCGAACGACCGGCCGTCCTGCCTTCTCAGCGAGAGCGTTTCGTCGGCGAGCGCACTGCCCAGCGTCGAGGCGGCGAGGGTGAGGGTGGCGATGGTACGGCTGTGCGGCTTGCGAAGGCGCAGCGCTCCGGCCGGCAAGGCGCGGTTCAAAATGTGGTTCATGATGAATTCTGAGCCTACGTCCGACCTTGCCGCTCTGCGCTCGGCCTTCGCCCCCTCCGGCGCCCTGCGCGCGGCGATCAACGTCGGCAATCCTGTGCTCGCCGCCGCCGGGGCGGGCGGCGGGCCGCCCGCCGGCGTCTCGGTCGACCTGGCGGCGGAGTTCGCGCGCTGGCTCGGCGTGCCGCTGCACACCGTGGTCGTCGACAAGGCGGCTGACTCCGTGGCTGCCGTGGCCGAGGGCCGGGCCGACGTCGGCTTCTTCGCCATCGACCCGGCGCGCGCCGAGGCCATCGCCTTCACGCCGCCCTATGTGCTCATCGAGGGCTGCTACGCGGTGCGTGAAGGTTCGCCTGTCCGCACCCAGGACGAGGTCGACCGACCGGGCGTGCGCGTGGCCGTGGCCCGGGGCAGCGCCTACGACCTGCACCTGTCGCGCGCGCTGCGCCACGCCGAGATCCACCGCGCGCCCACGGCGCCCGAGGGCTTCGCGCTGTACCTCGAGCAGGGCCTCGAGGTGGCGGCCGGCGTGCGCCAGCAGCTCGAGTCCGACCTGCGCGCCCACCCCGGGCACCGCCTGCTCGAGGGCCGCTTCATGGTGATCCGCCAGGCCATGGGCGTGGCCCGCGCGCGGGGCCCGCAGGCAGCGCAGGCGCTGGCCGCCTTCGTCGAGGCCGCCAAGGCCGACGGGCGCGTGGCGCAGGCGCTGGCCCGGCACGGCATCGAGGGCGCCGCCGTGGCGCCTTCGGGCGAGGCCGGCTGACACCCCGAGTCCTACATGGATGCCGCTTCCGGCCTGCCACGGCCCGCCCCGCTCGGCCGCGAGGCCTTTGCGGTCTTCGTCGAACTGCAGACGCGCTGGGCCGACAACGACGTCTACGGCCACGTCAACAACGTCGTCTACTACAGCTACTTCGACACCGCGGTCAACCGCCACCTCATCGAGCAGGGCGTGCTCGATATCCATGCCGGGGCGACGATCGGGCTGGTGGTCGAGACGCAGTGCCACTACTTCGCGCCGCTGGCCTTCCCCGAGGTCATCGAGGCCGGCCTGCGGGTGACTCACGTCGGCCGCTCGAGCGTGCGCTACGAGATCGGCCTGTTCGGGCGCGGGCAGGCTTTCAGCGCCGCGCACGGCCGCTTCGTCCACGTCTACGTCGATCGCCAGACGCGGCGGCCGGTGGCGCTGGCGCCGGCCTTCCTGCAGGCGCTCGCGGGGCTGCGGGCGCCTGCCGCCTGACGTACCGCCTGCCGGACTACGCTGCCGCCGGAGCCGACCGCAGCGGCAGCGACGCGGCCACACGCGTGCCGCCGCCGGGGCCGGGTTCGACGCTCAGGTGACCGCCAAGCGCCTGCACGCGCTCGACCATGCCCTGCAGGCCGAAGGAGCCTGGCTTGCCCACGTCGGCCGGGTCGATGCCCTTGCCGTCGTCGTCGACCACCAGCACGGTGCCCGCGGTGGATTCGAAGTCCAGCAGCAGGGTCACGCGGGTCGCGCCGGCGTGCTTGTGGACGTTGTTCAGCGCCTCTTGTGCCACCCGGTACAGGCAGGTCGCCTCATCGGCCGACAACTGGGCGTCGGCCCCGTGCGCGCCCCGCACCTGCAGCTCGCTGGCGATCCTCGAGTGCGCGCGGAAGTCCGTGGCCAGCGACTCCAGCGCGGCCGTCAGACCCAGATCGTCGAGGATGCGCGGGCGCAGGTCGCTGACGATGCGGCGCACGGCCTCGAGCGCGAGGTCGGCGATCGCCGCGGTGCGCTCCAGCAGGGCCGGCACGGCTGTGTGCTCGAGCCCGGCCTGGCGCCCGATCGAGGACAGGTCGAGCCGGATCGCGCCCAGCAGCTGCTGCAGGTCGTCGTGCAGTTCGCGCGCGATGCGCTGTCGCTCGCGCTCCTCGGCGCGCTGCAGCTCGGCCAGCACATGCTGCACCTGGCGGCGCGAGACCTCCAGCGAGACCTGCATCTGCTTGAGTAGCGTGATGTCGCGCCCGGTGACCACGGCTCCGATCAGTTGGCCGGCGCGATCGTGCACCGGGCCGAAGCTGTAGCTCATGGTCCAGCGTTCGCCGCTGTTCTTGCGCAGCACGTCGTACTCCACGCTCGAGCCGGTCTCGCCGCGCAGGGCGCGTGGAGCCGGCCACTGCGCTGCCGGTGCGGGCGTACCGTCGGGCCAGTTCAATTCGAGCAGCAGCGGGTCGGCGGCAAAGGCCTGCAGGCATTGCGCCTTGTCGGCGAAGCGGTGGGTGCGCACGAAAGCTTCATTGACATCGACGAGCCGGCCTGCGACGTCGCAAAGCCAGACTGCGTCATTCATGCTGGCGAGCGCAGCGTCCAGCATGGCGCGCGTGGCCGACAGCTCTCGCTCGGCCTGCTTGCGCCAGCTGATGTCCTGGATGGTGCCGAACAGCCGTACCGCGCGCCCCTGCCCATCGACCAGAGCCTCGCCACGCACGACCACCGTGCCGACGCTGCCGTCGCCGCGTGTGAACTCCACCTCGGACTCGAAACCCTCGCCGCCTGCCACAGTGGCGTCGATCGCCTGGCGCAGACGCGGCCAAGTGGCGGCCGTGAACAGCCGATCCCCTTGCGCAAACCCCGGCGTTGGCTGCGCCGGGTCGAGGCCGAAAAGCTCGTGGAGGTAGGGGCTCCAGTGGGCCTCGTCGGTACTTGGCGACCACTCCCAGCCGCCCAGCTGTCCCAGGCGCTCGACCTGACCCACTCGCAGGCGCTCGAGCCCGACCTCGGTGTCACTCACGGCCAAACCCAGTCGCCGCTCGCCCTGTGCCAAGGGTTGAGATACTGAACTCACGTTGACCCTCCCGCAGCGCGTCGACCAACGGCAGAGTGATGCCGAGCCTTCGCCGGTGCGCGGTACGGCGGTTTCGTCATTAGAGCAAACTTCGCGGGCGGATCGCTGAGGAGGATCACCTGCGATGCGGGCCCGGTCCGCTTGACCGGATGGGGCCTCGGCCCTGCCGCGTCAGCGCGTCAGCGGACCGGGTCGGCGCAGTGCGCCTGGCTCGGGGCTCGGCACGCGGCCGTCCTGACCGGCGCCCGGCGACGGCGTGGGGGCGTTGCCGTCACCGGCTGGGGGTGGTTCGAGCACCGGCGCGGCGCTGCCATCGCCCCCGGGCGCGGGTTGCGTGCCGGGCGTGGGCGGCCGGGGCGCAGCCGGCTGCGGCGCAGGAGCGGCGCCGACGGCGCCCGCCCCCCCCCGCGCGGCCACGGGCGCAGCCGGCAGTTCCAGGGTCAGCGCCGCGGCGCCGCCTTCGGGCCCGAGCGTGGCGGAGCGCGCATCGACACGCTGGACGATCCAGTCGCTGTCCACCGGGGCGCCGACGCGCAGGCTGCGTGCCGGCTTGCCGTCGACCTGCAGCAGCGCGATGCCGCCTCCCGCGGGTGCGCCCGGCGCTGGGGCGACCACGCCGACGAGCTTGAAGCGCCCCTCCACCGCTGTGGCCGGGCCGGGCGCCGGGCGCGGTGCCGCGGCCGCCGCGCCCAGCACGCGCGCCAGGTCGGCCTGCGCTGCCGGGGCGCGGGCGGCTGTCAGGCCGGCCTGGGGCGTCGGCGCGCCTGGCACGAAGAGCTGAAATCCCCAGTAGACCGCACTGGCGGTGACTGCCGCCCAGGTGAGGAAAGCCATGGCCGCTGCGCTCATCCAGGCGATTATGATGGTCTGGCACCGGGACAGGCCATCCCCTGTCCCATGCCGTCCGCAGGCCCGCGCCCCGCGGCGGCCCCGTCCAGATGGAGCGCCCCTTGGACCTTGCGACCCCTCCCCACCCCTGGCGCCGGCGGCGCCGTGCCGCACGCGCCGACGGGCGCGGGTTCACGCTGATCGAGATCATGGTCATGCTCGTGATCATCGGCGTGCTAGCCGCGCTGATCGCGCCCAACGTGCTCGACCGCGCGGCCGACGCCCGGGTCACGGCCGCGCGCACCGACGTCAACAACCTGGTGCAGGCGCTCAAGCTGTACAAGCTCGACAACCAGCGCTTCCCCTCGTCGGAGCAGGGCCTGGAGGCCCTGGTGCGGCGCCCCGAGGGCGGTCCGGCGGCGCCGAACTGGAAGCCCTACCTCGACAAGCTGCCGGCCGATCCCTGGGGCCGGCCCTACCAGTACCTGAGCCCGGGCTTGAAGGGCGAGATCGACGTCTTCAGCTTCGGTGCCGACGGGCAGCCCGGCGGCGAAGGCCGCGATGCCGACGTGGGGTCCTGGCAATAGCGCGGCGGCGCGCGCCGTGCGCAGATTCAGTGCGTCGGTGCCGGGCCTGGCGCGCTGGCGCGGCTTCACGCTGGTGGAGTTGCTGGTCGTGGTGGCCATCG
>JBILNB010000005.1:0-148462 GCA_044375195.1 Rubrivivax sp. | reverse complement strand
CTGTACCGTGGGCGGCAGGTGCGCGGTGCGCCTGTGCACCGAGCGACGGAGGAGGCGCCAGCCCCGGCGCAGCATGGTCGACCTGCGCTCAGCTCACGGTCTGGTAGTACAGGTTCTGCGGGTGCCGCGCCTGGGCGAAGAACAGCCAGCGCTCGGCCAGCAGCCCCGGCACCTGCGAGGCCACGGCGAGCCACCACCAGGCTGGATGGGTGGAGCCGCTCTGCGCCGCAGTGATCATCAATGCCGCCGGCAGCGCGAAGCCCAGCCCGTGCAGCGCCCAGCGCACGCGCTGCACCGCCAGCGCGCTGGCGTGGTGGAAGAACTCACGCGTGTTGAAGGCCCCGGCCGACATGCCCATGGACTTCTGCACCAGACGCTCGGCGCGGATGCCGGTGGCGCTCTGCGCGGTGGACTTCGGTTTCAGCCCGGCGTTGCGCAGCAGCGCCGCGGTGCGCCCGGCCCAGGCCGCAAACGTCAGCGTCAGCGCCCAGGGCGCGGCCGCGGCCAGCAGCGCGCGCTCGCCGAAGCTCGCCGCGAGCGCGCAGGCGAGCACGCAGCCGCTGGCCAGGCCGACGAGGGTGTAGTTCACCAGCGTGAGCGGGTGCGCCCACTCCTGGATGAAGCGCAGGCACGCGTAGATCTGCGCCGTGCACAGCCACAGCAGCGCGGCCAGCGCCAGCGCGGCGACGGCCAGCAGCGTTGGCGCGGCGCCCCCGCGCCACGCGAGCAGCCACCACAGGGCCACCAGCGCCGTGAAGGCCGGCAGCACGATCACCTCCCGGCTGAGCCAGGAGGTGCGCCACATGGCGGCGGCGCGCCAGGCGCGCTCGGGCCGGCCCAGGTGCAGGAAGGACGCGCCGAGCCCGGCCACCAGCATCACCAGCGCCAGGCCCAGCGCGGCGAGCAGGAAGCCCCGCCCGGCCGCCACGCCCCCGAGCGCCGCGCAGGCCAGCGCCACGACGAGGCCCTGCGCCGCCCCGGCCAGGACGGTGAAGGCGATGACGGAGAAGGCCGGGTTCATCGGGCCGCCTCGGGTCGTGCCTGCGCGCCCGTGCCCGCCGCTGCGCCTGCGCCAGCCGCCGGCTGCGCTGCCGCGCCGGGCGCCCCTGGCGGAACCGCCGCCGCGGTGACTTGCCGCGGCAGGTAGTGGTTGGCAGGCCTGGTCTCCCACTCGGGCATGAGCGCGTAGCCGCCGCGCTCGCGGATGACCTGGGAGACCTCGGACTCGGGGTCCTTGACGTCACCGAACAGCCGCGCGCCGGTGGGGCAGGCCTTGACGCAGGCGGGCTTGCGGTCCTCGGGCGGCAGCAGTTCGTCGTAGATGCGGTCGACGCACAGGGTGCACTTGGTCATGACCTGGCGCTGCTCGTCGAGCTCGCGCGCGCCGTAGGGGCAGGCCCAGGCGCAGTACTTGCAGCCGATGCACTTGTCGTAGTCGACGAGGACGATGCCGTCTTCCTTGCGCTTGTAGCTGGCGCCGGTGGGGCACACGGGCACGCAGGGCGGGTCTTCGCAGTGCAGGCAGCTCTTGGGGAAGTGGATGGTGTCGGTGGCGGGGTAGCTGCCGGCTTCCCAGGTCTGCACGCGGTTGAAGAAGGTGCCGGTGGGCTCGGCGCCGTAGGGGTTCTCGTCGGTGAGGGGGCCGGCGCTGCCGGAGGCGTTCCACTGCTTGCAGGAGGTGACGCAGGCGTGGCAGCCGACGCAGACGTTGAGGTCGATGACGAGGGCGAGTTGCCGGGCCAGGGTTTCTGTCGGGGGGGAGGCCATTTGCGTCGATGTCTCCGTGGGTTGTGTCGTTGTGTGGTCTCGGCTTCGTGGGCTCAGGCTTCTCGGTGTGATGGCTCGCGGGCCGAGGCTTCTCGGGGTGACGCCTTGCGGGCCGAGGCCGCCGGGTACCCGCCTCCGCTCATGTCCTCCGGTCTCGGCCTCCCGGCCGAGCCCTCCCCCTTTACTTCGCTGCGGCGGGTACCCGGCGTCCTCGGCTGCGGGGCGCTGCGGTCATCCGAGAAGCAGGGTGCGGGGGTTTTCCGCTGGCGAGTGACTCTGCCGGCAGGGCGGGTGGGTGCGGTGCCTTTCGTAGCGAAGTAAAGGAGGAGGGGCGGGCGCAGCCCGGCCCGGGGGACATGAGCGGAGAAAGGCACCGCGCACGCCCGCCCTCGCGACCGGTTGGTGTGCATGGCCTGTCGTGCCCCCAGGACAGGCCAAAGAGAGACCGCGGCGCGGTGTGTGGAAGAACTCACGAGACCTTCTTCCCCGCGAAGTACGTCAGGACCTTGCGCACATTGCCCAGCACGCCGGGCGCAGGGGGGGTGGCTTGCACCTGGGGGAAGGTTTCGGCGGGTTCCTCGGGGGCGGCGGGGCGGATGCGCACGCGTACGTCGTACCAGCCCGCCTGGCCCGTGATGGGGTCTGAATTGCTGATCGTCCCCGCCGGCCCGCCGTCACCGGAAGACAAGGGCAGTTCCTCCGAGATCAGGTGGTTCAGCAGGAAGCCCTTGCGCGACTCGTCGGCGCCGGGCGCCAGCATCCAGGCGCCGCTGGCCTTGCCGATGGCGTTCCAGGTCCACACCGTGCCCGGCTCCACCGCCTCACTGAAGCGCACCATGCAGCGCACCTGGCCCCAGCGGCTCTCCACCCAGCACCAGCCGCCGTCGGCGATGCCCGCGGCCTGCGCTGTCATCGGGTTCACGTGCAGGTAGTTGTGGCTGTGGATCTGCCGCAGCCAGGCGTTCTGCGAATCCCAGGAGTGGTACATCGCCATCGGCCGCTGCGTCACCGCGTTCAGCGGATAGGCCGCCTTGTCGGTGCAGGCCTCCTCCAGCGGCGGGTACCAGAAGGGCAGGGGGTCGAAGTAGGTGGCGATGCGCTCGCGCAGGTGCTCGGGCGGCTGGCGGCCCGCGGACTTGCCCAGCGCGGCCAGGCGGAAGCCCTGCAGCACGTCGGAGTAGATCGCCAACTGCACCGGGTCGTTCTTCTGGCGCCAGCCCTTCTCCTTGGCGAAGTCCAGGTAGGCGCGGTTCCAGTTGCGCATGTACTGCTGGTTCTCGGCCAGGTGGTACTGGAACACGCAGCCGTTCTTCTCGTACATCTCCCACTGGCGCGGGTTGGGCTCGCCGCGCAGGTGCTCGGTGCCGTCCTTGCCGCGCCAGCCCATCAGGAAGCCGATGCCCGGCTGGGGCTGGAAGTTGACGACGAAGTCCGGGTAGTCCTTGAACTTGCGCCCGCCCTCGGCCGTGGTGAAGGCCGGGAACTTCAGGCGCGAGGCCAGTTCCACCAGCACCTCCTGGAAAGGGCGGCACTGGCCCGTGGGCGGCACCACCGGCACCCGCACCGCGTCCACCGGGCCGTCGAACTCGCTGATCGGGCGGTCGAGCATGCTCATCACGTCGTGCCGCTCGAGGTAGGTGGTGTCGGGCAGCACCAGGTCGGCGTAGGCCACCATCTCGCTCTGGAAGGCGTCGCACACCACGAGGAAGGGGATCGCGTACTCGCCGTCGTCGGCGCGGCGGTTGAGCATCTCGCGCACCGCCATCGTGTTCATCGTCGAGTTCCACGCCATGTTGGCCATGAAGACCATCAGCGTGTCCAGGCGGTAGGGGTCGCCCTTCACCGCATTGGTGATCACGTTGTGCATCAGCCCGTGGGCCGACAGCGGGTGCTCCCACGAGAAGGCGTGGTCGATGCGCAGCGGCGTGCCGTCGGCATGGATGGCCAGCTCCTCGGGGCCGGCCGGGAAGCCCAGCGGCGCGGCGTTCAGCGGCGTGTTCGGCTTGACCTGCTCGGGCTCGCTGAAGGCGCGGTAGTTGGGCACGATGTGGCGCGGGTAGGGCGCCTTGTGGCGGAAGCCGCCGGGGCGGTCGATCGTGCCCAGCAGGCTCATCAGCACCGCCAGCGCGCGCACCGTCTGGAAGCCGTTGGAGTGCGCCGCCAGCCCGCGCATGGCGTGGAAGGCCACGGGCCGGCCGGTGGTGCTGGCGTGCTCGCGGCCCCAGGCGTCGGTCCAGGCGACGGGCAGCTCGAAGGCCTGCTCGAAGGCGGCGTGCGCGAGCTCCTGCGCCAGCGCGCGGATGCGCTGCGCCGGGATGCCGGTGATGGCCTGCGCCCACTCGGGCGTGCAGTGCGCCAGCTGCTCGCTCAGCAGCTGGAAGGCCGGCGCCACCGCGGTGCCGTCGGGCAGGGTGTAGCGGCCGGTCAGCGCCGGGCGCCGGCCCTCGGCGATGCCCTCGGGGTAGGCGGGCAGGGGCTGGTTGGAGACCGTGTCCCACACCAGCTTGTTGTGCGGGTGGCGGCCGTCGCCCGGCGGGCCCTTGGCGGGGTCGGGGTCGAAGGCGAACATGCCCTCGCGCGCGCCTTCGTCCAGCACCACGAGCTGCGGCGCGTTTGTGAACTGCTCGAGGAAGGCGTGGTCGATGCGGCCGTGCTTGACCAGCTCGTGCATCAGCGCCATGAACAGCGCCCCGTCGGTGCCGGGCTTGATGGGGATCCACTCGTCGGCGATTGCCGAGTAGCCGGTGCGCACCGGGTTGATGCTGACGAAGCGCCCGCCGCGGCGCTTGAAGGCGCTGATGGCGATCTTCAGCGGGTTGCTGTGGTGGTCCTCGGCGGTGCCGATCATCACGAACAGCCTGGCGCGGTCCAGGTCCGGCCCGCCGAACTCCCAGAAGCTGCCGCCGATGCTGTAGATCATGCCCGCGGCCATGTTGACCGAGCAGAAGCCGCCGTGCGCGGCGTAGTTGGGCGTGCCGAACTGACGCGCGAACAGGCCGGTCAGCGCCTGCATCTGGTCGCGCCCGGTGAACAGGGCGAACTTCTTCGGGTCGGTGGCGCGGATGCGCGCCAGGCGCTCGGTGAGCGTATTGAGCGCCTCGTCCCAGGAGATGGGCTCGAACTCGCCCGCGCCGCGCTCGGCGCCGGCCTTGCGCTTGAGCGGCTGCGTCAGCCGCGCGGGCGAGACCTGCTTCATGATCCCCGAGCTGCCCTTGGCGCAGATCACGCCCTTGTTGATGGGGTGGTCGGGGTTGCCGTCGATGTAGCGCACCTCGGGGCCGTTCTCGCCCTGGCGCAGGTGCACGCGGATGCCGCAGCGGCAGGCGCACATGTAGCAGGTGGTGCACTTGACCTCGGTGGCGCCGGCGGCCGGCGCGGCCAGCGGATCGTGCAGCGGGGGGCTGGCGCTGAGCAGGGTCATGGGCGGGGTGTCTCCTGGTGGGGTTCGGCCGGCCTTCAGCGAGCCAGTCCTGTGTTGGCGAGATGGCTGAGGCCAGCACTCCTGCAGCACCGTCCGCTATCGCTGAGGCCAGCACACATGCAGCACCGTTCGCGCTGAGCCTGTCGAAGCGCCGCAGGCGTACTGCAATATCGAGCTACATCCTAGGCCTTTGCCCCTGATCGATCCAGCCCATAATTCCATTCACTGTGAACGATCAGATCGATCATGACCCTGCCTCGGCGCCGACGCTTCGCCAGCTCGGCGTCTTCGTCGCCGTGGCGCGGGCGGGCTCCACCCGGGCGGCGGCCGAGCGCGTGGCGCGCTCGCAGTCGGCGGCGAGCTCGGCGCTGGCGGAGCTGGAGTCGACGCTGGGCGTGAAGCTCTTCGACCGCGTCGGCCGGCGCCTGACGCTGAACGCGCAAGGCCGCGCGCTGCTGCCGCGCGCCGTGGGCCTGCTGGAGCAGGCAGCCGAGGTCGGGCGCATGTTCGGCGCCACCGACCAGGGCGCGCTGCGCGTGGCCGCCAGCTTCACGGTGGGCGAGTACCTGCTGCCGCCGCTGATCGCCGGCTGGAAGCGCGCGCACCCGGGCATCCGGCTGCGGCTGGACATCGCCAACACCCGAGCCGTGCTCGACGCCGTGGCGGCGCTGGAGGTGGACGTGGGCTTCATCGAGGGCGCGCGCACCCACCCCGACCTCGACGTCGCGCACTGGCGCGAGGACGAACTCGTCGTCGTGGCCGCGGGCGACCACCCGATGGCCGGGCGCCGAGTCGACCGCGCCTGGCTGCGCGAGGCGCCCTGGATCCTGCGCGAGCCCGGCTCGGGCACGCGCGAGGCAGCCGACCGCTGGCTGGTGCCGGGGCTGGGGCGCTTTCGCATCGAGATGGAGCTTGGCAGCAACGAGGCCGTCAAGCGCGCCGTGGCCTCGGGCCTGGGCGTGGGCCTGCTGTCCGTCCACGCCGTGGCCGAGGCCGTCGCCGCGGGCGCGCTCACGCGCCTGCAGACGCCGCTGCCGCCCATGCACCGGGCGCTGGCCATCGTCACCCACCGCGAGCGCCAGCCCGGGCGCGCGCTGGCTGGCTTCCTGGCGCATTGCCGGCAGGGTGGGGGTGGGTGACGGGGGCGCGGCCAGGCCCTGCGCTTGCCCAAGGCTTTCCGCTTCGCGAAGCGGCCTGGTGGCCTGGGGCCAGCCTGGATGGGCGGGATGCCCCCGGCATGCAGGCACCGCGGCGACCGCCCGGGTCAGGATCTTGGGACGTATTCCAGGATCTCGTCGCCGCGCGCGTCGAATGCGCCGGTGGAGCGCCAGCCCAGGTGTCGGTAGAAGCCGTAGGAGCGGCTTTTCGGGTCAGAGGAACATCCGAGGAACAAACGCTCGTGCCCCAGGGCGATCAGGTCGCCGCACACGCGGCGCAGCAACTCCTTGCCGATGCCCCGGGCTTCGAAGGATGGCAGCAGGGCCATGACGACGACCTCGCCGTGGAGGCGCGAGCCAAAGCCGTATCCCACCATCCGGCCTTGCGCCAGGCAGATGTGACCCGGCAGTTCGCCCGTGCGGATGTCCTCTGCCCAGGACTGCGCAGTGATCCCCAACGATTCCAGCCGCTCGCGCGAGACGGCGTTCTCCCGGGTCTGCCCGCGCAGCACCACACACTCGACCGCGTCTTCAGGCCGGGCTGGGCGGAACGCCAGAGCTTCGCTGGACGCGAGGCCTGGAGGCGCCGCCGCGACGGGCTGGGGAACCTGCTTGATCTCCAGCTTGTCGTCCGAGCCCGCGGGCCCGTGACCGACGGCCTGACTCTGCCCGCCGGGCCTGAGATCGGACCAGACCCGCACGAAGCCCAGGGGCGCCAGCACGGCGTCGTGGAAGCGCGCAGCCCGATCGATGGTGACGGCGCCAAGCGATAGGTGATGAATCATGGGCTCGCCTCCTTCCGGGCGGCGTCTTCGCGTCCAAGGCGCTCGGCATTTGCGCGGCCATGGTAACGGCGCACCTGCGTGGTCGGCGCCTGCCGCACAGCGACGAGCCGATGGTCGAGATCGGATTCCTCCGCGGCTGCGCTGACCGACCGCACTTCACGCGTGAGATGCAAGGCCGTGTGGGCATGCCGTCGGCGGCCTGTCGCCCCTCCCCCCCGCCCCGGGCGGGCGCTCGCGGGCTTCCTGGCGCATTGCCAGCAGGGTGGGGGTGGGTGAGGCGCGGGGTGGCGGAGCGTCCGCTGGGTGGGGGTCTTGATGCTTGGATCGACTCGATCGATATCTACTAAGATAGATACTTCTTTCTCATCCCTTGCTGCCGCCGATGACCGACACCGCCAAGCTCTTCACCACGGGGCGCAGCCAGGCCGTGCGGCTGCCCAAGGCTTTCCGCTTCGAGGGCTGCGAGGTGTTCATCCGGCGCGATCCCCGCACGGGTGATGTGATCCTCTCGAAGCGGCCGCCGGATTGGTCCGGGCTGTTCTCGCTCGACGCGACGACCGAGGTGCCACCGGACTTCCTCTCGGACGCCGAACGCGCCCAGGGGCCATCGCCGGGCGATCCCTTCGACCCCCGGTCGGGCGCGTCGTGAGCACGTTGCGCCTGCTCGACACGAATATCGTCAGCCACGTGATCCGGGGGGACGAGCCCGGGGTGCGTGAGCGGCTCCAGGGTCTGGCGGTCGGCATGGTCGTCATCTCCGCCGTCACCGAAGCGGAACTGCGCTACGGCCTGGCGCGGCGCGGCCACCCCGAGGGCCTGGTCCAGCGGGTCCAGGCCTTCCTGATGCGTGTGGACATCCTGCCCTGGGACTCAGCGGCTGCCCAGGCCTACGGGACGCTGCGCGCCGCCTGCGAGGCTGCGGGCACCGTGCTGGCGGCGCTCGACATGATGATCGCGGCCCATGCCCTCGCGGCGGATGCGATCCTCGTCAGCCGCGACCGGGCCTTTGCGCGCGTGGGGGGTGGATTGCGTGTGGAGTCCTGGCTGGAGGACGCGGGCCGTCACTGAGGATCGTTCGACACGATGCGGATGATCCTGTCGCCGTGAGGTGACGTCTCGCAGCTCCGCGCACGCCGCTGTCGCCGGCGCTGTGCGTGACAGCGTCGGCCCAGGGCCTGCTTGAACCTGGATCCGGCAGTTGACCGCTCGTCTCCGCTGGCAAGTGCTTGACCACGCTGAAGATTCCGCTTGAAGAGCACTCGCAGCGCCTGTCGCCCTGTGGCCGCCGTGTGAGCCCGGGCAAACCCAGGCGCTGGCATCGCAGGCAAGCTGCCTCGATGGGTCGAGACGATCCAGAAGATGGCCCGTCGAGACGACTCCATCTCGTTTCAGAGTCGTGGGCCATCGATCACCCTTTCAAACGCCCGAGGAGGCTGCGATGAGCGAGATCAAGTGTCCTTTCCATGGCGGAGCCCGCAGCACTCAGGGCGCGCAGTCCAACGCCGACTGGTGGCCCGGGCAGTTGAACCTGTCCATCCTGCACCAGCACACGCCGGTGTCCAACCCGATGGACGCGGGGTTCGACTACGCGCAGGCCTTCGCCTGGCTCGACTACGCGGCGCTGAAGCAGGACCTGGCCGCCCTGATGACGCAGTTGCAGGACTGGTGGCCGGCCGACTGGGGCCACTACGGCGGCCTGTTCATCCGCATGGCCTGGCACAGCGCCGGCACCTACCGCACGGCCGACGGCCGCGGCGGGGCGGGCACGGGCAACCAGCGCTTCGCGCCCCTGAACAGCTGGCCTGACAACGGCAACCTGGACAAGGCGCGCCGCCTGCTGTGGCCGATCAAGCAGAAGGTCGGCAACGCGCTGTCCTGGGCCGACCTGATGATCCTGGCCGGCAACGTGGCCATGGAGACGATGGGCTTCAAGACCTTCGGCTTCGGCGGCGGGCGCGAAGACCTCTGGGCGCCCGAGGAGGACATCTACTGGGGCGCCGAGAAGGAATGGCTCGCCACGAGCGACAAGCCGGGCAGCCGCTACAGCGGCGAGCGCGACCTGGAGAACCCGCTGGCTGCCGTGCAGATGGGCTTGATCTACGTGAACCCCGAAGGCCCCGACGGCAAGCCCGACCCGGTGGCCAGCGGCCGCGACGTGCGCGAGACCTTCGCCCGCATGGCGATGGACGACGTCGAGACCGTGGCCCTGGTGGCCGGCGGCCACACCTTCGGCAAGGCGCACGGCGCGGGCGATCCCAGGCTCGTCGGCCCCGAGCCCGAGGCCGCGCCGCTCGAGGCCATGGGCCTGGGCTGGATCAACCGGCATGGCAGCGGCAAGGGCGCCGACACCACCACCAGCGGTATCGAAGGCGCCTGGAAGCCCCACCCGACGACCTGGGACATGGGCTACTTCAAGGTGCTGTTCAAGTACGAGTGGGAGCTGGTGAAGAGCCCCGCCGGGGCCTGGCAGTGGCTGGCCAAGGACGTGGACGAGGAGGACATGATCCCCGACGCGCACCTGCCGGGGGTCCGGCACCGGCCGATGATGACCACGGCCGACCTCTCGCTGCGCTTCGATCCGGCCTACGAGAAGATCTCGCGCCACTTGCTGGCCCACCCCGAAGTCTTCGCCGACGCCTTCGCCCGCGCCTGGTTCAAGCTGACCCACCGCGACATGGGCCCGAAGAGCCGCTACCTCGGCCCCGAGGTGCCGGCCGAGGACCTGATCTGGCAGGATCCGGTGCCGCCTGTGGACCACCCGCTGATCGACGCGGCCGACGCGGCGGCGCTGAGGGCGCGCGTGCGGGCCTCGGGCCTGGCGGTCAGCGAGCTCGTCTCCACCGCCTGGGCCTCGGCCTCCACCTTCCGCGGCAGCGACAAGCGCGGCGGCGCCAACGGCGCGCGCATCCGGCTGGCGCCGCAGAAGGACTGGGCCGTCAACCAACCGGCGCAACTGGCCCGTGTGCTGGGCGTGCTCGAGGGCGTGCAGCGCGAGTTCAACGCGCAGGCCGCGGGCGGCAGGCGGGTGTCGATGGCCGATCTCATCGTGCTGGCCGGCAACGCCGGCGTCGAGGCCGCCGCGCAGGCGGCTGGCCACGAGGTGCGGGTGCCCTTCACCCCGGGGCGCACCGACGCCACGGCCGCGCAGACCGACGCCGCGTCCTTCGCCGTGCTCGAACCGCAGGTCGACGGCTTTCGCAACTGGCGCGCGCGCGCCTTCAGCGTCGCGCCCGAGGCCCTGCTCGTGGACCGCGCGCAATTGTTGAGGCTGTCGGCGCCGGAGATGACGGTGCTGGTCGGCGGCCTGCGCGTGCTGGGCGCCAACGCCGGCGGTTCGCAGGACGGCGTGCTCACCCACCGACCCGGCCAGTTGACGAACGACTTCTTCGTCCACCTGCTCGACATGGGCACGGTGTGGGCGCCCACCGGCGACAACACCTACGCCGGCCGCGACCGCAGGACCGGCGCGCCACGGTGGACGGCCACGCGGGTGGACCTCGTCTTCGGCTCGAACTCGCAGTTGCGCGCGATCGCCGAGGTCTACGCCCAGGCCGACAACGGCGCCAAGTTCGTGCGCGACTTCGTCGCCGCATGGACGAAGGTGATGAACCTGGACCGCTTCGACCTGCGCTGAGCGAGGGGAGTCTCAGGGCCAGGGCACACGCGCCCTGCGCCCTGACCGGGCCCTACATCGGCATCAGCGAGCCCTTCTGAAGCGCCTGGATCGCGCTGACGCCCGATCGGATGCCGCGCGGCCGCCTTTGGCCCGACAGCTCGCCGCGGGATCATTTGCGCCACCGGGCGATCGCTCAGCCCTCTTGCATGCGACGGCCACGATCTTCACGCATCGCGGCCGCTGTCAAGTCTCGCAGTGGCGCTCTCATGCCCAACGCAAAGAACGGTGGGGCCTCGGTCCGTTGCGCCTTCGGTCAGGATGGGTGGCCGGACGCCGTGATGACCGCCGGAAACCGCGTCCTCGCGATCACATGAGGGCGGATTCGCGTGAGCGGCAACAAGATGTCCTGGATCGCACTCGCTAAGGGTTTTCACGGGGATTCTCGGGCTGTGGCCCGCTGGACGCGATGATCGGCCCGAAAGGAGCCCCCATGCCCGCCAAGCCCAAGACCTGGAAGCAGAAGATGCAGGCCAAGCCGCCGCACATCGTGCGGCTGGACAAGGACTTTGCCGGCGTGCCGGCCGGCGCGCGGCTGCTGATCTCCTGCCCGATGGAGGTGGCGGACTACCTGCGGAACCGGGTGCCCGCCGGGGAGACCCGCTCCATCCAGCAGATGCGCCGCGAACTCGCCGCGCTGCGCGGCGCCGACGCGGCCTGCCCGGTGTCGACGGCGATCTTCCTGCGCACCGTGGCCGAGGCCGCCTGGGACGAACTGGAGGCGGGCGCTCCCGCCACCGCCATCGCGCCCTTCTGGCGCGTGGTCGACCCGCAGTCCCCGCTGGCCCGCAAGCTGCGCGCCGGCAGAGCATGGATCGAGCAGCAGCGGGCGGCGGAGCGGGAGGCGGGGGGCGGGTGAGATGGCGCGTCGGCCGCCAGGCGTGATGGCCTGCGAGCTGCTTCAGAACACCAGCGCCACGACGAACAGACCCACCATCACGAAGGCGATGACGACCTTGGCGATCATGCCCGCCATGATGCCCAGCCAGGTGGCCACGCCCACGTGCACATCGCAGCCCACGCGCGCAGCGAGGGGCTGACCCTGGTCACGAACCATGTCGGCGAGTTCGAGCGGGCCCCCGGGCTGTTGATCGAGAACTGGGTCGCTGGCCAGGCCTGAGCATCGGGCGCGCGCTGGGCAAAGGCGTGGACGGGTACCGAGCTGCGGTGGTAGGCTGAAGACTGTCTTCACGAGTCCTCGGCCATGCAGACCTTCCAAGACCTCGACGCGCTGGCCCGCATGATCCCCGACGGAGCGCGGGTCGTGGTGCCTGCTGACCATGCCGGCGTGCCGATGGCCCTGACGCGTGCGATCGTGCGGCGGCGCCCGCGCGCTTTGCATCTGGTGTGCCTGCCGACCTCCGGGCTGCAGGCTGAACTGCTGATCGGCGCGGGCTGCGTCGGCACGCTGGAGACCTCGGCGGTCACGCTGGGCGAGCACGGCACCCCCCACCGCTTCCTCGCGGCGCTGAGGGCCGGTGCCTTCAGGATGCGCGACGCCACCTGCCCGGCCATCCACTCCGCGCTGCAGGCGGCGGCGAAGGGCCTGCCTTTCATGGCCATGCGCGGGCTGCTCGGTACCGACCTGCTCGCGCAGCGGGAAGACTGGCGCGTGATCGACAACCCGTTCGCCGAGGGACGCGATCCGATCGTGCTGCTGCCGGCGATCCGCCCGGACTTCGCGCTGTTCCATGCGCCCTGGGCCGACCGCGCGGGCAATGTCCACATCGGCCGCCGGCGCGAGCTGGTGACCATGGCCCAGGCCTCGGCACACACGCTGGTGACGGTCGAGGAGGTGCGCGACACCGACCTGCTGGCCAGTGAGGAGACGGCTGCGGGGGCCCTGTCGGCGGCCTATGTCAGTGCCATCGCCGTGGCGCCGCGCGGCGCCTGGCCCCTGCGCTTCTGGGACCTGTACCCGGCCGACGAGGCGCACCTCGCGCTGTACGGCGAGATGGCGCGCACGCAGGCCGGGTTCGACGACTATCTCGGGCGCTTCGGCGGGCCCGAGTCTGCCGAGGCGCGTGATTCCCGGGAGGTGGCTGGACCGCCCCAGGGTCTCTTGACGTCCGAGGGTGGCGAGCGGAGTCCAGCCCGGCCCGGGGAGCGCCCATGACCGGCTGCACCCGAGAGGAACTGCTGATCCACACGATCGCAGGCCTGCTCGAAGGCTGCCGCATCGTGGCCACCGGGGCCTCTTCGCCCATCCCGGGGGCGGGCGCCTTGCTCGCGCGTGCGCGCTCGGGGGGCGCGCTGCGGGTGAACCTGCTCGGCAGCCAGCGTCACAACTTCTTCTGCAACGGCGGCGTCGAGTTGTTCGACATCGCGGCGCAGGGGCGGCTCGACGCCTTCTTCCTCGGCGGCGGGCAGATCGACGGGCAGGCCAACGTCAACCTCGTGGGTACCGGGGGCGCCTACCCCGCGCATGCGGTGCGTTGGCCCGGCTCCTTCGGCGCCGGGCAGCTGTATTGCCTGGTGCCGCGGGTCATCCTGTTCCGCGAGGAGCACTCGCGCCGCGTGCTGGTCCCGAAGGTGGATTTCATCTCGGCCGCCGGCCCCACCGACGACGGCAGCCACCGCCCGGGCGGGCCGATCGGCTTGCTCACCGGCCTGTGCTGGTTCACCTTCGACCGCCGGCAGCGGCGCTTTCGCCTCGCCAGCGTGCACCCGGGCCACACGGTGGAGGAGGTGCGCGACCAGACCGGCTTCGATTTCGACCTCCCGCCAGAGGTGCCCGCGACGGCGCCAGCCGACGCGGCCACGCTGGCGCTCCTGCGCGGCCGCGTCGCGCAGGAGTTGGGCGAGACCTATCCCCGCTTCGTCACCCGGGTGTTCCCGCAGGCGGGCGCAGCGGCGTGAGGGGCTGCAGGCCGGGGCGGCGACCGCGCCGCTCAGGATGTGCCGCGAGAGGATCCCCGAGTTCCCGGGCCACAGCCCGCTTGGCGGGACTGTCCCGGTCGACTGCGCAGACCCTGGTCTGGATGTCGAAAAATTCAGCGCCGCTCATTGAGCTCGTCCCGCGATGGCGCATGACCACCGGTGGCCACGTATTGCCCCATGCGGTTCATCACGTAAATGGCCAGTGCCGCCTGACGCTTGCGGGCGCGATGCCCCAGGCACTCCCGCTGTTCAGCGATCCGCGCCTGGATGTCCGCGCGGCGCTCGGCGTCCGTGGTTTGCGTGGGGCGCGCGGGCCAGGGGTTGCGTTCGAGCCAGTCGAGGAATGCAGCAGCCTGACCCGGTGGCGCAGGTTCGTCCGCCGCGCTGGTGTTCAGCGGCGCGAGCCTGGCGATGCCCTTGCCTCGCTTGGCGATCACGACCTCCTCCCCGCGCTGCACGGCGCGCAGCAACTCAGAGAGCCGTTTTCTGGCTTCACGGACGTTGACTTGCATGGGGACGGCGGGTCTGCGTTAGGGTGTGGGGGTCATCAGAACACCAGCGCCACGACGAACAGGCCCACCATCACGAAGGCGATGACGACCTTGGCGATCATGCCCGCCATGATGCCCAGCCAGGTGGCCACGCCCACGTGCACGGCGCGGCGCTCGTCGCGGCGCGCGAGGTACTCGCCCACCGCCGCGCCCACCAGCGGCATGAACAGCACGCCCACCAGACCCATGAACAGCCCCGCCACCGTGCCCAGCGCCGCCCCGGCGATGGCCTGCCGGCTGGCGCCCGCCTTCTTCGCCCCCAGCAGGCCGGCCGCGTAGTCCAGCACCCAGGCGATCACGGCCAGCACCGCGACGATGCCGATGGTGAGCGCGCCGACGCGGCTGAAGTCGTCGATCCAGGCCGCCAGCACGATGCCCGCCAGCACGAAAGCCGTGCCCGGCAGCGCGGGCAGCACCGTGCCCGCCAGTCCGAGCACGATCAGCGCCACGGCCAGGGCCCACAGCAGGGCGGCGGTCACGGGGCGCTCACATGCGGCGGCGCCGCGGAAAAGTCGAGGAAGACCTCGGCCGGCACGCTGAAGCGCCGGGCGAGGGCGGCGACCTGGTGCGAATTCAGGTCCTGGGGGGGCCATGGACGACAGCATTGCGGACCAAGCTGATCTTGTATTCGGATGGTCATGGAGAGGAGTTTCTGCCCCAAGCAATCGACCTGGCCGCGGTGCGGGAAACGAATGGGCATGACCCATGCCCGGATCGGGGGGCGTTGCCATCGACCCTCCACGCCCACCACTCCCCAGCGCCGGCACGCCACCCCGGCCGCGGGGCCTTTCGAGGGCGGCGAGAAGCGCAGCGGCGGGGTCGGCGCGCGTCAGCGCGCATCCCAAACTGACTCGCCGCCGTTGTCCGAGCACAGCGAACCGAAGGTGAGCGGAGATCGAGCCCCCTCGGCCGCGCTGCGCGCGGCCGGCCCCCCAAGGGGGATGCCGAAACTTGGGGCGGCCCGGCGTTTCGGCAGGAGTTCGGCGGCGCGACCCCGACGCGAGCATCGCAGCGGAGTCGGCCCGCAGGGCCGACCGCCCGACCAGGCCCCGCGGCCGGGGCGGCGTGGCGGCGCAGCGCGTGTGAAAACGCCAGCGTGGAGACGGTCCTGGCGACAGCGCACCCCCGCGTGCCATGGGAGCATGTCAACAACCACGCATCGCCGTAACGTTCCAACCACCACGCCCCTTGTGCAAACCCTCATGGACACCGTCACGCTTTCCAGCAAAGGCCAGCTCGTCATCCCCAAGGCAGTGCGCGAACATGCGCAGCTGGCGCCGGGCTCGCGCTTGTCGGTCCGGTACGTGGACGGCGAGATCCGGCTGCGGCTGCTGGCGCCGGCGCAAGCCGTGAGCCTTGACGTAGTGGCAGGCTGTCTGGCGCACCCGGCGCGCCAGCGTTTGAGCGACGCAAGCACAAAAGCGTCCATACGTGCCAAGTCGAAGGCGCAGCACAAGCGATGACTGAGTTCGGATGCCGCAAGGCGCAGCGGCACCGGGCAGCGCAGCCCTCGCGCTACCCCACCCCCACCCCCACCCCCGTCAAGCGCGCCGTATGTCCCGCGATCACCGCCTCCTCCCCCGTACGCAGCACCAGCGCCGCCACGGCGCTGTCGGCCGTGCTGACGACCCCCGGCCCGCGCAGGTTGGCGGCCGCGTCCAGCCGCAGCCCCAGCCAGGCCGCGCCCTCGACGATGCGCGCGCGCAGGGCCGTGGCGTTCTCGCCGATGCCGCCGGTGAAGACCAGCGCGTCCAGCCCGCGCAGCGCGGCGGCCAGGCCGGCGAGCTCGCGCAGCACCTGTTCGACGAAGTGCTCCAGCGCGCGCGCCGCGCCCTCGTGGCCGGCGGCGGCCGCGGCCTCGAGCTCGCGCATGTCGCTCGACAAGCCCGACAGCCCCAGCAGCCCCGAGCCCTTGTGCAGCAGGCGCGAGACCTCGTCAACGCCCCAGCCCTCCTGCTGCTGCAGGTGCAGCACCACGGCGGCGTCGATGCGGCCGCAGCGCGTGCCCATCGTCAGCCCGTCCAGCGGCGAGAAACTCATCGTCGTGGCCACCGGCAGACCGTTGCGCACGGCCGCCATCGAGCAACCGTTGCCCAGGTGCGCGATCACCACGCGCCCGCGCGCCAGGGCAGGGTGGTAGGTTTCCAACTGCGCCACGATGGACTCGTAGCTCAGCCCGTGGAAACCGTAGCGCCGGATGCCGCGCTGGAACAACTCGTCCGGCAGCGCGAAGCGCTGGTGCACCTGCGGCATGCGGCGGTGGAAGGCCGTGTCGAAGCAGGCCACCTGCGGCACGCCGGCAAATGCCGCCTGCGCCGCACGCACACCGGCCAGGTTGTGCGGCTGGTGCAGCGGTGCCAGCGTGGCCAGCGCCCCGATGCCGGCGAGCACCGCGTCGTCGACAAGGCAGGGCGCGTCGAAGCGGATGCCGCCGTGCACGATGCGGTGCCCGACGGCCGCCACGTCGGCGCCGTCCAGCCGGGACAGCACCTCGCGCAGCGCCTGGGCGTGGACGGCCGGCCCGCTGCGCGTGCCGATGCCGTCCACCTGCCCGGCGCGCAGCGGCGCGAGCGCCGGGCTGCCGGCGTCGAACAGCGCGAACTTGATCGACGAGGAGCCGGCGTTCAGGGTGAGCAGGTGGCGGGTTGTCATCGGCTTTTCTGGGGCCGAGGGGGCTTCGACAAGCTCAGCCCGAACGGATATTGGTTCAGCCCGGACGGATGCTGGCTCGGCCCGAGCGGATACCGCCTCCGCCCGACCGGTTGAAGCGCGGACCCTTCGCCACCGGCGGCGCGGGTTGCCCTCAGGTGTAGTCCTTGTACTTGTCCAGGAAGCGCACCGGCTTGCTCAGCGCGTCGCGGCGGAAGGGGTCGCCGAGTTCGCGCGTGCACATGATCTCGATCACGCAGGTCTTGCGCTGGTTCATCTGCAGGTCGACGGCGCGCTTCAGCGCCGGGCCCACGTCCTCCAGACGGTCCACCGTGATGCCCTCGGCGCCCATGGCGCGCGCGATGCCGGCGAAGCTCTGGTTGTCCAGCTCGCCCGCGACGAAGCGGCGGTTGTAGAAGTCCACCTGGTTCTTCTTCTCCGCGCCCCACTGCCGGTTGTGGAACACCACCGAGGTGACAGGGATGTCGTGGCGCACGCAGGTCATGATCTCGCTCATGCTCATGCCCCAGGCGCCGTCGCCGGCGTAGCTGATGGCCGGGCGGTCGGGGCGCGCCACCTTGGCGCCGATGATCGTGGGCAGCGCGTAGCCGCAGTTGCCGAAGCTCATCGGCGCGAAGAAGCTGCGCGGCTCCTCGAAGCGCAGGTAGCTGTGCGCCACCGAGTTGATGTTGCCGATGTCGGTGGAGATCATCACGTGCGCGGGCATGGCCTTTTCCAGCTCGCGCAGCACCTGGCGCGGATGGAGCCAGCCGCCGCCGGAAGGCGTCTTCTCGGCCTTGGCCTCCTCGATCATGTCCAGGCTGTAGGCGTCCTTCTCGTGTGTCCACTCCGAGAGTTCCTTCTCCCAGGCGGCCTTCTCGTCGGCGATCTTCGCCGCGCGCTCGGCGCGTGTGGCGTCGCAGGCCAGCGTGCGCCCGGCCAGGCGCGCCAGCAGCGCCATCGCGGCGGCCTTGGCGTCGCCGCAGATGCCCACGTCCACCTTCTTCACCAGGCCCAGCATCTTGGCGTCGGCGTCGATCTGCACCAGCTTGGCGCCCTTGGGCCAGTAGTCCATGCCGTACTGCGGCAGCGTGCCGAAGGGCCCGAGCCGGGTGCCGAGCGCGATCACCACGTCGGCCTGCGCGATCAGGCGCATGCCGGCCTTGCTGCCCTGGTAGCCCAGCGGGCCGCACCACTGCGGGTGGCTGGCCGGGAAGCTGTCGTTGTGCTGGTAGCTGTTGACCACCGGGCAGCCGATGCGCTCGGCCAGCGCGATGGCCTCCTTGAAGGCCTCGCCCATGACCACGCCGCCGCCGGAGATCATGACCGGGAACTTCGCATTCGCGATCAGCTCGGCCGCGGCGTTCAGGCTCTCCTCGCCGCCGGCGCCGCGCTCGATGCGGATGGGCTTGGGGATCTCGCAGGTGATGTCGCCGTAGAACAGGTCGCGCGGGATGTTCAGCTGCGTCGGGCCCAGCTCGAGCAGCGCGCGGTCGAAGGCGCGCGCGGTGAGCTCGGCCATGCGCTTGTTGTTCGAGACGTGCGCCTGGTACTTGGTGAACTCCGCGAACATCGGCAGCTGGTGCGCCTCTTGGAAGCCGCCCAGGCCCTGCGTGAGCGTGCCGGTCTCCGGGGTGATCACGACCACCGGGCTGTGCGCCCAGTAGGCGGCGGCGATCGCCGTGACCGCGTTGCTGATGCCCGGGCCGTTCTGGCCGATGATGACGCCGTGCCGGCCGCTGACGCGCGAGTAACCGTCGGCCATGTGGCCGGCGCCCTGCTCGTGCACCACCGGGATCAGGCGGATGCCCGCAGGCGCGAAGATGTCCATCGCGTCCATGAAGGCCGAGCCCATGATGCCGAACATCGTGTCCACGCCCTGCGCGACCAGGGTCTCGACGAAGGCCTCGGAGGGCGTCATGCGGGTGGGCCCCACCGGGACGGTGCGGGCGCCTATCGGTTGCGGTGCGTTCATCGAAGCGTGCTCCTCGTGGGGGTCCGGAGGGTTCCGGGGTGTTCTTGGTTCGCCGGCCTGGCGGGCGCATGGCGCGGCCCGTGAGCCGGGATCATAGCGGCGCATTCTGGAAAACGGAATACGCGAGTCCGAAAAACGGAATCCGCGGCTATCATCCCGGGCAATGAAGTTGGTCTCCTCCCGCCCTGCGGCCGCCGCGCCCGGCGTCGCCGCCGCAGCGGCCGACACCCCGGCGCTGCGCCTGGTGGCGCTGCTCGAGCACATGGCCGCGCGCGACCAGCGCCACACGTTGCAGGGCCTGGCCGAGGCCACCGGCCTGCCCAAGCCCACGCTGCACCGCATGCTGCAGCAGCTCGAGGCCGCCGGCCTGCTGCAGCGCGAGGGCGACGGCCGCCACTGGGGCACGGGCTCGCGCCTGCGCCGCCTGGCCGAGAACCTGCTGCTCAACAACAGCCTGCACGGCGCGCGCCACCAGGTGCTGCGCCGCCTGGTCGACGAGGTGGGCGAGAGCTGCAACATCACCGCGCTGGCCGCCGGCGAGGTGGTCTACCTGGACCGGGTGGAGACGGCCGCGCCGCTGCGCTTCCACCTGCAGCCGGGCTCGCGCGTGCCGGTGCACTGCTCGGCCAGCGGCAAGGTCTTCCTGGCGCAGATGGCGCCGGCGCAGCGCCGCCAGCTGCTGGGCGCCGTGCCGCTGGAGGCCTGCACCCCGCGCACCGTGACCGACCTGGACGCGCTGGAGCAGGAACTGCAGCGCGTCAGGGCCGAGGGCTGCGCCTTCGACGACGAGGAGTTCCTGCCCGGCCTGGTGTGCGCCGCCGTGCCGGTGCCGCCGGCCGGGCCCGGCGGCCGCGCCAGCCTGTGCGTGGCGCTGCAGGGCCCGGCCGTGCGGCTGTCGGCCGACCGGCTGCGCGCGCTGCTGCCGGCGCTGCAGCGCGCCGCGCAAGCCCTGGCCCAGCTCGAGGCCGCGCCCGCGGCGCAGCCGCCTGCGCGGGCCCGCGGTTGAGCGCGCGGCCCGCCCCCGAAACCCGCGGCCCCCGCCGCTGAAGGACGCCCCTTGGACGATTTCATGGCCCTGCAGCCCGACCGCACCGTCGGCGTGCGCGAGACCTTCGGCATCGACAGCCCGATGCGCGTGCCGGCCTTCAGCCGCCGCACCGAGCACGTGCCCGAGGTCGACGGCGTCTACCGCTTCAACCCCGACGTGACGCTGGCGCTGCTGGCCGGCTTCGCGCGTGACCGGCGCGTGCTGGTGCAGGGCCTGCACGGCACGGGCAAGAGCTCGCACGTGGAGCAGGTGGCCGCGCGCCTGAACTGGCCCTGCGTGCGCGTCAATCTCGACGGCCACGTGAGCCGGCTCGACCTGGTGGGCCGCGACGCCGTCGTGCTGCGCGAAGGCCGCCAGGTGACCGAGTTCCAGGAGGGCATCCTGCCCTGGGCGCTGCAGCGCCCGGTGGCGCTGGTCTTCGACGAGTACGACGCCGGCCGGCCGGACGTGATGTTCGTCCTGCAGCGCCTGCTCGAGCGCGACGGCCGCTTCACGCTGATGGACCAGAACCGGGTCCTCAAGCCGCACCCGGCCTTCCGCCTCTTCGCCACCGCCAACACGGTGGGGCAGGGCAACCTCAACGGCCTGTACCACGGCGCGCAGCGCCTGAACCACGCGCAGATCGACCGCTGGAACATCGTCGCCGCGCTGAACTACCTCAGCCCGGCCGAGGAGGCCGCCATCGTCACCGCGCGCGTGCCCGCGCTGGCCGACGAGCGCGGCCAGGCGCTCGTGCGCCAGATGGTCGCGCTGGCCGCGCTGACGCGCAAGGGCTTCGAGGCCGGAGACCTCTCCACGCTGATGTCGCCGCGCACCGTCATCACCTGGGCCGAGAACTGGGAGCTCTTCGGCGACGTCGCCCAGGCCCTGCGCCTGTCCTTCGTCAACAAGTGCGACGCGGCCGAGCAGCCGCTGGTGGGGGAGTACTACCAGCGCTGCTTCGACGCGGAGCTGGCACCGTCAGGGCCGGGCGCGTGACGCTGGCGTCCGAGGTCCGCCGCCAGCAGCGCCTGGACGAGCTCTGCGCCGCCGCCATCCGCGCGCTGGCGGGGCAGGGGGACCTGCACTTCCGGGGCGGGCGGCTGCACCGGGGGCGGCAGCGGCTGCCGCTGTACGCGGCCCACCTGCACCCTTCGCACGAGCGTGACGACCTGGATTCCTTCCGCGGCGCGGCGGACGGCCTGGCGCTGCGGCTGGCGCGGTCGGACGCGGCGCTGCACCGCGCGCTCGAGCCCGGGGACGCGGTCGAGCGCGCGCTGTTCGACCTGTTCGAGCAGTTCCGCTGCGAGGCGCTGGCGGGCGACGAGTGGCCCGGCGCGCAGCGCAACCTGCGCCACCGCTTCGAGGCCTGGCTGCGGGCGCTGCACCACGGCGGCACGACCGAGACCGCCGGCGGGCTGCTGGTCTTCACCGTGGCGCAGATCGCGCGCGCGCGCCTGACCGGCGAGCCCGCGCTCGAGGAGACCGAAGACCTGATGGAGGCCACGCGCGCAGGCATCGTGCCCGAGATCGGCGGCGCGCTGGCCGGCATGCGCCGCCACCGGCACGACCAGGCCGCCTTCGCCGCGCCGGCGCTGGAGCTTGCGCGCTGGGTGGCGCGCCAGCTCGCCGACGCGGCCGCGCTGGCGGCGGCCGAGGGCGCCGACGAGAAGCCCTTCGACAGCCGCATCGCGCTGGGCATGCGCCTGGAGTTCGAGGACGGCGACGTCGAGGACGGCAGCGCCGCGCAGGTGCAGGCCGGCCCGCGCAGCGTGGGCAGGGCCGACGCCCCCTACCGCGTCTACACCACCGCCCACGACCGCGAGCTCACGGCCTCGGCCCTGGTGCGCGCGGCCCAGCTCGACGAGTTCCGCGAGCAGCTCGACCGCCACGTGCAGGCCCAGGGCGTGAACCTGCCGCGGCTGGCGCGCGAGCTGACGGCGCTGCTGGCCAGCCCGCTGCGCGAGGAGTGGGCGCTGGCGCAGGAGGAGGGCGTGATCGACGGGAGGCGCCTGGCGCAGCTCGTCAGCTCGCCCACCGAGCGGCGGTTGTTCCGCCAGCCGCTGCGCGAGCCCGTGGCCGATGCGGCGGTGACCTTCCTCATCGACTGCTCGGGCTCGATGCGCGCGCACAGGCAGGCGGTGTCGGCGCTGGTGGACGTGTTCGCGCGCGCGCTCGAGCTCGCGGGCGCCACCAGCGAGATCCTGGGCTACACCACCGGCGCCTGGAACGGCGGGCGCGCCGCCAAGGACTGGCAGCGCGCCGGCCGGCCCCCGGCGCCCGGGCGCCTGAACGATCGCCTGCACCTGGTCTTCAAGGCCGCCGAGACGCCCTGGCGGCGCGCCCGGCGCGACCTGGCCGCGATGCTGAAGGAGGACGCCTTCCGCGAGGGCCTGGACGGCGAGGCCCTGCAATGGGCGGCGCAGCGCCTGCGCGGCCGCGCCGAGCAGCGCAAGCTGCTCGTGGTCGTCTCCGACGGCTGCCCGATGGACGCCGCCACCGGCCTGGCCAACGACGCGCACTACCTCGACCGCCACCTGCAGCAGGAGGCCGGCGGCATCGAGGCCGCGGGCGACATCGAGCTGGCCGCCGTCGGCGTGGGCCTGGACCTCAGCCCCTACTACCGTCGCAGCGTCGTCGTCGACCTCGCGTCCTCCGGGCTGCGCCACCGCGTGTTCGCCGAGATCATGGCGGTGATGCGGCGGGGGTGAGCAGCGGGCTTCAGACCGATCGCGGGTCGGTCGCCAGCAGGAGGGCGACCAGCTCGCGCAGGGTGGTCCGCAGCGCGTCGGCGCCCTCGTGCAGCGCGCGCGTGGATTCGTCCATGTAGAGCGCGCGGTTGATCTCCAGCTGCAGGCTGTGACGGTGGGCCGCAGGGTTGCCGTGGCGCCGCACCAGCTCCACGCCCTTGTACGGGTGGTTCAGGCCGACGCTGTGGCCGCGCGCCCGCAGGAAGTCCAGCACGCGTGCCGCCAGCGCCGGTGCCGCGGTGGTGCCGTCGCGGTCACCCAGCACGAAATCGGGGTGACGCTGCCCGGGGTGATCGGTGGCAAGGGGGCCGGCGACGGCGGGCATCGAGTGGCAGTTCAGGTGGATGGCGCCGCCATGGCGCTCGCTCGCCGCGTCCAGGGCCTGGGCCAGCCCGAGTTGGTAGGGATGCCAGCAGGTGTCGATGCGGGTCGTCACCTCCGCGGGCTCCAGCGCGCGGTCGTACAGCGGCGTGCCATCGTCCAGGCATCGCCACAGCAGCCCCTTGCCCAGGCGGACCTTGGCGCGATGGGCCGCGCTCGCCGGCACCGGGCCCTGCCAGCAACCGGAGATCATCTCGACGTCGATCTCCTCGAGGCTGCGGTTGACGTCGAGATAGGTGCGGGGGAACAGGGCCTCCAGCCACGCGACGCCAAGCGCGGGCGCGAAGTCGAACAGCTTCTCGACATGCGTGTCCTCGGCGTCGCGCAGCGCCTGCAGTGTGCAGGCGGGCCGGAAGTCATCGGGGTAGCACGTGCCGCTGTGCGGTGAATCCAGCACGAGATGGCTGGGGCCGGGAACGAACCGCAGCCAGCGCCCAGCCTGCGCAGCGTGCTTCCCGATGCCGGTGGCCTGTGCATCCATGCGCTTCAGTCGAGCGCGATGCCCGCGAACTCGCCCACCTTGCGCATCTTCTCGATCTCCTGCCGCACCTGCGCGGCGAAGGCCTGAGGCGTCGAGCCCGACGGAAACAGACCGAGCTCGCGCAGCCGCTCGGCGACCGCGGGCTCGCGCACGGCTGCCGCTGCAGCGGCCTGGAGCTTGGCCACCACCTCCGCGGGGGTGCCGGCTGGCGCGACGAGGCCGAACCACGAGGGGTCGTTGCTGGCGGTGAGGCCCGCTTCGCGGAAGGTCGGCACCGAGGGCAGGATGTCCAGCCGCGTGTCCCAGGAGACGGCGAGCGCCCGCAGCTTGCCGGCCTGGACGTGGGGCAGGGCCGAGGCGACCTGGTCGAAGTACACCTGGGTGCGGCCTGCGATCAGGTCGGTCAGTGCCGGGCCCGCGCCACGGTAGGGCACATGCGTCATGGTCGTGCCCGTGGTGCTCTTGAACAACTCGGCCCACATGTGGCCGATCGTGCCGTTCCCCGGGGAGGCGTACGCCACCTGGTTGGGCTTGGCCTTCAGGTGGGCCACGAGTTCGGCGACGTCGCGCGCAGGCAGCCCCGGGTGGACGACCAGCACCCCGGGGGCGCGGACGAGTTCGGTCACCGCGGCGAAATCGCGCACCGGGTCGTAGGGGAGCTTGCGATAGACGGCCGGGTTGACGCCGTGGGTCGACAGGGTCGCCATCGCCAGCGTCAGGCCGTCGGGCGCGGCGCGTGCCGCCTCCGCCATGCCCAGCGAGCCCCCGGCGCCGGGTCGGTTGTCGACCACGACCGTGCGCCGGAGTTGCCGCCCCAGCGGCTCTGCGATGAGGCGGGCCGTGATGTCGGTGGCGCCGCCGGGCGGAAACGGAACGATCAAGCGCAAGGGCTTGTCGGCCCGGGCCGCCAGCGGCGCGAGTGTCACGCAGGAGATGAAAGCCAGCAATGAACGGCGTGGAATGGAAGTGCGCATCGGGTTCTCCTTCAGGGGTCGATCCGCAAGGAAGTCTGCCTTCGGGTGACCAAGGCCACAATCGAAAGCTCCTCACGAATTCATTCCATGGAGGCATCGACCATGCGCCGCCTGCACCCACCGCTGCACCTGCTCCAGGCCTTCCTCGCGGTGGCCCGTCTGGGCAGCGTCAGCCGCGCGGCCGAGTCGCTGCACCTCACGCAGGGCGCCGTCAGCAAGCGCATCCTGGAACTCGAGGACGCCCTGGGCGTGCCGCTGTTCGTGCGTGTGCGGCGCAAGCTCTTGCCGACGCCGGCAGCCCAGCGCTACAGCGCCGCGCTGCGGCCGCTGCTCGCGCAGGTGGAGGCCGCCACGCTGGAACTGATCACCGCCGCGGGCGGGGGCGGTGCCCTGAGGTTGTCGACCTTGCCGACCTTCGGCGCCAAGTGGCTCATCCCCAGGCTGCCCGCGTTCGTCGCTGCCCACCCGCGCGTGGAACTGCAGTTCGTCCCCTATGTCCAGGGCTATGACTTCAGCCGCCCGGACCTGGACTGCTCCATCCTCTACGGCGACGGCTGCTGGCCCCATGCGCAGGCGGAGTTCCTGACCGGCAGCGAGATGGTGCTGATCGCGCCGCCGGCCTCGCTTGGCGTCAAGCCGCCGCGCCGCCCTCAGGAGGTCGCGAACTGGACACTCCTGCACCACGTCACGGTGCCCGATGCCTGGGCGCTCTGGTGCGACGCGATGCGAATCGTCGGCCTGAATGCCTTCCGCGGCCCGCAGCTGGACCAGTACCAGAGCCTGATACGGGCGGTCCAGGCCGGGCTGGGTCTGGCGCTGGTGCCGCTGTGCCTGGTGCGCGACGACATCGCGGCCGGCGCCGTCGCGAGGCCCTTCGACGAAGTGCTCACGCACAGGCTGGGCTACTGGCTCTGCTGGCCCGAGGAAAAGGCCAGCCTGCCGAGCCTGGGCGCCTTCAGGCGCTGGCTGGCCGGCGCCTGCGCCATGGCGGCGGACACCGGCAGCCCGTCGGCGGCCCGGCCCGCGCTCGGCCTGCCCGCCTAGCACTGCGGGCCTGAGAGTCTTTCCCCCATGCCCGCCTTGCGCGCTGAAGCACCCCGTCTCGTCATTGCAACGGTGTGGCGTCCGCAGTCGGGTCACGCGCTGTGTCGCCATCGAGCGTGTCGACTGCTCGCGCAATCAGAACTGATGGACCCGGGCCTGCAATAGTTCCGGAAGTTTGTCACGCCATGCGTTACATTGCGCCGTGATCAGGAGCTTTGCCAACCGTCGGACCGAAATCCTGTTTCGCACTGGGACGGCCCGTGGCGTGCCCCCCGAGGTGGCGCGACGCGCCGTGCGCAAGCTGGATTCGATCCACGCAGCGGTCAAGCTCGATGACTTGCGCGTTCCGCCGGGAAATCGGCTTCATGCGCTGCAGGGCGATCGCGCCGGGCAGCATGCGATCCGTGTCAACGACCAGTGGCGCATCTGCTTCCGTTTCGAGGACGGCGATGCGCACGCGGTGGAGTTCTGCGACTATCACTGACCCCGCACAGAGGAGCTTCCGATGAGCATCTCCCACAGCAAGGCCCTGGAGCGGCGTCCGGTCCACCCGGGCGAGATGCTGCGTGAGGACTTCATGCCGGAGTACGCGCTGTCGGTCTCCGCGTTGGCGGATGCCCTGGGCGTGTCGCGCCAGTCCGTCAACGAGCTTCTGCGGGAGAGACGCGCGCTCAGCCCGGAGATGGCTGTGCGGCTGTCGCGGCTCTTCGGGACCGCCCCCGAGTTCTGGATGAATCTGCAGCGCAATGTCGACCTCTGGGAGGCGGCGCAACATCTTGCTGCCGACATCGGCCGCATCCGCCCGCTGCAGGCGGCCTGACTGCCGTCATGCGGGCTGCGCTGGAGCTTGCTCGCTGGGTGGCGCGCCAGCTCGCCGACGTCGGCGTGGGCCTGGACCTGAGCCCCATTTCTGCCGCAGAGTCGTCGTCGACCTCGCGTCTTCAGGGCTGCGCCACCGCGTGTTCAGCGAGGTCATGGGGGTGATGCGGCTGGGGTGAGGGGAACTGGGACGCCGACGCCGCGGGCCGTCGTCCTTTGCACACAGGCCGCCCCGTGGGTGCCCACGCCTCAGGGCGTGGCAAGCGCCGTCAGCTCTCTCACGTCGGCCATCTGCCCCAGGCGCCAGCAGGCGGCCACCAGGGCGGCGGTGCGGGCGGCGCCGATCACGGGCACGGCCTGGTCACTGAACTTGCGCTCGAGCGCGGCGTCGCTCATCGGACGCTGCAGCGAGCCGATGGCGTGCTCGACGAAAACGTGCACGCGGCAGCCGTCGCGCAGCACGGCGGTGACGTCGGCCGAGGCCTCGTCGATCGTGTCGTCGACGACGGCGACCACCTTGCGCCGCAGCGCGACGACGTCTGCGCGCGTGACGATCCCGTCGGCGTACTCGGGCTCGCCCGCGCGGCCGAAGATCAGCCCGGCGGCACAGCCGTGGTAGACGCTGAACTTGCCCTGCAGGCCGTCGGCCGGCTCCTTCTTGCCGGTGAGCTCGAGCACGAGCGAGTGCACCTTGAGCTCGATGCGCTCCACGTCCTCGGGCCGCACGCCCTGCTCGCGCAGCTGCACGCAGGCGTCGATGCTCGGGTGGATGACGATGCCGCAGGCGAAGGGCTTGTAGGTGTTGAAGGAGATCTCGAAGCGCTGGCCGAGCTCGTCGGTGGCCTCGTGCCAGGCACACTTGGTCGACAGCACCTGGGCGTAGCCGCGCGGCGCCTCGAGCGCGCGCGGGCTGGCGGTGAAGCCGTGGCGCGCCAGCAGCGCCGACAGCAGCCCGGCGCGCGCCGCGCCGCCGGGATGGAAGGGCTTGGTCATGGTGCCGAACTGCTCGCGCAGGCCCACCGGCTGCGAGGCTGCGATGCCCAGCGCCATGGCGGTGCGTTGCTCGTCCAGGCCGAGCAGGCGCGCGCAGGCCGCGGCAGCGCCGAGCGTGCCGGTGGAGCCCGTGATGTGCCAGCCGCGGTCGTAGTGCTCGGGGTACATCAGGTTGCCCATGCGGCAGGCCACGTCGATGCCGAGCACCAGCGCGTCCACCAGCGCGCGGCCGCTGCTGCCCAGTTGCTCGGCCAGCGCCAGCGCCGCCGGGGCCACCGGGCCGGCCGGGTGGATGATGGTCTTCAGGTGCGTGTCGTCGAAGTCGAAGGTGTGGGAGCTGATGCCGTTGAGCAGCGCCGCCCCGGCCATGTCCACGCGGTCGGCGCGGCCGAGGAGGGTGGCCTGCGGCGCGGGCTCGAGCATGCGGATGCCGGCGAGCGCGGCTTCCATCGCCTCGTGCGTGGCGGCGCCGACCGCGCAGCCGGCCCAGTTCAGGAAGGTGCGGTGGGCTTCGTGGTCGACGGCGTCGCTCCAGCCGCGTGAGGGGTGGGTGGCGACGAAGCGGGCGAGCGCCTTCGTGATCGGCGGGGCGTGGGGGTCGGCGGCGACCTGGGTGTTGCGGGCCATGGGGGGGAGGGGGCAGGTGGTGGGCGGGGGCTTCGACAGGCTCAGCCCGAACGGGTGTGTTGCGGGGGCTTCGACGGGTTCGGGCCGAAACGGTGCTTGTCAGGCGTCCAGGTCGATCTTGCGTTCGCGCGCCACGCGCGTCCAGCGTGCGATGTCGGCCTTGATGAAGTCGGCGAAGACGGACGGGTTCATCGGCGTGGGCTCCAGAGCCTCGGCGGCGAGCTTCTCGCGCAGGTCCGGCGCGGCGAGCACGCTGCCCAGGGTCTCGTTCAGGCGGCGCACCACGTCGGCCGGCAGGCCGGCCGGGCCGACGACGCCGTACCACTGGTAGGCGTCGAAGCCGGCGAAGCCCAGCTCGGCCAGCGTCGGCACGTCCGGCACCAGCGGGTGGCGTTGCGCGCCGGTGATCGCCAGTGCGCGCACCCGGCCCGAGCGGATGTGCGGCATACCGGCGGCGAGCCCGGGGAACATGGCCACGGTCTGGCCACCCAGCAGGTCGGTGAAGGCCGGGGCGATGCCGCGGTAGGGCAGGTGCACGGCCTGCGTGTCGGTGGCGAGCTTGAACAGCTCCATCGTCAGATGCGTGAGCGAGCCCTGGCCGGCCGAGCCGTAGCTCACCCGCCCGCCGCTGCTCTTCAGGAAGGCGACGAAATCCCGCACATTGGCTGCGGGCACCTTCTCGGCGTTGACCACCAGCACGTTGGGCGTGACGCCGATCATCCCCACCGGGGTGTAGTCCTTGATCGGGTCGTAGGGCAGCTTGGAGCGCGTCGCCGGGCTGGTGCCGTGCGTGGCCACGTAGCCCTGCATCAGGGTGTAGCCGTCGGGCGCGGCCTTGGCGGTGGCCTGGCAGGCGATGACGCCGCCGCCGCCGCCGATGTTCTCGACCAGGAAGTTCTGGCCGAGCGCGCGGCCCCAGCGCTCGGTGACGGTGCGGCCGACGAGATCGCTGCCGCCGCCGGCGGCCACCGGGACGATGTAGCGGATCTGGCGGTTCGGGTACGCCTGGGCGCGGGCGGCGGCGGCGGGCAGCAGCAGCGCGGGCGCGGCTTGCAGGATCTGGCGGCGGGTGCTCATGGCGGGTCTCCTTGGGGCGGTTGGGGGAGGGGCAGGGTGGTGGCTCAGCCCGTGCTCAGGCGGGCGTGGGAGGCGGTGACGTGCTCGGCCATGAGCTGCGCGCAACGCGCGGCGTCAGCGGCGGCCAGGGCGGCGACGATCTGCGCGTGCTCGGCCATCGAGGCCTGCATGCCGGTGGCGCTGGAGAGGTTCTTCAGGCGCGACAGGTGCAACTGCTGCACCACCGCACGGTAGTGCGCCGCCAGCGCCTGGTTTCCCGCGGCCTCCACCAGGGCCCAGTGGAAGGCAAGGTTGGCGGCGTAGTAGGCCTGCACGTCCGGCGCGCGCTCCGCGGCCTGCATCGCGGCGCCGTGCTGCTCCAGCACGGCGCACAGGCCGGCGCGTTCCGGGGCCGGCAGCGCGGCGGCGCGGCGGCCGGCGTGCGCGTCGAGCACGGCGCGCAGCTCGTAGAGCTCGGCCACCTCGCGCGCGGAGAGTTCGCGCACGAAGACGCCCGCGTGCTTGCGTGCGGCCACGAGGCCGCTGCTCTCGAGCTCGCGCAGAGCCTCGCGCACCGGCACGCGAGAGACGCCCAGGCGCGCCGCGACATCGGGCTCGTTGATGCGCTGACCGGGCCGCAGCTCGCCGGCGAGGATGCGGGCGAGCACGTCGTCGCGCACCCGCTTGCCCAGCGGGGCGTCGCCTGGGGCGGTGGCGTCCGGGGTGGCTGAGGCGGTGAGCCAGGGGAACATGCGCCGGATTGTCTTTCGTATACGGATTCCGATTTCGTATACGAATGCAGTGTTTTCCCGGGGTGTTGACTTGACCCAGGCGACGCTGCGCCGCCCTCGGCTCATGCGGCATCGCTGCCAAGCTGGGCGCACAGCTCCGCCCGCACCGCCGGGAGGCTAGGGGCTCTCGAACGACAGCGAGGTCCGCCCCAGCGGCACCGCGCATTGGCTGCAGCGCCAGCGCAGGCCCAGCACCTGGCCGCAGGGCCGGTGTTGCACGGCCAGGGGGCCGTGGCCGTCCCACAGCCAGCGGTCGCCCCAGCGGATCAGCTCCAGCGTGATCGGGAAGGTGGCGATGGCGGCGCGCGTCAGGCGGTACTCCTGGCGGCTGCCGGCGTAGGCGCGCGCGCGCAGCATGCCCAGAGCCTGCAGTTCGAGCAGGCGGTCGCTGAGTTGGAGCGGGCCGATGGCCAGCGCGCGCTCGAACTCGGTGAAGGTGTGTGCGCCCTGCAGCGCCGCCGCCATGACCGAGGCGTTCCAGCGGTCGCCGAAGACGCGCATCAGCGCCGGCAGCGCGTTGCGGTCGGCGCTGTGCGACTGGCGGAAGCGCTTGCGCGGCAGGCCGGCGGGCAGAGCGGGCGGAGTGGGCAGAGCGGGCAGGGCGGGCAGGTCGCTGCCTGCTGCCTTGCCCGTCGCGCCTTCGGTCTGCGTGCCGGGGGAGTCAAGGGCGCCGACGCCCCGAACCGCCGCGGGCCCGGGCACCGCCGCGGTGTCGAAGGGGGTGACGGGGGCGTGGCAGTGCGCGCAGGCGCACACCGGCAGGGTCTCGTGCCCGCAGCCGCGGTGCACGAGCCGGCTGCGCGGGCGGTCCTGCGGGTGCGCGGGCTCGTGGCGGCCCGTGCCCCAGTCGCGCTCCCAGGTCCACATCGCGATCAGCGTGCCCCACAGGTCCAGGGCACGCTCGGTCAGCCGGTACTCGGGGCGGCCGCCCTGCGGCGCCACCTTCTCGAGCAGCCGGTCGCGGACCATGCGCTCGAGCCGTTCGCTCAACACGGCGCGCGAGACGTCGAGCTCGGCCAGGAAGTCGCTGAAGCGGCGCGCGCCGCGGAAGGCCGAGCGCAGCAGGCGCAGCACCCAGGCGTCGCCCAGCACGTCGATGGCGCGCGAGGCGCCGCTGGCGCGCAAGGTCGGCGGCAATGCGGTGGCGGCCGGTTCCTGGATCATCAGGGTTTTCCTGGGTGGCGACGGAGGGCTGTCCGTCTACCATTCAGTCTGTCTATGAAAGTATTGTGGCTGCTCGCAAAGCATCCGTCCAGCGCCCACCGGCCCGCAGCCGGGGGTGACTGAAGGGCCCGGCAGCCCCGGAGGAGACAGACCCGATGACCCAGGCCCTGGTTCTGGAGGCGGTGCGGACCCCGCGGGGCGCTGCCAAGCCCGGCGGCGCCCTGCACACGCTGACGCCGGCCGGGCTGCTGGCGCAGGCGCTGCGTGCGCTGCTCGAGCGCAGCCGCGTCGATCCGGGGGCCGTGGAAGACGCCGTCATCGGCTGCGTCACGCAGACGGACGAGCAGGGCGGCAACGTCGGCAAGGTCGCGAGCCTGCTGGGCGGCGCCAGCCCGCACATGTCGGCGGTGACGATCAACCGCTACTGCGCCTCAGGGCTGAGCGCCGTGAACTGGGCGGCGCAGCAGGCACTGAACCAGGACGCGCTGGCCATCGGCGGGGGCGTGGAGATGATGTCGCGCGTGCCGATGTTCGGGGACGCCGCGCCGCACTACAGCGACCGCGCCCTGGCCGAGAGCATCGGTTCGATGCCGCCGCCGTGGACGTCCGACCTCGTGGCCACGCGCCACGGCTACACGCGCGCGCGCTGCGACGAGTACGCGGCCTTGTCGCAGGCGCGCGCCGCGCAGGCGCGGCGCAGTGCGCCGATGCCGTCGATGATCGCCGTGCGAAGCGCCCAGGGCGCCGTGCTGCTGGCGCAGGACGAGAACATCCGCGAGACGTCCACGGTCGAGAAGCTCGCGACGCTGAAGACCGTGTACGAGGACGGCGCCCAGGGCATGGACGCCTGGGCCCTGGCGCGTGAACCGGGCCTGTCCCGCATCGAGCACGTGCACACCGCCGGCAACGCGCCGTGCATGGCCGATGGCGCGGCGGCGGTGCTCGTCGGCTCCGAGGCCGCGGCGCAGCGCGCCGGCCTGCGCCCGCGGGCGCGCATCCTGGCCAGCGCCGACGCCTGCGTCCCGCTGGCCCAGACCGGCGCCGTGGACGCGACGCGCCGGGCGCTGGCGCGCGCCAGGCTCGGTGTCGACGAGATCGACCTCTGGGAGGTGCGCGATTCCTTCGCCGCCATCACGCTGCATTACATCGACACGCTGGGTGTGCCGCTGGAACGCTTCAACGTCAACGGCAGTTCGATCGCGCTCGGCCACCCCATGGGCGCGACCGGCGCCATGCTCGTGAGCTGCCTGCTCGACGAGATGGAGCACCGCGGGCTGCGCTACGGCGTGGCCGCCATTGCCGGCGCGCAGGGCGTGGCCACCGCGACCGTGCTCGAGTGCCTGCCGCGGGCGCACTGAATCGACGCTGCAGCAACCCGCACCCACCCGCGCCACCGCCCACGCGCCGCCACGCCCCACCCGACACCCCGGGAGCAGACCCATGCTCGAGATCCACAGCCGCGTCCAGCGCACCTGCCTGCCCTCGGACAACCCCTATCTGAACGGGGCCTGGGAGCCCACCGACACCGAGTGGACGGCCTCCACCCCCGACCTGCAGGTCATCGGCGAGGTGCCGAAAGACCTGGCCGGCGTCTACCTGCGCAACGGGCACAACCAGGTCCACGCGCCGATCGGCAGGTACCACCCGTTCGACGGCGACGGCATGGTGCATGCCACGCGCTTCGAGGGCGGGCAGGTCGAGTACCGCAACCGCTTCGTCCGCACGACTGGCTTCTACGCCGAGCAGGCCGCCGGGCGCTCGCTGTGGCCGGGCATCATCGAGCCGCGCCGCGCCACGCTGCGCGGCTGGGGCTCGATCGGCGCGATGAAGGACAACGCAGGCACCGACGTGATCGTCCACGCCGGCCGCGCCATCGTCGCGATGAGCCAGTGCAGCGAGCCCTACCGCATGGACCCGTTCACGCTCGAGACCTTCGGGCCCGACACGAACTGGGCACGCAGGCTCGGCGAGCGCGGCATCTGCTCGCACTTCCAGGTCGACGAGCACACCGGCGAGATGATGTTCTTCAACTACGGCGAGCACCCGCCGTACATGAACTACGGCGTCGTCAGCGCCGACAACCAGCTCGTGCACTACGAGCCGATCGACCTGCCGGGCGCGCGCTGGCCGCACGACCTGGGCATGACCGAGCACTACTGCATCCTGCACGACCTGCCGATGTTCTTCGACCAGGCAGGCCTCGCGCGCGGCCAGCACCGGCTGAAGTTCCACCGCGACGTTCCGGCGCGCTTCGGCATCATCCCGCGCTTGGGCACCAGCCGCGACGTGCGCTGGTTCGAGGGCCAGCCCTGCTACATCCTGCACCTGGCCAACAGCTACGAGCAGGGCGACGAGGTCGTGATGGTGGGCTGCATCCAGACCAACCCCGTGCCCGACCTGACGGGCCTTCCCAAGGAAGGCTATGCGCGCATGATGAAGCTGCTGGACATGCACGCGCAGCAGACGCGGATGCATCGCTGGCGCTTCAACCTGAAGACCGGCCAGACCCTGGAGGAGGACCTGGACGACGAGGTCACCGAGTTCCCGATGGTCAGCGGCCGCCACAAGGGCCGGGCCAACCGCTACGTCTACAACGCCTACATGGTGCCTGGGTTCTGGCACCTGGACGGCCTGAAGAAGTACGACCTGCACACCGGTCGCACGCAGAGCTGGCGCGCGCCCGAGGGGGTCTACGTCAGCGAGACGCCGTTCGCGCCGCGCCAGGGCGCCGTCGACGAGGACGACGGCTACCTCGTGACCTACGCCGTCGACACGCGCCAGCGCCGCTCCGAGTGCCTGGTGTTCGATGCCCGCGACATCACCCCCGGCCCGGTGTGCCGCGTGGTGCTGCCAGGCTACATCCCGCTGGGCGCGCACGCCTACTGGGCGCCGATGCAGGACCTGCGCAGGGCGGGGGCGTGATGGGCGACGCCGACGTTCCGCTGCCCGACCACGCCGTCACCCACCCGCACGGCCGCTTCAACGGCACGACGGTCTTCCTGCTGCACGGCGCCTTCGGCGCGAAGGAGTACTGGCGCGCCCAGGTGCAGGCGCTGGTGCAGGCCGGCTGCCGGGTCGTCGCCTGGGACGCCCCGGGCTACGGCCTGTCGCCGCTGCCCCCGGGATTCGGCATCGACCTGTGCGCGCGCGCCCTGGCGCGGCTGCTGGAGAAGGAAGGCGGGCAGCGCAATGTCGTGCTCGGCCACAGCATGGGCGGCTTCATCGCGCAGCGGGCCTGGCTGCACGCGCGCCCGCGCATCCACGGCTACGTCCTCTCGGCCACCAGCGCCGCCTTCGGCAAGCCCGACGGCGACTTCCAGCGCGAGTTCGTGCGCCAGCGCGTCGCGCCGCTGGACGCCGGCCGGACACTGCCCGAGCACGCGCCCGGCTTGCTGCGGCGCATGATGGCCGACGGCGCGGGCGGCCCGGCGGTGGACCTTCTGATCTCCACGGTCAGCCTGATGCGCGAGGAGACCTTCCGCGCGGCGGTGGCGGCGATCGCGACCTACGAGGGCCGCGACATCCTGCCCACGCTGGACGTGCCGGTGCTGTGCATCGCCGGCGCGCTGGACGCCACGGCGCCCGCGGCGGTGATGGAGAAGATGGCCGCCAAGATCGCGGGTGCCGACTTCGTAGCCCTCGACGGCCTGGGCCACTTCGGCTGGGCCGAGGCGCCGGATCGCTTCAACGCGGCGCTGCTGGGCTTCCTGGGCCGGCGCGGCCTGCTCAGCTGAGGCGCGGGCGATGCGGGTTCACGACGCAGCACGCACGCGCGAGCACCGTGCCCGCGGCTGGTGGGGCGACACCCGGCTGCACGACCTGCTCGATCGCAATGCGCGCGCGGTCCCGGGTCGCGAGGCCCTGGTGGACCCGCCCAACCTGGCGCAGGTGACGGGCGACGAGCCGCAGCGCCTGAGCTGGGCCGAGGTGGCCGGGCACGTCGAGCGGCTGGCGGCCACGCTGCTGGCGCTGGGCCTGCGCAAGGACGACGTGGTGGTCGTGCAGATGGCCAACACGCACGAGTTGCCCTGCGTCTACCTGGCCTGCGCGCGCCTGGGTGTGGTGGCGAGCCCGGTGGTGGCCCAGGGGCGTGAGCACGAACTGGGCCACGCGATCGGGCGCACCGGCGCCGTGGCGCTGATCGTCAGCGCGCGCATCGGCGCGCACGACCACGCGGTGATGGCGGCCGCGCTCGCGGCCCGGCACCCCGGCGTGCGGCAGGTGCTGGCCTTCGGCCGCGGGCCGCTGCCGGCGGGCGTGGTGGACCTGCGCGCCGAGATGGCCGCGTCGCCCGCCGTGGCGCAGGCGCGCGCGCAGGCCCTGGCGCGGCACGAGGCGCAGGTTGCCGTGGATGCGGACGACGCCGTGACCATCCTCTGGACCTCGGGCAGCGAGGGCCGGGCCAAGGGCGTGGCGCGCACGCACAACGACTGGCTGCTGTACGGCCCGCAGATCGACGCGGCCTACGGGGTGGGCGACGGCGTGCGCCTGCTCAACGGCCGGCCGCTGACGACGCACGGCGCCTTCGTCGGCAGCCTCACGCCCTGGCTGTTCCACGCCGGGACGCTGGTGAACCATCATCCGTTCTCGCTGCCGGTGTTCCTGGAGCAGTTGAAGCGCGAGCGCATCGACTTCACCGCCCTCGCGCCGGCCATCCTCGTGAGCCTGCTCGCCCAGCCCGAGCTGCTGGAGGGTGTGGACTTCACCCGCCTGCGGCACGTCGGCTCGGGCTCGGCGCCGCTGACCGAGGCCGTGGTGCGCGGCTTTCGCGAGCGCTTCGGCGTCGAGGTGATCAACTTCTTCGGCTCCACCGAGGGCGCCTCGCTCGTGAGCGCGCCCCAGGACATGCCCGACCCGGCGCTGCGGGCGCTGTACTTCCCGCGCTTCGGCGCCCCGGGCTTCGACTGGCAGCACCCGGCGCACCGGCTCGTGGAGACCCGCCTCGTGGACCCCGCCAGCGGCGAGGAGATCACCACGGCGGGCCGCGTGGGCGAGATGCTCTACCGCGGCCCGATGGTGATGAGCGGCTATCTTGGCGAGCCCGAGCTCAGCGCGCGGGCGCTGGACGGGCAGGGCTGGTACCGCAGCGGCGACCTGTTCGAGATCAGCGGCGAGCGCGCGCAGTACTACCGCTTCGCCGGCCGGGCCAAGGACATCATCGTGCGCGGCGGCTTCAACATCTCGGCCGAGGAGGTCGAGAACCTCATCGCCGGTCATCCTGCGGTGGCCGACGTGGCCGTGGTCGGCTACCCCGACGAACGCCTGGGCGAGCGCGTGTGCGCCTGTGTCGTGCTGCGCCCCGACGCCGTGCTGGACCTGCCGGCGATGGCGGCCTGGCTGCGCGACGAGCGGCAGGTCGCTGCGATGAAGCGGCCCGAGCGGCTGCTGCTGCTGCCGGCGTTGCCGCGCAACCCGAACAACAAGGTGCTGAAGGCGCGCCTGCGCGTGCTGGCGGCCGCGGCGCAGGAACCGGCCACTGAATCGGACCCTACCCCGTCCGTCACCCCACACTTCACCCCTCACATTACCCCCGAAAGGAGTGCCGCATGAAGAACATCCTGCCGATCAAGGCGAGCTGCGCCCTGGGGGCCGCGCTGCTGGCCGCGGCCGGCGCGCTGGCCCAGGGCAGCTACCCGGACAAGCCGATCACGCTGATCGTGCCCTTCCCGCCGGGCATCGTGGACGCGAACGCGCGCCTGCTCGCGACCAAGGCCTCGGCCTTGCTCGGTCAGCCCATCGTCGTTCGGAACATGGCCGGCGCCGGGCAGCGCATCGGCACCGACGCGCTGGCCAAGGCACCCAAGGACGGCTACACCATCGGCGTCGTCACGAACGCCGGGGTGGTCTCGGCGCCGGCCCTGGGCGCCCGGATCAGCTACGACGCCATCGCCGATTTCAGCTACCTCAGCATGGGCTTCGAGTCGCACTACCTGATCAACACCCACCCTGGCACGGGCTTCAACACCCTGGGCGATCTGGTCGCACGGGCGAAGGCCGCGCCCGACAAGGTGCGCTTCGGCTCGACGGGCGTGGGCACGGGCTTCCATGTGGCCACCGAGCAGTTCCTGCGCGCGGCCGGCATGAAGACCGAGCACATCCCTTACAACGGCGAATCGCCGCTGCTGCAGAACCTGGCCGGTGGGCAGGTGGAGATGGCCTTCTCCTCGCTGTCGAGCCGCAACCTGGCCGAAGCCGGCAAGCTGAGGATGCTGGCCTACACCGGCGAGACGCGCTCCAAGCTGCTGCCGCAGGTACCCACGGTGCGCGAACTGGGCATCGCCCACGTCAGCTCGGGCTGGCTGGGCTTTGCCGCGCCGGCGGGGGTCCCGGCCGACGTGCGTCAGAAGCTGGCGCAAGCCTTCCAGGCCGCAGCCCGCGACCCCGAGATCGTGGCCAAGTTCGAGGCCATGGGCATCGAGCCCCGGTCTCTGGCGGGTGAGGCCTTCGCCGCCCGCGTGAAGCGCGAGATCGACGAGCTGCGTGAGCTGAACCGGGAGCTGAAGATCTCCCTGGATTGAGGTGTCGGGCCTGTGGGTCTCTTGCCAGGAGTGTCGTGATGGATGGATTTCCCGGATCGATGGTGGGGTGGGCTTGGCTCTGGCTCGCCCTGGCGACCCTCTGGATGGCGGCGCAGTACCGGCGTTCCAAGCCGCCCGGGCTGTCGCTGCGCTTCGCGATCTATCCCCTGGCCCCGCTGGTGTGGGCGTCCTTGCTGGCGCTGAGCTGGCCCTGGCCAGCGGGCCTGAGGGAAGCCGCGGAGCGCCTGAGCTTCATGGGCCTTGCCGTCTGGGCCCTGGTGACGCTGGTGTGGGCGCTCGGCACGCTGCTGCGCAACCACAGCATCATGGACATCGCCTACCCCATCACGCCCTGGCTTGTCACCACCTTGGCCTGGTGGAAGGGCGGCGCCGACACCTCGCCGGCGAAGCTGGTGCTGATGGTGTGCCTGACCCTGTGGTCCTGGCGCCTGGCAGGCTACATCGCGATGCGCTACCTGCCGCACGGCGAGGAGGCGCGCTACGCGCGGTGGCGCGAGCGCGGCGGCGCGAGCTGGTGGTGGTGGTCCTACCTCCAGATCTACCTCACCCAGGGCGTGCTGATCTGGATGTGGGTGGTGCCGCTGGGGCTGGCCCTGGGGACGCCGGGTCCGCTGTCGGTGTGGGTGTGGCTGGGCCTCGCAGCCTGGGCCATCGGCTTCGTCTTCGAGGTGGGGGGAGACTGGCAGATGCACCGCTTTCGCAGCGACCCGCGCAACAAGGGCCAGGTGATGGACCGCGGCCTATGGGGCTGGTGCCGCCACCCCAACTATTTCGGCGAGTCCATGACCTGGCTGGCCTGGGGCCTGATGGCGCTGGCCACCCCCTGGGGCTGGCTGGGTCTGCCCTCAGTGGTGATGGTCTTCTGGTTCATGAACCAGGGCTCGGCCGCGAGCATGACCGAGCGCTACATGCTCAAGACCAAGCCCGGCTACGCCGACTACATGGCGCGCGTGCCGGCCTTCTTCCCGCGGCTGCCGCGGGGCCGGGGCTGATGGCCATGGCGTCAGTCGGGCCGTTTCGGCCCCCTGCGCACGGCAGGAGCAGCCTTGGAATCCGGGCTTCCCTCTATGGGCTGCCGCCCGAGCCTCGTGTAGCGTATCTCCCTGTCATGCCCCACCCTGCCACCCCGGCGCGAGCGACCTGAAGCATGTCCCCGGATCTCGTCTCGCTGCTCCAGTTGACGCTCAACGGTCTGGCCACCGGCGCCATCTACGCGCTGGTCGCGCTTGGCCTGGTGATCACCTACAAGGCCACCGAGGTGCTCAACTTCGCCCACGGTGACGTGCTGATGGCCTCGTCCTTCGTCGGCTGGGGCCTGATCGTCGGCTGGGGCTGGCCCTTCTGGCTGGCGGCGCTCGCCACCGTGGCCCTGGCCGCGGCGGTGTGCTGGGGCATCGACGCGCGCATCATGCGCACCATCGTCGGCCAGCCGCAGTTCTCCGGCGTCATGCTGACGATCGCGATCGCGTTCATGATCCGCGGCCTGGTGAGCATGTTCTTCGGCCCCGAGTCGCGCTCCTACCCCACGCCGTGGACGGGGCAGACCACGCAGCTCGGGCCGGTGGTCGTCACCGACCTGAGCCTGGTCATCATCGGCATGGCGCTGCTGCTGACGGCGGGCCTGTTCTACTTCCTGCGTCGCACGGCGCTCGGGGTCTCGATCCAGGCCGCCTCGCAGAACCAGCTCGCCGCCTACCTCAGCGGCATCCCTGTGAAGTGGGTGACATCGCTCGTGTGGGCGATCGCGGGGGCAGTCTCGGGCATCTGCGGGCTGCTGCTGGCGCCGATCGCGCTCGTGGACATCTCGCTGTGGATCGTCGTGCTCAAGGCGCTGGCGGCGCTGGTGCTCGGCGGCTTCGGCAGCGTCCCGGGGGCGGTGGTCGGCGGCCTGCTGCTGGGCCTGATCGAGCAGTTCGCCGGCGTCTACCTGCCCGACGGATTCAAGGATGTGATGGCCTACCTGGTGCTGATCGCCGTGCTGGTGTTCTGGCCGCGCGGCTTGCTGGGTGAAGCCCACGGGCGGAGGGTCTGAGCCGTGCGCTTTGACTACGACACCTCCTACCGCGACGGCAAGCGCCTGCTGCGCTACCCCTCGCAGCAGCTTGCCTACGGGCTGTTGCTGGCGCTCGCGCTGGCGGCGCCCTGGCTGCTGCCGAAGTACTACGTCGGCGAGCTGACCTACCTCTACATCCTGGCCATCGCGAGCCTGGGGCTGATGGTGCTCAGCGGCTACACGGGCCAGGTCTCGCTCGGCCACTCGGCCTTCGTCGCGGTGGGTGCCTACGCGCACGCGTGGTGCCTGTCCCAGGGGGTGCCTTTCGGGCTCAGCATCGTGCTGGCCACCGGCATCAGCGCGTTGGTCGGCCTGGCCGTGGGCCTGCCTGCGATCCGCGTCTCCGGCCTGTACCTGGCGATGGTGACGCTGGCCTTCGCGATCCTGATCGAGCACGTGCTCGGCCGCTGGAAGAGCGTGACCGGTGGCTTCAACGGCATGCCGGTCGGCGACCCCGTGATCTTCGGCTTCGACCTCTCGGGCCTGAAGTCCTTCTACTACCTGTGCCTGGTCGGCCTGGTGCTGGTGCTGGTGCTGCTGGTGAACCTGCTGCGCGGCCAGACCGGGCGTGCCTTCGTCGGGGTGCGTGACTCCGAGGCTGCCGCGGCCAGCCTGGGCATCTGGGTCTCGGGCTACAAGGTGCTGGCCTTCGTCATCTCCGCGGCGGTGACCGGCTTCGCCGGCGCGCTGCTGGCACACCATGTTCGCCACATCACGCCCGAGGGCTTCAACCTGCTGCTGTCGCTGGAACTGGTGCTGATGGTCACCATCGGCGGCCTGGGCTCCTTGCGCGGCGCGGTGCTCGGGGCCTTCCTGATCGGGCTGGTGCCGCCCTTCATCTCGCAGGTCAAGCCGATGCTCGGCGACCGCATCGCCAAGCAGTTCGGCCTGGAGATCTTCTTCTTCGGCCTGATCCTGGCGGTGTTCGTGCTGTTCGAGCCCAAGGGCCTGAACGGGCGCTGGCTCAAGATCAAGGCCTTCTTCCAGACCTTCCCGCTGTACCGCAAGGACGTGTTCAAGCGCGGCAAGAGCTACATGAAGTCGGAGCGCTACCGGTGAGTCTGTTCTCGGCCCAGGGCCTGGCGCTGCGCTTCGGCGGCGTGCACGCCATCCGCGACGTCAGCTTCACCGTGGAGCAGGGCGAGGTCTTCGCCATCATCGGCCCCAACGGCGCGGGCAAGACCTCGGTCTTCAACGTCATCACGCGCGTGTTCGACCCGAGCGCGGGCTCGGTCGTCTTCGACGGGGTCGAGATCACGCGCGTGCCTCGGCACCGGGTGGTCACGCACGGCATCGCGCGCACCTTCCAGAACATCGAATTGTTCGAGGGTGCGACGGTGCTGGACAACCTGATGCTGGGTTGCCACCGCTTCGCCGGCGAGAGCTTCCTCGGCCAGTGCCTGTGGACGCCCAAGGTGCGCGAGACCGAGGCCCGGCTGCGCGCCCACGTCGAGGACGTGATCGACCTGCTGGACCTGGCGCCGCACCGCAACAGTCTGGTGACGGGGCTGCCCTACGGCGTGCGCAAGGTGGTCGAGCTCGGCCGCGCGCTGGCCACGCGGCCGCGCCTGCTGCTGCTGGATGAGCCGGCATCGGGCCTGAACCCCGAGGAGACGCGCGACCTGGCCTTCTGGATCGACGACATCCGCACCGACCTGGGCGTGACCGTGATCATGGTCGAGCACGACATGTCGCTCGTCTCCGAGGTCGCCGACAGGGTGTTGTGCATGAACCTGGGCGAAGCGCTCGCCACGGGCACCGCGGCCGAGGTGCAGTCCGACCCGCGCGTCGTCGCGGCCTACCTGGGGGGCTGAGGATGGAAGCTGCGGGCGTGACCGCGACCGCCCCGGGCGCCGAGCCACTGCTGGTGGTGCGCAACCTGGAGACCTGGTACGGGCCGGTCTCGGCGATCAAGGGCGTGAACATCGAACTGCACCGCGGCAGCATCGTGACCGTGCTCGGCGCCAACGGCGCCGGCAAGACGACCTTGCTGAACACCGTGGCTGGCGTGATCGACCCCTTCAAGGGCTCGGTGCACTTCATGGGTCAGCCCATCCATGGCCTGGACCCCGACGCGGTGGCGCGGCGCGGGCTCGTGCTGGTGCCCGAGGGGCGGCAGGTCTTCCCTTTCCTGACGGTGGCGGAGAACCTGCGCATGGGTGCCTTCGCGCGCCGCGAGAAGCAGGGCGTGGACGAGGACATCGAGCGCGTCTACGGCTGGTTTCCGCGGCTGCGCGAGCGCGCGCAGCAGCCTGGCGGCCTGCTGTCGGGCGGCGAGCAGCAGATGCTCGCGATCGGCCGCGCGCTGATGGCCCGGCCCACCGTGCTGCTGCTTGACGAACCCTCGCTCGGCCTGTCGCCCCTGCTGACGCGAGAGATCTTCCGCATCGTCGAGCGCATCAACGCCGAGACGGGCATGTCCATCCTCGTGGTCGAGCAGAACGCCGCGATCGCGCTGAACACCGCGCAGCACGGCTACATCATGGAACTCGGCCGCGTTGTCGCGGCCGGGCCCTGCGCCGAGCTGCGCGAGAAGGAAGACGTCCGCGAGTTCTACCTTGGCGGCGCGGCAGCGCGCAACCCCGACGCCGCCGGCGGAAAGCAGCGCTGGAAGCGGCGCAAGACCTGGCGATGACCGGCATGGACGACGCGAACCGCGCACCCGAGCCTCTGGAAGGCTGCGACACCCCGCAGAAGCTCTGGCGCCTGCGCTGCCGCCAGTGGGCGGCCTTGCCGGCGCTGCGCCACAAGAAGAAGGGCATCTGGCACACCGTCACCTGGCAGCAGTACCTTGACCACGCCCGGGCCCTGGGCCTGGCGCTGGCCGACGCCGGGGTGGGCCGCGGCGAGTGCGTGGCCATCCTCAGCGAGAACCGCCCCGAGTGGCTGTATGCCGACTTCGGCGCGCAGTGCATGGGCATGCTGGGCGTGGGTGTCTACCCGACGTCGTCGCCGGAGCAACTGGCCTACATCCTGCAGGACAGCGGCGCGCGTGTGCTCCTGGTGGAAAACCAGGAGCAGCTCGACAAGGCGCTGGCGGTGCGCGCGCAGTGCCCGCGGCTCGAGCGCATCGTCGTGTTCGAGCTCGAAGGCCTGCGCCAGTTCTCCGACGCCTGCGTCACGCCTTACGCCGAGTTCGCCGCGCGCGGCCAGGCGCTGGCGGCCCAGGGCGACGGCGAGGCGCGCTTCGACGCCGCGATCGACGCCGGCCGGCCCGAGGACGTGGCCTTCCTCGTCTACACCTCGGGCACGACCGGCCTGCCCAAGGGGGCGATGGTGGCCAACCGCAACCTCGTCTTCCAGGTCGCCAGCGCCCCGCAGTACCTGAACCTGAAGCTGCAGGACCGCACGCTGTCCTTCCTGCCGCTGTGCCACATTGCCGAGCGCATGGGCACGGTCTACAACCCGCTGTCGCTGGGACCCGTCGTGCATTTCCCCGAGAACGCGGGCACGGTGTTCAACGACGCGCGCGAGGTCCGGCCGCACCTGCTCTTCGGCCCGCCGCGCTTCTGGGAGAAGATGTACTCGCAGGTGACGCTGGCGATGCAGGACGCCATCCCGCTGGCGCGCTGGGCCTACCGGCGCGTCACTGCCGAGGGCGCCGCGCTGGCGGAGCTGCGGCTTGCGGGGCAGGCGGTTCCGGCCTGGCGTCAGGCGCTGTACGCCGTGCTGCAGCGGGTGGTGTTCTCCAACCTGCGCAGCTTCCTTGGCCTGGGCGAGGTGAAGACCGCGCTGACGGGCGCCGCGCCGGTGCCGCCGGACCTGCTGAAGTGGTACATGTCGGTGGGCATCGACCTGATCGAGTCCTACGGCCTGACCGAGACCTGCGGTTTCTGCACCGCCACCCCGCCCGAGCGCATCAAGATCGGCTACGCCGGCGTGCGCGCCCTCGGCACCGAGGTGCGCATCGGGGCCGAGGAAGAGATCCTCGTGCGAGGGCCCAACGTCTTCGCCGGCTACTGGAACCTGCCGCAGAAGACGGCCGAGGCGGTGGACGGCGAAGGCTGGCTGCACACCGGCGACTGCGGCGAGATCGATGCCGAGGGCTACCTCCGCGTGAAGGACCGCATCAAGGACATCATCATCACCTCGGGCGGCAAGAACATCACGCCGAGCCTGATCGAGAACCAGATCAAGTTCAGCCCCTACGTGGCCGATGCGGTGGTGGTGGGCGAGGCGCGGCGCTACGTCACCTGCCTGGTGATGATCGACCAGGACAACGTGGCCAAGTTCGCCCAGGACCGCCAGATCCCCTACACCGACTTCGCCAGCCTGACGCGCGCGCCCGAGGTGCTGGCCCTGGTGCGTGCCGAGATCGAGACCGTGAACGCGCGCCTGGCGCGCGTGGAGCAGGTCAAGGACTTCCGCCTGATCTCGCAGTTGCTCACCGCCGAAGACGAGGAGCTGACCCCGACGATGAAGCTCAAGCGCAAGGTCGTCACGGCCAAGTACGCCGAGCTTATCGCGAGCATGTACCCGGATTGAGGGTGCGACACCCGCCCCGGCCCGGTTTTCCCTTTTCACCACGACCCGAGGAGACTTCGATGAGGATGAACAAGCGTCAATGGATGATCGCCACGGCTGCCGCGGCCACTGCTCTGGTGGGCAGCGCGGCGCAGGCGGCGGGTGTCAGCAACACCGAGATCGTGATCGGCACGCACATGGACCTGTCCGGCCCGGTGGCCGCGGGCATGCCGCAGTTGCGCAACGGCACGCAGATGCGCTTCGACGAGGCCAACGAGGCCGGCGGCATCCACGGCCGCAAGATCAAGTTCATCGTCGAGGACAACGCCAGCCAGCCGCAGCAGGCAGTGCGTGCCACCGACAAGCTGATCCGTCGCGACGAGGTCTTCGCCCTGGTCAACCCCTTCGGCTCTGGCACGAACGCGGCTGCCGTCAAGCGCGCGGTGGACGAAGGCGTCATCTACTTCGCTCCCTGGGCGGCCTCGGCCGTGCTGCAGCAGATCGCCGGCAAGAGCCCGCGCCTGTTCACCACGGTGCCCGACTACCACACGACCACGCACCTGGGCCTGACCTGGATGCTGAACCAGCACGCCGACATCAAGAAGGTGGGCTGGGTCTACATGGAAGGCCCCTTCGGCGACCTGATCGGCCGCGGCGTCAAGAGCGCGATGGCCGCGAAGAACATGACGCTGGCCGCCGAGGCCTCGTACAAGCCGGGCGACATCGACTTCTCCAGCCAGGTCGCGCGCATGCGCGCCGCGGGCGTCGACCTGATCGTGATGGCCACGGTCACGCGTGAGACCGTGGGCATGATGGCCGAGATCCGCAAGATCGGCTGGAACAACGTCAAGGTGCTCACGGGCAACCCTGGGCGCACGGGTATCGTGGCCAAGCTTGGCCAGGGTGTGATCGACGGGCTCTTTGGCGTGGGCCCGTGGAAGATCCTCGACCCCAACGCCGGCAGCGCTGCCGACAAGGCCTGGGCCGACGCCTACAAGAAGCGCTTCAACCTCGAACCCGACGAGAACGCCTACCTGGCCTATGCCTACACCGACTGGTTCGTGCGCGGGCTGCAGGCCGCCGGCCGCAACCTGACCACCGACTCGGCGGTCAAGGCCCTGCAGGCGACGACGAGCAATCACCCGGTGTTCATCGCCCCGGCCGGCTTCAAGAACAACCACTTCGACCCCGAGGTGACGACGGTGGACCAGTTCCGCAACGGCCGCTGGGAGACCGTGTCGCCGGTGCTGAAGTGAGGCGCTGGCGGCCGGCAGCCGGGGAGGGCGCCTGATGGAAGGTTACGGCTTCGACCCGGCCCGCCTAGGCCCGCCGCCCGGCGCGCGCGTGGCGGTGGTCGGCGGCTGCGGCGGCATGGGGCGCAAGCTCGTCGCCGCGCTGCAGGCCACCGGCGTGGACGTGGCGGTGCTGGACCTGCCAGCCTCGCTTGACCAGCACCCGCCGCCGGCCAGTGCGCTGGCCTTCGCGCTCGACGGCAGCGATGTCGCCAGCGTGGATCGGGCCTTCGCGGCGCTGGCGGCGCGCTGGCCGGTGCTCGACGGCTTTGTCAACCTGGCTGGCTTCTTCAAGGGCTTCCAGCCGGTGAAGGACCTGCCGGTTGACCTCTTCGACGAGGTCATCGCCGGCAATCTGCGCACGCATTTCCTGTGCGCGCGCGCCGCGCTGCCCCTGCTGCACGCGCGTGGCGGGGGTGGCTCACTGGTCAGCGTGGCCTCGACCATGGCCGTCGACGTGGTAAAGAACTACAGCCACTACGGCGCCGCCAAGGCCGGCATCGTCGGCCTGGTCAAGGGCATGGCGCGCGAGAACGCGCCACGGGTGCGCGTCAACGCCGTCGCGCCAGGGCTCACCAACACCGCCTTCCTGGTGGGCGGCACCGGGCGCGAGCAGATCTTCGACGGCATCCCCGAGGAGGTCTACGCCAAGCGCGTGCCGATGAAGCGCATGGCGCAGCCGCAGGACATGACGGGGCCGATCATGTTCCTGCTCGGGCCGGCCTCGGGCTTCGTCAACGGCGAGACGCTGATCGTCGACGGGGGCGTGTACGTGCAGTGAGGGGCTGCGACGAGCCGTCGGCGTGAGAGGCTGAGAGGCTGAGCGCGTCGGGAGGCGCCCGGTCCGCTCGCGTGTGCAGGACCGCTGCCGGGACGGGCCCTGCCCCGCGCGGCCTTGGCGGCACTGGCGATACTCAAGGGGTGGATGCCGTCAACCTGCCTCTGTTCGCCGCGGCCTCGCTCGTCTTCCTGAGCGTGATGGCCGGCCTGTTCTCGACCCGGGTCGGCTTCTCCTTCCTGCTCGTGTTCCTGCTCGCGGGCATCCTGGCGGGCGAGGACGGGATCATGGGCTGGCGCTTCGACGACGTGGTGCTGAGCTTCTGGGTCGGCAACGTGGCGCTGGCGGTGATCCTGCTCGACGGCGGCCTGCGCACTGCCGTGGCGACCTTCCGCACCGGGCTGAAGCCGGCGGCTCTGCTGGCCACGGTGGGCGTGCTCGTCAGTGCCGGGGTCACTGCGGCGGCGGCCATGTGGCTGATGGACCTGGACGCCCGCACCGCCTGGCTGATGGGTGCCATCGTCGGCTCCACCGACGCCGCGGCGGTCTTCGCGCTGCTCACACGCACCGGGATCACGCTGAACGAGCGCGTGGCCGCGACGCTGGAGCTCGAGTCGGGGCTGAACGACCCCATGGCCGTCTACCTGACGATGGCCTGCATCGCCCTGCTGGGCGCCCAGGCGGCGCAGCCGCTGGGCGATGCGGCGCTGGGCATGGGGACGGCCTTGCTGCAGCAGTTCGGCTGGGGGGGACTGGCGGGCGCGCTGGCGGGCCTGGGGATGGCGGCGCTGCTGCCGCGCATCGCGCCGCGCGACGTCGGCGGCGGCATCCTGGCCCTGCTGATCGTCGCGAGCGGGCTCGCCACCTTCGCCGGGGCGGGCCTGGTCGGAGGATCGGGCTTCCTGGCCGCCTACCTGTTCGGGCTGGTGCTGTTCAACCGCGCGCCGCGCGCGGTGCAGCCCACGCTGGCGGCGATGGACGGATATGCCTGGCTCGCGCAGGCCTCGATGTTCCTGCTGCTCGGTCTGCTCGTCACGCCGTCGAAGATGGTGGACAGCCTGTTGCCCGGCCTGGGCGTCGCGGCGGTGCTGATCCTCGTGGCGCGCCCGCTCGCCGTGTGGATCTGCCTCTGGCCGGCGCGCTTTGCCTGGCGCGAGATCGCCTTCGTCTCGTGGGTGGGGCTGCGCGGGGCCGTGCCCATCGTGCTGGCGCTGTTCCCGCTGATGGCGGGCGTGCCACGCGCGGCCGAACTGTTCAACGTCGCCTTCGTCGTCGTGCTGATCTCGCTGACGCTGCAGGGATCGACCATCGGCTGGGTGGCGCGCCGGCTCGGGCTGGCGCTGCCCGAAGCGCGGGACGAGGCCGGGCAGCGCGAAATGTTCCGCGACTTCCAGGTCGATGCGGGCGCGCCGATCGGCGAGGTCTGCGCCTTCTACGGCCTGCCCGTGCCGGCCGAGCCCGCGCAGGCCGTGGCCGACTGGCTGGCCGACCGCCTGCACCGGGCCCCGGTCGTCAGCGACCGCGTGGCCCATGGCCCCGCCGTCTTCGTCGTCCGGGCGGTCGGCGAGGACGGGCGCATCACCAGGGTTGGGCTGGGCTTCGCCAGTGAGGAAGAGGCACCGGCGCAGTGATGGGCTGGCCCCGGGTCGACCCGCTCAGCGCGGTGCCGGTGTGCCAGGCGGGCGGTGCGTCCCCTGGCCAGGCACGACGAGGACGTCGCAGCTTCCCTCGGTCAGCACGTGCTGGGTGACGCTGCCGAGCAACAGGTCCTCGGCGGCGCTGTGGCCGTGCTTGCCCAGGACGACGAGGTCCGCGTCCAGAGACTGCTCCTGCTCGAGAAGCTTCAGCGAGGCCTCGCCTTCCACGATACACGGCCGCCACTGGCCTGGTGTGAGGCCGGCGTCGGCCGCCAGCGCATGGAGCTGGCGCGTGGCCTGCTCGCGTGCCTGGCGCCTGTAGTGGTCCATCACGGCATCATCCACGCCCGCGAAGCGCAGCTTTTCCTCGAACGGGATGGCATAGGCCGTGAACAGCGTCCACTGTGCGTGGGGCGCCACCCGGCGCGCGGCGTCGAGCGCGGGCCGCGACCATGGCGAGAAATCGACCGCCACCAGCGCGCGCCGGTAGACGGCACGCGCGCCCAGGCGAACCACCAGCACGGGCTGCGTGGCGCGTCGAACCAGGCGTTCCGAGGTCGTGCCGATGGCCAGCCGGCGCAGGAAGCTCGCGCCGCGTGCCGCCAGCACGACCAGGTCGGCGCCGTGCGCCGCGGCCTCGTCCGCCACGGTATCGACGACCGCGCCGGTGCGGTGGGCAGTCTGCGGGCGATCATGGTTCCCGTCCGTCAGCTGGGCCGCGAGGAATTCGAGTTCGAGCTTGCTCTGCTCGTCCAGCCGTCGGGCCGAGGCGTGCCCGGCCCCGAGCCATTGCTCGAGCGCCCGCCAGGCTGGCCCGGGCGTGACGTGCAGCAGGGTCAGCGTGGCGCCGGTCTCGCGCGCGAGCCGGACGGCCCGGTCGGCGGCGTGGCGAGACGGCGGGGAGAAGTCGGTGGCGCACAGGATGTGGTTCAAGGGGTTCACGTCTGCGCTCCGGGGCGGTTGGCGATGCGCTGCGCGAGGGCGGCGGCGGCGTGGTCGGCGGCGTCGTCGAAGGGGTTGAAGAGATGGGCGACGCCGGCGTCCGACAGGGCTTGCGCGTGCAGCGCATCGCGCGGAGCGGCCGCCAGCGTCCCGCTGAAGCGGGCGCGTGTCAGCGCGTGCAGCAGCGCCCGGTTGGAGGCCCACAGCGGCAGGGTGCTGATCGCCCAGCGCGCACGGTGGACCGGCAGGGATTCGAGGAACTCCGGGTCCTCGGCGTCGCCGAAGTGTGCAGGCACGCCGCGTGCCCGCAGTTCGGCGACGGCTTCGGGGTCGAAGTCCACGCCGACGGCCTGCACCCCGGCGGCGCGCAGCTGGTCCAGCAGGCGGCTGCCGTAGCGGCCCAGGCCGAAGACCACGCCGTCGAACTCGGTCCTGACGCCGTCGTCGGCGCCATCGAGCTCACGGAAGGGCCTGCGTCGCTCGAAGACACCCAGCCAGGGCGACATCCACTCGAACAGGCGCTGCGACTGCAGGATCATGTAGGTGGACAGCGTGATCGTCACCAGGCCGACCAGCGTCGTCAGCCCGAGCGTGGCCACGCCGACATGCCCGAGCGTGATGCCCATGGCGACGAAGACGATGGAGAACTCGCTGATCTGGGCCACGGTCAGGCCGGCGAGGAAGCCGGTGCGCTTGCGATAGCCCATCCAGCCCATGATCGCCATCACGATCAGCGGGTTGCCCACCAGCACGAAGGCCGAGAGCACGAGCGCCGGCACGACCTCGGCGCCTAGGGTGCTGAAGTCGAGCCTGGCGCCCAGGTCGATGAAGAAGAACAGCAGCAGGAAGTCGCGGATGCCGGTCAGCCGCGCGTGCATGGCCTCGCGGAAGGGCGTGGACGCGAGCGAGAACCCGGCCAGGAAGGCACCGGCCTCCTTGCTGAAGCCCGCCCACTCGCCCAGCGCCGCCAGCGCCACACCCCAGGCGATGGCGAACACCAGCAGCAACTCCTGCGAGCGCGCCATCGCGGCCACCACCACCGGCAGCACCCAGCGCATCAGCACGAACATCGCCGCCGCGGCGACGCCCAGGCGCCAGCCCAGCGAAAGCACCACGTCCTGCCAGGCCGCATCCGCGCCGTCGCTGCCACGCAGCGCGCTCATCGTCATCATCGCGACGACGACGGCCAGGTCCTGCACGATCAGGAAGCCCACTGCGATGCGGCCGTGGAGGCTGTCGAGTTCGCGCTTGTCCGACAGCAGCTTGACGATGATGATGGTGCTGGAGAAGGTGAGCGCGACGGCGATGTACAGCGCCTCGACCCAGCCCTTGCCCAGCGCCAGCGTCAGCAGGAAGCCGATGACGATGGTGAAGGCGAGCTGGCCGAGCCCGGTGGCCAGCGCCACCGGGCCGATGTGGCGCACGTGTTGCAGGTCCAGCTTGAGGCCGACGGCGAACAGCAGCACGGCCACGCCCACCTGCGCCAGCAGGTCGATCGGGTCGTGCGCGGTGACGAGGGCGAAGCCTGCCGGCCCGACGGCGATGCCCGCGGCGATGTAGGCGATCAGCACCGGCTGGCGCAGGCGCACGAACAAGGCGCCAGCCGCGGCGCAGATCAGCAGCAGCAGGGCGAGTTCGTGGAAGGCGTGGTCCATGGGGGTTTCGGATTGCGGTCTCGCTGTTCGGTTCCGCGGGCCTTCAGGCCCCGTGCACGTACACCAGCGTGGCGGCCAAGACGTAGGTGGCGGCCAGGCCGATGCTGACCCAGCTTGCCAGGCGCAGCACGCGGCCACGCGGACGCATGACCAGGCCGACCATCACCAGCCCGGTCATCACCCCCGCGGCCGTGGCGGTGCCGGCGTGTGCCGGGCTGGCATGGGCCAGCAGCACGCCCTGCACGTAGACGGCGTCGTCGACGGCCAGGATCGCGACGTTGAACAGGTTGCTGCCCAGCAGGTTGCCGATGGCCATGTCGATCGCGCCCAGGCGCAGCGCCGACAGGGTCACCGCCGCCTCGGGCAGCGTGGTGACGAAGGCCATGAACAGCGTGCCGACGAAGCTGCGGTTCCAGCCGGCAGCCTGGGAGAGCTGGTCCGCCAGGTGGGACAGCCAGATGCCCGCGGCAAGGACGACCGCCGCGGCCAGGCCGAAGCGGCGCAGTTCGGCGGCGAGCGTCGGAATGCGGGCGGGGGTGTCGCCGGGCGCCAAGGCGGCTGTCGGGGGTGTCCGGGGCCCCGCGGACGGCGACGCTACGGGAATGGGCGGCGGCGAGGACCCGGTGTCGCAGGGGTGAGCCGGCCGTCGCTGCCGCGAGTGCACGCTGCGAAGTGCCAGCAGGTACAGCCCCAGCAGCACCGGGCTGTAGACGCCCACGTGCAGCAGCGAAGGCAGGGTCTCGGCCATCAGCACGCTCATGGCCACCAGGCCCAGCATCACCACGCCGAAGGCGGCCGACAGCAGGTGCTCGTCGCTGGCACGCCGGTACAGGGGCTCCTCGCGCTGCAGCGCGTCGACCACGGCGAGGAAGAACAGGTTGAAGACACAGGCGCCGAGCGCATTGCCCACGGCGAGGTTGGGCGCCTGCAGCAGCACGACCGCGCTCACGCCCGAGGCCAGCTCCGGCAACGAGGTGGCGGTGGCCAGCAGCGCCAGCCCGACCCAGCCCGCTGACAAGCCGGTCAGCGCGGCAATGCGCTCGCCACTGTGGCTGAGCACCCAGCCGGCGCGCGCGATCAGCGCCGCGCACAGGGCGAACTGCAGCGCGAGCAGCAGGGCCGTCATGCCTCGCCCGGCCGCTGTCGCTGCCGCCGGCGCCGCGTCGCCCGGACGACCCCCTTGCGCAGTTCCTCCACCCAAAGCACGGCGCTGGCCAGCGCCAGCAGCGGGAGCAGGCTGGCCGGCTCGAGCGGCACGGTGTGGAACAGCGCGTTCATCGGCGGCGCGTAGAGCACCGCGGCCTGCAGCGCCACCGACAGCGCCAGTCCGCCGAGCAGCCAGCGGTTGCGCAGCACCCCGAGCCGCAGCGCCGAGGCGCTGGCCGACTGGCAGTTCAGCACGTTGAACCACTGGCACATGGCCAGCACCGTGAAGGTCTCGGTGCGCACCACCTCCAGCGGCGCGCCCTGCTGCAGCCGCCAGGCGAACCAGCCGAAGCTCACTGCGGCAATGGCCGGCGTCATCAGCGCCACGCGCAGCAGCAACTCGCGGCTGAGCAGGCGGTCGCCGCGCGCCACGGGCCGGCGCCGCATCTCGTGGCCGTCAGCCGGGTCCATCACGAGGTTCACCGTCACGGTGCCTTCGGTGACGATGTTGATCCACAGGATCTGCACCGCCGCCAGCGGCAGCGGGAAGCCCCCGAGCAGCGCCAGCAGCAGCACCGCCACCTCGGCCAGCGAGGTGGCGAAGAGGTAGAGGATGACCTTCTTCAGGTTGCCGTAGACCACGCGGCCTTGCTCGACCGCGCTGACGATGGTGGCGAAGTTGTCGTCGGTGACGACGATCTTGGCCGCGCTCTTGGCCACCTCGGTGCCGGTGATGCCCATGGCCACGCCGACGTCGGCGCGCGCCAGCGCAGGGGCGTCGTTGACGCCGTCGCCGGTCATCGCCACCACCTCGCCGCGTGCCTGCAGCGCCTCGACGATGCGCAGCTTCTGCGCCGGCTGCACGCGCGCGAAGACGGCGATGTGGGGCAGCGCGTCGCGCAGGTCGGGCTCGCCCATGCGCTCGAGCTCGGTGCCATCGACCGCGCGGTCGCCGTCGCGCGCGATGCCCAGCGCGCGCGCGATGGCCAGGCCGGTGAGCTTGTGGTCGCCGGTGACCATGACCGCGCGGATGCCGGCGTCGCGGCAGTCGGCGACGGCGGCGCGCACCTCGTCCCGCGGGGGGTCGATCTGCCCGACCAGCCCGAGCAGGCGGGCGCGACCGGCGAGGGCGTCGAAGCCGGCGGCGGCGTCGAGGGGGTCGTCGCCCACGGCGGCGAAGGCGAGCACGCGCAGCGCCTGCGCGGCCATGGCCTCGGCCCGGGCGCGCGCGGCCTCGCGCAGCGCCGCGGGCTCGCCGCCGCACAGGCGCAGCACGGCCTCGGGCGCGCCCTTGACCAGGACCTTGCACGGGGCGCCGGGCAGGTCGTGGCGCGTGGCCATCAGCTTGACGTCGGAGTCGAACGGCAGTTCAGCGGCGCGCGGGTGGTCTTGGCGCAGCGCGTCGGGGTCGACGCCGCCCTTGAGCGCCAGCGTCAGCAGCGCGGCCTCGGTCGGGTCGCCGACCGCGGCCCAGCCGGCGCCGCCCTGCGGCGGTAGCAGCCGGGCGTCGTTGCACAAGGCCGCGGCCTGCAGCAGCTCGAGCAAGGGCGGGTTCGTGGCCGGGTCCGCGCCCGGCTCGGGCGGCGTCGCCAGGCCCGCCGCGGCCGTGCCCGGCATGGCGCGCAGCGCGCCCTCGGGCGTGTAGCCGATGCCGCCGACCTCGATGTCGCGCCCGTCGGGCAGCCACAGCGCAACGGCGGTCATCTCGTTGCGCGTGAGCGTGCCGGTCTTGTCGCTGCAGATCACCGTCGTCGAGCCCAGCGTCTCCACCGCCGAGAGGCGGCGGATGATGGCGCCGCGCGCGGCCATGCGCTGCATGCCCACGGCCAGCGCGATCGTCATCGCCACCGGCAGGCCCTCGGGCACCATCGACACCATCTGGCTGATGGCGACCATCAGCACCTCGGAAAGCGGCAGCTCGCGCCACAGCCCGAGCAGCACCACCAGCAGGAACAGGCCCAGCGCCGCCGCCACCAGGGCGCGGCCGAAGCCTTCGAGCCTGTGCTCGAGCGGGGTGCGGGGCTCCTCGGCGCGCTCGGTCAGGCCGGCGATGCGGCCGACCTCGGTGTGCACGCCGGTGGCCACCACCACCGCCAGCGCGCGGCCAGCCGTGACGTGGGTGCCGGAATAGACCATGTCGTGCCGGTCCGCCAGGCCGGTGGCCTCGGGCACCGGGTGCACGCCCTTGCTCACCGGCACCGACTCGCCAGTGAGCGCGGCCTCGGCCACCTGCAGCTGCGCGACCTCGACGAGGCGCGCGTCCGCAGCGACGGCGTCGCCCGCGGCCAGCACCAGCAGGTCGCCGGGCACCAGGTCGCCCGCCTCGATCAACCGCTCCTGCCCGTCACGCCGCACGCGCACGCGCAGCGCCGACAGGCGCCGCAGCGCCGCCATCGATCGCTCCGCTCGGCCTTCCTGCAAGGCGCCGATCAGCGCATTGACGATCACCACCGCGAGGATCACCGCCGCGTCGCCGCGATGGCCGAGCGCCACCGCCAGCACGGCGGCGGCGAGCAGGATGTAGATCAGCGGGCTGCGGAACTGGCGCGCGAAGGTCTTCCAGGCCGGTCGGGGCGGGGCCTCGGGCAGGGCGTTCGGGCCGTGTTGGCCCAGGCGCTGTCGTGCCTGGGCAGCGGGAAGGCCCGTCGCAGCGTCGGCGTGCAGGGCTTCGAGCACGCGCGCGGCGGTGAGCGCATGCCAGGATCCATCAGCGTGAGGCGCCTGTGTCGCGCGACCCGGGGAACCTCCGATCTCGGGGCCAGGCGCGGGGACCGTACGCTCGGGCATGGCGCATTCTGGTCGATCGGCGCGATCGCCAAGCGGCCTTGCGTGAGCATCGCGGGGTGTGCTTGATGTTCGTCAAGCGCGAGGCGCTCGGCCCACCGCGCAGGCCGTGCGGGAACCCGCAGATCAACCGCGGCGCCAGAACCCGCGGTGCAGCGCCGCGATCTCGTCCTCGACCTCGGCCACCGGGCCGATCACCTCGACCGCCTTCTGCCCGCGCGCGAAGACCTCGCGGCAGGGCAGGTCCAGCGTCGGGTTCTCGGCGTGGTTGCCGGTGAGCTCGAGCAGGCGGTGCTCTGTCATGCCGTAGACCAGGCGGCCGATGTGGGCCCAGTACTGCGTGCCTGCGCACATGGCACAGGGCTCGACCGTGGTCACCAGCGTGCTCGCCCACAGCGTGGCGGCGTCGAAGCGGCGCGCCGCCTCGCGCGCGAGTACGGACTCGGCGTGGTTGACGCTGTCGACGTTGCCTTGCTCGAGCAGCACGGTCTCGCCGTCCGGCCCCACCAGCAGCGCGCCGAAGGGGTGGTGGCCCGCTTCCATGGCCGCGCGCGCCACGGCGTTGGCGCGGCGCAGCCAGCGGGCGGCCTGGGTTCGGTCCACGGTGCGGTGGGAAGGAGGGTCCGGGAGGGTCGGGGGCGTGACGTGGGTCAGATCGCCTGCGAGCCCCGGTGCGCCCAGCCGGTGGTGCGCTTCTCGATCCAGGAGAACAGCTCGTACATGATCATGGCCATGACACCGATGACCACCAGCCCGGCGAAGGCCAGCGGCAGGCGCTGTTGCGAACCCGCGGTCTGCATCAGGTAGCCGATGCCGGAGTCGCCGGCGGTCATCTCGGCCAGCACCGTGCCGACGAAGGCGAGCGTGATCGACACCTTGAGCGAGGCGTAGAAGTAGGGCATGGAGCGCGGCAGGCCCACCTTGATCAGCACGTCCCAGCGCCGCGCGCCGAGCACGCGCAGCACATCCTCGAGCTCGGGTTCGAGCGTGGCCAGGCCGGTGGCGATGTTGACCGTGATCGGGAAGAAGGAGATCAGGAAGGCCGTCAGGATGCCCGGCCCGAGCCCGATGCCAAACCAGACCACGAGGATGGGGACGACCGCGGCCTTGGGCACGGCGTTGAAGGCCACCATCAGCGGGTAGACCGCGGTGTAGGCCAGGCGCGAGCTGCCGATGAGGAAGCCCAGCAGCACACCGACCACGATGGACAGGCCGAAGCCGACCATCGTGACCCAGAAGGTCTTCCAGCCGGCCTCCATCAGGGCGCCAGTGAACTGGCCGAACTGCTGGGTGATCTGCACCGGCCCGGGGAAGATGAAGTCGGGCACCTTGAACAGGCGCACCGCGAGCTCCCAGACCAGCAGTATGGCTGCCAGCAGCAGCAGCGGCGACCAGCGTTCAAGGGACTTGGGCATCGTCATGGCGTCATCTCCGGCGTGGGCGGGAGTGTCTGGGGGCGGGCTGGCCGCGGGGTGCAGCAGGGGCGCGGAGTCCGGCCGTTCACTGCGGCACGGTGCTGCCGCTCACGGGCTGGCGGATGGCGCCGATGTGGCCGCGCAGTTCGTGCACGAGGTCGGTGAACTTGGGCGTGTACGTGACCTCGAGGTCGCGCGGGCGCGGCAGGTCGATGTCGCGCTTGACGACGAAGCGGCCCGGGCTGCGGCTCATCACGTAGACGGTGTCGGCGAGGAAGACGCTCTCGCGCAGGTCGTGCGTGACGAGGATGACGTTGAACTTCTTGGCCGCGTGCAGGTCGCGCAGCGCGCACCACAACTCCTCGCGCGTGAAGGCGTCGAGCGCGCCGAAGGGCTCGTCGAGCAGCAGCATCTTGGGTTCGTGCACGAGCGCGCGGCAGATGCTGGCGCGCTGCTGCATGCCTCCGGAGAGCTGCCAGGGGAACTTGTCCTCGTAGCCGCCGAGACCCACGCTCTTCAGCAGTGCGCGCGCCTTTTCCTCGTACTCCTTGCGGCGGGCCTTGAAGCTCGAGCGGTAGGGCTCGACGATCTCCAGCGGCAGCAGCACGTTGTCCACGGTGGTGCGCCAGGGCAGCAGGCTGGGCGCCTGGAAGGCCATGCCGCTGATCTTCAGCGGCCCGGTGACCGGCTCGCCGCCGATGTGGATGGTGCCGCGGCTGGGCATCTTCAGGCCCGTGGTGAGCTTCATGAAGGTGGACTTGCCGCAGCCCGAGGGCCCGACGATGGCGATGAATTCGCCCTCGTTCACCTGCAGCGAGATGTCTTCGACGGCGAAGTGGTTCTGCGCCAGCAGCTCGTCGTTGTAGGCGAGCCAGACGTTGCGGAAATCGACGAAGGGGGTCGTCATCGGGGACCTTCAGCGCGAGCGCCCGGACCCTCGGGGTCCGGGCAGGGAGCAGGGCGTGCTGCCCGCACCACCGGCGCCGCCGTGCGCGGCCGCGCGGTGGCACGGGTGCCGGCCGGTCACTTCTTCGGCAGGATGTCGAGGTCGGCCTTGGCGGGCAGGTAGGCATCGGTCCAGACCGTCGCGGCGTTGACCGGGGTCTTGGTGGTGAACGCTTCGGAGACCTGCTCGGCCATGGTCTTCAGGCGCGCCGGGACGACCACGCCGAAGCCCTCCTTGCGGGCGTCGGGGCTGGCCACCACGGCATCGATGGCCATGCGCAGGCGCCGGCGCTCGAGCGCCACGTCGATGATGCCGTCGCGCTGCTTGACGTAGTCGATGGCCGGGTCGGGGTTGGCCATCACCTCCTTGGCGCCCTTCGCGAAAGCCGTCAGGAAAGCCTTGGCCGCCGCCGGGTTGGCCTGCAGGAACTTCGGGCTTGCGATGATGACGTTGCCGTACAGCTTGACGCCGAAATCGGCATAGGGCATGACGACGATGTCCTCGGTCTTGACGTTGCGCGCCTCGAGGTTGAGCAGCGAGGTGAACGAGAAGCCAGTGATCGCGTCGATGTCACCGCGGGCCAGCATCGTCTCGCGCAGCGGCGGATCCATGCTGGTCCACTGCACGTTCTTGATGCCGTTGGCCTTGGCGAAGATCGGGAAGCCGCGACGGCCGGCGTCGAACACCGGGGCGCCGAGCTTCTTGCCTTCCAGGTCGGCCGGCTTGGTGATGTTGTTCTTCTTGAGCGTCAGGACCGCGGCCGGCGTGTTGTTGTAGACCATCATGATGGCCACCGGCTTGTTCGGAGCGTCAGGGTTGTTGGCGTGGAACTCCATCAGCGCGGCCAGGTCGGCGAAGCCCATGTCGTAGGTGCCGGAGGCCACGCGCGTGACTGTGCCGCCCGAGCCGTTGCCGGCGTCGATGGTCACGTCCAGGCCGGCGGCCTTGTAGTAGCCCTTGGCCGTCGAGGCGAGGAAGAGTGCGGCTGGGCCCTCGAAGCGCCAGTCGAGCTGGAACTTCACGGGCGTTTGCGCGAAGGCGGCGCCGCTGAAGACGGTGGCGGCACAGGCGGCGGCCAGCAGACCGCGACGGGACAGGTGGGAAAGGCGCATTGGAGTGACTCCGCGGGAGGGTTGGCGAACGTCGAGCCATTGTGCAAGGAGCGTGCGCGCTTTCAGTTCGGAAAATGCACCAAGGCGGTGCCTTCGACCCCCGGGGTTTCCCGGAGTTTTGGCAGGGGCCGCCCGGCCTTGGGGCGCCATTGCCCACGGTCGGTGCGTGGCTCCCGGCGGGCTTTCCCTGCGGGGCTGCGCGCGCCTTCCGACCCAGCGCCTACCATATGCATCCCCGGCGCGCCGATGGACCCCTGGCGTGCCGGGCGCCGCCGGCCCGCCCGCGCGCACGCACCCTCAGGACCCGCCCATGAGCAACATCTACGAACGAGACCTGGACAAGAACCCCGCCAACTTCGTCGCGCTGTCGCCGGTGAGCTTCGTCGAGCGCAGCGCCGAGGTCTTCGGCGACCTGCCGGCGGTGGTGCACGGCGCGCGTCGCCAGACCTGGGCGCAGACGCGCGAGCGCTCGGCGCGCCTGGCCGCCGCGCTGCGTGCCCTGGGCGTGGGCCGCGGCAGCACGGTCAGCACCATGCTCGCCAACACGCCCGAGATGGTGGAGGCGCACTACGCGGTGCCGGCGCTGAACGCCGTGCTGAACACGCTCAACACGCGACTGGACGCGCGCCTGCTGGCCTGGCAGATGAACCACTGCGAGGCCGCCGTGCTGCTGACCGACCGCGAGTTCGCGCCAGTGATGGTTCAGGCGCTGCAGATCCTGCGCGCCGAGCACGGGCGCGAGATCGTCGTCATCGACGTCTGCGACAGCGAGTACACCGGCCCCGGCGAGCGCCTGGGCACGCACGAATACGAGGCCCTGCTCGCTGCCCATGCGCCGCTGGCGCGCCTGGAAGGCCCGGTCGACGAGTGGGACGCGATCGCCGTCAGCTACACCAGCGGCACCACCGGCGACCCCAAGGGCGTGGTCACGCACCACCGTGGCGCCTACCTGAACGCGGTGTCCAACGCCACCACCTGGACCATGCCGCACTTTCCCATCTACCTTTGGACGCTGCCGCTGTTCCACTGCAACGGCTGGTGCTTCCCGTGGACGGTGGCCATGCTCGGCGGCACCCACGTGTGCCTGCGCCGCGTCGAGGCCCAGGCCATCCTGGACGCGATGCGCGCCCACGGCGTCACGCACTACTGCGCTGCGCCCATCGTGCACAACCTCATCGTCAACGCTCCGGCGGAGCTGCGCGCGGGCATCCCGCCCGGGGTGCGCGGCATGGTCGCCGGCGCGGCCCCGCCCGCGGCCATGATCGAGGGCATGGCGCGCATCGGCTTCGACATCACCCACGTCTACGGCCTGACCGAGGTCTACGGCCCGGCCGCGGTGGCAGTCAAGCGTGCGGGCTGGGCGCAGGAGTCCCTGTCGGAGCAGGCGCGGCTGAACGGCCGCCAGGGCGTGCGCTACGCGCTGCAGGAGGGCATGACCGTGCTCGACGCGGAGTCGATGCAGCCCGCGCCGGCCGACGGCCAGACCATGGGCGAGATCTTCTTCCGCGGCAACATCGTCATGAAGGGCTACCTCAAGAACCCGGCGGCGACGCAGAAGTCCTTTGCCGGCGGCTGGTTCCATACCGGCGACCTGGCGGTGATGGAGGCCGACCGCTACGTCAAGATCCGCGACCGCAGCAAGGACATCATCATCTCGGGCGGCGAGAACATCAGCTCGATCGAGGTCGAGGACGCTCTGTACCGCCACCCGGCCGTGCTGGCCTGCGCGGTGGTGGCCAAGCCCGACCCCAAGTGGGGCGAGACGCCGCTGGCCTATGTGGAGACCAAGCCCGAGGCCCAGGTCACGGCTGCGGAGCTGATCGCCCACTGCAAGGGCCTGCTTGCGGGCTACAAGGTGCCGCGCGAGGTGCGCTTCGAGGCCATCCCGAAGACGAGCACCGGCAAGATCCAGAAGTTCCAGCTGCGCGAGCGCGCGAAGAGCGCCTCGGCGATCGAGTAGGCTGCGGGCGCGACGACCGCTCTGGCATCGAGGAGGACACCCCATGGACCTGACATCACCGACCCCTGCCGGCGCGGCTGCCGTCGGCGCGACCGCCCTCGTGCGGCGTGAACGCGACGCACGTGGCGTCGTGAGCCTGACGCTCAACCGCCCGCAGGCCTTCAATGCCCTGTCCGAGGCCCTGCTCGAGGCGCTGCAGGCCGAGCTCGACGCCGTGGCCGCCGATCCGCTGGCGCGCGTGGTCGTGATCGCCGCCGCAGGCAAGGCCTTCTGCGCCGGCCATGACCTGAAGGAGATGCGCGCCGAGCCCTCCCAGGGCTACTACGAGCGCCTGTTCGCGCAGTGCGGGCGCATGATGATGACGATCCAGCGCCTGCCCGTGCCGGTGATCGCGCGCGTGCACGGCATCGCCACCGCCGCGGGCTGCCAGCTCGTGGGGATGTGCGACCTGGCCGTGGCCGCGCGCGAGGCGCGCTTCGCGGTCAGCGGCGTCAACCTCGGCCTGTTCTGCTCCACGCCGAGCGTGGCCCTCAGCCGCAACCTGCCGCGCAAGCAGGCCTTCGAGATGCTGGTCACCGGCGCCTTCATCGGCGCCGAGGAGGCGCGCGCGCGCGGCCTGGTCAACCGGGTGGTCGAGGCGGACGCGCTCGACGCCGAGGTCGAGTCTCTGGTGGCGAGCATCGTCGCCAAGCCGCGCGCGGCCATCGCGATGGGCAAGGGCCTGTTCTACCGCCAGCTCGAGACCGGCATCGAGGAGGCCTACGCCGACGCGGGCGAGACCATGGCCTGCAACATGATGGAGGCCTCGGCGCTGGAGGGCGTGCAGGCCTTCATCGACAAGCGTGAACCCGACTGGACCGGCGCGCGCTGAGGCGAACCGCCGGTCGTAGCGGCCTGTCGCGCGCCGGTCGGCGCCGTCTCACTTCCCGCTCGGGACGGCGGTCAGACTCTGGCGCACCATCTCCAGGTGCATGCGCAACGTGTAGGCCTCCGCGGCAAAGGATGCGGGGACGCGGAGCCGGTTGACCCGGTTCTCGATGGCTGTCAGGCGCTCGGTCAGTTCGACACGGAGGTCCGGCCTGGCCGCTGCCCTCCGCTCGATGAAGGACAGCTCGCCATACCAGCGGTAGATGCGGCGCCGCACCCCCCAGCGGTAGACGATGGGCAGCAGGCGCGTCAGCGGCAGCCCCACCACCAGCAGAGGCAGGCCGAAATAGACCAGGCGCTGGATCCAGACGACGGCGGGGTAGGGCAGGTAGCGACGCAGCACCGAGGGCCCGCTCTTGTGGAAGCGCTCGGCGTCGGCCGACATCCGGTACTCCGACGATTCCGGCGCCGGGAACTCGCCCGCGTGCCGCAGCAGGCCGCTGCCGCCGTGCACCTCGCGCGCGGCGTCCAGCAGCAGGTCCACCAGCACCGGGTGCACGTCCGCCGCGGCCACCAGGCTGGCCTTCAGCGACAGCAGGTTCACGTCCTGCGGCGGCAGGTTGCGCCGCAGGTCGACGGCGCCCTACGGGACCTGGACGCGCGTGAGCACGGGGATCTGGCGCGCGTAGGCCTCGGCGCGGCGCCAGCTCCACAAGGCCACGCCGTCGGCGCGCAGCAGGCGCTGCACGGCCGGCGCCTCGGGCGCGGCGACAAGCACGACGACGTCGACCTCGCCGCGCTCCAGCGCCTGGGCCGCGGCGAGCCCGGTCTGCGGCACGACCGGGGGCTGCCCCGCGCCCGGCGTGATGCCGTGCAGTTCCAGCAGCAGGTCGACGACCTTGCGCGTGCCGCTGCCGGGGCCGCCGCCGGCGATGCGCAGGCCCCGCAAGTCCTCGAAGCCCTGCGGCTTGAGCCCTGCGCGGTGGAAGACCCACAGCGGCTCGTAGGCCACGGCGCCCAGCGAGATGATGCGCTCGGCGTCGTCCGGCTCGGCCAGGCCGCCCTGCACCAGCGCCAGCGTCACGCCGCCGTCGCGGCTGCGCAGGCGCTGCAGGTTCTCCACCGAGCCGGCCGAGGGCCGCAGCACGAGCTCCACCCCCGAGCGCGCCAGGATCTCGCGGTATCGCAGCGCATACGCGTGATAGGCGCCGTCGGGCGCGCCGGTGCTCATCACCACCCGGCTCGGCGGTGCCGGCTGCCAGAACACGGCCACGATCCCGACGACCAGCCCGAGAGCCAGCGCGACGATGGCGCCCAGCAGCAGGCGCTCCTTTCGCGTCAGGCCGGCGGTCAGGGGCTCCTGGGCGGGCTCACGGGTCGGGGGTGTGTCCTGGGGCATGGTGGCGTGCGGCTGGACGCCGCGTGCCGGCGCGCCAGTGATGGTAGCCCCAGCCCGAGCGCCCGGCATCCGGGCTTGCCTGCATGGCCGGGGCGCGGCCCGCCGGGCTTCAGGGCGTGGTGGGGCGCAGCGTGTTCTGGCAGACGTCGCTGCCGTCGGCCGGCAGCGGCGTCTCGGTCAGGCGCCGCAGCGGCGTCGTGACGAGGGAGCCGAGGAAGCCCGCCGCAGCACCCAGTGCCGAGCCCGCGCTGACGCCGATCTTCGGCGCGGTGATGCTCCCGTTCACCTCCACCGGCACCGGCAGGGCGAAGAACTGCGCCTGCTTGGCCCGCGGCTGCAGCCGCACGGCGATCGATTCGTCGCGGAAGTCCACCCTCACCGTGCCGCCGGCCCGCAGGCGCGTGGTATCGACGACCAGGGTCTCCTCGCGCAGGCGGCCGTCGGTGAGGTCGAAGCGGGCTACGGCGCAGTTCACACGTGAGGCTGCCGAGGCGTCCAGCGTGGGCAGCAGTTCGGCCAACAGGTTCACGGCCCAGAGGTCGAACAGCCCGGCCTTCAGGTTGACCGGCCAGACCGCCACGTCGAGCCGGCCGCTGCCGCGCTGCATCAACTGCTCCAGCGGCGCCTGCGCCTTCAGCTCGAAGCCCAGGCTGAAGAGGCCCTGCTGGTCACTGTCGGGCTGGATACGGCGCGCCAGGATCCCGTAGTCGAAGCGCTCGACGCGCAGGCGCGAGCTCAGCGCCACCTCCCGGTCGCCCGGCAGCGGCTCGTAGCTGAGCTCGAGCCGGGCCGATCCGCCAGGCACCCGCACCTCGGCCGGCGCCAGCGTGAGCCGGCTGTCCTTCAACCGCAGTTGCAGCGAGCCGCTGCCCAGCAGGTCGCGCCCCGACTGCACCTGGGCCACTTCGACGTCGAGCGTGAACTCCTGGCGCAGCAGCGTCTGACGCGACAGCAGGCGCTGGCTTTCGCGCGCCGCGTCGCGCGCCTGCGTGCGCAGGGCCTCGCCGGCGGAGGCCACGCCGGGTGCGGGCGCGACCGCCTGCTTCGCGGGGGCAGGGGGCTTGGCGCCGGTGGGCGACCAGTCGCCGAAGCGGAAGTCGTCGAGTTGCACCGTGGGGGCGCGCAGCGCGAGCAGCGCGCGCGGTCGTTCGCCGTCGAAGCCCAGGCTGCCGCGGCCCTCGAGCCGGCTCGAGCCTACGCGCAGCTCCAGCGACGGCATCTCGTAGGCGCTGCCGGCCACGGCGAAGCGACCTGCCAGCAACCAGGGTCCCCAGGGTGGCAGGTCGGCGTGGGCCAGGCGGTTCAGGCTGTCCAGGCGCGCGCCGGCCAGGCGCAGCGTCAGGTCGCCGCCGCGCTGGCTCAGCGGCACGCGCACGCTGCCATCGATATCGAGCCGGGTGCCGGCGGCCTCGGCCCCCAGGCTGAAGGGCACGCGCGCGCCTGGGCGGGCCAGGTCGGCCAGGCGCCCGCTGCCCAGGCGCAGATTCACGGGCGTGCCGTCGATGTGGCCGTCCAGGCGCAGCGCCAGCGGCGCGCCGGGCGGTGCCTCCAGACGGCCGCGGTCCAGGGCCACGCTCACCAGCGGCTGCCCCGCGGGGTTGCGCAGCGTCCAGCGGCCGCCGCGCAGGTCGGCCTGGAGCTGCGAGCGCTCCAGCGCCTCGCCGAGCTGGGCACCGCGTAGCACCGCCGAGAGTTGCATCGACTCCACCCGCGCGTCCACGCCCTCGGCCACCTGCAGCCGGCGCAGCAGATCGCCCACGTCCACGCGCTCGGCCTGCAGCGACAGCGCCACCTCGGGCAGGGCGCCGCGCAGGTCCACCGCAGCCGTGCCGCGGAAGGGTGTGCCGGCCACCACCGCGGCGAAGGGCGCCGCCGGCATGTGACCGTCACGGACGCGGCCCTCGAAGCGCAGGCCCGTGACCTCGGCCGTGGGCAGGCGCAGGCGCGCCATCGTCAGCGCGAAGTCGGTGTCGCCCAGATCGATGCCGCGCGGCAGGATGGGCAGCTCCAGCAGGGTGCGGGACGGGGCCGACGTGGGCGGCGTCGGGGCTGCCGGCGCCGGCCCGGCGGGCGGCACGAAGGTCTGCAACTGCGCGAGGTCGACCTCCGGCAGGTCCAGCCGCAGCCGGGCGAGGGGACGCCTGCCGGCCTGTCCGATGCCGCTGAGACTGAACTCACCCTGGGCCCGCGTGCGACCCAGCACCAGGGACAGGTTGCGCAACTGCACGCTGTCGGCGCGCGCCGACAGCGTCGCGCCCAGCGCGAAGGGAGCCTGGGCCTGGGGCGACAGGCCGAGCCAGCGCGCCAGGCTGCCGGCCCGCGGGGCCTGCACGTCGAGCCGCAGCTCGCCCCCGGGCTGCGTGGTCAGTGCGTCGATGCGGCCGCGGGCCTGTAGACGGGCGCCCGAGGCGCGGGCCTGCAGCTCGATCGGCCAGGACTCGCCGCGGGCCAGGGCCGGCAGACTGCCGCCGCGGGCTTCCACGTCGAAGGGCTCGCCCACCAGGGCGCCCCGCATCTGCCCTTGCAAGGGCTTGCCGCCCGGCAAGCCCACGCGCAACTGGTCCAGGCGCAGGCTCACCGGGCGCGCGCCCGGGGCGTTGCCGTAGGAGAGCTGGCCCTGGTCGATGGCCAGGTCCACCGCCAGGGTCTGCGCCAGATCGCCAACGGTCGCGCCGCGCGCATTCAGGCCGAAGGAGAAGTGGTCGACCCGGCCTTCCAGCCCGCGCAGGTTGGCCAGCAGCCGGGCCAGGCCGCCCAGCGGGGTGTCGCGCGTGGACAGGCTCAGCGCGAACACCGGGCTGGGGGCGCTGGCATCGACGGCCACGACCCCCTGCAGGCGGGCGCCGGCGGCCTGCACGCTCATCGGTGCCACGAGGCGCCCGCCCTGGAGCTGCACCGCCAGCGAGGCGTCACGCACCTCGCCCGGCAGGTTCAGCCACTGCAGGACCTCGAGCTTCAGGTCGGCCTCGGCGGCAGCCAGGCGGCGAAGGTCGAAGGTCTGCGCCTGCAGCTCGCGGTAGGTGGCGAGCAGACTCGCCGGTTCCTCGGCGGCCGCCGGGGCTGCAGCCGTCCCGCGCTCGGCGAGAAAGGGCTGCAGGTCCAGCGTGGGCAGGATGAGGGCGCCCGAGATCCGGGGCACCGGCCCCGCGGTCTGCAGCTCCAGCGCGCCCCCGAGCGTGCTGCGGCCGACGCGGCCGGCGAGATCCTGCAGGCGCAGCCGCCCGGGCGACCAGCCCACGCGCGCCGCCAGGCTGACCTCGCCCACCGGAGGCAGGCGCAACTGCAGCAGGCGCTCGAGCTGCGACAGGTCCTGCGTGCTCAGGGTGAAGCCGAAGTCGGCGCGGCCGTCGGCCTGCCGCCCCACGAGGCTGCCGTCGATGCCGAGCGCGGTGCCGGCGAAGGCCAGCTCCAGCTTCAGCGGCCAGGCCTCGCGCCCGGCCACCAACGCCGAGAGCGAGCCGCCCTGGATGTTCACGGTGTAGGGAAAGCTTGCCTCCACCTGCCCGCGCATGCGCAGGCGCAGGGGCTGACCCTCGGGGGCTTCGGCCTCCAGGCTGTCGAGGCTGAAACGACGCACCGGTGCGCCGGCGGCGGCGAACTCCAGCGCGATGCGCTCCATCCGCACGCGATCGATGGCGATGCCGCTCACATCCTCACGCTCGATCGCGGGCCTCTGGCCCGCACCACCCGCCGCCGGCGCCGAAGCTGCGGAAGGGCCGGGCGGCGCAGAGCCCGCGCCGGACTCCGCCCCGAACTGCCAGTTGTTGCGGCCGTCGGCGCGGATTTCCAGCCGCACGCGCACGTCACGGGCGCTGAAATCGCGCACGTGCAGCGCGTAGCGCAGCAGCGGCATCAGCTCGAGCTTGAAACGCCCCTCGCCGAAGGTGGCGAAGTCCGGCTCGCCGAAGCCGGGCGGGTTGCGGATGCGGATGCCGCCCACGAGCAGTTCAGGCGTGAGCGAGAACGTGATTCGGGCGGGGCCGTCGAAGCTCACCTCACGTCGAAGCGCCTGGCCGATGGCGGCGGCCACCTGGGCGCGCCATGGGCTCGCGTCCACCGTCACCCCCACAGCCACCAGGGTTGGCGGCAAGGCCAGCACCGCCAGCAGCAGACCAAGGGTCCAAGCGAGCACGCGCCAGACCAGGCGGCGTGGCGGGCGCGCGATGACCGGGCCGCTGCCGGCGGCGTCTGCGCGGGGGGTCACGGTGGGCTGGCGGCCACAGGCCGCGCCGCGGCAGGCGCCGGGCGACGGCCCCCGGGGGGCGGGGCTGCAACGACGAGGTTGCGGCCGCCGAGCTTGGCCTCGTACAGCGCCGCGTCGGCGCTGGCGATCAAGGCGTCGACCCCCCGGCCGTCGTGGGCGTAGGCGGCCACACCGATGGAGACCGTGCACGAGATGATCCGACCGTCGAACCGGGTCGGTCGGGCCTCGAGGGCCGCGCGCAGTCGCTGGGCCAGGTCGATCCCGCCGTCCATGTCGGCCCCGGGCAGCACGACGAGGAACTCTTCACCGCCCAGGCGGCAGAGGATGTCGCTCCCGCGCACCGTGTGCCGGATCAGATCCGCCACGTCGCGCAGCACCTGGTCGCCCGCCAGGTGGCCGTGCGTGTCGTTGATCTGCTTGAAGTGGTCGATGTCGAGGATCATCACCGAGAGGGGACTGCGGTCTCGCCGGGCCTGGGCGAGCTCGTGCTCGAGGAAGGTGTCGAGATAGCGCCGGTTGTACACGTCGGTGAGCGGATCCCGCAGCGCCTGCTCACGCAACTGCTCCTGCAGGCTCTCCACCTCGGCCAGCCGGCCCCGCAGCGACGCCTGACTCTCCTTCAGTTCGCGCCGGAGCCTGATCGCGAGCGTGGCGTTGGCGTAGGCGCCGTGCGTCAGGGCCAGCAGGTAGAGCACCAGGTAAGCCACGGCCAGCGCCGTCGCCGTGACCGACGTGGTCGACGGCGGAGCCCAAGTGGACAGCGCCGCCCCCAGGCCGCCCGACGCAACGGCCAGCAGCAGCGCGGAGGCGAACGCCCGTGGCCCGTTGAACACCATGGGGTGCAGCGAAACGCTGGCGAAGACCGCCACCGTGATCCACAGCGGGAAGTGCAGTGCGCCCACCCAGGCACCCAGCATGGCGGCGTCCAGCAGCATCATGCGGCTCTCGCTGGCCATCGGGTCGCCCGACCGGCGCGTCAGGGCCAGGAAGACGTGGGGCAGCAGCAGCATGTGCAACAGCAGCAGCGCGTAGGCCCAGGTCGGCGCCTGGGCGTCGCCCAACTGGGCGCCGAACAACAGCACCAGGCCGAGCGAACAAACCACCCGGTTGCGGTGGTTCATGCCCACTGCCCAGTGCAGCGAGGCCCTCGGTGGCGGGTGCGTCCTGCTCTCCATCTCCTCCTCCCGGGCCGCCGCCGTGGCAAGGTCCACGGGGCGCATCAGCGGGGGCGACCTGCGGGCCCCCGCCTGGGGGAATTGTGGCATCGGGACCCTCATCCGGCGCCGATGGCGGGTTAGCCCGGATGCCGGCCTTCCAGAGCCCGTCTACAGTTTCCGTTCAACCCGATCTTTCCAGGCCATGCCCATCTCCACCGCTCCCTTTACACCCCAGCGCCGACGCGCCATCCTGCGCTTGGCTGCGGGCGCTGCAGTCACCGCGTCCTTCGGCGCGCGGGCGCAAGCCGAGTGGCCCTCGCGTTCGGTCAGGATCGTCGTGCCCTATGCGCCGGGCGGCAGCGCGGACACCCTGGGCCGCATGATCGCCAAGCACCTGGGCGAATCCCTGAAGCAGACCTTCGTCGTCGAGAACCGAGCCGGCGCCGCGGGCATGGTGGGCTCGCAGCACGTGGCGCGCTCCGCGCCCGACGGCTACACGCTCGTGGTTTCGGGCATCGCCTCGCACGTGCTGGCGCCGGTGGCCAACCCGACGATGTTCGACCCGGTCAAGGACTTCACCCACATCGCCATGCTCGGCGGCCCGCCCCTGGGCATGGTGTTCAATGCGCAGCGCGGCGTGAACGACTTCAAGGGCTTCCTCGCCTTCGCGGCCGCCAGCGCCCAGGGCGTGAGCTGGGGCTCGCCGGGGCAGGGCTCGCACGGCCACCTCACCGGGGAGATGCTGCGCGAGGCGACCAAGGTCAACATGGTGCACATCAGCTACAGCGGTGGCGCGCCGGCGGTGAACGACCTGGTGGCCAACCAGATCCCGATGGGCGTGATGACGCTGAGCTCGGCCAACGCCCAGGTCGACGCCGGCAAACTGCGCCTGCTGGCGGTGTCTTCGTCGCGGCGCGTGGCCGCCTACCCCAACACGCCCACGTTCGCCGAGCTGGGCCACCCGCAGCTCACGGGCACGACCTGGTTCTCGCTCTCGGGGCCGCCGGGCATGCCCGCGGCGGTGGTGGCCCGGCTCAACGACGCGGTGCGCAAGGGCCTGCAGACCTCGGCCCTGCTCAAGCAGTTGGCCACCGAGAGCATGGAGAGCATGGACCTGGACGCGCCGGCGTTCACGCAGTACGTGGTCGACGAGATCGCCCGCTGGAGCCCGGCGGTCAAGCTGGTGAACAGCCGCAAGGGCTGAGGCCGGATCGGCCCACCCGGCCGGGGCCCAGGGCGCTGTCGCGGCCGGGCGCTGCGGCGCCCGGAGTCACCAGCCGTGGGCTGACCGGGCCTGTGTGCGCCAGAGGTCCCAGGCGCGCATGCCCGCGCCCTGGTTGACGACGTCGGCCAGTTCCCCCTCTTCGGCGTCGAGCCCGGCCAGCGGTTCGCCGGCGGCCAGGGCCTGGGCCCAGTGCTGGATGCGCGCATTGACCTCCGTGTAGACCGCGCGGAAGACGGCCACCTCCAGGCTCGGCCCGACCGCGATGCTGCCGTGCGCCCGCATCAACGCCACTTGCCGCAGGCCGAGGGTCTCGGCGAGGGCCTCGCCCTTGGGGCCGTCGTTGACGAGCAGGTCGGTGGCGCCGAAGCGCTCGCGGATGTCGAAGACGGGCACGCCCGCAGCCAGGAAGGCGGCGTTGTGGAACATCGCCTCCAGGCGCATCCGCACCAGCCCGAAGGGCACGACCGAGGGCGAATGGCTGTGGACCACCGCCATCACGTCGGGCCGCGCCTTGTAGACCTCGCCGTGGATGAAGCGCTCCAGGAAGCTCTTGCGCCCAGCGGGATTGCAGGGCCGGCTGTCGAGGTCGTACTCCAGGATGTCCTGCGGCTCGACGAGCGCGGGCGCCAGCGAGCGCGCCATCAGGTAGCGCCCGGGGGCGCCCGGGTGGCGCATCGATACATGGCCGAAGGCATCGACCACGCCCTGCGCGGCCAGGATGCGGCTGGCCGCGGCCAGGTCGGCCAGGCGCCCGGCGTCGACCGGGCCGCCCGAGGGCGGGTCGTCGTGGAGCGTGGGGGCGTCAGGCTGCGGGTTCATCGCGTCTCCGGGAAGTTCGTATGCTCAGGACGGCGTGTTCCGTCCGGGCCCGGGTGGCAGCCGGGCCGGCCCCAGGCCCGCGGCTGGAAGGGGGCGTTTTCGTCGGGCAGGTCTGCCAGTCGCGGGAGCCGGGATGCCAGGCAGGCCAGCACCGGACCCGGCGCGCAGTGCGCGTTCGCCGACGACTCGAAGCAGATGACCTCGGGGTTCCAGCCAAGCGCAGCCCCTCGCAGCCGGGCCTGCTGCGCGGGGCTGCGCCGGTCGGCATGGCTGAGGATGAGCACGTCCGCGCCCCGCACCTGTTCGGGCACGGCGGGCACGGTGGGTTCTGCGTGCAGCACCGCGACCACCCCCTCCAGCCGGTATCGATCGGCCAGCAGTGGGTGGGCGCGCAGCGCCCGGGCGATGGGGGCGGGGTCGGCGCCGCCTGCGGTCTCGATCACGACGCGGTCGAAGCGCGCCACCCGGCGGTGCAGGCGGTCCCAGAACAGCTGCTCCAGCGCTTCTGCCAGACCGGGCAGGCCCTCGCAGCACAGGCAGGGCGCCGCGTCCTGGGCGGCCGCGTCCCGCAAGGCGCCTGCGCCGCCGGCGTCCAGGCCGACCTCGCCTACCTCGTTCAGCACCACCGCGGCGCCGGCCAGCGCGGGCTGCGCCAGCCAGTGCCGAAGCAGCGTTGTCTTGCCGCTGCCCAGCGCGCCGGTGAGCAGCAGCACCGGCAGCCGCGGCCGAGCGTCGTCAGCCGCCATCGGGCGCCCACCCCATGCGGCGCGAGATCTCGCGCCCGGCCTGCTCGACCGCCGGCACCAGGGCGCGCTGCGCCCTGCGGGTGAAGCGCGAGGCCGGGGCCGTCAGCCCGACCGCGGCCACAGCAAGGCCCTGGGCGTCGAACACCGGCGCGGCGACGGTGCGTGTGTCGTCCTCGCACTCGCCCTCGTCCAGCGCGTGCCCGGCCTGGCGCACGGCGTCCAGCGCGCGCGCCCAGCGCGCGGGGTCGGTCTCGGTACGGACGGTCAGGGGCTGCAGCCCGGCCGCGAGCGCGCGCTGGCGCGCGGCCACCGGCGCGTGCGCCAGCAGCACGCGGCCCTCGGCGGTGCAGTGCGCCGGGCGCCGCATGCCCAGCCAGGTGCGCGGGCCCACCGCATGGGTGCCGTCCAGCTTGTACAGGTAGACGATGTCGCCCTCGGTCAGGGCGGCGAGGTGCACGGTCTCGCCAGTGGCGTCGCGCAGCGCGTCCAGCACCGGCTTGGCCTCGACCGAGACGTTCATGCGCCGGCGCACCGTGGTGCCGAGCGCGAACAGCGTCAGGCCCAGGCGGTAGCGGCCATCCCCACTGTCCTGCTCGACGAAGCCCTCGGACACCATGGTGCTGGCCAGCCGGTGCACGGTGCTCTTGGCCAGGCCGAGCTCGCGCGCGAGCGCCGTGATGCCGTGCGCGCCGGGTTCGCGCGCCAGGGCCTTCAGCAGCCGCAGCGCCGCGGTCACCGAGGACAGGCGCCGCGCCGCGGCAGCGTCGGCGGCCGGGCCGGCGGCGCTGCGCTCAGGCATCGGCAGCTCCGCCCGCCGGCGTGGGCCCGAGCCGGTGCGGGTCGATGGTCATGTGGACCATGCCCTCGTCGCCCTCGCCGACGAGCGAGCGCAGCGCGCGGTCGGTCTCGTGCAGCCCGTAGGTGTGGGAGCTCATCGCCAGCACGTTGTGGCGGTTGGCGGCGATGAGCTGCAGCGCCAGCTCCACGGAGTGGTAGCTGTGGCCGCGCATGCCCGTCACGGTGAGGAAGCGGGCGATGATCAGGTCGCTGTCGAAGGCCGGCACGCGCTGGCGCTTCTGGCCCGCCAGCACGACGCGCCCGCGCTTGCGCGCGAGCTGCACCGCGCTCGTCACCGACGCCGGCCCGCCGGAGGCGCAGTCGATGACCAGGTCGGCCATCGCGCCGCCGGTCAGCTCGGCCACGGTCTCGAGCAGGTCCTGGCGGCCGATGTCCACCGTGTGGTGCGCGCCGAGCTCGCGTGCCAGCCGCAGGCGGCGCTCGTCCGTCGGCGTCGACAGGCCGGTGACGATGATCTTGGCCGCCCCGGCCTCGCGCGCGGCCACCACGCAGGCCAGCCCCTGCTGGCCCGGGCCCTGGATCACGACACACTGCCCGGGGCCGGCGCCGCCGTGCAGATAGGCCCATTCCACGCCATTGGCCAGCGGCAGCGCGAGCGCCGCGTGGCGCGGCTGCACGCCCGCGGGCACGCGGTGGAACACCGTGTTCAGGTGCAGGTGCTGGTAGGCGCTGAAGCCGCCCCACAGGCCAGGCGCGGTCTTCAGGCCGGTGGCGCCGTAGCGCAGGCCGCCCAGGCGCCAGTCGGTGGCGTCGCACAGGCGGAACTCGCCGCCGCGACAGTGCTCGCAATGGCCGCAGGGCAGGTATTCCTCGAGCGCGACGAGGTCGCCCTCGCGCACGCCCCATTTCGAGGCCGCCAGCGCCCCCAGGGCGGCGACCCGGCCCACCGTCTCGTGGCCCAGGATCAGATCGCCGCGCGTGGCGTGCAGGTTCTGGTAATAGCCCCAGTCGCTGCCGCAGACGCCGGTGCACTCCACGCGCAGCAGGCCGGTGTCGGGCGCGGGCGGCGGCGCGCTGAAGCGCCGCAGCTCGGTGCGGCCAGGGCCGACGGTGACGGCTGCGGCGAAGTCGCGGGGCTCCATTGGTGCAGGCTCAGGCGGGCCGTCAGGCGGTCTGGTGCGGCTTGCCCGGCTCGGCGCGCATCGCGTCGGCCGCGGCGTCGAGGAAGTGCCGGCCGCGGGGCAGCAGCATCGCCACCGAGCGCACGCGCTGGGCCTCGCTGTCGATGCCCGGGGGCGGCGTGCCGTGCTCGGCCAGCGCCTGCGCCGCCTTCATCAGGCGCCGGCGCGCCATGATGATGCCGTTGTCGGTGGAGACCAGGTTCTCGCGTGTGCGGTCCTGGATCGGGCCCATGCTCTCCTGGAGCGAGGCGTCCTGCATCGCGATGCCCTCGATGCCGCTGTAGCGCGTGCCGGCCTTCTGCGCGGCGCGGTCCATCAGGTAGTCGTTGTCGCGGTTCTGGACCGGGCGGTAGGTGCCAGGGATGTTGCGCGAGTGGATGCCGTGGCCGTCGCGCATGGCCTGCACTTCGTGCTCGGTGAGCGCGCGCGTGGGGTGGTAGTCGAAGCTCCAGGCCCAGCAGCGGTGGTCGTCGATCGGCACCCAGAAGTGGCCGTGCATCGGGTGGTCGGCGCGCGGCGGCACCATCGTGAAGCAGGGCATGACCCAGGGCGTGATGCGCCAGTAGTACTGGTCGTCCTCGGCATTGCGCCGCACGCCCACCGCCAGACCACCCCCGAACTCGACGACCTCGAAGACCGGCTTGCGGTCGTTGAAGTTGTACTGGTTGACGCGGGCGCCCTTGAACAGCGGGTCGGAGTTCAGGCTCCCGCTGTGCAGCCAGGAGACATGGCTCGAGTCGATGCCGCCTTCGAGCGCCTGCAGCCAGTTGCACTCCTGGAGGCGCTTGGAGGTGTAGCTCTGCGCCGGTGCGACGGTGGCGAACTCGTAGGCGGGCTCGGGGGGGCGGTGCTCGGGCGGGCCCATGTAGATCCAGAGCACGCCACCACGCTCGATCATCGGGTAGCCCCGCAGGCGGATGCGCTGGCAGTAGCCGCTTTCCGCAGGTTCCGAGGGCACCTCGACGCATTGCCCGGTGACGTCGTACTTCCAGCCGTGGTAGGGGCAGCGCAGGCCGGATTCCTCGTTCCGGCCGAACCACAGCGAGACGCCGCGGTGGGCGCAGAACTCGTCGATCGCGCCGAGCCGGCCCTGCGTGTCGCGGAACGCGACCAGGCGCTCGCCCAGCAACTGCATGCGCACCGGCGCGCAGTCGGGCTCGGGCAGTTCTTCGCTCAGCAGCGCCGGCAGCCAGTAGCGGCGGAAGAGCGCGCCCATCGGCGTGCCGGCGTCGGTCTGGGTGAGCAGGTCGTTCTGTTCCTTGCGCAGCATGACTGTCCTTTCCTCTGTTCGCGCGGGCCCGGCCGCAGGCGCACCTGTCCGCCGGCCCACCGTCGAGGAAGATTGTTCCGCATGAAGGAACATCATTCCTCGATATGGATCGATGCTAGCATCAATGACCGTTGTCGCCGTTTCACTCGCCTGGAGAGGTCAGCCTTGAAGATCCCGCTCTGCCCGGTCTCTGCCGTCTCCAGCGGCTGCTCCCTCAAGGTCGAGCGCGAGGGCCTCAATGTGTGCGTCTTCAACCTCGAAGGCCGCTTCTACGTCACCGACGATACCTGCACCCACGGTCCGGGCTCGCTGTCCGAGGGCTGGATCATCGACGACGTCGTCGAGTGCAACTTCCACGGCGGCGCGTTCAACATCCGCACCGGCGCCGTCGAGGCGCCGCCGTGCATGGACCCGTTGCGCACCTATGCGGTGGAGGTGGTGGACGGCACGGTGTGCGTGGACACGGCGGCTGCGCGCGCCAGCGATTGACGGAAGTCGCTCGCCCCCGTGCCGGCACCTGTCAGCAGCGCCCCACCGCATCGGCGCCTGGAGGCTTGCACGGGCGGGAAGATCCGTGTCGGCTCGAATGGAAGAGCGGCCGACAAGCGCGGGACGTCGTGGAGCGCCTGGCCACTGAAGCCCTTTTCCAGGCAGACTGGCGTCGGCAGATACTGGATCTGCATTGAATTTCGGGGCTGCCGAGTTCGATCCCGTCAAACAGGTGACCGCCCTGGTCATCACGCGCCCGGTCACGCCAGTGACTGCGCGCGCTAATCTTCACCGCCGCCGTGGGCGGTGTGCTGGTGCTCGGCCGTCCCGATCACGAACGGTGTCCGCTCATTCGATCGGGTGCATGGACGAAGCCCCTCCTGATTCCGGGTGTGCGATTGACATGACAGTCCACTGCAGGACAGCGCTTGACACTGAAATATGATGATCGTAATATTTTTGTGACCATGACACTGACTCCCACCCGCAAAGAACTGAGCCATGACCGTATCGTCGATGTGGCGGCACGGGCTGTCAGGCGCGCCGGGTACCGTGGCGTCGGGGTCGCCGACATCATGAAGGAGGCCGGTCTGACGCATGGCGGCTTCTACGCCCACTTTGAATCGCGCGACGCCCTGCTCGTCGAGGCCATGCAGCGCGCCGGTCAGGACAACTTCGTTTCCCTGTCGGATGGCATGGAACGTCGTCTGCGGCAAGGCGGCACACGCTTTCGTGCGCTGATTGAAACCTACCTGCACGACGCCCACATCGAGCGGACCGATGAGGGTTGTGTCATCGCCGCCCTGGCGTCCGAGATGACGCGTCAGCACGAGGCGGTTCTCGACGAGGCCCGGCGCCGCGTTGCCGCGATGGTCGATCTCGTACGCGCAGCGTTGCCGAGCAGTGCAGAAGATCGCGAGGCCGTCGTCGTGGCTTCCACGATGGTCGGCGCCTTGCAACTGGCTCGTGCCCTCGGCGCCGAAGCAGGTCGTGACATCCTGGCTCAAGCGCGTCGATCGCTGATCGAGCGCTACGACCACGGCGCCCAGCGCTGACCGGATGCGACGGTCGACACGCGGTGAGCACCGCTTCGTTCAAGAATATGACGATCATCATATAGGGGTCCGGTCATGAGAATCCAAGACTCCGTCCTTGCGGCCATCTTTGCGAGGTATCTGGCGCGGCAGTTCGAGCCCGGCCTGCCGGCGTACCCGGCCGTGTCCCTGCAGGTGCGGGTTTGAGCATGGCCACCGCCCACGCGCCGCCGCGACCCGGCGCCACCCCCTCTTCACCCTGGCCCGTGTTCTGGGTCGCCTGCATCGCCACGTTCCTGGTGTCGCTCGACACGACGATGCTGTTCGCGGCCTTCGACCCGTTGCGGCATGCCTTCGCCGACGCCTCGGCGGCGGACTTGTCGTGGGTGCTGAACGCCTACACGGTGGTCTACGCCACGATGCTGATTCCTGCCGGCGGCCTGGCCGACACGCACGGGCGCAAGCGCGTCTTCCTGATCGGCGTGGCGCTGTTCCTGGCGGCTTCGGCGGCCTGCGGCCTGGCTGGAAGCGTCGGCTGGCTGATCGCCGCACGCGTGCTGCAGGCCGTAGGGGCCGCACTGCTGACCCCCGCCTCGCTGTCGATCGTTCTCGCCGCGTTCCCGCAGACGCGGCGGGCGGTGGTCGTCAGCCTGTGGGGGGCGGTCGGCGGCCTCGCCGCCGCGGTGGGACCCAGCGTCGGCAGTTTCGTGATCGACACCTTGGGATGGCCATGGGCCTTCTACATCAACCTCCCGCTCGGGGGCCTCGCGCTATGGCGTGGCGCTGCGATGCTGACCGAGTCGACCCGTGTCGGCACGCACCGGCGGGTGGACGGCGTCGGCATGGCGCTCCTGATGCTGGCTGTGGGCGCTGTCACGCTGGCGATCGTCGAATCTGGGGCGCCGAACTGGAGCGGCGCAGAACTCGCACTGCTCGGCGCGATGGGGCTCGTCGCCGCCGGCGCCTTCGTCGCCTGGGCGCGCAAGGCCCCAGCGCCGCTGGTGGATCTTGCGCTGTTCCGCCACCGCACCTACCGCTACGTCAACGCCGCGACCCTGATCTTCGGGACGGCGTTCTCGATGATGTTCCTGACCTTCTTCTTCTTCATGATGAATGTCTGGCACTTCAGCCTGCCGCTGGCCGGACTGGCCGTGACGCCGGGGCCGCTGCTGGTGATACCGACGGCCATCGTCACGGGCCGGCTGGCCACACGCCTGGGCCACCGCCGCTTCCTGGTCGGCGGCTCCTTGCTGTACGCCGCCAGCAGCCTGTGGTTCCTGCTCGTGCCCGGCACCGAGGCGCAGTACGTCTCGCACTGGCTTCCCGGCCTGGTGATGAGCGGTATCGCGGTCGGCCTGGTGCTGCCGTCGTTGTCGGCCGCGGCCGTCAACCGGCTCCCGGTGGCTCACTACGCCGTCGGCAGCGCCATCAACCAGGCCACACGCCAGATCGGCTCGGTCCTCGGGGTGGCGCTCACGGTGGCGCTGCTCGGCGACGCAGCCCTGCAACGCCACGATTTCGACGCGATCTACCTGCTGCACGGTGCGCTGGCGCTGCTGACGGGGCTGCTGTGCCTGCCCGTGAACACCCGGCCGCCACCCGCGCCGGATCCCACCGCAACGGCCGAGCCGCATCGAGCGCCACCCCCTTCTCGAACATCGGGTTCCCCATGAAAGACGCCAACATGATCGAAACCACCCTGGACATCTGGCAGCGGCAACTGGAGCAGGTAAGGCAACGCAGGCTCGAGCGCGGCATCGTCAAGCCAGGCCTCGCCAGGCCCGATCAGGTCCGGGGACTGACGGGGCTGCAGGTGATGACCGCGCTGCTCGAGGGCGACCTGCTCCACCCCTACATGGCGGAGACCTTCGACTGCGAGCTGATCGAGGTCGGCGACGGGCACGCGGTCTTTCAGGCCACGCCGCAACTCAAGCACTACAACCCTCTCGGATCTGTCCATGGGGGCTGGTACGCGACCCTGCTGGACTTCGCGCTGGGCTGCGCCGTGCAGACCCGATTGCCCGCCGGGACGGCTTACACGACCAGCCAGATCAATCTGAACATCGTCCGGGCTGCCCACGCGAAGACGGGCCCGCTGCGCTGCGTGGGGACCGCCCTGCACGTCGGCCGTCAGGTCGGCACCTCGGAGGCCCGGATCGTCGATGCGGAGGGAAAGCTGTATGCCCACGCGACGACCACGTGCGCGATCTTCGAAGCGCGGTAGTCAACCGGGCTGACCCGAGGGCCACACCCCAAGTGGCCCGAGCCCAGAGCCGGCCCTGTGGACGTCTTGCAGCCTGCTTGATCGCCGGAGCGACGCGCGAGCGTCAAGGACTGGGCTGAAGGAATGAAGAATTGAAATGATTGGCGGAGGGAGCGGGATTCGAACCCGCGGTGGGCTGTTAACCCACACACGCTTTCCAGGCGTGCGACTTAAACCACTCATCCATCCCTCCGCAGGGATGCCACGCGGCGCCGTTGGGCCGGGTGTGCGGGGGAGGGTCCCCCTTACAGGCCGCGCAGTTTAGCCCACCGGCTGCCAGGCATGCTCCTGCAGCCAGTCCAGGGGCACGAACTCGAGCGCCTTGCGGTGCGTGCTCTCCAGCACCACGGGCGGGGCGCAGCCGGCGAGGTAGGCCTCCTTCCAGCGCAGAGCGCAGACGCACCAGCGGTTGCCGGGCTTCAGGCCGGCGAAGCGGTATTCCGGGCGCGGGGTGATGAGGTCGTTGCCGCGCTCGAACTGGTGGTTCAGGAACTCCATCGTCACGCGGGCGCAAATCACGTGGCGGCCGGCGTCGTAGGCGTCGGTGCGGCAGCAGCCGTCGCGCAGCCAGCCGGTCAACGGGTCGTAGGAGCAGGGCACGAGCTCGGTACCCAGCACGTTCAGGGCGCTCATGGCGTGCTCCGGGGCTGGCGCAGCAGGGTCATCGCGGTGCCGATCAGGGCCGAGACCTCGCTCATGTTGCCCGGCACGATCATGGTGTTGTTGGCCTTGGCAAGCTGGCCGTAGGCGTCGACGGCGCGCTCGGCGACCTTCAACTGCACGGCCTGCTCGCCGCCGGGCTCCCGGATGGCCGCGGCGATCTGGCGGATGGCCGCCGCGGTGGCCTCTGCCACGGCGGTGATGGCGGCGGCCTCGCCCTGGGCCTTGTTGATCTCGGCCTGCTTCTCGCCCTCGGAGCGGGCGATGAAGGCCTCGCGCTCGCCGGTGGCGATGTTGATCTGTTCCTGGCGTCGGCCCTCGGAGGCGGCGATCAGCGCGCGCTTCTCGCGCTCAGCCGTGATCTGCGCCTGCATCGAGCGCAGGATCTCGGCCGGCGGTGTCAGATCCTTGATCTCGTAGCGCAGCACCTTCACGCCCCAGTTCAGCGCCGCCTCGTCGAGCGCGCTGACGATCGAGGCGTTGATCAGGTCGCGTTCCTCGAAGGTCTTGTCGAGCTCCATCTTGCCCACCACGCTGCGCAGCGTGGTCTGCGCGAGCTGGGTGATGGCGACGATGTAGTCGCTGGAGCCGTAGCTCGCGCGCATCGGGTCGGTGACCTGGAAGAACAGGATGCCGTCGACCTGGAGCTGGGTGTTGTCGCGCGTGATGCAGACCTGGCTGGGCACGTCCAGCGGCACCTCCTTCAGTGAGTGCCGGTAGGCGACGCGCTCGATGAAGGGGACGATGAACTTCAGCCCGGGCGTGAGTGTGCGGTCGTACTTGCCCAGGCGCTCGACCACCCAGGCGTGCTGCTGGGGGACGATCTTGAAGCTGCGGGCGACGAAGACGACGGCGACGACGAGGACGACGACGGCGATTTCCATGGGCTGGGGTCCTGGGTGGCGTGGGCGGAGCGCGAGGGCAGGGGGGGCGTGAAACACGCGGAGCAATGGCCCTAGCGTAGCGCCTCGGGCGGCGCCCGTGCCCGAGGCACGCTGAAGACCCTGGCGGCGCGAGACGCCGAATCCTTGTTCAGCGCTCCTGCGGCGCAAGATCCAGGCGGTTGCCGTGCACCGCCACGATCAGGTGGGCGCCGGGGCGGGGTTCGCCCGGCGCTGCATGGCGCGCGGTCCAGGCGGCGCCGCGATGGCGCACGCTGGCCAGGCCTTGGGCGTCCCAGGCTTCGACGACGACCGTCTGGCCGATGTCGAGGTTGACGTCGGCATTGGATGCTGCAGGCGCCGAGCGCGGCGCGCGTGCGCGCCTCAAATGCCAGGCCGCGGTGGCGCCGCCACCCACGGCAGCCGCCGCAACGATCTGGGCGGTCAGGCCGGCGCCGGCGTGCGCCGCCAGCGCCGCCGCGGCCGCGCCGAGCGCCAGCATCAATAGGTAGAAGGTGCCGCTGAGCAGCTCGGCCACCACGAGCAGCCCTGCCAGCACCCACCACAGCGTCGAGGCCTGGAAGTCCATCTGTGCATCTCCCGCCACACCGTGACGCAGGGCAGTGTAGCGGCGCCCCTTGCAGCCCTACACTGCGCGCCGTCTCCTTCACGCCGGGGGCGTCCCGGGCAGGGCTGCAAGATGATCCGCTTTCGCTTTCCCGTCGTCATCATCGACGAGGACTTCCGCTCCGAGAACACCTCGGGCCTGGGCATCCGTGCGCTCGCGCAGGCGATCGAGAAGGAGGGCTTCGAGGTCCTGGGCGTCACGAGCTACGGTGACCTGAGCCAGTTCGCGCAGCAGCAGAGCCGCGCGAGCGCCTTCATCCTCTCGATCGACGACGAAGAGTTCACGCCCGGGCCCGAGCTCGATCCCGCGGTGCTGAACCTGCGCAAGTTCATCGGCGAGATCCGCTTCCGCAACGCCGACATCCCGATCTACCTGTACGGTGAGACGCGTACCTCGCAGCACATCCCGAACGACATCCTGCGCGAACTGCACGGCTTCATCCACATGTTCGAGGACACGCCGGAGTTCGTGGCGCGCCACATCATCCGCGAGGCCAAGAGCTACCTCGACTCGCTCGCGCCGCCCTTCTTCAAGGCCCTGATGGCGTACGCGCAGGACGGCTCCTACTCCTGGCACTGTCCCGGCCACAGTGGCGGAGTGGCCTTTCTGAAGAGCCCTGTGGGCCAGATGTTCCACCAGTTCTTCGGCGAGAACATGCTGCGCGCCGACGTCTGCAACGCGGTGGACGAGCTCGGCCAGCTGCTGGACCACACCGGTCCGGTGGCGGCCAGCGAGAAGAACGCCGCGCGCATCTTCAATGCCGACCACTGCTTCTTCGTCACCAACGGCACCAGCACCAGCAACAAGATGGTGTGGCACCACACGGTGGCGCCGGGCGACGTGGTGGTGGTGGACCGCAACTGCCACAAGAGCATCCTGCACTCCATCATCATGACCGGCGCGGTGCCGGTGTTCCTGCCGCCCACGCGCAACCACTTCGGCATCATCGGGCCGATCCCGCAGGCGGAGTTCTCGCCCGCGGCGATCATGAAGCGCATTGCGGCCAACCCGCTGCTCGCGGGCGTGGACGCCAAGAAGGTGCGGCCCAAGATCCTGACGCTGACGCAGAGCACCTACGACGGCGTGCTCTACAACACCGAGACGATCAAGCACGCGCTGGACGGCTACATCGACACGCTGCACTTCGACGAGGCCTGGCTGCCGCACGCGGCCTTCCACCCCTTCTACGGCAGCTTCCACGCCATGGGCAAGAAGCGCCCGCGCCCGAGCGACCAGCTCGTCTTCGCGACCCAGAGCACGCACAAGCTGCTGGCGGGCCTGAGCCAGGCCTCGCACGTGCTGGTGCAGGACGCGCGCAACCGCAAGCTCGACCGGCACCTCTTCAACGAGGCCTACCTGATGCACACGTCGACGAGCCCGCAGTACGCGATCATCGCGAGCTGCGACGTCGCCGCGGCGATGATGGAGCCGCCTGGCGGCACTGCGCTGGTCGAAGAGAGCATCCTCGAGTCGATGGACTTCCGCCGCGCGATGCGCAAGGTCGACAAGGAGTACGGGCGCGACTGGTGGTTCAAGGTCTGGGGGCCGGAGCGCCTGGCCACCGAGGGCATCGGCCGCGCCGAGGCCTGGATGCTCAAGGCCACCGACAAGTGGCATGGCTTCGGCGACCTGGCGCCGGGCTTCAACATGCTCGACCCGGTCAAGAGCACCATCATCACCCCCGGGCTGGGCATGTCGGGCCGCTTCGCCAAGACCGGCATCCCGGCTGCGGTGGTGACCAAGTTCCTGGCCGAGCACGGCGTGGTGGTCGAGAAGACGGGGCTGTACTCCTTCTTCATCATGTTCACCATCGGCATCACCAAGGGCCGCTGGAACACACTGCTGACAGCGCTGCAGCAGTTCAAGGACGACTACGACCGCAACCAGCCGATGTGGCGTGTGCTGCCGGAGTTCTGCGCCGCCCACCCGCGCTACGAGCGTACCGGCCTGCGCGACCTGTGCCAGAACATCCACGAGGCCTACGCGCGCGGCGACGTCGCGCGCCTGGTCACGGGCATGTACCTGTCGGACCTGGAGCCGGCGATGAAGCCGAGCGACGCCTACGCGAAGATCGCGCACCGGTTGACCGAGCGCGTGCCGGTCGATCGGCTCGAGGGGCGGATCACCACCTCGCTGTTGACGCCTTACCCGCCCGGCATCCCGCTGCTGATCCCGGGCGAGCGCTTCAACCGTCGCATCGTCGACTACCTCAAGTTCACGCGCGAGTTCAACGCGGCCTTCCCCGGCTTCGACACCGACGTGCACGGCCTCGTCGAGGAGGAGGGCGAGGGCGGCGGCGCGCGGCGCTACTACGTGGACTGCGTGCGCGACTGAGCGTGGCTGTGCAGGGCTTCAGCCCTCCATGCCGCCGGCCACGCGGCTGAAGCCCGCGTCGACGTAGGTGATTTCGCCGGTGACGCCGGCAGCCAGGTCCGAAAGCAGGAAGGCGGCGACGTTGCCGACGTCGTCGATGGTCACGTTGCGGCGCAGCGGGGCTTCGCGCTCGACGACGTCGAGGATCTTGCCGAAGCCCTTGATGCCCGAGGCGGCAAGCGTCTTGATCGGGCCGGCCGAGATGCCGTTGACGCGCATGCCCTTGGGCCCCAGGCTGGCGGCGAGATAACGCACGCTGGCCTCGAGCGAGGCCTTGGCCAGCCCCATGGTGTTGTAGCCGGGCACGACACGCTCGGCGCCCAGGTAGGTGAGCGTCAGCAGCGCAGCGCCCGGGTTCAGGCGCGGCGCCGCGGCCTTGGCCAGGGCCGGGAAGCTGTAGGCCGAGATGTCGTGCGCGATGCGGAAGGCCTCGCGCGACAGGCCGTCGAGGAAATCGCCCGCGATCGCCTCGCGCGGGGCGAAGCCGATGGCGTGGACCAGACCGTCGAAGCCGCTCCAGTGCTCGCCCAGCTGGGAGAACAGGCGTTCGATCTGCGTGTCATCGCCGACGTCGCAGTCGAAGGTGAGGCTGGAGCCGAAGTCGGCCGCGATCTCGGCGATGCGCTCCTTGAAGCGCTCGCCGACGTAGCTGAAGGCGAGTTCGGCACCCTCGCGCCGGCAGGCGCGGGCAATGCCGTAGGCGATCGAGCGCTGGTTCAGCACTCCGGTGACGAGCAGGCGCTTGCCAGCGAGAAAACCCATGCGGCCTCCGTGGTCGATGGATCGGATTCTCCCATGGCGAGGGAAGGGCAGCCCTGCGCACGGGCGGCGCGAGGCTCGCATGTGGCTGCCCGCGACGTTCTGCCGTTGCCTTGCCGAGCTTGCCCGCCTATAATGCGTGTTTCGCTGAAAGCCGAGTGGGCGGATTCATCCAGCCCATTTTTTTTGGCTGTTCGCTGGTTGAGCGTTGGTCGAGCGTCGGTTGAGCGTTGGCTGACCGGCGGGTGGGGTTCTGTTGTCGGTGGTCAGTGGCGGCGCGCAGGGTGCGCGGCCCGCGCACGTATGACACATCCGGCCCAGAGGGCTGGGGAAGGTCTTTGTTGCAGGGAACGAGTGTGGACGGGTCGACGATCGGGGTGACGGTGGCAGGTGGCGGGGCGGGAGCCCAGGCCTGCATCGAGCGCACGGTGGTCGGGCTCGGCTTCGATCTGGTGGACGTCGAGCGTTCCGCCCGCGGTTTGCTGCGCGTCTTCATCGACCGCGTTCCCGGCCATGTCTACCCCGAGTCCCAGGGCACCGGCGAATTCGTTACCGTCGATGACTGCGAGGCCGTGACGCGGCAGTTGCAGTACGTGCTCGAGGTCGAGGGTGTGGCCTACGAGCGCCTCGAAGTGTCCTCCCCCGGCCTGGACCGACCGCTGAAGAAGCCGGCCGACTTCGAGCGTTTCTGCGGTCAGGCGATCGAACTCACGCTCAGGCTGGCCTTCCAGGGCCGCAAGCACTGGCGCGGTCGCCTGGGCCGTGCTGCCGACGGTGGCTACGTGCTCACGCTCGAGGGCGAGCGAGCCGGCAGCGAACTGTCCTTCACGCTGGACGAACTGCGCGAGGCGCGGCTGGTCCCCGTCATCGATTTCAAGGGGCGGGGCCGTGCCGCGCGCCCCGCTGGCTGAGAGAAAGGTCTGCTCACGATGAACCGCGAATTGCTGATGCTGGTCGACGCGATCTCGCGCGAGAAGACGGTCGAACGCGAGGTCGTCTTCGGCGCGGTCGAGGCAGCACTGGCCTCCGCGACGAAGAAGCTGCACGGTGGCGAGGTCGACATCCGCGTCACGATCGACCGCGAGACGGGCGAGTACGAGACCTTCCGCCGCTGGCACGTCGTGCCCAACGAGGCCGGCCTGCAGATCCCTGATGCCGAGATGCTGCTGTTCGAGGCCCAGGAACAGATTTCCGACATCGAGGCGGGCGACTACATCGAGGAGCCGATCGAATCGGTGACCATCGGCCGCATCGGCGCCCAGGCCGCCAAGCAGGTCATCCTGCAGAAGATCCGCGACGCCGAGCGCGAGCAACTGCTCAACGACTTCCTCTCGCGCGGCGACAAGATCTTCGTCGGCACGGTCAAGCGTCTGGACAAGGGCGACATGATCGTCGAGAGCGGACGCGTCGAGGGCCGCCTCAAGCGCGGCGAGATGATCCCCAAGGAGAACCTGCGCAGCGGCGACCGTGTGCGCGCCTACATCGCCGGCGTCGACCCGACCCAGCGCGGACCGCAGATCATGTTGTCGCGCAGCGCCCCGGGCTTCATGGCCGAGCTGTTTGCCCAGGAAGTGCCCGAGATCGAGCAGGGCCTGCTCGAGATCAAGAGCTGCGCCCGCGACCCGGGCTCACGCGCCAAGATCGCGGTCGTCTCGCACGACCGCCGCGTCGACCCCATCGGCACCTGTGTGGGCGTGCGCGGCTCGCGCGTGACCGCGGTCACGAACGAGCTCGCCGGCGAACGTGTGGACATCGTGCTGTGGTCCGACGACCCGGCCCAGTTCGTCATCGGCGCGCTCGCGCCGGCCAACGTGCAGTCCATCGTCGTCGACGAGGAGAAGCACGCGATGGACGTCGTCGTCGACGAGGAGAACCTCGCCATCGCCATCGGCCGGGGCGGCCAGAACGTGCGCTTGGCCTCCGATCTCACCGGCTGGCGCATCAACATCATGACCGCCGAGGAGTCGCAGGCCAAGACCGAGGCCGAGAGCGACGTCGTGCGCCGCACCTTCGTCGAGAAGCTCGACGTCGACGAGGAGGTCGCCGACATCCTGATCGCCGAGGGCTTCACCAGCCTCGAGGAGGTGGCCTACGTGCCGCTGCAGGAGATGCTCGAGATCGAGTCCTTCGACGAGGATACGGTCAACGAACTGCGCACCCGTGCGCGCGACGCCCTCCTGACGATGGAGATCGCCAAGGAGGAGAAGGTCGAGGAGGTCTCCCAGGACCTGCGCGATCTCGAAGGCATGACGACCGACCTCGTCGCCCGCCTGGCCGCCGGCAACGTGCACACGCGCGATGACCTGGCGGACCTGGCCGTCGACGAACTGGTCGAACTCACCGGCCTGGCCGAGGAACCGGCGCGCGACCTGATCATGAAGGCGCGTGAGCACTGGTTCACCGCCTGACGCGCCGCCCGGTCCCCGCAAGCCGATACACGCCAACGTCCCGACCATCGAAGGACTCCCACCCATGGCAGTGACCACCGTCGCCCAGTTCGCCGCGCAGCTCAACCGGCCCACTGCGGCCTTGCTCGAGCAACTGCAGTCGGCCGGCGTCGCCAAGCAATCGCCGGACGACGCGCTGACCGACGGGGACAAGGAGCGCCTGCTCGAGTACCTGCGCAACGCCCACGGCACCGTTTCGGCCGAGCGCAAGAAGATCGTGCTCACCCGCAAGAGCACGAGCGAGATCAAGCAGGCCGACGCCACGGGCAAGGCGCGCACGATCCAGGTCGAGGTGCGCAAGAAGCGCACCTTCGTCAAGCGCGAGGAGGTGGGCGGCGCCGAGGAGGCCCCGTCCCCCGTGCCGGCGGCCTCGGTCATCGATGCCGAAGAGCAGGCCCGACGCGAGGCCGAGGCCGCAGCCCAGGCGGCGCTGATCCAGCGCCAGATGGAAGACGCAGCCCGGCGCCAGGCCGAGGAACAGGCTCGCCGCGAGCGTGAAGCCGCCGAGGCGGAGGCGGCGCGGGCGGCCGAACGCGAGGCCGCGGCTCGCGCGGCGGCAGAAGCCGAGGCCAAGGCCGCGGCCGAGGCGGCGGCCCGCCAGGCCGAGGCGGTGTCGCAGCCTTCGGCGAAGGCGCAGGCCGAGCCTGCGGCACCCGCCGCGCCCCCGGCCGTAACCGCCCCCGCCCCCGCCCCCGCCCCCGCCCCTGCGCCCGCCCCTGCGCCCGCCGCGGCAGCGGCTCCGCCGGCCCCGGCCGAGGCTCCGAAGCCGGGTCTGCGCGTGGTGAAGGCGGCGGACGCCGACGCGCTGGCGCGCCAGGCCCAGACTGACGCCGATGTCCGGCGCCGCAAGGCCGAGATCGAGGCGGCGGCCATCCGCGAGATGATGTCGCGTCCGCGCCAGGTGCTGACGGCCAAGAAGCCCGAGGAGCCCAAGCCGGCCGAAGCTGCCGGCATCAAGGGCACGATCCACAAGCCGGCGGCCAAGCCGGGCGCGCCGGCGTCGGCCGCTGCGCCCGCCGCTGCCAAGCCGGGCGAGAAGAAGCAGGTCAAGAGCGAGAAGCTCTCGTCGAGCTGGGCTGACGACGCGGCCAAGAAGCGCGCGCTCAAGACCCGTGGCGACAGCGGGGGCCGCGCGGGCTGGCGCTCGCCGCGTGGCGGGCGCCGTGGCGACCGTGACGACGGCGGCGAGGGTTACGCGGCCGCGCCGGAGTTCCAGGTCCAGGAAGTGCACGTGCCGGAGACCATCAGCGTCGCCGATCTGGCGCACAAGATGAGCGTCAAGGCCAGCGAGGTCATCAAGCAGTTGATGAAGCTCGGCCAGATGGTCACGATCAACCAGCAGCTCGACCAGGAGACGGCGATGATCGTCGTCGAGGAAATGGGTCACAAGGCGCTGGCGGCCAAGCTTGACGACCCCGAGGCCTTCACCGAAGAGGAGCAGGCCGCGCAGACCGCCGAGGAGTTGCCGCGCGCCCCGGTCGTCACCGTCATGGGCCACGTCGACCACGGCAAGACCTCGCTGCTGGACTACATCCGCCGCACGCGCGTGGCTGCGGGCGAAGCCGGCGGCATCACGCAGCACATCGGCGCCTACCACGTCGAGACGCCGCGCGGTGTGATCACCTTCCTCGACACTCCCGGCCACGCCGCCTTCACGGCGATGCGTGCGCGCGGTGCCAAGGCCACCGACATCGTGATCCTGGTCGTGGCGGCCGACGACGGTGTCATGCCGCAGACGAAGGAAGCCATCTCGCACGCCAAGGCGGCGCAGGTGCCCATCGTCGTGGCGATGAACAAGGTCGACAAGCCCGAGGCCAACCTCGAGCGCCTGAAGAGCGAGCTGGTGGCCGAGGCCGTCGTGCCCGAGGAGTTCGGGGGCGAGTCCCCCTTCGTGCCGGTCTCCGCCCGGACTGGCCAGGGCATCGACAACCTGCTCGAGCAGGTGCTGCTGCAGGCCGAAGTGCTGGAGCTCAAGGCCCCGGCGGAGGCCGCAGCCAAGGGTTTGGTCATCGAGGCCCGGCTCGACAAGGGTCGCGGCCCCGTGGCCACCGTGCTGGTGCAGAGCGGCACGCTCAAGCGCGGTGACGTGGTGCTGGCCGGTTCGAGCTACGGCCGCGTGCGTGCGATGCTGGACGAGGACGGCAAGCCCACGCAGGAGGCCGGCCCCTCGATCCCGGTCGAGATCCAGGGCCTGACCGAGGTGCCGCTGGCCGGCGACGAGTTCATGGTGCTGGCCGATGAGCGGCGCGCGCGCGAGATCGCCACCTTCCGCCAGGGCAAGTACCGCGAGGTCACGCTCAACCGCCGTCAGGCGGCCAAGCTCGAGAACATGTTCGACAGCATGGGCGAGGGCCAGGCCCAGACCCTGGCCTTGATCGTCAAGGCCGACGTGCAGGGCTCGCAGGAGGCACTGTCGCAGTCGCTGGTCAAGCTCAGCACGCCCGAGGTCAAGGTCCAGATCGTGCACGCCGCGGTGGGCGGCATCACCGAGAGTGACGTCAACCTCGCGATCGCGTCCAAGGCGGTCGTCATCGGTTTCAACACCCGGGCCGATGCCGGCGCGCGCAAGCTCGCCGAGGGCAACGGCGTGGACATTCGCTACTACAACATCATCTACGACGCCGTCGACGAGGTGAAGGCGGCGATGGAGGGCATGCTGGCCCCCGAGCAGAAGGAAGAGGTCATCGGCACGGCCGAGATCCGCACCGTCTTCATCGCTTCCAAGATCGGCACGGTGGCGGGCTGCATGGTCACCGCCGGCCAGGTCACCCGCAGCGCTCGCTTCCGTCTGCTGCGCGACAACATCGTCGTCTACACCGGCGAGATCGAGTCGCTCAAGCGGATGAAGGACGACGTGCGCGAGGTCAAGGAAGGCTTCGAGTGCGGCATCAAGCTGAAGAACGTCACCGACATCAAGGAAGGCGACCAGCTCGAGGTCTTCGAGGTCAAGGAGGTCGCGCGCACGCTGTAGGCGGCCACCCGGGGCCCGCAGGGCCCCGCCCGCACGGCCCGGCCAGTCCTTGGAGCCCCGCCTGCGCGGGGCTCCTTGCTTGACGCGTTTGTCCCATGAGGCACAAGAAAGCCCCCCCCAACCGCAGCTTCCGTGTGGCTGACCAGATCCAGCGTGACCTGGCCGAGTTGCTGCGCGAGCTGAAGGATCCGCGCCTGGGCATGGTCACGCTCAGCGGCGTGGACGTGTCGCCCGACTACGCCCACGCCCGCGTGCGCTTCTCGGTGCTGGTGGGGGATCCGGTGGAGTGCGAGGCGGCGCTGAACGAGGCGGCGGGCTGGCTGCGCAACGCGCTCTTCAAGCGCCTGAGCATCCATACCGTGCCGACCCTGCGCTTCCAGTTCGACCGCACGACCGAACGCGCGGCCGATCTGAACGCCCTGATCGCGCGCGCCGTGGCCTCGCGCGCGAAGGACGAGTGATCTTGGCCCCCAAGGCGGCCTGGCGGCCGGTGCACGGCGTGCTGCTGCTCGACAAGCCCGTGGGCCTGTCGAGCCAGGACGCGCTGTGGCGCGCGCGCCGCCTGCTGCAGGCTGAGAAAGGCGGCCACACGGGTACGCTCGATCCCCTGGCCTCTGGGCTGCTGCCGCTGTGCTTCGGCGCGGCGACCAAGTTCGCCCAGGCCAGCCTGGAGGCCGACAAGGGCTACCTCGCCACCGTGCAGCTCGGGGTCACCCGTGTGGGCGGCGACCTGGAGGGCGAGGTGATCGAGCAACGGCCGGTCGAGGCCGACGCCGCAGCACTGGAGGCGGCGCTGGCCCGGCTGCGCGGCGAGATCGACCAGGTGCCGCCGATGCACTCGGCCCTGAAGCACCAGGGCCGCGCCCTGTACGAGTACGCGCGCGCCGGCATCGAGGTCGAGCGCGCGCCTCGGCGCGTGTGCATCCACCGCCTGGCCCTGCTGGAGCGCCGCGCCGACGAGCTCGTGCTCGACGTCCGGTGCAGCAAGGGCACCTACGTGCGCACGCTGGCCGAGGACCTGGGCCGTCTGCTCGGCTGCGGCGCCCACCTGAGCGCGCTGCGGCGCACCGCCAGCGGCGAACTGCGCGTCGAGCAGGCGCTGACGCTGGACGACCTGGAAGCGCTGGACCCCGCGGCGCGTCTGGCCCGAATGCTGCCGCCGGACGTGCTGCTGCGCGCCTGGCCCGAGGTCCGGCTGCCCGAGGACGAGGCCGGCCGCTTCCTCACCGGCCTGCGCCGCCGCGTGGCGCTGGCCGACCGCGCCGCGGTGCGTGTCTATGGTCCCCAGCCGCGCGCCTTCCTCGGCAGCGCCCACATCCACGCCGGCGAGCTCATCGCGGACCGGCTCCTCAGCCCCCCCGAGGTCCAGGCCCTTGTGGCCGGACAGAGCGCCCCATGAACAAGCAGATCCGCAACATCGCGATCATCGCCCACGTCGACCACGGCAAGACCACTCTCGTGGACCAGCTCCTGCGCCAGAGCGGTACCTTCCGCGAGAACGAGAAGATCGCCGAGCGTGTGATGGACAGCAACGACCTCGAGCGCGAGCGCGGCATCACCATCCTGGCCAAGAACTGTGCCGTGTCCTGGCAGGGCACGCACGTCAACATCGTCGACACCCCCGGCCACGCCGACTTCGGCGGCGAGGTCGAGCGCGTGCTCTCCATGGTCGACGGCGTGCTGCTGCTGGTCGACGCGGTCGAGGGCCCGATGCCGCAGACGCGCTTCGTCACGAAGAAGGCGCTGGCGCTGGGCCTCAAGCCCATCGTCGTCGTCAACAAGGTCGACCGGCCGGGCTCGCGCATCGACTACGTCATCAATGCCACCTTCGACCTCTTCGACAAGCTCGGCGCGACCGAGGAGCAGCTCGACTTCCCGGTGGTGTACGCCTCGGGCCTGAACGGTTGGGCGACGCTCGAGCCCGGCGAGACCGGCACCGACCTGGCGCCGCTGTTCGAGGCCGTCCTGCAGTACGTGCCCCCGCACGAAGGCGTGGAGGCCGCGCCGCTGCAGTTGCAGGTTTGCTCGCTCGACTACTCCAGCTACGTCGGCCGTATCGGCATCGGGCGCATCCACGACGGCACCTTGCGCCCCGGCATGGAGGTGGCGGTCTGCAGCGGTACCGACGGCCCGGTACGCAAGGCGCGTGTGAACCAGGTGCTGAAGTTCGAGGGCCTGGAGCGGCGCCAAGCCGACAGCGCCGGCCCGGGCGACATCGTGCTGGTCAACGGCATCGAGGACATCGGCATCGGCGAGACCATCACCAACCTCGAGACGCCGCGGCCCCTGCCGATGCTGCGCATCGACGAGCCGACGCTGACGATGAACTTCTGCGTCAACACCTCGCCGCTGGCCGGGCGCGAGGGCAAGTTCGTCACGAGCCGGCAGATCCGCGACCGCCTGGACCGTGAGCTCCAGATCAATGTGGCCTTGCGGGTGAACGACACCGACGAGGACGGGATCTTCGAAGTGGCTGGCCGCGGCGAACTGCACCTGACCATCCTGCTGGAGAACATGCGCCGCGAGGGCTACGAGCTCGCGGTCTCGCGGCCGAAGGTGGTTTTCCATGAGGTGGACGGCGAGCGCCACGAGCCGATGGAGCTGCTCACCGTGGATGTTGAGGACGCGCACCAGGGCGGCGTCATGCAGGAGCTCGGTCTGCGCAAGGGCGAGCTGATGGACATGCAGCCCGACGGCCGCGGGCGCGTGCGGCTCGAATACCGCATCCCGGCGCGCGGCCTGATCGGCTTCCAGGGCGAGTTCCTGAACCTCACGCGCGGCACCGGCCTGATGAGCCACATCTTCGACGGCTACGAGCCCTTCAAGGGCGAGATCGACGGGCGCAAGAACGGCGTACTGATCAGCCAGGAGGATGGCGAGATCGTGACCTACGCGCTGGGCAAGCTCGACGACCGCGGCCGCATGTTCGTCAAGCCGGGTGACCCGGTCTACGAGGGCATGATCGTGGGTATCCACAGCCGCGACAACGACCTCGTCGTCAATGCGGTGCGCACCAAGCAGCTGACCAACTTCCGCGTCAGCGGCAAGGAGGACGCGATCAAGATCACGCCGCCGATCGCGCTGACGCTGGAATACGCGGTAGAGTTCATCTCCGATGACGAGCTGGTCGAGATCACGCCCACGAGCATCCGCCTGCGCAAGCGCTTCCTGAAGGAGCATGAGCGCAAGCGGGCCAGCCGCGAGACCGCCTGACCCCGGATGGCCCCAGGGGCGGCGGCGCGGATCCCGTCCTCTCACCCGGAGCCGGTGTGCCGCCTCTCTCTCCTGAATCCCTGACCCTTCAGTCGGCTGCCGTGCCGGTGGCCGTGGTGGCCTGGGGTGCTGTTGTCGGCCTCGGGAAGGCGAACCCCCGTGCCGTCGGTCCGGCCTGGTGGGCCGCGGCCCTGGGCGGCACGGCGCTGTCGATCGCCCTGTTGCCCTGGGCTGCCGCCACCGCGCCCTTGCCCGCCGTACTGCAGGCTGTCCTCGGCTTCGGCGCCGTGCTCGCGGCTCTGGAAGGAGTGCTGCGCTTTCGGGCTTGGCCGGGTGAGGCGCGGCGCTGGCGGTTCGAACTGCTCGCGCTGTGCCTGGTTGCCGCCCTGGCCTGGCCCTGGCCCGCGGGCATGACGTGGCCGGATCGCGCGCTCGATGGCGCCCATGCGCTCGCGCTCTGCGCGCTTGCCTGGGCTGCGGCGCGCGGCACCTCCGCGGCCGATCGGCCGGGTCTGTGGCTGTCGGCCGCTTTTGCCGTGCTGTTCGGAGTCGCGTATGCGTGGCGGGCCTGGGAGGGCGGCGTGGCGACTGTGGGCGCGCCAGGCTGGTGGCTGCAGGCGCTGCTGCTGTTCTGTGTCGGCTGGCCCCTGGGGCTGCTGCTCGCCTGCTTCGGGCGCGCGCATGCGCGCGTGCAGGCTCTGGCCACCCAGGACCTGCTGACTTCCCTGGCCAACGGTCGCCAGTTCGAGGCCCAGCTCGCCGCGCTCGCCCAGCAGGCCTCTGGCGGCGGCGCGCCGTTCGGCTTGGTCGCTTTCGACCTCGAGGGCGTCAAGGAGGTCAACGTGCTGCTCGGCCGCGACGCCGGCGATGCGATGCTCGCGGAATTCGGCCGTCGCCTGCGGCGGGCCCTGCGCCACGGGGACGTTCCCGCGCGTTCTGGCGGGCATGAGTTCGCTGCGTTGTTACTCGGGGTGCCCGACGCGCAGACGCTGCAGCCCCTGATACAGCGTGTCCTCGGTACCGTGCAGGGGCCCTTGCAGTGGCGAGGGCACGCACTGGAGCTGCGCTGTCGTCATGGCGCCGCCTGCTGGAGTGAGGCCCAGGGCCGGCTGGACGACCTGCGCGCGCTGACGGATCGCCGGCTGCGGGCGGCCCCTGCGGCGCAACGGGACGGCCCGTGGGTCAACCCGCTGCCGACTCCGCCGCGGCCACCATCGACAAGGTCGCGAGCCAGCGATCAGGGCTGAGGCTCAGGCTGTCGATGCCCAGCGCGACCAGCGCGCGCGCGATCTCCGGCCGGTCGGACGGCGCCTGGCCACAGATGCCGATCGGGCGCTCCTGTCGGTGCGCGCCTTCGATGGCCAGGCGGTACATGCGCAGCATGCCGGCGTCGCCTTCGTCGAAGGACGAGGCCACCAGCGCGCTGTCGCGGTCCACGCCCAGGGTCAGCTGCGTGAGGTCGTTGCTGCCGATCGAGAAGGCATCGAAGCAGGCTGCGAACTCGTCCATCAGGATGACGTTGTTCGGGATCTCGCACATCATCACGACCTGCAATCCCCGCCCGTCCGCCGCCTGCGTCGGGCCCGAGCCGCGGGCCAGGCCGTGCCGGGCCATCGCGGCAAGCACGGCGCGCGCCTCCTCGAGGCGTCGGCAGAAGGGCACCATCACGGCGAGGTTGGACAGGCCCATCTCGGCGCGCACGCGCGCCAGCGCGGCGCACTCCAGCGCAAAGGCCTCGGCGTAGGCCGGGTGGACATAGCGCGCCGCGCCGCGCAGGCCGAGCATCGGGTTGTCCTCGCGCGGCTCGAAGTCGGCGCCGCCGGGCAGCCCCGCGTATTCGTTGGACTTGAAGTCCGACAGGCGCGCGACCACGGGCCGGGGCCAGAACGCGGCAGCGATCGTGCCCACGCCCTCCGAGAGCTTCTCGACGAAGTAGGCGGCGCCGCTGGGTGAGCCCGCCTCCTGCCAGAGTGCCTGCACCCGCCGACGCTGGGAGGCATCGGTGATGCGTTCCGGGTGCAGCAAGGCCATCGGGTGTGCCCCGACATGCTCGCTGATGACGAACTCCAGGCGGGCCAGCCCCACGCCGTCGCAGGGCAGTAGCGCGGTCTTCCAGGCCAGCCCCGGATTGCCGAGGTTGACCATGAGCCGGGTGCGGGTGCGGGGCAGGGTGCCGAGGTCGGTGCGCTCGACGCCATGCTCCAGCGTCCCGTCGTAGACGTGGGCGATCTCGCCTTCGGCACAACTGACGGTCACGGCCTGCCCGGGTGCCAGTGCCTGCAGCGCCCCTGCGGCGCCCACGACGGCCGGGATGCCGAGCTCGCGCGCCACGATCGCCGCATGGCAGGTACGCCCCCCGCGTTCGGTGACGATGGCCGCGGCGCGCTTCATCACCGGTTCCCAGTCCGGCGTGGTCATCGGCGCCACCAGCACCTCGCCCGGCTCGAACAGCGCCAGCGCCGCGGCCGCCTCGATGCGGCGGATCCGACCCGTCGCAATGCCTTCGCCCACCGCGCGCCCGCGGGCCAGCACCCGCGGTGGCTGCGCGCCGGGTGCCAGCACGTGGCGCACGAGTTCCTGCACCGGGCGACGCGAGGCCACGGTCTCGGGGCGCGCCTGCACGATGTGGAGCGCGCCGCCGGGGCCGTCCTGCGCCCATTCGATGTCCATCGGTGTCCAGCGTCCGGCCCGGTGGCTGTAGTGCTGCTCGATGGCGATCGCCGCGGCAGCCAGTTCCATCACCGCTTCGTCGGGCAGGCAGGCTCGGCGCCGCTCGTCCTCGGGCACGGTCTCGGTCCGCAGCGCCTGGGCAGGGTGTGCGCCCGCGGCCGCGTGCACCACGCGGGTCTGCTTGCCACCCACGTGGTGGCGCAGCACGCAGCGCGCCCCGGCCTCGAAGGTGCGCTTGTGGACCAGATACTCGTCCGGATCGACCGTGCCCTGGACCAGGCCTTCGCCCAGCCCCCAGGTGGCCTGGATCAGGACCACGTCCGGATGCCCGGACTCGGTATCGAGCGTGAAGGCCACGCCGCTGGCCGCAAGGTCGCTGCGCACCATCTTCATCACCACCACCGCCAGGGCGACGCTCGCATGTGCGAAGCCGCGCGCGGCGCGGTAGGCGATCGCCCGATCGGTGTAGAGCGAGGCCTGGCAGCGGCGCACGGACTCGACGACGGCGTCCTCGCCCTCGACGGCGAGGTAGCTGTCGTGTTGCCCGGCAAAGCTGGCCCCAGGCAGGTCCTCCGCCGTGGCCGAGCTGCGCACGGCTACCGAGACCGACCCGCCCTGCGCCTGCTCGAGCGCGCGCCAGGCAGCCCGCAGGGAGCCCTCCACGGCCGCCGGCATGGGTGCCGCGTACACCAGCGCCCTCGCGCGGGCTCCGGCATCGGCCAGTGCTGCCGGGTCGCCGACGTCCAGTGGCTCGAGCAGGGCATCCAAGTCCTGTTGGAGGCTCTGCTGTGCCAGCATCTCGCGGTAGGCTTGGGCGGTCACGACGAAGCCGGGCGGCACGCGCACGCCCAGGACCGTGCAGGCGCGCTGCAGTTCCCCCAGGGATGCGCCCTTGCCACCCGCCTGGGGCAGGTCAGACAAGCCGAGGCTGTCTAGCGTGCGGATGTACCGGGTGTCCGGTGCGGACGGGGCGGGATGCGATGCCATCCGGGCATGCTGCGGCGCGCCGGGTGCGCGGCGGTTGAGCCAGCGCACCGGGGGGCGTGCGATCATGCGCGCGGCCGGGCGGTTCAGGGCCCGCCCCGACGCCCCGGCAGCCGCATCGAGAGGAGACCTGCATGAGCGACGCCGTCGATTACCGCCGGCCCGAGTTGCGCCGCCTGCGCGCTGATCTGGCCCTGGCCTTGCGCGCCGCCGCCCACCACGGGCTGGCCGAAGGCGTGTGCAACCATTTCAGCGCCGAGCTGCCTGACGGCTCGTCGCGCTTTCTGCTCAACCCGCGCGGGCTGCACTGGAGCGAGGTCGGGGCCGAGGACATCGTGCTCGTCGACGTCGAGGGCCGGCGCCTGGCCGGCCGGCACGAGGTGGAGCCGACGGCGATGTTCATCCACGCGGCGGTGCACCGCATCGCCCGCAAGCCGGTGGTCATGCACACGCACATGCCGTACGCCACTTCGCTGGCGCTGACGGCTGACCGGAGGCTCGACACCACGCTGTCGCAGACGGCCATGCGCTTCCACGGCCGCGTCGCCGTCGATCCGGTCTACAACGGCCTGGCGCTCGGCGTCGAGGAAGGCCAGCGTATTGCACGGGCGATGCAGGGGGCCGACATCGTCTTCATGGCCAACCACGGCGTGCTGGTCTGCGGCGCACGCGTGGACCACGCCTACGACGACCTGTACTACCTCGAGCGCGCCTGCCAGGTGCAGTCGCTCGCGCAGGCCGCGGGGCGCCCGCTCGCGCCCGCGGCAGCGTCCATGGCCGCCCAGGTGGCCGCGCAGGCCGAGGGCGAGCGCCTGCAGTCGGAGCTCTTCTTCGGCGCCCTGCGGCGCCTGCTGTAGTGCGTCCCCAAGTTTTCTTGCGCCCTAGACACCGGGGGTGCGGGACGCGTCAAGCCCGGCCCTTGGGGGCGGTCTCAGGCCTTGCGCAAGCGCGACGCCTCCAGGGGCAGCTCCACGCTGAGCCGGCTCCCGTGGCCGGGGGTGCTGCGGAAGTCGGCGTGCCCGCCCAGCGCCTGGGCCAAGCCGCGGCACAGCACCAGGCGCAGACCGTCCAGGCCGGCCTCGGCGGGGGCCGGCAGCGAGCGGCTGTCCCAGCCCGCAGCCAGTCGGTCCAGCATCTCCTGTGGCCACCCGGGGCTGGAGTCGACGAGGTCGATACGCAGCCCGCCCGGGGTGCGCATGGCCTTGAGTTCGATGCGTCCGCTGCGTGTGGCTGCGACGGACACGCCCAGCAGGTGTCCGAGCAGGCTCGCCAGGCGGGCCGGGTCGCCATCGGCCTGGCCCAGCGTGATGGGGTATTTGTAGAGGCTGAGCTGCACGCCGCGCGCGCCCGCGCGCCGGGCGGGTATCGCGGCCAGGGCTTCCAGCAGTTCATCGAGCGAATAGGTCTCCGACCTCGATGAGGGCGAGCCGGGTTCGCGCAGCGCGGTGAAGTCGGCCACGGTGCGCACCCAGGTCTGGATGTCCTCGGCCAGCGCCTGGGCCCGCCCCAGCGCGATCGCGTCCGGACGCGACGGGTCGCGCGTCGTGTCGGAGCCCGACTTCAGCGCCGCGATCTCCAGGCTCAGCTCCTCGGTTGCGCGCGCGATCGGGTCGTCGGCGCCGGGCAGCCAGGCGATGGCCGTCGCGGTGCGGTCGAAGGTTGCCGAAGCGCCGTTGGCGGGCGCGCCGTCCCCGGCGGCGCGGCGGGCGTGCAGGCGCTGCAGCAGCACGCCCGCGACCAGCAGCAGCACGAGGGCGCCGGCGAAAGGCGGCGCCAGGTTCCAGACCTGCTGACTCTGGACGCGGTTGAGGTAGGCGATGGAGGCGGTACGGTCGGCATAGATCTCGAGCACCGCCTCGATGCGGTCTCCCACGCGGACCGGCACATAGGTGGACACCAGGTCGCGCTGGTAGAGCTCGCCGTCGAAGCTGCCGAAGGTGCCGCGGTGGGTGAGCTCACTGGCCACCTGGCCGCGGGTCGAGGCCATGAATCCCGGGTTGCGTGACTTGTTCTCGCCGATCTGCGTCGGGTCTGAGGAATAGACGGTGATGCCGTCGAGGTCGTAGATCTTGACCTTCAGGATGTCCGTCGTGCGGCTGAAGCGGCGCACGAGTTCGTCGATCTCGGGCACGCGGGGGTTGGCGCGCGCGACGTTGGCGCCGCTGCCGGGCGGCGGCAAGAGCGGGCGCACGCGGTCCCAGGTCTCGTTGACGAACACGCGGGTGAGCGTCTTGTTCGCCTCCTCGGTGGACTGCTGCACCATCAGGCGCAGGTCCTGGGTCCAGCCGTTCCAGTGCAGGCCGACGACGGCGGTCAACAGTGCCGCAGCCAGGCCCGACAGCCACAGCAGCGGCCGGCGTGCCAGCGTGTCCTTCCAGGGGCCGTCCGTCATGGGCTCAATCCGGTTGCGCGACGAAGATCCGATGAAAGTGATCGCTGTGGTCCAGCAGCAGGTCGGTCAGGTGCGGGTCGAAGTGGCGGCCGCGCAAGGCCTGCATCTCGCGGACGACCTCGTCGATCGGCCAGGGCTCCTTGTAGGCGCGGCGCGCGAGCAGCGCGTCGAAGACGTCCACCAGCGCCACGATGCGCCCCGACATCGGGATCTGCTCGCCCGCCAGGCCGCCGGGGTAGCCGCTGCCGTCCCATTTCTCGTGGTGGGCGAGTGCGATCTCCGCACCGGCCCGAAGCATAGCCAGGCTGGAGTGCCACAGCAGCCCGTGCCCGATCTCGGCGTGCTTCTTCATCACCTCCCACTCGTCGGCGTCGAGTCGGCCCGGCTTGTTGAGGATGCGGTCCGGGATCGACACTTTGCCGATGTCGTGCAGGGGTGCGGCGGCCTCGATCAGGAAGGCCTGTTCCTCTGCGAGACCCGCCAGGCGGGCCAGCTCGCCGGCATAGCGCGCGATGCGCCGGATGTGCGAGCCGGTCTCCTTGCTGCGGCTCTCGACGGCGCCGCACAGGCGGTGCAGCACCTCGGTCTGGGCGTCGATCACCTCCTGCTGCAGCAGCACGCTGCTGAGCATGCTGCTGCGCTGGCCGAGGAACAGCCGCAGGATCTTGAGCGCGTCGGCCGGGACGGCCAGCAGGTCGGCGATCCAGAAGTGGAAGGACTCGCGCGGATGGGCCTCGTGGCTCAGCAGCAGCCCGCGCGCCGCGCGCTGCGCGGCCTGGGTCGGGGTGCCGAGGGCGAAGGACTCCTCGGCCAGCGCGCGGACGACACCCTCGGCGGACTCCCCGGCGTGCTGGCCCGCGTAGCGCCCGAAGCCGCCGACGGCGCGCAGGCCCTCGGCGCCGTGCTGCAGCACCAGCCCGTGGGCGCGGACGGGGCCGAGCGCGAAGGCCATCAGCCGGCCGCACTGGGCCACCAGGGCCTCGAGGTGATCCGACAGGCCGGCCGTGCTGCCGATGGCGGTCGGGGCCTCGATGATGTGCTGCAAGCCCTCCTGGAAGTGCAGGCGCGCCCGCAGGTTGCGGTAGCTGCGCAGCGAGGTCAGCACCGCGGTGCCCAGGCGGTCGGCGGTGAGTTCGGTCTTCTCCTTGTAGTCGTCGATCTCGAGGTAGCGCACCACGTCGCGCTCCGGCGCCGCGCCGGGGTTGCCCGTGCGCAGGATCAGGCGCGTGCGGTCGTTGCGCAGCTGCTCGCGCACGTACTTGATCAAGTCCAGCCCGGCGTGCTCGGTCTCCATCACCACGTCGATGAAGGCGAGCGCGATGTCGTCGTGGCTCTCGAAGATCTCGCGCGCCTCTCGCGCCGAGCGCGAGGTCAGGATGTTCAGGGGCCTGTCCTCGAAGGTCAGGTCCTCCAGCACCATGCGCGAGACCTCGAGCACGTCCTCCTCGTCATCGACGAGCAGGATGTTCCAGGGGGGTGATTCAGTCATGGATGCAAGCACTCAGCCATCGGTGGCGGTCGGCAGGTCGATGTGGAACACCGTGCCGGCGCCGAGCCGGGATTCCAGCGTGATGCGGCCGCCGAGCACCTGCTCGACCGCGCGCCGGCTCGAGAACAGCCCGAGCCCCGATCCTCCGGCGCCGCGCCGGGTCGTGAAGAAGGGGGTGAAGGCCTTGGTGACCGCTTCCTCGCTCATCCCGACCCCATTGTCGGCGCAGCTGATGCGCACGCCGCCGACGGTGCGGACGACCTCGATCCGGACATGGCGGTCGTCCCGCCCCTCGAAGGCGTGGATGGAGGCGTTGACGAGCAGGTTGGTCAGCGCCCGTCCCAGCGAGCCGGGCTCGGTGCGCAGCGCCAGAGCCTCGGGACATTGCACCTGAACCTCGCACCGGGCGCGTTTCATCAGGGGCGACACCGACACGAGCAGGGTGTCGAGGAAGGACTTCAGGTCCACCTTGCGCCATTCCTCGCGCGTGGCGTCCGCGGTGGTCTGCTTGAAGCTGCGCACCAGGACGGCCGACTTGTTCAGGTTGTTGCGCACCAGCGCGAGCGAGCGCTCCGCCTGGCTGAAGAAGCGCTCGAGCTTCTCCCTGGGTGGCGTCTCCTGGGCCGACTCCCGGGCCATGCGGCGGGAGGTGTCCTCGAGCAGCGAGGCGGCGGTGATCGCCACGCCGATGGGGGTGTTCAGGTCGTGCGCGATGCCGGCGATCGTCAGGCCCAGCGACTCGAGCTTGAGCGACTCGTGCAGTTCCCCGGCCAGGCGCTGCCGCTCCTCGTCGGAACGGCGGATGTCGGAGATGTCGGTGATGCAGGCCACGTAGTGCTGCAGCACCCCCTCGGCGTTGAAGCTCGGGAACAGCAGGATGCGTGTCCAGAGCGGAGTGCCGTCGCGCCTGTGGACCGCCATCTCGAGCTCGCAGGTGCGCTTGTCGGCGATCGCGGCGTCGATCTGCACGATGGTGTCGTCGCTGGTCTGCGGCCCCTGGAGCAGGCGCAGGCCGCAGCCGACCAGTTCGTCGGCCACGTAACCGGTCTGCTGGCACAACGCCTGGTTCACGTAGGTGAAGCGCAGCCCCGGCGTGCCCGGCTCGGCGATCAGGATGCCGAACGGTGCCTTGTCCAGCACGGTGGTCTTGGTGCGCAGCTCGGCGATGGTCTGCGACAGGGCCTGCCCGCGCTGCTCGAGCTCGGCGCGGGAGTTCTCGAGTTCGTCATTGGTGCGGCGCAGCCGGGCGTTGTTCGCGCGCGATTCGAGCACCGCGAGCACGCCCGTGCCGAGGAAGAACAGCATGTAGAACCCGAGCAGCCCGCTCTGGTCGGCCTGGTCGACGATGGCCAGGTCCACGCTGACGTCCTGGATGCCGCGCACGTCGCCGACCTTCCAGCCGCGCACGGGCGAGTCCGGGTGGGCGTTGTGGCAGGCCACGCAGCCGGGCTCCATCAGCACCGGGATCGCCAGCCGCATGCGGCTGATCTCGCCCTCCTCCTCGACGCGCCAGTACTCGCCGGTCTGCGCGCCCTGGCGGAAGGCCCGCAGCGCCTCGGCCTGGAAGTCGCTCAGCGGCGCCCGGGAGCGGTTGCGGAAGGGGGCGTCGGAGACGAAGGAGAACTGCAGGCTCTTGTCGATCGATTCGTTGCGGATCTTCTCCCCGAGCTCGATGGACAGTGTCGCCGGGATCGGCACCCCGCCCGGGATCTCGCGGTAGCGTTCCGTCACGGCGACGTGCCCGCCGCCCTGGAGCAGCCGACCCGACACATTGGCCGAGTAGTAGGAGCGCACGATGGCGATCACCGAGCTGAAGGCGCGCGCATCCTTCAGCGCCTCGGTCTCGGCATGCCGCACCAGCGCGGCGTACATCACGAACGGGCCGGCCAGCAGCGCCGCCACGAACAAGGACAGTGCGGGCGTGATGCCGGCGCGCCGCGCCGCGCGCCACAGCGAAGGGCGTGACGCGCCGTCCCGCGGGCGGGCCGGCGCGGAGGGGTGGGCGGCCTTGGACACGGACGGCTCCATGCATCCCAGCGTACCATCCCGCGCCGGCCGGCATCCCGGGAAAAGCGCCACTGCGCCCGGCCGCCCCGGAACCGAACCCGTACCGCCCCATGTCCGCATCGACCGAGCCTTCCCGCAAGCCCGACGAGACGATCGACCTTGCCAGCCCCTGGCGCCTGTGCGTGGCGCCCATGATGGACTGGACGGACCGGCACTGCCGCTGGTTCCACCGCCAGATCACGCGCTGCACCCGGCTGTACACCGAGATGGTCACCAGCGGCGCGCTGCTGCACGGGGACGTGCCGCGCCACCTCGATTTCGACGCTGCGGAGCACCCGCTCGCGCTGCAGCTCGGCGGCAGCGAGCCCGAGGACCTGGCCCGCTGCGCCCGCCTGGCCGCGCGCTGGGGCTATGACGAGATCAACCTGAACTGCGGCTGCCCGAGCGAGCGGGTGCAGCGCGGCGCCTTCGGGGCGTGCCTGATGGCCGAGCCCGTGCTCGTGGCCGACTGCGTGGCGGCCATGCGCTCGGCCGTGGACCTGCCCGTGACCGTCAAGCACCGCATCGGCATCGACCGCGTCGAGAGCTACGACTTCGTGCGCGATTTCGTCGGCACCGTGGCCGAGCGTGGCGGCTGCGAGGTCTTCATCGTCCACGCCCGCAACGCCTGGCTGCAGGGCCTGAGCCCGAAGGAGAACCGCGAGATCCCACCGCTGCGCCACGAGCTCGTGCACCGCCTCAAGCGCGACTTCCCGCACCTGACCATCGTCGTCAACGGGGGCATCACGCAGCCGCAGCAGATCGCCGCCCAGCTGCAGCATGCTGATGGGGTGATGGTCGGGCGCGAGGCTTATCACAACCCCTGGTCGATGGCGGGCTGGGACGTGGACTTCCTGGGTGCACCGGCCCCAGCGGGGGCCACGCGCGCGGCCGTCGAGGAGGCGATGGTGGCCTACATGGAGCGCGAGCAGGCGGCTCGGGGCACGCCCTGGCGCCAGATCGCGCGCCACATGCTCGGGCTGTGGAACGGCCTGCCGGGCGCGCGCCGCTGGCGCCAGACGTGGAGCGATCACCGGCATGCCGGCCTGCGGCCGCGCGAGGTGTGGGCGATCGCGCACCGGCTGGCGGGCGTGGGCGGCGCGCCTGCAGCGACGCCGGCCTGATCGCGCGCCGAGCTGCCGGGCGCCTTCCTCAGGCGGCGGAGCGCGTGCCCGGGGTGGGCTTGGCCAGCTCGTGGAAGACGAGCGCGCCCAGCACGGCGCAGCCGCCGATCAACGTGGCCGCGCCCGGGCGCTCGCCGCCGAAGGCCCAGGTCAGCAGGATGCCGAAGACGATCTCCAGCAGGATCAGCAGCGAGGCCTCCGTGGCGCTGAGGTGACGCGCCGCGCGCATGGCCAGCACGCAGGGAATGCCGAGCTGGACCACGCCCAGCAGCGCGAGCAGGCCCAGGTCGTGCAGGCTGACGCCCAGTGGCCAGGCCAGCGGCAGCATGCACAGCGCCGACAGCGAGCCGCCGATCAGGACCGCCATCGACAGGTCCGGGCCGCGGCCCGCGCGCTGCACCAGCACCCAGTTCACCGCGGCGGCCAGCGGGATGCCCAGCGCCACCAGCACCCCCAGCGCGTGCCGGCCGTCCAGCCCGGACACGTCGAAGACGTACATCGCGCAGATGCCCGCCGCGGCGACGATGATCGCCGCCCAGGTGCGCGCACCCACCGGCACGCGCAGCACCGCCCCTGCCAGCAGCGCCGTGAAGATGGGCGCCAGGCTCTGGGTGATGAGCACATTGGCCACCAGGGTGAGCGACAGCGCGATCGTGAAGCAGGTGAACATGACGGCCCACATGGCGCCGCTGATCCACACCGTGGGGCCCGCCGCGGCCAGCGCGCGGAAGGCGCGGCCTCGCCCCTCGATCAGCATCCAGACGGCCACGGTCAGGGCCGCGAACAGGCTGCGCCAGAACGTCGTCTCCAGGCCCTCGGTCGACTCGAAGTGCCGGCTCACGACGCCGCCGATGCTCCAGAGCATCGTGCAGAAGATCATCAGGGCGACGGCTTGCAGGTGGGTCATGGTCTGGACAAGGGGGGCAGGGGAGCCGGCAGGCAGGCTGACGCAGCAAAATCCCCGCATGGTATCTCCCGCCCCCGCTGCCCCCCGCTTGCGAGTGGCCTTCGTGCTCGTGCCACGCTTCACGCTGACGGCCTTCGCCGGCTTCGTGGACGCGCTGCGCCTGGCTGCCGACGAAGGCGACCGCAGCCGCCAGCGCCTGATCCACTGGGACGTGCTGGGCAGCGAGCCGGTGCCGTCGAGCTGCGGTGCCGCGGTCGCGCCCACCGCACCACTGGCGCAGCCTGGGGCCTGGGATTGCGTCGTGGTCGTCGGCGGGCTCCTGCACGGTGGCCAGCGCGTGCCGCCCGTGGTCGAGGCCTTCCTGAAGGAGGCCGCCGCGCTGGGCCGGCGCCTGGTGGGGCTGTGCACCGGCTCCTTCGTGCTCGCCCGGGCCGGGCTGCTGCAGGGCCACCTGGCCTGCGTGAGCTGGTTTCACCGCGAGGACTTCGAGGCCGAGTTCCCGGGTCACCACGTGGTCTCCAACCGCATGTTCGTCGTCGACCGCGAGCGCCTGACCTGCGCCGGCGGCACCAGCGTCGTGCACCTGGCAGCGCACCTGATCGAGCAGGCGCTGGACCGCGCCAGCGCGACGAAGGCGCTGCGCATCATGATCGAGGACCAGCCGCTGCCTGCCACCGCGCTGCAGCCCGAGCAAGTTCTGACCGAGCGCGCCACCGACCCCCTGGTGCGCAAGGCGATGCTGCAGCTCGAGCAGCGGCTGCACGAGCCGCTGCCGGTGGAGGACCTGTGTGTCCGGCTCGGCCTGGGCCGGCGCCAGCTCGAGCGCCGCTTCCAGCGTGACGTCGGCCTGAGCCCCGCGGGCTACCGCCTGAGGCTGCGCCTGGAGCGCGCGCGCTGGCTGCTCGTCAACAGCGACCTCGAGGTGGCCACGGTCAGCCTGGAATGCGGCTTCCAGGACCCCGCGCACTTCGCGCGCGCGGTCCGCCAGGCCTTCGGACGCAGCCCGCGGCACTTGCGGGCCGAGGGCCGGGCGGGCTGAGCGGCTGCACGGTCGGCCACGATGTCCGGCGAGGTTCGCGCCCACACGCGGGCCTGTCGCTCGAGCACCGCACGGGCCGGCCCCAGCGGGGCCACCCCCGCGACGAGCGCGGAACGCGAGAACTGCCTCAGCGGGACGCAGGGGCCAGCGCGTCCCGGAAGGCCTGCCAGAAGGCGTGGTCCTGCCGGTACTGCTCGGCTTCGAGCTGGCCCCTGAAGCGCTCGAGCGTCTCCAGCCGCGCGGCCGCGTGCTGCGCGTAGTCGAATCCGGCGGCCGCCCGCGGATTCACGTAGTCCGCGTCCCCGGGGAAGGCCACGCGTATCACCGCGCCACGGGCATCGACGTGGACGTTTTGCGGGCCGGGGTCGAAGAGCATGCTGGCCATCCGTATCAGCTTGTCCTGCTGGGACAGTCCGGCCGTGGCGGCGTCCCAGGCAGCGCAGACCTCGGGGGGCGTTCGGCTGTCTGGGAAGAACCCCGTCATCGCGCGTCCGACCGCCATCACGCCATTGCCGTCGTGATCGACGGCGGCACCGGGTGGCAGCAGCAGGTTCATCGCGGCCTCGCGCGAGAGCGAGGTCGGGTCGATGGGGTCGGCCAGGTTCGCCACCTGCTGCAAGGTGGCCAGGTCTTCGCGCGGGAGCGTGCGCACGTAGGCCTCGGGGACGGCGTAGGCGCCGGACTGCACGGCCTGTTGCAGGATGCGGCCATAGTCCGCGCGCAGGTCGTCGAGGTTCTTGCCGGGCCGCACGCTCGGGTTGCCGCGCAGTTCGAAGCTGTAGGAGCCTGGGTGCGCCTGCAGCCAGGACTCCCAGCTCGCCACGGCGCGTTGCGCATCGACCGGCCCTGCGGGTTGGCGGGCCGACATCCAGCCCTCGTGACCCGCCTGTGCCAGCAGGGCGGAGAACACGCTGCGGACTTCATCGGTGGCCTGCCGGGCGTCGGTGGGGTTCCGACGCGCTTCCTCCGTTCCCTTGAGGGCCTGGGCTGGGGCTGCCGAACCGATCGCTGTTCCGTTCATCATCGTCTTGGCTCGAGCCGTGCTGAGATCGGGACATGTTGAGGGCTCGCCGGCGATTCGATGGGGCCGAGGTGAGGCGGGGCACAGGCGCTTTTCCCGCGTTGCCGCAGCGTATCTTGGCGCTGCAGGAGCGCTTGCCGCGGCGGCTGAGGCAGCGCCTGCGCGAGCGCAAGACCCATGTCCATGGCGCAAAGCGCATGAGCCATGTCGAAAACGTGCAAGCGGATCCGCCCCGTGACCCGGATGATGCGCGCACTCACCGATGCGCCCTGCGCCGCCGGTCCGTCGAACCCTCCGCCGCGCCACGGCTTGCTCCCCATGAACCTCCAAGACCACCAAGCCCTCACCGCCGCCGACCCCGACCTCTGGTCCGCCATCGCCGACGAGCACCGACGCCAGGAGGACCACATCGAGCTGATCGCCAGCGAGAACTACGCGTCGCGCGCAGTGATGGCGGCCCAGGGCAGCCAGCTCACCAACAAGTACGCCGAAGGCTACCCGGGCCGGCGCTACTACGGCGGCTGCGAGCACGTGGACCGCGTCGAGCAGATCGCGCTGGACCGCGTGCGGCGCCTGTTCGGAGCCGACGCCCACGGCTGGGCCGCCAACGTGCAGGCGCACTCGGGCGCGCAGGCGAACGCGGCGGTTTTCCTGGCCTTCCTGAAGCCGGGCGACACCTTCATGGGCATGAACCTGGCAGAAGGCGGGCACCTGTCGCACGGCATGGCGCTCAACATGAGCGGCAAGTGGTTCAAGCCCGTCAGCTACGGCCTGGACGCAAACGAGGAGATCGAATACGCCGCCATGGAGCGCACGGCGCGCGAGACGCGGCCCAAGCTCATCATCGCCGGCGCGTCGGCCTACAGCCTGCGCATCGACTTCGAACGCTTCGGCCGCATCGCGCGCGAGGTCGGCGCGCTGCTGATGGTGGACATGGCGCACTACGCGGGGCTGATCGCCGCGGGTGTCTACCCGAGCCCGATCCCGCACGCCGACATCGTCACCAGCACTACGCACAAGAGCCTGCGCGGCCCGCGCGGCGGCATCATCCTGATGCGCCCGGAGCACGAGAAGGCGATCAACAGCGCCATCTTCCCCGGCACCCAGGGCGGCCCGCTGATGCACGTGATCGCGGCCAAGGCGGCGGCCTTCGGCGAGGCGCTGCAGCCCTCGTTCAAGACCTACCAGCAGCAGGTGCTGTTGAACGCCCGCGTGCTGGCCGAGACCCTGGTCGAGCGCGGGCTGCGCATCGTCTCGGGCCGCACCGAGAGCCACGTGATGCTGGTGGACCTGCGCCCCAAGGGCCTGACCGGCAAGGCGGCCGAGGCGCTGCTGGGCAGCGCCCACATCACGGTGAACAAGAACGCGATCCCGAACGACCCGGAGAAGCCCATGGTCACCAGCGGCATCCGCCTGGGCAGCCCGGCGATGACCACGCGCGGCTTCGGCGAGGCCGAGTCACGCCAGGTGGGCCACCTGATCGCCGACCTGCTGGACGCGCCCGGGGACGCGGCGCGGCTGAGCGACGTGAAGGCGCGCGTGGGGGCGCTCACGTCGCGCTTTCCGGTGTATCGCTGAAACATAGGCGCACGGTGACGCATTTGTCTCTTGGATTGACGCATCGTGCCGGGTGATGCGACCGCCTCGCGCGGATGATTCGAACCTCATGGCAGTCTCCGTCTTCGACCTCTTCAAGATAGGCATCGGGCCGAGCAGCTCGCACACCGTGGGTCCGATGCGGGCGGCGCGGATGTTCACGCTCCGGCTGGCGGCCGACGGGGTGCTGGACCGCACGGCGCGGGTAAAGTGCGAGCTCTTCGGCTCGCTCGGCGCCACCGGGAAGGGCCACGGCAGCGACAAGGCCGTGCTGCTCGGGCTGGCCGGGCACGAGCCCGACACCGTGGACGTGGAAGCGGTGCCGGCGCTGCTGGAGGCCATCCGCGCCGGGCGGCGGCTGGTGCTGGGCGGTGGCCCGGGCGGGGCGGCGATCGCCTTCGACGAGGGGCGCGACCTCGTGTTCCACCGCCGCCAGAGCCTGCCCTTTCATGCCAACGGCATGCGGCTGAGCGCCTTCGACGCGGCCGGGGCCGAGCTGGCGGCGCGCGCCTACTATTCCGTCGGTGGCGGTTTCGTCGTCAGCGACGAGGTCGCGGCCGACGGCGCACGGCAGAAGGTCGTCGCGCCCGACCCCACCGTGCTGCCGCTGCCCTTCCGCACGGGGGCCGAGCTGCTGGCGCTGACGCAGGCGCACGGCTGCACGATCGCCGAGGTGATGCGCCGCAACGAGCGCCACTGGCGCAGCGACGCCGAGATCGACGCCGGCCTGCTGAAGATCTGGTCCGTGATGCAGGCCTGCGTGGTGCGGGGCTGCCGCACCGAGGGCGTGCTGCCCGGCGGCTTCAAGGTGCGGCGGCGCGCGGCGGCCTTGTTCAAGGATCTCACTTCGAACCCTGCAGCCGCGAACCTGATGCCCCCAGGAAGCGTCGGTGACGCTTCCGCCCCCGGTGGGGGTGTCGGGTCGACTTGGGAGCGGCCCGGTGTCGACCCGAGGGACCCCCTTCAGGTCATCGATTGGGTCAACCTCTACGCGCTGGCCGTCAACGAGGAGAACGCCGCCGGCGGCCGCGTGGTGACGGCGCCGACCAACGGCGCGGCCGGCATCGTGCCGGCGGTCCTGCACTACTACGCGCGTTTCGTGCCGGGCGCGCACGACCGCGGGGTGGTCGACTTCCTGCTCACCGCTGCCGCGATCGGCATCCTCTACAAGGAGAACGCCAGCATCAGCGGCGCCGAGGTCGGCTGCCAGGGCGAGGTGGGCGTGGCCTGCTCGATGGCCGCCGGCGCGCTGTGCGCCTTGATGGGCGGCACGCCCGAGCAGGTGGAGAACGCCGCCGAGATCGGCATGGAGCACCACCTCGGCCTGACCTGCGACCCCGTGGGCGGGCTGGTGCAGATCCCGTGCATCGAGCGCAATGCCATCGCCGCGGTCAAGGCGATCAATGCCGCGCGCATGGCGCTGCGTGGCGACGGCACCCACCATGTCAGCCTCGACAAGGTCATCAAGACCATGCGCGAGACCGGCGCCGACATGCTGACCAAGTACAAGGAGACGGCCCGCGGCGGGCTGGCCGTCAACATCGTCGAGTGCTGAAGGAGGCACGGATGCAGAAGTTTTCGATCTGGTCGCTGCTGCGCAACGCGGCGAGCTACCACGAGGGCTGGCAGCGCCAGTGGCGCGCGCCCGAGCCCAAGCGCGAGTACGACGCGGTCGTCGTCGGCGGCGGCGGCCACGGCCTCGCCACGGCCTACTACCTGGCCAAGGAGCACGGCCTGCGCAACATCGCCGTGGTCGAGCGCGGCTGGCTGGGCGGCGGCAACACCGCGCGCAACACCACCATCGTGCGCAGCAACTACCTCTGGGACGAGGCCACGCACCTGTACGAGAAATCGATGAAGCTGTGGGAGGGCCTGAGCCAGGACCTCAACTACAACGTCATGTTCAGCCAGCGCGGGGTGATGAACCTCGGGCACACGCTGCAGGACATGCGCGACATCGAGCGCCGCGTCACCGCCAACCGCCTGAACGGCGTGGACGCCGAGGTGCTGAGCCCGCAGCAGATCCAGGCCATGCTGCCCTTCATCAACCTGAACACCCGCTACCCGGTGCTCGGCGCCTCGTTCCAGCGCCGCGCCGGCGTGGCGCGGCACGACGCCGTGGCCTGGGGCTTCGCGCGCGCGGCCGACGCGCTGGGCGTGGACCTGCTGCAGAACTGCGAGGTCACCGGCATCCGGCGCGAGGGCGGGGCGGTCGTCGGGCTCGACACCGCGCGTGGCCACATCAGGACGAAGAAGGTGGCCATCGTCGCGGCCGGGCACTCCAGCGTGCTCGCCTCGCTCGCGGGCTTCCGCCTGCCGCTGGAGAGCCACCCGCTCCAGGCGCTGGTGAGCGAGCCCATGAAGCCCATCTTCCCGACCGTGGTGATGAGCAACGCCATCCACGCCTACATCAGCCAGAGCGACAAGGGCGACCTCGTCATCGGCGCCGGCATCGACCACTACACCGGTTACGGGCAGCGCGGCAGCTTTCCCATCATCGAGGGCACGCTGCAGGCCATCGTCGAGCTCTTCCCGCTGTTCTCGCGCGTGCGCATGAACCGGCAGTGGGGCGGCATCGTCGACGTCTCGCCCGACGCCTGCCCCATCATCAGCCTCACGCCGGTCAAGGGCCTGTACATCAACTGCGGCTGGGGCACCGGCGGCTTCAAGGCCACGCCGGGCTCGGGCTGGGTGATGGCGCACACCGTTGCGCAGGACCGCCCGCATCCGCTGAACGAGGCTTTCAGCCTCGACCGCTTCCACAACGGCCACCTGATCGACGAGCACGGCGCCGCCGCCGTGGCGCACTGAACGGGGAAAGGCAGGACGACATGCTGATCATCGAATGTCCCTGGTGCGGCCCGCGGGCCGAGAGCGAGTTCGCCTACGGCGGGGAGGGCGGCATCGCCCGGCCCCTGGCCACCGAGTCCATGAGCGACGAGCAGTGGGGCGACTACGTCTTCATGCGCAAGAACCCCAAGGGCCTGCACCACGAGCAGTGGCGCCACGCCAGCGGTTGCGGCAAGTGGTTCAACGCGCTGCGCGACACCGTGAGCTACCGCTTCCAGGGCACCTGGAAGATCGGCGCCGAGCCGCCGGCGGCGTTTTCCCGGCTGGGGGCTGCCGGGGCTGACCCGGCCGGCGCTGCCGTCACGCCTGTTTCATCGGCTGCCAACGCCACCGCCGACGGAGCCGCACGATGAGCGCCGCACCCGCACCCCGCCGCCTGCCGCAGGGCGGCCGCATCGACCGCAGCCGCCCGCTGAACTTCAGCTTCAACGGTCGCGCCTACACCGGCTACGAGGGCGACACCCTGGCCTCGGCCCTGCTGGCCGCGGGGCAGACGATGGTGGCGCGCAGCTGGAAGTACCACCGCCCGCGCGGCATCCTGGCCGCCGGCGTGGAGGAGCCCAACGCGCTGGTGCAGCTCTTCGAGGGCGAGCGCACGGTGCCCAACGTGCGCATGACCGAGGCCGCGCTGGTGGACGGCCTGGTCGCGCGCAGCATCCACGCCAGCCCGAGCGTGGAGTTCGACGTCGGCGCGGTGAACAACTGGCTCTCGCGCCTGATCCCGGCCGGCTTCTATTACAAGACCTTCATGGCCTCGCAGTCGGCCTGGCACTTCTTCGAGAAGCGCATCCGTGCCGTCAGCGGCCTCGGGCACTCGCCCGAGGTGCCCGATCCCGACCTGTACGACAAGCGCTACGCGCATGCCGACGTGCTGGTGGTGGGCGCCGGTGTCGCCGGCCTCGCGGCGGCGCGCGCGGCGGCCCGGGCCGGCGCGCGTGTGATCCTGTGCGACGAGCAGAACGAACCCGGCGGCTGGCTGCTCTCGAGCGACGAGACGGTGGACGGCTGGCCGGCGGCCAAGTGGGCCGAGCTGACGGCGCGTGAACTGGCGGCGATGCCCGACGTCACCGTGCTTGGCCGCACCACGGCCTTCGGCTTCCACGACCACGACTTCGTCACGTTGATGGAGAAGCGCGCCGACCACCTGCCGCGCGAACGCCAGCCCGCCTACCGCGAGCGCCTGTGGCGGGTGCGCGCGCGCAAGGTCGTCCTGGCCACCGGTGCGCACGAGCGCCCGCTGGTCTTCGCCCGCAACGACCTGCCGGGCGTGATGCTGGCCGGTGCCGTCTCCACCTACGTCCGCCGCTATGCCGTGCTGCCGGGCCGGCGCGCGGTGGTCTTCACCAACCACGACGGCGCCTACGACGCCGCGCTGGCGCTGCACGGCGCCGGGGCGGCGGTGCAGGTCGTCGACGCGCGCTCGCGCCCCGACGGCAGCGGCGTCGAGCGCGTGCGCGCCGCCGGCATCGAGATCCTGGCCGGCCACGTGGTCACCGAGGCCCAGGGCTCGCGCGCCGTCACCGGCGCGGTGATCCAGGCCCTGGGGGACGACGGCCAGCTCACCGGCGCGGCGCGTACGCTGCCGTGCGACCTGCTGGCCAGCAGCGGCGGCCACAGCGCCGTGATCCACCTGCACTCGCAGGCGGGCAGCAAGGCGGTATGGAACGACGAGCTCGCCACCTTCCTGCCCGGGGCGCCAGCGCAGTCCGAGCGCTCGGCCGGCGCCTGCGCCGGCGCGCGCACGCTGGCCGAGGCTGCCGCGGGCGGCGCCGCCGCCGGCACGGCCGCCGCCCGGGCCTGCGGCCTTGAGGGTGACGCCGGCGCGGCGCCCGCGATCGAGCCCGCGCAGGCCGGTGCGCTGCGCCCGCTGTGGCTGGTGCCCCACCCGCTGCCGGCCAGCCGCGCGCCCAAGCAGTTCGTCGACTTCCAGAACGACGTCAGCGCGGCCGACCTGCTGCTGGCCGTGCGCGAGGGCTTCGAGAGCATCGAGCACGTCAAGCGCTACACGGCGATGGGCTTCGGCACCGACCAGGGCAAGACGGGCAACATCAACGGCATGGGCATCGTCGCCCAGGCGCTGGGCAAGCCCATCCCCAAGGTGGGCACGACGACCTTCCGCCCGAACTACACGCCGGTGACCTTCGGCGCGCTGGCGGGTGTGGAACTCGGCGCGGCCTTCGACCCGGTGCGCACCACCTGCATCCAGCCGTGGCACGTGGCGCACGGCGCCGCGTTCGAGGACGTGGGCCAGTGGAAGCGACCCTGGTACTTCCCGAAGCCCGGCGAGGACCTGCACGCCGCCGTGGCGCGCGAGGTACGCGCCGCACGCGAGGCCGTGGCCACGCTGGACGCCTCCACGCTGGGCAAGATCGACATCCAGGGCCCCGACGCGGCGACGCTGCTGAACTGGGTCTACAGCAACGCCTGGAGCAAGCTCGAGGTCGGCAAGGCGCGCTACGGCCTGATGCTGGACGAGAACGGCATGGTCTTCGATGACGGCGTCACCGTGCGCCTGGCCGAGAACCACTTCCTGATGCACACCACCACCGGCGGCGCGGCGCGCGTGCTGTCCTGGCTGGAGCGCTGGCTGCAGACCGAGTGGCCGCACCTGAAGGTCTACCTCACCACCGTCACCGACCATTGGTCCACCACGGCGGTGGTTGGCCCCAAGAGCCGCGCCGTGCTGAAGAAGCTGTGCAGCGACGTCGATTTCGACGACGCCGCCTTCCCCTTCATGTCCTACCGGGAGGGCACGGTGGCGGGCGTGAAGGCGCGCATCTTCCGCATCAGCTTCTCGGGCGAGCGCAGCTACGAGGTCAACGTGCCCTCGGCTAAGGGCCTGCAGGTGTGGGAGGCCATCCACGCCGCGGGCGCCGAGTTCGGCATCACGCCCTACGGTACCGAGACCATGCACGTGCTGCGGGCCGAGAAGGGCTTCATCATCGTCGGCCAGGACACCGACGGCTCGGTCACGCCGGTCGACCTGGGGCTGGGCGCGATGGTGACCAAGACCAAGGACTGCCTGGGCAAGCGCTCGCTGGCGCGCAGCGACACCGCGCGCGCCGACCGCAAGCAACTCGTCGGCCTGCTCACCGACGATCCGGCCTTCGTGCTGCCCGAGGGCGCGCAGGTGGTGCACGGCGAGTGGCCGCAGGGCGCCGGCCCGGTGCCCATGGCCGGCCACGTGACCTCGAGCTACTGGAGCCCGACGCTGCGGCGCTCGATCGCGCTCGCGCTCGTGCGCGGCGGCCTGTCGCGCACGGGCGAGCGGGTCCACGTGGCCATGAGTGACGGGCGCAGCCGCACCGCGGTGATCTCGAGCCCGGTCTTCTACGACCCCAAGGGGGAGCGCCAGAATGCCCATTGACACACCGGTCGGCACCCGCGTCGACACCATCCGCCCCGCCGGCGCGGCGTCCGCGCTGCACGTGCGCTGGGACCGCACGCACGCCATCGTCAACCTGCGCGGTGATCCGGCCGACGCCGATTTCCTCGCCGCTGTCTCGGCCACCCTCGGCCTGCCGCTGCCCACGCAGTCCGGCGACTGCCCGGCGAACGGATCGCAGCGCATCGTCTGGGCCGGGCCCGACGACTGGTTCGTGATCGGCGAGCCCGGCACCCAGGACGCGCTGGGCGCGGCGCTGCGTGCGGCCGCGGCCGGCTGCCACCATGCGGTGACCGACGTCAGCAGCGGCTACTGCGTGCTGCGGCTGGCGGGTGCGCCGGCGCGCGAGGTGCTGGCTCAGGGCTGCCCCCTCGACCTCCACCCGCGCCAGTTCGCAGTGGGCCGCGGCGCCGGCACGCACTTCTTCAAGGCCTCCGTGTGGCTCTGGCGCACGGACGACGACGTCTTCGAGCTGCTGGTGCGCACCAGCTTCGCCGGCTACGTGCAGGAACTGCTGCGGCGCTGCACGCTGGAGTGCGGGATGATCGAGGGCTGAGAGCCTGAGAGTCATTCCCCCACGCCCGCCCTGCACGCCAAAACACCCTGTCTCGTCGTTGCAAATCCGCGCCATAGGCCGGGCTATGGCTGTGGTTTGCGCCTAGATCCGGGTCGTTTTGGCATGCCTTTCGGACGCGGCGGAATGACTCTCAGGCTCTGACACCCCCGCCCGTCTCCGACGTCCCCTCAGGAGCTTCCATGCGCAGCGATATCGAGATCGCCCAGGCCGCGACCCTTCGCCCCATCGTCGACATCGCGCGTGAGCGCCTGGGCCTGCCGGAGGATGCGCTGGTGGCCTATGGCCGCCACAAGGCCAAGATCACGCTGCCGCAGCTGCGCGCGCTGGACGGCCGGCCCGACGGCCGCCTGGTGCTGGTCACCGGCATCAACCCCACGCCAGCCGGCGAGGGCAAGACGACGACCACCGTGGGCCTGGGCGACGCGCTCAACCGCATAGGGCAGCGCGCCATCGTCTGCCTGCGCGAGCCTTCGCTCGGCCCGGTCTTCGGCATGAAGGGCGGGGCCGCGGGCGGCGGGCATGCCCAGGTGGTGCCGATGGAGGACATCAACCTCCACTTCACCGGCGACTTCCAGGCCATCGCGCTCGCTCACAACCTGCTCGCGGCGCTGATCGACAACCACATCCACCACGGCAACGTGCTGCGCATCGACGCCCGCCGCATCACCTGGAAGCGTGTCGTCGACATGAACGACCGCGCCTTGCGCGAGATCGTCGTCGGCCTGGGCGGCCCGGGCAACGGCTACCCGCGCCAGGACGGCTTCGACATCGTCGTCGCCTCGGAGGTGATGGCCATCCTGTGCCTGGCCACCAGTCTGGCCGACCTGAAGGCGCGCCTGGCGCGCATCGTCGTGGCGACCTCGCTCGAGGGCAAGCCGGTTACCGCGGCCGACCTGCAGGCCACCGGCGCCATGGCGGCGCTGCTGCGCGACGCCATCCAACCCAACCTGGTGCAGACGCTCGAGAACAACCCGGCCTTCATCCACGGCGGGCCGTTCGCCAACATCGCGCACGGCTGCAACTCGGTGATGGCCACGCGCTCGGCGATGAAGCTGGCCGACTGGGTCGTCACCGAGGCCGGGTTCGGCGCCGACCTGGGGGCCGAGAAGTTCCTCGACATCAAGTGCCGCAAGGCCGGCATCTGGCCCTCGGCGGCCGTCATCGTCGCGAGCGTGCGGGCGCTGAAGTACCAGGGCGGCGCCGACGTCAAGCAACTCGCGCGCGAGGACCTGCCGCGCCTGGAGGCGGGGCTGGCCTCGCTCGAGCGTCACATTGAAAACGTGCGCCGCGTGTACGGCCTGCCCTGCGTGGTGGCGCTCAACCACTTCGTGCACGACACCGCGGCCGAGGTCGATCGCGTGCGCACTCGCGTGGCGGCCACCGGTGTGCCGATGGTCGTGGCCCGCCACTGGGCCGAGGGCGGCGCTGGCGCCGAGGAACTGGCGCGGGCCGTCGTCGCCTGCGCGGCTGCGCCGAACCCGGCGCCGGCCTTCCTGTACGACGACGCCGCCACGCTGTGGGACAAGGCCGAGGCCGTGGCCCGCAAGGTCTACCGCGCCAAGGGCCTGGCGGCCGGCACCAAGGTGCGCGCGCAACTGCAGAAACTGCAGGATCAGGGCTTCGGGCACCTGCCGGTGTGCATCGCCAAGACCCCCTACTCCTGGGGCACCGACCCCGCCGAGCGCGGCGCGCTCGAGGGCCACGAGATCGACGTGCGCGAGGTGCGCCTGGCCGCGGGTGCCGAGTTCGTCGTCCTCGTCTGCGGCGACATCATGACCATGCCCGGCCTGCCAGCGCTGCCCTCCGCGGCGCACATCGACGTGGACGAGGACGGGCGTATCGTCGGGCTGTTCTGACCGGTCCCGAGGGCTTCGGGCGCGTTCCTTCCCGGCCTGGCGGCCGTGTCTGCTGGCAGCGGACGTGGCACAGTCCGCCTCCAGTCGCCGCGCGCGCCCCTCGATGCCTGAGTCCCCCGATACCGACCTGTCCGCCGAATCCTCCTCCGCTTCGGACGAGGCCAGGCAGCAGGCTCTGCGGCGCCTCGCGCAGCGCATGCGGGGTCGCGCTGACATGCCCAGCCTGGGTGACTCGATCGTCGCTATCCAGCGCATCGTCAACTCCGATCATTCGCACATGAGGTCCCTCACAGGAGGCGTGCTCTCCGACGTGTCCCTCACCGCAAAGCTTCTGCGCATGATCAACACGGCCACCTATCGCTCCGGAATCGACGGCGGCATCACCGATGTTCAGCGTGCCCTGGCGCTTCTCGGCTTTCGCTCCATTGGCATGATGGCCGCCTCGATGCTGCTCTTCGAGCGGCTGCCCAAGGGCAGTGGTGGGGCGCGGGTGCGCGAAACCTTCGGTCACGCCCTTCTGGCCGCCTTGTTGGCCGAGGAGATGTGCCATTCGGCTCAGGACCTCAAGAACAGCTACTTGGCCGGCATGTTCATGAACTTGGGCGAGATGCTGGTCTCGCTGCACTTTCCCGAAGAGGCGCGAGCGATCGACGACTTCCTGCGCCAGGACACCCCAGAGGCAGGCGCGCTGATCGGCGCCCAGGCACACGAGCGCCGCATGCAGGCGTCGCGCCAAGTGCTGGGGCTGTCGATCCAGGATCTCGGCAGCGAGGTGGCCAGTCAATGGGGGTGGCCCCCCGAGCTGCGCGGCCAGCTCAGGCGTCTGTACCCGACGAACACCCAGCCTGTTGGGCCCGGGCAGGACTACCTGCGCGTTCTGGCCACGGGGGCCTCCGACCTCGCGGTCGAGTTGCACTGGCTTCGCGCCACCCGTGATACCGCGACGATTCCCAGCGCCTGCGCAGTGCCTGCGTCGAGCGCTTCGCGGGCGGGATGGGCGTGGCGCTGGCGGTCGGCGGCCCGCCGCTGCAGGAGGCCGTCGAACGCGCCATCGTGCAATGGGCGGGCCTTGCCAACACGCTCGGGCTGGAAGAGGTGCTGCGCCAGCAGCAGGCTCGCACCAAGGACCTCGAGCAGACCGCCGGCGCGCAGCTTGGGTTGCTCGCGCACACGCCCGCCCGAGCGGCCCAGGCCGGAGCCGGGCAGCTTGCAACTGCCGCGCCCGCGCCGGAGGTGGCTCCCCTGAACCGCCCGGTCCAGGGGAGGGCCGAGCCAAGCGGTGCAGCGGTTCCGCCTCCGAGGCGGAGTGCCCTAACGCCGTCCGCAGCGGGGCGAAGTGCGGCCACACCGCCCGCGGCGGGGCGCGCCGCCCCGGCCGCGCCGCAGCCGCTGGTGGCCACCCCAGCACAGACCCAGGGGCAGCGCCCGCCAGCCCGGGCAGTTCCAGGCGACTCGGAATCCGGGCTCGAGGCCCTGTCGCTTGCCCTGACGCGCGCCAGCGAGCGCGCGCTGTCGGGCATGCCAATCGACGATGTCGTGGTGAGGATCCTGGAGGACCTATCCGATGCCCTCGAATTGCGCAACGTCACGTTGTGCCTGCGCGAGCCCTCCGGACGGCTGCGCGCGCGCCAGGCCATCGGCCCCGGAGCGGGCGACATCTTGAGGCACTTCGAGGTGCCGTTGGGCGCCAGTGCGGACCTGTTCAGCGTCCTGTGCGCGCACGGACGGGTCACGCTGATTTCCGACGCCACCAAGCCGGCGATGGCGGTCCGCCTACCAGCATGGTTCAAGGCGCACGTGGCCTCCCCTTGCTTCGTGCTGATGCCGATGGCGGTTGACGGCCGCGTCCTTGGCCTGCTCTATGGCGACGTCGCCGACCGGGAGACCCTGCAGCTAGGTGAGCGAACCCTCTCGATGCTGGGGGGCCTGCGCAACCAGTTGCTGCTTGCACTGCGCCTGCGGGGCGTGGGATGAAACCCAACCGGGTGTGCTGCATCCCCGGCGGCAGTGTCGGTCCGGGTCCTTTTGGGTGGGCCTCGGGGCAGGGTCGAGTAGCAGGCCGCGATCTTCCGGGTGACCTCCTTGATTTCGGCGTGGATTTCGAATTTGCTTATGCTCATGCATTATTTGTTTCTCTGCGAGCCTCAACATGAAGGACTCCCGCCTCAGCCGCCGTCAACTGCTGGCCGCAGGCCTTGCCGGAGCCGGCACCCTTGCACTGGGCGCCGCGGCCCGTGCCCAGGCGGCGTGGCCGCAGGAACGCCCGATCCGGATGCTGGTCAACTTCCCGGCCGGCGGCTCGCCCGACCTGGCGGCGCGCACCGTGTCCACACCGATGTCGCAGGCCCTCGGGCAGCAGATCGTGGTCGACAACCGCAGCGGCGCGGGCGGTCTCATCGGCTCGGAGGCGGCCGCCAAGAGCGCGCCGGACGGCTACACCTTCCTGTGCAGCTCGGGCAGCGGCGCGGCCATCGTGCCCCTGCTCACCCCGCGCATGCCCTTCGACCACGATCGCGACCTCGTCCCGGTGGCGGCGGGCATCCGGCTGCAGCTCTTCCTGATGGTGCGGGCCGAGTCGCCCTTCCAGACCTTCCAGCAGCTCGTGGACTTCGCCAAGCGCAACCCCGGGCGCCTGAGCTACGGCTCGCCGGGCAACGGCACCAGCCCGCACATCGCCGGCGAGATGCTGAAGTCCGATGCCGGCATCTCCACCATGCACATTCCCTACCGCGGCAGCAACCTCGCGTTGCAGGACCTGCTGGGCGGCACCCTGGACTACGTGCTCGACCCGGGCACCGGCTTCCCGCAGATCCGCGCCGGGCGCGCCCGCCTGCTGGCCATTACCGCCCCGAAGCGGCTGTCGCTGTTCCCGGATGCGCCGACGCTGGACGAACTGGGCTTGAAAGGCTTCGACGCCGGCACGACGCACGGCTTCTGGGCCCCGGCCGGCGTGCCCGAGCCCGTCATCGCGCGCATGAACGCCGAGATCAACCGCGCGCTGATGCTGCCCGCCTCTGTCGAGGCCTTCACGGCCATCGGGGCGGAGCCCACGCCGATGAGCCCGCGGGCCTTCGGCGAGGTCATCAAGGCCGACCGGGCGCGCTACGGCCGCATCATCCGCGAGCGCAACATCACTGCGAGCTGAGGTCGCCGCCGGGGCCGGCGGCCCCCGGGGTCCAGTCGGCCAAGGAGCCTGGCGAGGCCACAACCGCGGGACAGTGCTCGGCGGGGGATGGCTTCAGGCCGCCGCCGGCGTGAAGCTCGACTGCACGTGCAGCACCAGCGTCTCGCGGAAGCGGCGCAGCAGCGGTGAGGGGTGGTCGACCACCCAGGCGGCGAAGGTGGGAATGGTCTCCTGCACGCCTGACAGCGGCCGCACGACGACGCCCACGCGCTGCAGGTTGCGCGCGCTGCCGCCGAAGATGGATACACCCACCCCGGCGGCCACCATGCCCAGGATGCCGCTGGTATTGGACGCTTGCTGGACGATGCGCGGGAAGAAGCCCGCGGCGTGGCACACCGAGAACAGGCGCGTGCGGAAGCTGCTGTAGGACCCCTCGTTTCCGACGACGAAGGGCTCGGTGGCGAGGTCGCCAAGGCGCACCGTGGTGCTGCGCGCGAGGCGGTGGGCCTCCGGCAGCAGGGCGACGAAGTCTTCCTGCTCGACCAGCAGGTTGACGACGGCCGGGCTGTCGAACTGGCCGATGCCGAAGGCGATGTCGAGCCGGCCCTCGAGCAGGGCGGCGTGCTGCAGGGCCGTGGGCAGGTACTGGAGGTCGATGTCCACGCGCGGGTGCCGGTCCCGAAAAGCCTGCAGCACGCGCGGCAGGCGCCCGTTGATGGCGAAATCCATGTAGCCCACCCGCAGACGGCCCTCCCGCCCCTGCGCCGCCTGCTGCGCGGCATTGACCGCGCGGCCCAGATGGCCCAGCGCCACCCGGCACTCCACGGCGAAGGCGTCACCCGCGGGCGTCATCCGCACGCGCCGGGTCGAGCGCTCGAGCAGGGGCACCCCGACGGCCTCTTCGAGTTGCCGGATCGAGCGGCTCAGCGCCGGCTGCGACATGAACAGTCGCGCCGCAGCCCGTCCGAAGTGCAGTTCCTCGGCAACGAAGACGAAGGCTCGGGCCTGGCGCAGGTCGAACTTCAGCGGCGGGAGCGAGGCAATGGGAGGAGTCGCCATTGGTGCAAATTATGAATTAATAAGAAATGAATTGATATCAATCAAGCTCGAATCCCACCTACGATCCTGTCCACCACATACCGGAAGAAGACCGGACGACGACCCAGGACCCATCAGGAGAAGATCATGAACGACAAGGATTTCGACAAGCATCTTGAACAAACGCTCGAAGCGGCTTTTGCCGAGGCCACGCGCCGCTACCAGGCCCGCGGCTTCCAGCGCCGGGTGGGCTTCGGCTCGAAGCCAGCCCTGATCAGCGTCGACCTTGCCAACGCGTGGACGCGTCCGGGCAACCCCTTCACTTGCGAGCACGTCGACGACCAGATCATCCCGTCGATGCAGAAGCTGCTCGCGGCCTTCCGCAAGTACAACCTGCCAGTCGTCCATGTCACGACCTGCTACCAGATCACCGACCGCAAGAATCCCCACACCGACATGGGGCTGTGGCACGACAAGATCCCGGTGGACGTGGTGTCGCAGAAGGACGAGAACCTCTGGGCCATCGATTCGCGCATCGCCCCGATCGAGGGCGAGCAGGTGCTGATCAAGAAGCGCGCGAGCGCCTTCCACGGCACCTATCTCGCCGGCTACCTGCGCGCCGCAGGCGTGGACACCATCCTGGTCACCGGCGTCACGGCCTCGGCCTGCGTGCGCGAGACCATCTGCGACGGTCTTGCCGACGGCTTCCGCACGATCGCCGTCAAGGAGGCCATCGGCGACCGAGTCCCGGGCGCGGTGCTGTGGAACCTCTTCGACATCGACGCCAAGTTCGGCGACGTCGAGACCACCGAGCGCTGCCTGAGCTATCTCGACGAGATCGGCGCGCCGGCGCTGAAGAAGGCGGCGTGAGGCGCGTCTCTGCCTCGTTTCCCGGCAGGCCCCGAGGGCCTGCCTCCCTGCGCGGCCTGCCCGCCGCCGGAGCCTGCACGGCTGCGGCAGCGGTCAGGCCCGTGTGATTTCCATCCCCCTTAACCACTGCTGAGGTTCCCATGAGCGATGACATCCTGAAGCCCGACTTCTCCAATCGCCGTCGCCTGCTGCAGGCCGCCGGTGGCGCCGCGGCCCTGGTGGCCGTGCCCCGGCTCGGCCGGGCGCAGTCTGGCGAGCTCACCGTCACCAATTGGGGTGGCGACTGGAACGACCGCACGATGCGCATCGTCGAGGCGCCGCTGGTCGAGAGCCGCGGTATCAAGATCGTGCGCGCGCTCAACCTCGAGCCCGAGCGCAAGTCCAAGCTGCTGGCCGAGCGCAACCTTCCGCGCGGCACGATCGACATAGCCCACTTCAGCGGCGCCGACGCCTTCGAGCTCAACGAGCAGGGCATCTGGGAGACGCTGGAGCTCTCCAAGATCCCGAACTACGCCAATGTCCGTGGCGCCCTGCGTACGCCGTACTTCGTGCCCTGGGTCTTTGGCGGCGTCACGATCGCCTACAACCCCAAGTTCATCAAGGATCCGCCCACCTCGCTGGCCGAGCTCTGGAACCCGAAGTACGCCGGCAAGATGGGCGTGCTTGACCAGAGCTTCTTCAACTGGATCTACATGGCGGCGCTGGTGGGTGGCGGGCGCATGAACAACATCGACCCGGCCTGGGCCAAGCTGGCAGAGATGAAGCAAGTCATGAAGCCGCGCGTCTACCCGACGCACCAGCAGCTCGCGGCCGGCTTCAAGAACGAGGAGGTCTGGATCTCGGCCAACTACTCGGCGCGCATCGCCCAGTGGGCCAAGGACGGGGTTTCGGTGGCATCGTCCTACCCGAAGGAGGGGGCGATCACCATCATCTTCGGCGCCGCGATGCCGAAAAAGGCGCGCAACAAGGACGCCGCCTACCACTACCTGAACTCGCTGCTCGACCCGAAGGCGCTGGGCGCCTACGCCGCTGCGTCGATGTATGCACCCTCCACCACCAACGCCGAGATGTCGGCCGAGCTGCGTGCCTCGATCGATTTCACGGCCGAGCAGGCGCGGACATTCAACAATGTGGACTATGCCTACCAGGCGAAGAACATCGCCGGCTGGCTGGAGCGCTGGAACAAGGAGTTCAAGGGCTGAGCCCTTCACTGATCACGCGGGCACGGGCACGGCGACACCATGCAGGAACAGGAACGAAGCGGGTGGAGGGGGGCGGCGCTGGCCTGGCCGGCGCTGCTTCTCGTCGTGCTGTTCCTGATGGCGCCGCTGGCCCTCATCCTGCGCTACAGCTTCGACCGCTACGACCCCGCCCAGCTGATGCTGGGCATCTTCGAGCTGTCGAACTACGTCAAGGCCTTCACCGACCCCTTCTACCAGGGGGTGCTCGGCACGACCGCGCGCATCGCCGCGCTCTCGACGGCGATCGTCGTCGTGCTCGCCTTCCCGGTGGCCTACTGCATCTCGCGCGTGGAGTCCGAGCGGCTGCGCAGTGCGCTGATGATCATGACCGTGCTGCCGCTGCTGCTGGGCAACGCGGTGCGCTCGGCGGCCTGGATGGTGGTGATGGGCACCAAGGGCGTGGCCAATTCGGTGCTGCTCGGCCTGGGTTTGGTGGATGAACCGCTGAAGATCCTCTACACACCGACGGCGGTCGTCATCGGTCTGGTCTCGGTGCTGCTGCCCTACGCCATCATCACGATGCAGAGCGTGATCGACTCCATCCCCACCTCGCTGGAGGAAGCCGGCCGCTCGCTCGGGCACTCGCCCTTGCGCACCGTCTTCAACGTGGTGCTGCCGCTGGCCATGCCCGGCGTCGTCGCCGCGGCCGCAATCTGCTTCGCCCTGGCGATGAACGCCTACGCTACGCCGGTGCTGATCGGCGGGCCCAAGATGCAGATGATGGGCCCGGTGGTCTACGAGCAGATCGCAAAGGTCTCGAACTGGCCCTTCGGCGCCACGCTCGCCTGCATCCTGATGGCGACCACGCTGGTGCTGACCGTGGTCTCGTCGCGCTACCTCAGCCGGCGCTACTTCTGAAGGGGCCCCGCCGTGATGCCCCGCCTCTCCCCCGGCCGCCTGTTGTTCCTGCTGCTGGTGGCGTGCGTCTTCGCCTTCGTCGTGCTGCCGCTGGTGGTGATCGTCTGGGCCTCGTTCTTCGCCGACAAGATCCTGACCTTCCCGCCCAGCGGCTACACGCTGTCGTGGTTCACACGCGCTTGGTCGCTGAGCGAGTTCTCCTCGGGCTTCGTCATGAGCCTGCAGGTGGGCGCCATGGCCACGCTGTGCTCCTTGCTGCTGGGCGTGCCGGCGGCCCTGGCGATCGAGCGCTTTCCCTTCCCGGGCCGGGAAACCGTGCGCCAGGTGCTGCTGTCGCCCATGTACGTGCCCGCCATCGTGGCCGGCGCAGCGGTCTACGTTTACTACATCCAGCTGGAGATCTTCAGCGAGGTGCAGTTCGCCGCCACCTTGCCCGGCCTGGTCATCGCCCACACCATGGTGGCGCTGCCCTGGACGATGCGCCTGGTCTGCGCCTCGCTCGTTACCGCCAACGCCGCGTCGGAGGAGGCCGCGCGCAGCCTCGGCGCCACGCCGCTGCAGACCTTCTTTCTCGTCACGCTGCCCATCATCCGCCCCGGCGTCATCGCGGCGGCGATGTTCTCCTTCATCGCCTCCTTCTCCGACCTGGAGAAGTCGCTCTTCCTCGTCGGGCCGGGCAAGACCACGCTGCCGATCGCCATCGTCACCTACCTCGAGTGGAACCTGGACTCGACCATCGCCGCGGTGGCCACGGTGCAGATCTTCGTCATCGGCGCGGCGCTGCTGCTGTCCGACCGTTACGTCAAGCTCGGAAAGGCGTTCTGAACTCATGGCCGGCGTCACCCTGTCGCGCATCCGCAAGACCTACGGCGACTTCACCGCCGTTTCCGGCCTGGACCTGGAGATCCGCGATGGCGAACTGCTCGCGCTGCTCGGCCCCAGCGGCTGCGGCAAGACCACCACCCTGCGCATGATCGCCGGCTTCGTCGCGCCCAGCGAGGGCACGGTGCGCTTCGGTGAGCGCGACGTGACCGCCTTGCCGGTGCACCGGCGCAATGTCGGCATGGTCTTCCAGGGCTACGCGCTGTTCCCGCACCTGACGGTGGAGCAGAACGTCGCCTTCGGCCTGCGCGTGCGCGGCTGGGACGCGCAGCGCAAGGTCGCCAAGGTGGCCGAGATGCTTCGCTGGGTGCAGCTCGAGGCCATGGCGCAGCGCCACCCCAAGGCCTTGTCGGGCGGGCAGCAGCAGCGCGTGGCCCTGGCCCGCGCGATGGCTGTCGAGCCCGAAGTGCTGCTGCTCGACGAACCCTTCTCGGCGCTGGACGCCAAGCTGCGCACGCAGATGCGCACCGAGATCCGCGAACTGCAGCAGCAGGCGCGCATCACCTCGGTCTTCGTCACGCACGACCAGGACGAGGCCATGGCCATTGCCGACCGCATCGGGGTGATGAACCAGGGCCGGCTGGAGCAGCTCGGCTCGGCCGAGGACCTCTACGAGCGCCCGGCGTCGCGCTTCGTGGCCACCTTCATCGGCCAGTGCAACCTGATCGAGGGCCGCGTGGCCGCGCCGGGGCGCTTCGAGGCAGCTGACGGCGCGGTGTTCGCCTTCGAGGGGCCGCGCCCGGCAGGCCCGGCGGCGCTGTGCGTGCGGCCGGAACGCGCCGCCTTGCACGCCGCGCCGCCCGCCGGGATGAACACGCTGCCGGTCACCGTGCGCAACGTCACCTACCTGGGGGCCGGCACCGAGGTCGAGGCCCTGGCCGCCGACGGCCGCCGCTTCCTGGTGTCCATGCCCTCGGCCGGCGCGGCGCCGCCGCCGGCCGGTGCTTCCACCCAACTGTGCTGGCCGCCCCAGGCTGGCGTCCTCGTCGACTGACCATGCCTGCCCCCGACAGCCTGCACGACTCACTGCTCGTCGTCGACGGGCTCAACATCTCCCGCTTCGACCGCGCGGTGTTCGAGGACCTGCGGCGCGGCGGCGTGACGGCAGCCAACTGCACCTGCTCGATCTGGGAGAACTTCCGCGACAGCATGGACCAGGTCGCGCGCTGGCAGGCCCACTTCCGCGAGCACGCGGACCTGATCACTCAGGTGTTCACCACGGCCGATATCCACCGCGCCAAGGCCGAAGGCCGGACCGGCATCATCCTGGGCTGGCAGAACCTCTCGGGCATCGAGGACCGGCTGGACTACCTCGGCCTGTTCAAGGCCCTGGGTGTGGGTGTGATGCAGATCGCCTACAACACGCAGAACTGGGTCGGCACCGGCTGCTACGAGAAGCACGACGGCGGCCTGTCGGAGTTCGGGCACGAGGTCATCGCCGAGATGAACCGCCTGGGCATCCTGTGCGACCTGTCCCACGTGGGCCCGAAGACCAGTGAGGACGTGATCCGCGCCTCGAGACAGCCGGTGGCCTACACGCACTGCTTGCCCGCGGGCCTGAAGGCGCACCCGCGCAACAAGACCGATGCGCAATTGCGCGCCATCGCCGAGCGCGGTGGCTTCGTCGGCGTGACGATGTTCCCGCCCTTCCTGCGCCGGGGCACGCAGTCCACGGTGGACGATTACGTCGAAGCCATCGAATACGTGCTCAACCTGGTCGGCGAGTCCCAGGTGGGCATCGGCACCGACTTCACCCAGGGCTGGGGCCCGGAATTCTTCGACTGGATCACGCGCGACAAGGGCCGTGCACGCAAGCTCACGGAGTTCGGCGAGATCCTCAACCCCGAGGGCGTCCGCACGATCGGCGAGTTCCCCAACCTCACCGCCGCGATGCAGCGCCGCGGCTGGAGCGAGGCGCGCATCCGGCGCGTGATGGGCGAGAACTGGATCGCGCTGCTGCGTGAGGTCTGGGGCGCCTGAGGCCGATGAGGCCGACCGCGGATAGCATCGCGGGATGACCGACACCCTTTCTCCTTCCCGCATCCCCGGCCGCCGCTTCCTGCACTCCCCCGGCCCCACGCCCGTGCCCGACGAGGTGCTGTGGGCGATGAGCCGGCAGCCCATGGACCTGGGCGACCCGCGCCTGGCGCGCACGATCGCCGCCTGCGAGCAGGGGCTGAAGCAGCTGCTGCGCACCGATGCCGGCGAGGTCTTCCTGTACGCGGCCAACGGCCATGGCGTGTGGGAGGCTGCGGTCGAGAACCTGCTGCCCCTGGGGGGCACGGCGCTGGTGCCGGGGACCGGGCACTTCTCGGAGTCCTGGGCTGTGCAGACCGAGGCCCTGGGCCGGCGCGTCGTGCGCACGCCCTGGGTGCAGCGCCAGCCGATCGACGTGGACGCGGTCGTCCGGGCGCTGCGGGAGGACACGGCGCGCGAGATCGCGGCCGTCTTCGTCGTCCACACAGACACCTCCAGCGGCATCACCAGCGACCTGGCGGCGCTTCGCGCCGCGATCGACGCCACCGGCCACCCGGCGCTGTTCGTCGTCGACGTCGTCGCCTCGCTCGGCGCCGCGCCCTTCGACATGGATGCACTGCGCGCCGACGTGGTCATCGGCGCCTCGCAGAAGGCGCTGATGTGTCCGCCCGGCGTGGGCTTCGTGGCTGTGGGGCCGCGGGCGATGGAGTTGGCGTGCGCCAACCCCGCGCCGCGCTTCTACTGGGACTGGGTGCGTCGGCAGAGCGAGCTGTCCTACCGCAAGTTCTGCGGCACCGCGCCGCAGAGCCTGGTCGCCGGGCTCGAGGCGGCGCTGGGCCTGCTGTTCACCGAGGGCCTGGAGGCCGTCTTCGAGCGCCACCGCCGCCTGGCCGGCGCGGTGCATGCGGCCGTGCAGGCCTGGGGCAGCGCCGGGGCGCTGGGCTTCTATGCCGCGCAGCCGGCCTCGCGTTCGGTCTCGGTGACGACGGTGACGGTGCCTGCGGGCACCGACGTCGATACCCTGCGGGCCGTGGCGCGCGAGCGCTTCCAGGTGGCCTTCGCCGGCGCGCTGGGGCCGCTGGCCGGGCAGGCCTTCCGCATCGGCCACCTCGGGGACCAGAACCCGGCCGCCATCCTGGGCTGCCTGGCCGGCATCGAGGCGGCGATGTCGGTGCGGGGCATCCCGCACGGCCGCGGCGGCGTCGAGGCCGCGGTGGCCGCGCTTGCGGGCTGACCTGGGGACGGGTGGCGCGCTCGGGTGCTGCGGCGCTGCGGCGTCTCCCTACATCCCCGCGTAGTTCGGCCCGCCGCCGCCTTCGGGCGTGACCCAGACGATGTTCTGGGTCGGGTCCTTGATGTCGCAGGTCTTGCAGTGCACGCAGTTCTGCGCGTTGATCTGCAGGCGGTCCGAGCCGTCCTCGTTCTTGACGTACTCGTAGACGCCGGCGGGGCAGTAGCGGCTCTCCGGCCCGGCGTAGCGCGCGAGGTTGACGGCCACCGGCACCGAGGCGTCCTTCAGCGTCAGGTGCGCGGGCTGGTTCTCCTCGTGGTTGGTGTTGCTGATGAACACCGAGCTCAGCCGGTCGAAGGTGAGCTTGCCGTCGGGCTTGGGGTAGGCGATGGCGGGCACCTGGCTGGCCGCGTGCAGCCGGGCGTGGTCGGGGGTGTGGCGGTGCACCGTCCAGGGCGGGCTCTTGATGCCGAGCTTGGGCAGCAGCCACTGCTCGATGCCGGTCATCACGGCGCCGACGGTGTTGCCCTTCTTGAACCACTGCTTGAAGTTGCGGCTCGCGTTCAGTTCCTCGTGCAGCCAGCTGCGCTCGAAGGCCTCAGGGTAGGCGGCGAGCTCGTCGCGCTGGCGGCCGGCGGCCAGCGCCGGCACGATGGCCTCGGCAGCGAGCATGCCGGTCTTGATGGCGGCGTGACTGCCCTTGATGCGCGCCGCGTTCAGGGTGCCGGCGTCACAGCCCACGAGCGCCCCGCCCGGGAAGACCAGCTTGGGCAGGCTCAGCAGGCCGCCGGCCGTGATGGCGCGCGCGCCGTAGCCGATGCGCTTGCCGCCCTCCAGATGGGCCCGGATGGCCGGGTGCGTCTTCCAGCGCTGCATCTCCTCGAAGGGGCTGATCCAGGGGTTCTGGTAGTCCAGGCCGGTGACGAAGCCGAGCGTGACCTTGTTGCCCTCGAGGTGGTAGAGGAAGCCGCCGCCGTAGGTGTGCTCGTCCATCGGCCAGCCGGCGGTGTGGACGACCAGCCCCGGGCGGGCCTTGGCGGGATCGATCTCCCAGAGCTCCTTGATGCCGATGGCGTAGCTCTGCGGGTCGCGGCCCTCGTCGAGGCCGAAGCGCGCGATCAGCTGCTTGCCCAGGTGGCCCCGGGCGCCCTCGGCGAAGATGGTGTACTTGCCCAGCAGCTCCATGCCGAGCTGGAAGCCGTCGTGCGGCTGTCCATCCTTGCCGATGCCGAGGTTGCCCGTGGCCACGCCGCGCACCGCGCCGGCCTCGTCGTACAGCACCTCGGCGGCGGTGAAGCCGGGGAAGATCTCCACGCCCAGGGCCTCGGCCTGTTCGCCCAGCCACTTCGTCACCGCGCCCAGGCTGATGACGTAGTTGCCCTCGTTGTGCAGGCAGCCGGGCACCAGCCAGTCGGGCGTGCGGCGGGCGCGCGTCTCGTCGAGGAACAGCACCTCGTCGGCCGTGACGGGCTGGTTCAGCGGCGCGCCGCGGTCCTTCCAGTCGGGGAAGAGCTCGTTGATGGCGCGCGGGTCCATCACCGCGCCGGAGAGGATGTGCGCGCCCGGCTCGGAGCCCTTCTCGAGCACGACGACGGAAGCCTCCGGGTTCAACTGCTTGAGCCGGATCGCGGTGCTCAGGCCGGCCGGGCCGGCGCCGACGACGACGACGTCGTACTCCATGGACTCGCGCGGGCCGAACTGTTCGAGGATCTCCTGCGGGCTCATCTTCCCTCTCCGTGCCTGGGTTCGCTGCCTGAGGATTCTAGGTGCCATGCTATCTTCGCCTTCCAATCGGACTGCTTGCGCGAGGCAACCACACAATGGCTTACGAGATCGATCTTTCTGGCAGAGTGGCTTTCGTCACCGGTGCTTCCAGTGGGCTGGGGGCTCAGTTCGCGCGGACGCTGTCGCGCGCTGGTGCTGCGGTGGTACTCGCAGCCCGGCGCACCGATCGGCTGGCCGTCCTGCGCGCCGAGATCGAGGCTGCCGGCGGAGATGCGCACATCGTCACGCTGGACGTCACGGACATCGACAGCATTCGGGCGGCCGTCGCCCATGCCGAGACCGAGGTCGGCACGATCGATATCCTGGTGAACAATTCCGGCGTCAGCACGACGCAGCGGCTCGTCGACGTGACGCCAGAGGACTACGCCTTCGTGATGGACACCAACCTCCGCGGGTCTTTCTTTGTCGCCCAGGAGGTGGGCAAGCGCATGATCGCGCGCGCGCGGGGCGCTGCGCCTGGCACCTTCGTCGGTGGGCGCATCGTCAACATCGCCTCGTTGGCCGGCTTGCGTGTGCTCAGCCAGCTCGGCGTCTACGCCATGAGCAAGGCGGCGATGATCCACATGACGCGGGCGATGGCGCACGAATGGGGACGGTTCGGCATCAACGTCAATGCGCTGTGTCCAGGTTATGTCGAGACCGACATCAACCAGTACCACTGGCAGACTGAAGCTGGGCAGAAGCTCATGCAGATGTTGCCGCGCAAGCGCGTGGGGCAACCCCAGGATCTCGACACGACCCTGATGATGCTCTGCGCCAACGAGAGTCGCTTTGTCAACGGCGCGATCATCCAGGTTGACGATGGATTCGCTGTTTGACGCTGCCCTGCCCATCTACGGGTTCGTGAGAACTGCACGCGCCATGCCGACAGAAGGGCTGTGCCGATGAGCCGCCTGCGCTTCGAACTGCCCTCGGTCAGGAAACTGACGCACGAGATGGTGATCCCGGTGCGCTGGGGTGACATGGACGCGATGGGACATGTCAACAACACGGTCTATTTCCGCTACATGGAGATCGTGCGCATGGCGTGGCTCTACGAGGTCGCGGGGCCTCCCGGGGCGCAGGGGGCGGTGGTCGTGAACTCCTTCTGCAATTTCCTGCGCCAGATCGAGTACCCGGGTGAGATCCTGGCACGGCACTACGTGGCCGAGCCGGGACGCACCAGTTTCGACGTCTATGTCACGCTGGAACGGACCGACCATCCCGGCGTGGTCTACGCCGAAGGCGGTGCGAGAACCGTCTGGGTGGACTATGCGACGCGGAAGTCGGTGCCGCTCCCTGATGCCCTGCGTTCGCTGATCGAGGGATGACCCTGTCCGGTCCGCCTTCGCGCCGCAAGGGACGGCAAGGCGCTGCGTCGACGGGGGGAGTTCGCTTCTGTCCACCGTTCAGCCGTTCAGCAGGCGGTTCACCAGTTCCCCGCTCGTGGCCGCGCCCGTCTTGCGCATCAGGCGGGCACGGTAGACCTCGACCGTGCGGGGGCTGATGTCGAGGCGGCGCCCGATCAATTTGCTCGTCAGGCCCTGCACCAGGAGCGCGGCGATCTCGCGCTCGCGCGGCGTGAACTCGAGCCGCAGCACGCGCCGCGACGAGAGGTCCTCGAAGGCCCAGATCCCCGCAGCGTGCGGATCAGCCGGGTCGAGCGCGCGGCCGCTGACGTGGCACCAGAACAGCTCGCCGTCGAGGCGGCGCATCACGCGCTCGTCGGCGTAGCGGCCCTCGGCGTCCAGGCTGGCGACGATGCGCTGGCCGGTGCGCTCGAACTCGTCGGTGCTGGGGTAGAGCAGCGCGAAGGAGGCGCCGACCAGGGCCTTGCGCCCGGCGCGGAACATGGCCTGGAGCTGGTGGTTGCAGTCGACGATGGTGCGCTCGCGCGACAGCACCAGCCCGATCGGGGCGAGCTCGAAGGCGGTGCGGTAGTCGGTCGCGACCGCCGCCGCGACGGCCGTGCCCGTCACAGCAGCGCGTAGGTCGTCGTCGCGTGGGCGGCGAGGCGGCCGTCGGCGGTGGCGATCTCGACCTCGCCGAAGGCGAGCGAGCGGCCGCGGCGCAGCACGGTGCAGACCACGCGCAGCTCGCCGGCGTCGGCCGGCACCGGGCGTAGGAAGCTGGTCTGCAACTGCACCGTCGTCATCGGCCGGAAGGCGCCGAGCGCGCTGCTGAGCGCCAACACCATGGCCGTGTCCGCGGCAGCGAGCAGGGCCTGGCCGCACAGCACGCCGCCGCCGTGCACCAGAGCCGGCGTCACCGGCAGGCGCAGCGTGGTGCGCTCGCCCACGGAGGAGACGACCTCCAGGCCGAGCTCGCGCACCCAGGGCGCGCCCACCTGGGCCAACAGGGAGTTCAGGGTGTCGACCGAGAGCGGGGCAGGGGAGGCGGGTGGGTTCATCAGGACTCCGGGCTGTGGATGGGGGCAGGCTCTGGGTCAGCCCCTACGAAATTCTACGTAACGACTACTTAAGACCTTACGTAGTACCCTAAGTGGCTTTGCTTCGAATCCAGGCCCCGACTTCACCGAGGACCCCCGCATGAACAAGATCTACCCCAGCGCCGCGGCCGCCCTACAGGGCATCGTCCGAGACGGCCAGTTGCTCGCCGTGGCCGGCTTCGGCCTGTGCGGCATCCCCGAGGCGCTGATCGTCGCGCTGCGCGACAGCGGCGCCAAGGACCTTACCATCGTCTCCAACAACGCCGGTGTCGACGGCTTCGGCCTCGGCCAACTGCTGTTGACGCGCCAGATCCGCAAGATGATCTCGAGCTACGTGGGCGAGAACAAGGAGTTCGAGCGCCAGTACCTGGCCGGCGAACTCGAGCTCGAGTTCACGCCCCAGGGCACGCTGGCCGAGCGCCTGCGCGCGGGCGGCGCCGGCATCCCCGCCTTCTTCACCCGCACCGGCGTGGGCACCCTGGTGGCCGAGGGCAAGGAGACGCGCGAGTTCGACGGCCATACCTATGTGATGGAGCGCGCGCTCGTGCCCGACGTCTCGCTGTCCAAGGCCTGGAAGGCCGACCGCGCGGGCAACCTCGTCTACCGCCGCACGGCACGCAACTTCAACCCGGCGGTGGCGATGGCCGGTCGCATCAGCGTGGTCGAGGTCGAGGAGATCGTCGAAACCGGCGCGCTGGACCCCGACGCAATCCACCTTCCGGGCATCTACGTGCACCGGCTGGTTCTGAACGCCACGCCCGAGAAGCGCATCGAGAAGCGCACCGTGCGCGAGAAGACCGCAGCCTGAGCCTCGCCCGACCCCGCAACGAACACAGGAATCTGACGCCATGCCCTGGACCCACGACGAGATGGCGGCGCGCGCCGCCAAGGAACTGCAGGACGGCTTCTACGTCAACCTCGGCATCGGCCTGCCGACGCTGGTGGCCAATTTCGTGCCGCCCGACATCGAGGTCTGGCTGCAGAGCGAGAACGGCATGCTCGGCATCGGCCCCTTCCCGACCGAGGACGAGGTCGACGCCGACCTCATCAACGCGGGCAAGCAGACCGTGACCACCATCCCCGGCTCGAGCATCTTCGGCAGCCACGACAGCTTCGCGATGATCCGCGGCGGCAAGATCAACCTCTCGATCCTCGGGGCGATGCAGGTCAGCGAGCACGGCGACCTGGCCAACTGGATGATCCCGGGCAAGATGGTCAAGGGCATGGGCGGGGCGATGGATCTCGTCGCCGGGGTGCGCAGCGTGGTCGTGCTGATGGAGCACGTGGCGCGCCGCAAGGACGGCGGCTTCGACCTGAAGATCCTGCCCAAGTGCACGCTGCCGCTGACCGGTGTGGGCGTCGTCGACCGCATCGTCACCGACCTCGCAGTGCTGGACGTCACACCGCACGGGCTCAAGGTCGTCGAGATGGCTCCTGGCGTCACGCGCGAGGAACTGCAGTCCAAGACCGGCGTGGCGCTGCAGTAAGCTGCGGGGCTCCGTGTTCGGGAGCCCCGATTGAAGACTGCCCTGTTCTCGCTGCGGCCCGGCGCCGCTCTCTTGACCGCTGCCTGGCTGCTCGCCGGTGCTTGCGCCCATGCGCAGGCGCCCGCGACGGGGGCGGCGACCTCGGCCACCGCCCCGACTCTGCCCGAGGGCGCCTCCGGCCTGCAGGCCAAGCCCGGCTGGTCCGCGCAGCGCTTCATGGTCGCGGCGGCCAACCCGCTGGCCACCGAGGCGGGCTACCGCATCTTGAAGGCCGGCGGCACGGCGGTGGACGCCGCGGTGGCGGTGCAGATGGTGCTGACCCTGGTCGAGCCGCAGTCCAGCGGCATCGGCGGCGGCGCCTTCCTGCTGCACTGGGACGGGCGGCAGTTGCAGGCCCTGGACGGCCGTGAGACCGCGCCGGCCGAGGCCGACGAGCGCCTCTTCCTCGGGCCCGAGGGCCGGCCTCTGCCCTTTGCCCAGGCCGTGGTCGGCGGGCGCTCGGTCGGCGTGCCGGGCACGGTCAGGATGCTGGAGGAGGCGCACCGCCGCCACGGCCGCCTGCCCTGGGCGGGCCTGTTCGAGCCGGCCGTCGCGCTCGCCGAACAGGGCTTCGCGGTGAGCCCGCGCATGCACGCCCTGCTGAAGGCCGAGACGGCGCTGCGCCAGTACCCTCCGGCCGCCGCCTACTTCTACCGCGCCGACGGCGAGCCGCACCCGGTGGGGCACGTGCTGCGCAACCCGGCGCTGGCGGCGGTGCTGCGCCAGATCGCCGCGCGCGGCAGCGCTGCCCTGCACCAGGGGCCCGTGGCCGAGGACCTGGTGCGCCGCGTGCGCGAGCATCCGACCAACCCCGGGCGCATGAGCCTGGCGGACCTCGCGGCCTATACCGTGCAGGTGCGCGAGCCGCTGTGCACGCCCTGGCGCACCTGGCGCGTGTGCGGCTTCCCTCCACCCTCGTCGGGGCATCTGGCGGTGATGCAGATCCTCGGTATCGTCGACCACCTGGGGGCGGCCGTGCCCGGCGCCTTGTCGGGCGGACGCCCAGGCGCGGACTTCCTGCACCGCTACACCGAGGCCGCGCGCCTGGCCTACGCCGACCGGGCGCTGTACGTGGCCGACCCGGCCTTCGTCCCGGCCCCGGGCGGCCGTTGGGAGCAGATGCTCGACCCGGCTTACCTGCGCGAGCGGGCGGCCCAGGTCGGCGAGCGCAGCATGGGCGTGGCTACGGCCGGCGTGCCGCCTGCCTGGCAGCGTGCCGCCTCGGCGCCGCGCCCGCTGTTCGCCGCCCAGCCCGCCCAGCCCGAGGGCGGCACAAGCCACATCAGCATCGTCGACGCCGACGGCCGCGCGCTGGCCATGACGACGACGATCGAGGCCGTCTGGGGCGCCCGCATCCTGGCCGACGGCGGCACCGGCCTGCCGGGCGGCTACCTGCTGAACAACGAGCTCACCGACTTCTCCTTCGCCCCGGCCGATGCCCAGGGCCGGCCCATCGCCAACCGCGTGCAGCCGGGCAAGCGCCCGCGCTCGAGCATGAGCCCCACGCTGGTCTTCGACGCCGCCAGCGGCGCGCTGCGCATGAGCGCGGGCTCGCCGGGCGGCGCCGCCATCATCCACTTCACTGCCAAGACCTTGCTGGGCACGCTCGCCTTCGGCCTGGACGCGCAGCGCGCGATCGACCTGCCCAACTTCGGCAGCCTCAACGGGCCGACCCTGCTCGAGCGCGGACGCTTCGACGCCGCGACGGTCGACGCGCTGAAAGCGCGCGGTCATGCGGTGCAGGAGGTCGAGATGACGAGCGGCCTGCAGGCCATCGAGCGCACGCCCTCGGGCTGGTTCGGCGGCGCCGACCCGCGGCGCGAGGGCATCGCCATGGGGGATTGAGCCTGGGCCTGTCGACGCTCGTTTGCGTTCCTGCCGAGCGTCGCCCGCGTGCCGATCAGCGTCCGGCCCGCGGCCCCCGCGCCCGCATCGCGGCCGCCGCCTCGCGCACCAGGGGCGGGCCGCGGTAGATGAAGCCGGTGTAGATCTGGACGAGGTCGGCCCCGGCGTCCAGCTTGGCCACGGCGTCGGAGCCGCTGGCCACCCCGCCCGCGCCGATGATGGGGTAGCCCGGCCCGAGCGCGGCGCGCAGCGCGGCGATCACGCGGTTGCTGGCCTCGAACACCGGCGGCCCCGAGAGCCCGCCGGCCTCCTGCGCATGCGGCAGGCCTTGGACCGCCTCGCGCGCCAGCGTGGTGTTGGTCGCGATCACGCCGTCGATGCCGTGCCGCTGCAGGGTCGCGGCGATCAGCGTCACCTGCTGCGGGTCGAGGTCGGGCGCGATCTTGACGAACAGGGGCACGCGCCGCTGGTGCTGCCCGGCCAGTGCCTCGCGCCGGGCCTGGAGCGCCGCCAGCAGGGCGTCCAGCGCCTCGTCGGATTGCAGCGCGCGCAGGTTCTTCGTGTTGGGGCTGGAGATGTTGACCGTCACGTAGTCGGCGTGCGGGTAGACGCCCTCGAGCCCGGCGAGATAGTCGTCCGCGGCGCGTTCGATCGGCGTGGCCGCGTTCTTGCCTATGTTCAGGCCCAGCACCCCGCCGGCGGCACGGAAGCTGCGCGCGCGCCGCACGTGGGCCACGAACGACGCCAGGCCCTCGTTGTTGAAGCCGAGCCGGTTGATCAGTGCCTGGCGCTGCGGCAGGCGGAAGATGCGCGGCTTGGGGTTGCCCGGCTGCGGCTGGGGCGTCACCGTGCCGACCTCGACGAAGCCGAAGCCCATGGCGCCCAGGCCGTCGATGCAGCGGCCGTTCTTGTCCAGGCCGGCGGCCAGGCCAATGCGGTTGGGAAAGCGCAGCCCTGCCACCGTGACCGGATCGTCGACGCGCGGCTGGGCCCACAGGCATTGCGCCGGCGTGTTCTGGAGGGCCGCGATGGCCCCCAGCGTCAGGTCGTGCGCCTGCTCGGGGTCGAGCCCGAAGAGGAAGGGGCGGGTGAGCGCATAGGGGACGACGGACATAATGGCTGCGATTGTCCAGCAGCCACTTGTCCATGACCCAAGACGAACTGAAGGCCGAGGTCGGCCGCGCCGCGCTGGCCTATGTCACCCCTGGCAGCGTGCTCGGGGTGGGGACGGGCTCGACGGTGGACAAGTTCATCGACGCGCTTGCGGCCTCGGGCATGCCGCTGGCTGGCGCGGTGTCGAGTTCCGAGCGCAGCACGCAGCGCCTGCGCGCGCACGGTATTCGCGTCGTCGAGGCTTCCGAGGTCGAGCGTCTGTCCGTCTACATCGACGGTGCCGACGAGATCGACGGGCGTGGCTGCATGATCAAGGGCGGCGGCGGCGCGCTTACGTGCGAGAAGATCGTCGCCGACCTGGCCGAGCGCTTCGTCTGCATCGCCGACGAGAGCAAGCGTGTCGAGGTGCTGGGCCGCTTCCCGCTGCCGGTGGAGGTGATCCCGATGGCGGCGGCGCAGGTGGCTCGCCGATTCGTCGCCCTCGGCGGCCGTGCCGTGCACCGGGCCGGCCTCGTCACCGACAACAGCCAGATCGTGCTCGATGTGCACGGACTTGCGATCGACGACCCGCTTGCCCTGGAGGCCGAGGTCAACCAGTGGCCGGGCGTGGTCACCGTCGGCCTGTTCGCGCGCCACCGGGCGAACACCTGCCTGCTCGGCACGGTGCAGGGCGTGCGTACGCTTGTGTTCTGATACGGCTTTTGCCTGCAATCAAGGGAGTTCGCGTGGCCAAACCCAATTACGCCTTCGAGAAGCGCCAGCGCGAGCTGGCGAAGAAGCGCAAGAAGGAAGAGAAGGCCCAGCGCAAGGCACAGGGCAAGCCCGAAGAGGCCGGCGGTGACGAGGCTGCTGGCGAAGCCGAAGGCGCTGGCGGCGAGGCCGAGCTTGCCGCCGACCCCGCGTCGGTCCCGGGCGAAGCGCGCCCGGCCTGAGGGCGCGGCCGACCGCTTCAGTTGGCGGCCGCGCGCCGCGCAGCGCGCACCAGCCCGCGTGCCGGATCGATCGCGTCGAGCAGTTCGGCCTCGAGCGGCATGGGTGTTCCTTCGATCCAGCCCGCCAGCACCTCCGCGGCCAGCGGAGCCCAGGCCAAGCCGCGCGAGCCGAATCCGCCGGCCACGAAGAGGCCCGGCAGGCGCGGCACCCATCGTGCCTGGTCACGACGGCCCCGGGCCGCGGCCGGGGTGTCGGGCCAGGCGCCGACCACCGGAAGGCGGTCCACCGTGCTCAGACGCCAGGCGACCCTGCCGCCGCAGGCCGCGCCAGCGGCGGGCTCGATGCCCGTGAGCGCCTTCAGTCGCCCGAGGTTGAAGGCGGTGTCGGCCCCGCGCAGGGCGGGCTCGGTGTCGGCTCGGTGCGCCGTCGCGCCGCACAACAGGCGGCCGTCGGGCAGGCTCAGGGCATAGCCCTGGCCGGTGAGCGGCCGCCGCAGCGCAGTCGTGTGGTCGAACCAGGTGATCTGGCCGCGCACTGGGTGCAGCCCCAGCCCGGCATCGGTCGGCCCGTCCGGGCCTTCCAGCGCGGGCAGCCCCGTGCCGCTGGCGATGACCACGAGCTCGGCGCTGTCGATGACGCGGCCATCGGGGCCCAGCAGTTCCCAGGCGGCGGGCAGGGGCGCCGCCTCGGACGCTGCAGCAGGCGGAGGCATCGCAACGGACGGGGCCGCGCGCCGTACCGCCGCCACCTCGACGCCGCCACGGAACTCCACCCTCGGCGTGGCGAGCCAGGCACGCACGACCGCCCCGGGATTCATCCATCCCGCCTGGGCGTACAGGGTGGCCGGTCCGGGAAGCGTCGCGCCGGCCCACCCGGCCGCGGCCTCGGCATCGCCGTGGTGGGCGTAGCCGGGTGGGCTGTCGACTGCCGGGCGCTCCCGCCGCCAGGCGACGAGCCCGTCCACTGCGCCGGGCACGCCGGCAGCCACGAGCGCGGCGTACACCGGGGTGGCCAGCAGCGTGGCGGCGCGCAGCAGGCGCGTGTGCGGTCCCTCGTCCTCGGTCAAGGTGCCGTGGAACAGGCCCGCCGGGTTGCCCGAGGCGCCGCTGGCCGGCTCGAGCGCCCGGTCGAGCACGCAACAGGACCAGCCTCGGCCCGCCAGGGCCTGGGCCACCGCGGCGCCCGCGAGCCCCGCGCCGACGATGACGGCACGGCGGGGCCGGCCCGTGGGGACTGGACCGCCGGGACGGCCGGGCAGTGGCCGCCTGGGCGCGCGTGGCACGTGGCGCGCGACCGTCATCTCGCGCCTGCGGTCGTAGCCGGGCTGGCGCGACAACTCGAAACCGGCCTGCACCAGCCCCTCACGCACGACGCGCGCGACGCTCCAGGTCGAGGCCGTGGCCCCCGGGGCGGCGAGCCGGCCCAGCCCCGCCAGCAGACGCCGGTCCCACATGTCGGGATTACGCGCGGGCGCGAAGCCGTCCAGGTAGAGGGCGTCGAAGCGGCCCACCAAGGCCGGCAGCAGGTCCCGGGCGTCGCCGAGGGCCAGCCAGAGCACGAGGCGTCCGCCGTCGAAGGCCAGGCGGTGCAGGCCGGGGGTCGGCGGGGGCCAGGCTGCGACCAGCGCGGCCGCCAAGTCAGCCGGCGCACCCCCGGCCGCGAGCGCGCGCTCCAGGTCGGGGCGGCCGGGCGGGTGCAGTTCGACCGAGACGTAGTCCAGCCGCTCGCAGCGCTGCGGGTCGTCGCGCCAGGCCTTCCAGGTGGCGAGCAGGTTGTGCCCGAGCCCGAAGCCCGTCTCGAGGATGGCGAAGCGCCTTCGGCCCTGCCAGGCCCCTGGCAACCCGTTTCCGCCCAGGAAGACATGGCGCGCCTGCCCCAGGGCGCCCGCGCGGGCGTGGTAGACGTCGCCGAAGTCTGGCGCCAGCGGCACGCCGTCGACGAACTCGATGCGCGCCCAGGTCGGCGGCCGGTGCCTCATGGCGCGGCCGACCGGGCCTCGAGCCAACCCAGCAACGCCGCATGCACCGGAGTCAGGCCGCGGTAGTCCCGCACCTCGGGGCTCATCGTCGCCAGGGCGTCGCGTACACGGCGGGTCCGCTCCGGGGAGTCCAGCGCCTGCGCGAGCGGCTGCACGTCCACCGCGATGGTGAACACTGCCTGCCCGGCCGAAGGCACCGGCACGAAGGTCTGGCGCTCGGTGCGCCACCACGCCTGCTGCGGCAGCGCCGTGCCGGCGCCGGCAGGCCAGCGCTGTGCGTCCAGGCGTCGCGGGTGCGCGTGCAGGCGCGGGTGGTCGGTGACCGTCCAGACGAAGCGCTCCCAGCGCTGCGGCCCGCAGGCCAGGCGCATCAGGGCCGGCCCGGCCTCGCTCAGCGTGCGGCTGTCGGCCACCGGGCCGTGGATCGAGCCGAAGTGCCGGCCGACCTTGTCCTCGGGCGCCCAGTGCGAGGGCAGGGTGACGGCCATCCAGGGCACGGTGCCGCTGGCGCCGTCCATGACCGCGAGATCCTCGAGAAAGCTCAGCGCCAGCAGCCCGGCCAGGCGCCAGGGCGCGGGCAGGCCGCGCAGGCAGCGCCCGATCTCGTCACCCAGGCCGAAGGCCCCCGGGCCCAGATCCTCGACCGCGCCTGCAACCACCGCCGCGCCCAGCGTGGGCGCGACGGCGCGCGCGCCGTCCCACTGCCAATGCCGGGGGTGCTCGCCAGCCGCGTGCGCGGAGATCGCTTGCAGCGCAGGCGCGGGGTCGAAGCCGGGCGCCTGCACCAGGGCCTCGCGCCAGAAGGCGCTCAGGACCGCCAGCTTCTCGCGCTGCGCGCGGCTGCCCGGGCGCAGTGGCGTGAGCTGCGGCGCACCCGGTGGCAGGCGCCGCAGCCCGGGCTGCATGCGGAAAGGGGCAGCGACCGCGGCCTCGAAGTCGAAGCCGTTGGGCCAGGCGGGCGCTGTCGGCGGACCCGTATCGCGGGGGGAGGGGGCAGGCGGCATGGCGTGCTTCGGCAAGAAAGAAGGGCGCCCGACGGGCGCCCTGCGTTCCTGTGGGCCCCGGTCGCGGGGCCATGCCGGCCCCTGACGGCCCGGGCAGCGTATCAGACGCGCTTGCGGTACTCGTGCGTGCGGGTGTCGATCTCGACGCGGTCGCCGTCCTCGACGAACAGCGGCACGCTGATCTCGAAGCCCGTGCCCACCAGACGCGCCGGCTTCATCACCTTGCCCGAGGTGTCGCCCTTGACGGCAGGCTCGGTGTTGATCTCGCGCACGACGGTGGTCGGCATCTCCACGGAGATCGCCTTGCCGTCGTAGAAGGTCACCTCCACGGTCATCGCGTCCTCCAGGTACTGGATCGCGTCTCCCATGTTCTCGGCTTCGACCTCGTACTGGTTGTACTCGGTGTCCATGAACACGTACATCGGGTCGGCAAAGTAGGAGTAGGTGCACTCCTTCTTGTCGAGCACGATCTGGTCCATCTTGTCGTCGGCCTTGAAGACGACCTCCGCCCCGCCACCATTGAGAAGGTTCTTCATCTTCATGCGCACGGTGGCGGCACCGCGGCCGCCGCGGCTGTATTCGGTCTTGAGCACGACCATCGGGTCCTTGCCCTGCATGATCACGTTGCCGGCACGGATTTCTTGAGCGAGTTTCATGGGGGCAGGTCGAAGGTTGGGAGCCACGCAATGTCGGCTCATGGAAAACCCGGGATTCTAGACCGTAGACCCTCTGGCCGCGAGTGCGCGCCGCGAGACGAATTGCAACAGGCGGGTGGCCAGGTCGGGGTAGCCGGCCTGATGCTGCGCGAAGGCCCGGGCCGCGGCGGGCCAGGCGGCGCCGGGCGCCACCGGCGACCGTTGCAAGGTCTGCAAGGCGGCATGGAAGGTGTCAAGGTCTGCGGGGGCGAGCCCGTTCCAGGCTCGGATCAGCGCCTCCACCGCGGCGGGCAGCGGCGCCTGCGGCGCGGCGTCCTCGCGCCAGTGGGAGGCGAAGGCTTCGGCCTTTGGCCCGTGCGCGCCGTCGTGCTGCGGGTACAACTGCCAGACGAAGGGCACGCCTGCCCAGAGCGCGCGCACGAGCGAATCTTCGCCACGTACGAAGTTGAGGTCGGCGCACCACAGCAGGCGGTCGTATTCAGGCTGCGCCAGCCAGGGCAGTTCCACCGCGCGCAGGCCCGGCGGCAGCGGCAGCGCGCGCACCTGTGCGGTGGCCGGGCCGGGGGTCAGCGCCAGCAGTGTGGGGTGCGCTGCGAGCGCCTGCAGCAGCGTGGGTAGGGCCGGATTGGCGTAGGAGAAGAGGGTGACCAGCCTTTCCTCGGGCTCCGTCGCCAGCCCGAGCTTGTGTCGCCACGCGCGGGCGTCGAAGGCAGCGCGCTGAGCCAGCAGCCCGGGCTCGCGCAGCAGGCCGCCGGTGGCAGCGGTGAAGCCGGGGTGGAAGAACCACTTGCTTAGGCCGGCGGCCGGCCCCTGCCATTGCGGCGAGGGCAGGCCGTGGCAGCGCTCGACCCAGGGCTCGGCGCTCAGGTACTCGAGGTTGAGCCACACCGGCGCCGGCTGCCGGCGCGCCATCGCCGCGACGAAGGAGGCTGGCGGGTCGCAGGCAAAGGCCTCGACCACGACGTCGCCGGGTTCGGCGTCCGGCAGGGGCTCACGCCAATCCCGCACCTCGACGCCTTCGGCGCCTGCCGGCGCCATCCACGCCAGCGCCGAGCGGTCGTCCACCCAAAGGCGCACGCGCTGCCCGCGCGCGCTCAGGTCGGCCGCGAGGCGCCAGCACACGCCGATGTCCCCGAAGTTGTCGATGACGCGGCAGAACAGGTCCCAGGTCCGCGGGACGGCCGCCGGCGCGTCCTCGGCCGCGCGCGCGGGGGCGGGGCCTGCGGGGGAGGAGGTGGGCAGCATTGGAAGGTCATGATACGCAGGCCGCCCCGGCAGGCGCGGCTGCGCCGCCGCGACAATGCGGGCCCGTGAGCTCGCACAAGACCGTCCCGTCCCCTCCGGCGCCGCCCGACGCCCCGCCCGGCGAGGGCAGCGAGCGTGCCGCCGAGCCGCCCGACGGCGCGCAGGCGCTGCGCGCGCAGCTGCTGGCCGAGGTCGCCGCGCTGCCCGGCCTGCCGGGCGTCTACCGCTACTTCGACGCCCGCGGCGGCGTGCTCTACGTCGGCAAGGCTCGCCACCTGCGCAAGCGGGTCTCGAGCTATTTCCAGAAGGACCACGGCGGCACCCGCATCGGCGCCATGGTGGCGCGGATCGCGCGCCTGGAGACCACGGTGGTGCGCACCGAGGCCGAGGCGCTGTTGCTCGAGAACAACCTGATCAAGACGTTGAATCCGCGATTCAACATCCTGTTCCGGGACGACAAGAGCTACCCCTACCTGAAGCTGACCGGCTCCGCGGGTGGCGGCGCAGGCCTCGGGCTGGCGCACAACTTCCCGCGCGTGGCCTACTACCGCGGAGCGGTCGACCGTCGTCACCGCTACTTCGGCCCCTACCCGGGGGCCTGGGCGGTGAAGGAGACGATCCAGCTGATCCAGAAGGTCTTCCGCCTGCGCACCTGCGAGGACACGGTCTTCGCCAACCGCTCGCGGCCCTGCCTGCTGTACCAGATCCAGCGCTGCTCGGGCCCCTGCGTGGGTCTGGTGCCGGCGGCGGACTACGCGCGCGACGTGCGCGAGGCCGAGGCCTTCCTGCTCGGCCGCTCGCAGGAGGTGCTCGATGCCCTGCAGCAGCGCATGATGGCGCACGCCGAGGTGCTGGAGTACGAACGCGCGGCCCAGGTGCGCAACCAGATCGCGGCGCTTTCGCGCGTGCTGCACCAGCAGTCCGTGGAGCACAGCAGCCTGTCGGGCGAGGAGCAGGACGTCGATATCCTGGCGGTGAAGGTGCAGGGTGGGCGTGCCTGCGTGAACCTGGCCATGGTGCGCGGGGGGCGCCATCTCGGAGACCGGGCACACTTCCCGGCCCACGTGGACGACGCGACCGCGCTGCGCGCCGAGGACGAGGCCGAGGAGTCCGGCGAGGAGGCGCCGCCCGCCAGCCCCGAGGTGCAGGTGCTGCAGGCCTTCGTGCTGCAGCACTATGCCGGGCAGGCGGTGCCGCCGCTGCTGGTGCTCAGCGAGGCGCTGGGCGACGCGGTGGTCGAGGCGCTGGGCGCTGCGGCCGGGCACCGCGTGCGCGTGCTGCACCAGCCGCGCGGGCAGCGCAAGGTCTGGCTCGAGATGGCGGCCAAGGGCGCCGGGCTGGCGCTGGCCCGGCTGCTGGCCGAGGAAGGTTCCCAGCGCGAGCGCACCCGTGCCCTGGCCGAGGCGCTGGACCTGGACACCGGGGACCTGGCGCAACTGCGCATCGAGTGCTTCGACGTCAGCCACACCGCCGGCGAGGCGACGCAGGCCTCCTGCGTCGTCTACGAGGGCCACGCGATGCGGCCGGACCAGTACCGGCGCTACAACGTCGAGGGCATCACCGGAGGCGACGACTACGCCGCGATGCGCCAGGTGCTGACGCGGCGCTACTCCAAGCTCGCCGAGGCGATCGAGGCCGAGGGGGCCGCGGCCGTGGCCGGCGACGACGCGGCAGCCGTTGGCGCGGAGCCCGTGGCGGCCCCCGTGCGCGGCCGCGGCGCGGGCCGCGCCCGCCTGCCCGACCTGGTGCTCGTCGACGGCGGGCGCGGGCAGGTGGCGATGGCGCGCGAGGTCTTCGAGGAACTCGGCCTGGACCTCGCGCTCATCGTCGGCGTCGAGAAGGGCGAGAAGCGCAAGGTCGGGCTCGAGGAGCTCGTCTTCGCCGACGGCCGGCCGAAGGTCGCGCTCGGCCACGACTCGGCGGCGCTGATGCTGGTGGCGCAGATCCGCGACGAGGCGCACCGCTTCGCCATCACGGGCATGCGCGCGCGGCGCGCGAGCGTGCGCACCGGCGGCAGCCGGCTCGAGGATGTGCCTGGCGTGGGGCCGCGCAAGCGCGCGCGCCTGCTGCAGCGCTTCGGCGGCCTGCGCGGCGTCGCCCAGGCCAGCGTGGACGAACTGGCCGCCGTCGACGGCATCTCGCCCGAACTGGCCGAGGAGATCTATCGTGCCCTGCATTGACCGCTGTCGCACCGCAGGGGCCGACGCGGGCACAATCCTCGCATGTTCCTGACGCTGCCGACGCTGCTGACCTGGGCACGCATCATCGCCATCCCGCTCATCGTCGGGGTGTTTTACCTGCCGCTGGATGCGCCTACGCGCAACCTGCTGGCCACGGTGTTCTTCGTCGTCGTGGCGCTGACCGACTGGCTGGACGGCTATCTGGCGCGCAAGCTGAACCAGACCTCGTCCTTCGGCGCCTTCCTCGACCCGGTGGCCGACAAGTTCCTGGTCTGCGCGGCGCTGCTGATCCTGCTGCAGCTCGACCGCGTCAACGCTTTCGTCGCGCTCGTCATCGTCGGGCGCGAGATCGCGATCTCGGCCCTTCGCGAGTGGATGGCGCAGATCGGCGCCTCGCGCAGCGTGGCCGTGCACATGCTGGGCAAGCTCAAGACCACGGTGCAGATGGTGGCCATCCCCTTCCTGCTCTACGACGGCGCCCTGTTCGGCGTCATCGACACGCGCATCTGGGGCACCGGCCTGATCTACATCGCCGCCGTGTTGACCATCTGGTCGATGGTCTACTACCTGCGCAAGGCGCTGCCCGAGATCCGCGCGAAGGCGCGCTGACACCCGCATGAGCGGTGCATCGGGGCCCGACAGCGCCGCGCTGCGCGCCGTGCCCTGGGTCTTCGTGCTGATATGGAGCACGGGTTTCGTCGTCGCGCGCCTGGCCATGCCGCACGCGCCGCCGATGGGCTTCCTGGCCTGGCGCTTCAGCCTGTCGGTGCTGGCCTTCCTGGTGTGGATCCGCGCGTCCGGCGCGGCCTGGCCGCAGGGGCGCTCGCAGTGGCTGCACCTGGGTGTGGTCGGGCTGCTGATGCACGCCGGCTACCTGGGCGGCGTCTGGGTCGCGGTCAAGGCCGGCATGTCGGCGGGCACGGCGGCGCTGATCGTCGGCCTGCAGCCCGTGCTCACCGCGCTGTGGCTGTCGTCGAGCGGGGCCGACGAGCGCGCCAGCCGGCGCCAGTGGCTCGGCCTCACCCTCGGGCTGGCCGGTCTGGTGCTCGTGGTCTGGCGCAAGCTCGGTCTGGGCGAGGCCTCGGCGCCGACGCTGGTGCTCGCGCTGCTGGCGCTGCTGTGCATCACGGCCGGCACCCTGTGGCAGAAGCGCTGGGTGCGTCCCGTGGACGTGCGCACTGCGAGTTGCGTGCAGTTGCTGGCGGCGCTGGCGGCCGTGTTGCCGTTGGCCCTGCTGGAGGACGAGAGCGTGCGTTGGACGGCGCAGACCCTGGTGGCGCTGGCCTGGTCCGTGCTGGGCCTGACGCTGGCGGCCGGCTCGCTGCTGGTGCTGATGATCCAGCGCGGCGCGGCCACGCGCGTCACGAGTCTTATGTACCTGGTGCCGCCCTGCGCCGCCGTCCAGGCCTGGTTTCTGTTCGACGAAGCCCTGACCCCGCTGGTGCTGGCCGGCATGGCGCTGACCGCCGCGGGCGTGGCTCTGGTCGTGCGCGAGCGCTCGAGATAGGGCCCGCTTCGTGCCGGGCCGTGCAGGCGCGGCCACAATGCCGGGATTCCCGGTGGATCGAGGACCCGACCCATGACGACCCCACACCGCATTGCCGTGCTCGCCGGCGACGGCATCGGCCAGGAGGTGATGCCCGAGGGCCTGCGCGTGCTCGACGCCGCGGCGCGGCGCTTCGGCATCGCGCTGCAGGTCGATGAGTTCGATTTCGCGCACTGCCGCCACTTCGAGCGCCACGGCAAGATGATGCCCGACGACTGGAAGGACCGCATCGGCGGGCACGAGGCCATCTTCTTCGGCGCGGTGGGCTGGCCGGCCACGGTGCCCGACCACGTCTCGCTGTGGGGCTCGCTGCTGAAGTTCCGGCGCGAGTTCGACCAGTACGTCAATCTGCGCCCGGCGCGGCTGATGCCGGGCATCCGCTCGCCGCTGGTGGACCGCCAGGGCCGGCCGCTCGGCCCGGGCGAGATCGACATGCTGATCGTTCGAGAGAACACCGAAGGCGAGTACTCGGCCGTCGGTGGCCGCATGTACGAGGGCACCGAGCGCGAGATCGTGATGCAACAGACCATCCTGTCGCGCCAGGGTGTGGACCGGGTGCTGAAGTTCGCCTTCGAGGCGGCCATGCGGCGCCCGCGGCGGCGCCTGACCTCGGCCACCAAGAGCAACGGCATCGCCATCACCATGCCCTACTGGGACGAGCGTGTCGACGCCATGGCGCGCGCCTATCCCGAGGTGCAGGTCGACCGCTTCCACATCGACATCCTTACCGCGCACTTCGTGCAGCGGCCGCAGCACTTCGACGTGGTGGTGGCGAGCAACCTGTTCGGCGACATCCTGTCCGACCTCGGCCCGGCCTGCACCGGTACCATCGGCATCGCGCCGTCGGCCAACCTCAACCCCACGCGCCAGTGGCCCAGCCTGTTCGAGCCCGTGCACGGTTCGGCGCCCGACATCGCCGGGCGCGGCATCGCCAACCCGATCGGGCAGATCTGGTCGGCGGCGCTGATGCTCGATTTCCTGGGCCACCGAGAGGCCCACGATGCGGTGCTGGCGGCGATCGAGACCCTGCTCGCCGATCCAGCGGCGCCACGCACGCCGGACCTGGGCGGCACAGCCGGCACGCGCGACGTCGGCACGGCGATCGCGGCCCGGGTCAGCCAAGCCTCCAGCGCATAGAATCCGCGGCTTTTCGCGCGGCACCCGCGCTGCAGGCAGACCCAGGGGTGGCCCTTGAACAGGACCGACTTGATCGAACACATCGCGAGCCAGGCCGACATATCCAAGGCCGCTGCCGCGCGCGCGCTCGAGGCGCTCGTCGGCGGCATCCAGGCCGAGCTCAAGAAGGGCGGCAGCGTCACCGTGACCGGCTTCGGCACCTTCTCGGTCACGCGGCGCAAGGCGCGTGTCGGCCGCAACCCGCGCACGGGGGCGGAGGTGCGCATCAAGGCGGCGAAGGTGCCGCGTTTCCGCCCGGGAAAGGGTCTGAAGGACCACCTCAACTGAACCCCGTGCCCCGGACGTGAGCCCGGGGCAGGCGGGTGCTTAGCTCAGCTGGCAGAGCGGCGCCCTTACAAGGCGTAGGTCGGCGGTTCGATCCCGTCAGCACCCACCACATTGGAAGACCGCTGCCCGTGCGGGCAGCGGCGCGAGACCCGCGGCGCCAGGCGTCGTGGCCCTGAATCACGTAGCACACGGTGGCCGTCCATGTTCGAGTTCGTCCGGTCGCACAAGCGGGTCCTCCAGTTCGTCCTGGTGGTGCTGATCTTCCCGTCCTTCGTCTTTTTCGGCGTTCAGGGCTATTCGCGTTTCACCGACGAGTCCTTCGCGCCGGTGGCCGAGGTCGATGGCGCGAAGATCTCGCGCGTGGAGTGGGATCAGGCGCACCAGCGCAGTGTCGAGAACCTGCGTCGGCAGGTGCCCGGCCTGGACGTGAAGCTGATCGACACGCCCGAGGCCAAGCGCCGCACGCTCGACGAACTGGTGCGCGAGCGCGTTCTGGCGACCGCTGCCGTCAAGGACCACCTGCTGCCCGGCGACGAGCGCCTGGCGCGCCTGTTCCGCAGTGACGCGCAGTTCGCTGCCTTCCGCAACCCCGACGGCAGTGTCAACCGGGACCTCCTGACCGCGCAGGGTCTGACATCCGAGGGCTTCGCAGAGCGGCTGCGCCAGGACCTGGGCGTGCGCCAGGTGCTGGGTGCCGTCGAGGGCACGGCCTTCGCGCCGAAGGTGACGGTGTCGCAAGCGCTGGACGCGCTGCTGCAGCAGCGCGAGGTGCAGTGGCAGGTCTTCGATGCCGCCTCGCAGGCGGCCAAGGTGCAGCCCACCGACGCCGAGCTGGAGGCCTATTTCAAGGCCAACGAGGCCGAGTTCAAGCTGGCCGAGCAGGCCCGCGTCGACTACGTCGTGCTCGACCTCGAGGCGGTGAAGAAGACCCTCGCCACCAGCGAGGACGACCTGCGCCGCTATTACGCCGAGAACCAGAGCCGCTACACGCGCGCCGAGGAGCGACGGGCGAGCCACATCCTCATCACCGCGTCGAAGGATGCCCCGGCCGCGGACCGCAAGAAGGCGCGCGAGCGGGCCGAGGAACTGCTCGCCGAGGCGCGCCGCACGCCGAACAAGTTCGGCGAGGTGGCGAAAAAGCACTCGCAGGACCCCGGGTCCGCCCCGCGCGGCGGCGACCTGGACTTCTTTGGCCGCGGGGCCATGGTCAAGCCGTTCGAGGACGCGGTTTTCGCGATGAAGTCGGGCGAGATCGGCAACATCGTCGAGACCGAGTTCGGCTACCACGTCATCCAGCTCACCGGGGTGCGCGGCGGCGAGAAGCAGGCCTTCGAGAGCGTGCGCGCCGAGATCGAGGCCGAGGTGCGCAAGCAACTCGCCCAGCGCAAGTTCGTCGAACTCGCCGAGCAGTTCACCAACATCGTCTACGAGCAGGCCGACAGCCTTCAGCCCGCGGTCGACAAGTTCAAGCTCGAGAAGCGCAGCGCCACCGTTACGCGCAACCCGGCGCCGGGCGCGACCGGGCCGCTGGCCTCGCCCAAGCTGCTGGGGGCCGTGTTTGCCGAAGATGCAGTGCGCAACAAGCGCAACACCGACGCGGTGGACCTGGGCAACAGCACGCTGGTTTCTGCGCGGGTGGTTGAGCACCTGCCTGCGCGCACCCCGCCGCTGGCCGACGTGAAGGACCGCGTCCGCGCGGCGGTCGTCGCGCAGAAGGCCGCCGAACTGGCGCGCAAGGAAGGCCAGGCCCGGCTCGAGGCCGTGAAGGGGGATGCGAACGCCGCGCTGCCGCAGAAGGGCGTGCTGTCGCGCGGCCAGGTGCAGGGCCTGCCGCGCGCGGTGGTCGACACCGTGCTCGCGGCGCCGGCCGACAAGCTGCCGGCAGCTCTGGGCGTGGACCTCGGGCGCCAGGGCTACGCGGTGGTGCGGGTGCTGAAGGTGGTGCCGCGCGAGGGGTCGGAGGCCATCGATGCGCTGATCGCGCCCCAACTCGCCCAGGCCTGGGGAGCGGCCGAGTCGGAGGCCTACTACCAGGCCTTGAAGAAGCGCTTCAAGGTGGAGATCCGCGTGCCCGATGCGGCCAAGGCCGAGAAGGCTGCCGCCGCGGCGTCACGCTGAAACACCCGGCGACGGGCCTATAATGATGGGCTTGACCGCGGTGGCTGTAGCTCAGTTGGTAGAGTCCCAGATTGTGATTCTGGTTGTCGTGGGTTCGAGTCCCATCAGCCACCCCAAGTAAATCAAGCGCTTAGCGATGAAACGCTTAGCGCGTTTTCTTTTACCCTACTGCGGCGCTTGGTCTATGTAGCCGCCATGTAGCGGCCGGTACAGCATAGCGGCCTACCGGCGGGTACCTTTTCGGGGTGCTGCGTGTTGCGTGTTGCGTGTTGCGTGTCGACGTTCTGCGCGCCTCCTCGCCGTCGGCATCCGGCTCGGCCAGCCAGGTCTGGCCCATGTCCTCGACCAGCACGCCCCGGCGCGTGAGCGTCTTCATCAGCCGGGTAATGACGGTGCGCAGCAGCGCGTGCAG